>JANOCI010000083.1:0-27610 GCA_031412095.1 Allobosea sp.
CCCGACCTCTCCGGATCAGCCCGAAGCGGCCCGCTGGAGGCATTGCGCCCGCAAGGCCGGATCTTCGGCGAAGCCCAGGTCGGCCCACATTTCCGTGGCGTGCTGGATGATGCGTCCGACATCCGGTCCGGCGGGAACGCCAAGCGCCAGCACCTCCCGGCCCATGAACGGGTTAGGCGGCGGCTGCACATCGGCGAATGCTCGCGCCTGCGCCTCGCCCAGCGCGGCGGACCACACGCAAAGCGCATCGTGCACGGCTTGAGGGCCGAAATTCAGGCTCGCGAGCCGAAGGGCGCGCTCATTCAGCGCTTCCGGCGCTGGCCACTTTTCGAGCAGTTGCGCGACGTCGGCCAGCCGCTTCCGTTCGTGGGCGGCAAATTTCAGGCGCGCATCCAGCGCAGCCACGTCATCGGCTGTACGGACCGCGAGGGCCGCAAGGCGGGCGACGGAGTCGGACCGGGGGAAAGTCGTCGCCGCGGCTTCGAAAGCGGGCAGGTCCGCAACGACGTGGCCAGCCATCGCCTGCCAGATCCTGCCCCCGACGAACGCCCGCATGACGTGGGGAGCGCCTTGAGCCGCGAGCAGCCTCTTGAGTTCGCTCCAGATGCGCTCGGCCGAAAGCCGCGCCATCCCGCCTTTCAATTCGTCGCAGGCCTGCAGGGCTTCGGCATCGAGCGGACCTGCGCCATAAGCGGCGTGAAAGCGGAAAAACCGCAGGATGCGGAGATAATCCTCGGTGATGCGCCTGCGCGCATCGCCGATGAACCGGATTTTCCGCGCCGCGAGATCCGCCAGGCCGCCCGCGTAGTCATGGACGGTCCCGTCGACCGACAGCGAAAGCTGGTTGATGGTGAAGTCCCGGCGGACTGCGTCCTCCTCGAACGAATCCGCAAAAGCCACGACTGCATGCCGGCCGTCGGTTTCGACGTCACGCCGCAATGTCGTCACCTCGAACGGCGTCTTGTCGAGCACCAGCGTGACGGTACCGTGCTTGAGGCCTGTCGGCACCGTCTTGATCCCGGCTTTCGCAGCGCGGGCCATGACTTCGTCGGGCTTGAGGGATGTGGTGAGGTCAATGTCGGTCGCGGTCAGGTCCAGCAGGATGTTGCGGACGGCGCCGCCGACGATGCGCGTCTCGGCGCCGTCGCCATTGAGCAGCTCCATCAGCAGGGCGACGGGCTTGCGCGCCAGCAGCCGTCCGAGTTCAGGCGACGCAGGGTGCATGCCTAGTCCGCGAACTTGCCGGGCACCAGCCGGCCGTTCTCGATGAATGGCGGCACATAAGCGCCGCGGTGAGTCTCGGCTACCTGGCTGGCGTAGATGATCGAGATGATGCCAAGCGTCAGGCCGATCGCGGCCAGGGCGAACTTGCGGCCCGACCAGTGCGAGATGTCCAGCGGGTTGCGCTTGGTCAGGATGAGCCATGCTGCGAAGGCGGCGAAAGGCAGTGCGAACAGCAGGATTTCTTCGATAAACGTGCGCAGCATCAAACATCGCCCTCGACGGCCATTGATCCGGCTCCGGTCAGCCGGTCGTGCAGATTGCGCAAGATGCCAGCCGTCGCACCCCAGATGTGACGTTCGCCGTACGCGATAGCATAGAAGCTTCGGCGTCGCCCATTCCATTCCCGCCCCTCCTGGCGATGGTTCGCGGCGTCCATCAAGAAGGCCAACGGGGCCTCGAACACCTCCTCCACCTCATGCGGGTTGAGAAGCAGCTCGAAAGGTTGCTCGATGACGGCGACCACGGGCACGATCCTGTAGCCCGTTCCGGTCAGGTAGGCGTCGAGGAAGCCGATCGGCGTGACGAAGGAGCGGTCGAGCCCGATCTCCTCCTCCGCCTCGCGCAGCGCGGCATGGACGGCGGACCCGTCGGCGTCGTCGATCCGTCCGCCCGGAAACGAGATCTGCCCCGAATGGCTGCGAAGCGCGGCGGCCCTTTTCGTGAACAGCACCGTGGGGCCCTCGGCACGCAGGATCACCGGCACGAGCACGGCGGCGGGCTTGAGCAGCGCCTCGTCAGGCATCTCGTGAAAACCTGTCTGCAACAACAAGTTGTCGAGATCGAAGTCGGTCCGGGGCCGATGGATGATGTCGCCGAGCGGCGGGGCGTCCTGCCGCAGCGCCATTGGCGCCAGGCTGTGGAACATGCGGATCGTGTCGGGATTCACGCCAGGCCCTCGATCTGCTCCGCCGCCATCACCGCATGGAAGACGCCTGCGGCGGCGATGCCGAACATGGGCCGGCCGTCGTGCAGCCTGACGTCGCCGAGCGCCATGAGGTCGAACGTCAACGCGCGCGTCAGCCTCGCCCAGAGATTGCGGCGCACGAGGACATATGGACGCACGCCGTCCGCTTCGCCGATCTCGAAGCGCAGGGCCCCGGCCCCGCCCAGCATGACCACATCATCGACATTGGTCCGGAACGACAGCGTGCGCATGTCGCTCTCGCCGTCGATTCCCATCTCGACCGCCAGGAACGGCACGTCGTCGACGGTGATGCCAACCTTTTCCGCCGGCGTGACGAGATAATGCCGACCGTCCTCGCGGACAAGCACGGAGGCGAACAGCTTGACCAGCGCGGGGCGACCTATGGGCGTGCCAAGATAGAACCACTGGCCGTCGGAAGCGATCCGCATGTCGAGGTCGCCGCAGAATGGCGGATTCCAGCGCTCGACCGGCGGCAATGCACGCTGTGCACCGCCCAGCGACTGCACCAGCCGGTCCAGGCCGCCTGTTCCGGATGCAGTTCCGGCCGATCCTTCCGATGAAGCCTCTCTCGCCATTGTGATCCAGTTTCGGCTGACGCGCCTTGTCGTCCGGCGGCGTTCTCTCTCTACATAGTATCGATGAACGGTGTTGTGCAGTTGTCATGGATCGGCGCCCGCAGTCCCGCAGGCGGAAAAATCGGATCTCCATGCATTGATGTGGTGGATGACGCTCCGGTCATCAACGGCGCCTGGTTCCTAACGGCCGTCTCGGGCGGTTTCTGGGGAGCGTCGCCGTGGCGCGCTTGTTGCTGGAGGCGTTTGCCCCCACTCTGCCTTATGTCGCCATTATGACTGCCGCCGCCAAGCTTGACCGAAGGAGAATTGCACCGTGAGCCCAGCCCAGGACAGCACTGCGCACGACACGGTCGATTTCGAGACTGCGGTGGCCGACGCCGCCCATGCGGCGCTCGATTCGATCGGCAAGGCTCGCACGGAGATCGGCAGATCGATCTTCGGGCAGGCGGACGTCGTGGACCTGGCGCTGATCACCGTGCTTTCGGGCGGCCACGGCCTTCTGGTCGGCCTGCCTGGGCTGGCCAAGACGCGCCTGGTCGAGACCATGGGCACCGTGCTGGGCATCACCGCCCGCCGCGTGCAGTTCACGCCGGACCTGATGCCGTCCGACATCCTGGGGTCCGAGGTGCTGGACGAGACCCCCGAAGGCCGCCGCCAGTTCCGCTTCGTCAAAGGTCCGATCTTCACGCAATTGCTGATGGCCGATGAGATCAACCGCGCTTCGCCGCGCACGCAGTCGGCCTTGCTGCAGGCCATGCAGGAAAACCATGTCACGATCGCCGGGGAACGGCATGATCTGCCGCGGCCCTTCCATGTGCTCGCCACCCAGAACCCGATCGAGCAGGAGGGCACCTACCCGCTGCCCGAAGCCCAGCTCGACCGCTTCCTCATGCAGATAGACGTCGGCTATCCGGACCGCGAGGCCGAGCGCCGCGTGCTGATCGAGACCACCGGCGCCGAAGCGGTGAAGCCCGTCGCCGCTATGACCGTGGAGCAGCTGCAAGCCGCCCAGCGCCTCGTGCGGCGCCTGCCCGTCGGCGAAAGCGTGGTCGAAGCCATCCTCGATCTCGTGCGCTCCGCCCGCCCCGATGCGCCCGACAAGGATGTGGCGTCGAAGCTCGCCTGGGGCGCCGGTCCCCGCGCCAGCCAGTCGCTGGCTTTGGCGGTCAGGGCGCGCGCGCTGCTGCAGGGCAGGCTCGCGCCGTCCGTCGATGACGTCGCCGCGCTCGCCGCGCCCATCCTAAAGCACCGCATCGCGCTGACCTTCGGCGCACGCGCTGATGGCGAAAGCATCGACGGGGTGATCCAGCGCCTCGTCGGCAAGATGGGCTGACGGACAGGGACATGGTGAAGACCACCGTTCTTTCCGAAGCGCAGCGCACGCCCGGCGCGCGCGACAGCGAGCAAGGTCTCGGGCTGTCGCACCGGCTTCCCCGCATCGCGCTCGAGGCCCGGCGCGTGTCGGCGTTCGTCAACGGCGTGCACGGACGGCGCAAATCGGGCCCTGGCGAGACCTTCTGGCAGTACCGCATGCTGACTGTCGGCGAAGCCGCCGGCGGCGTGGACTGGCGGCGTTCGGCGCGGGACAACAAGCTCTATGTCCGCGAGCGTGAATGGGAGGCGTCCCACACGATCTGGCTCTGGGCGGATCGGTCCGCATCGATGGGATACGCCTCCTCGCTGGCTCAGGCCTCGAAGATCGACCGTGCGCTGGTGCTCACCCTTGCTCTGGCGGATGCGCTCGTCGACGCGGGCGAACGGGTCGGCCTCCTCGGCCTGACCCGGCCTCTCGCCTCGCGCCGGATCGTGGAGAAGCTCGTGGAGTTCATCGCCGACGACAAGGCGGGGCTGACCGCCGACCTGCCGCCCCCGCGCCCCATCGGCAGGCTGGACGAAGCGGTGCTGATCAGCGACTGGCTGACCCCGCTCGACAAGGTGATGGCCGCGCTCGGCACGATCGGCGCAGGCGGAGGACGCGGACATCTGGTGATGATCGTCGACCCTGTGGAGGAGACGTTTCCGTTTACCGGCCAGGCGGAGTTGCTCGACGTCGAAAGCGACCTGAGGCTCGATGTCGGCGACGCCGACGCATGGGGCCAGGAATACCGCGTCAGGATCGCCGCCCACCGCGAGGCGATCTCCGCAGCCTGCCGCAAGCTTGGCTGGACCTTCACCCTGCACCATACCGACCGCAACGCAAGCGAGGCGGCCCTGCGCATCGCCGGGCTCATCAGTTCGGCCCGCGACATGAGAGCGGCATGAGGGAGATGCGCTGATGTTCGGCCTGCCTTTCGCCTTCGCAGCGCCTGTCGTCCTCTCGGCGCTCATCGCGCTGCCCGTGCTGTGGTGGCTCCTGCGCGTCACGCCGCCCCGCCCGCAGCGCATCGATTTCCCGCCGCTGAAGCTGATGGCCGACCTTCTGCCGAAGCGCGAGACGCCGGCGCGCACGCCGTGGTGGCTGCTGGCCCTTCGCATGCTGATCGCGGCTTTGGCCATTCTGGCGGTCGCCGGCCCGGTGCTCAACCCTCAGCAGGCGAGCGACGCCGGCCGCAAGGACCCGCTCGTGCTTCTGGTCGACAATGGCGCGCCGGCCGCCCGTGATTGGCCGCAGCGGCTGGCGCTGGCCGAGAGCATGATTGCTGCGGCTGGCCGCGATGGCCGCCCAGTCGCCTTCGTCGGACTGGCCGAACCGCCCGCGCAGATTGCGCTGATCACGCCCGCCGAAGCGGAGGAGCGACTCCGTGCGTTGCAGCTGCGCCCGCACATGCCAGACCGCCGCCTTCACCTCAACGACCTGCAATCGCTGCTGACCGTGGCTCCGGCCGCCGAAATCGCCTGGATCACGGACGGCGTCCGGGTCGAGGCCGACGATGCCTTCGCCCAGAGGCTGAAGGATATGGCCCGTTCGGGCCGTGTGACGGCGCATGCCGCGACCGCCCAGAACAAGCTGTTCCTGGCCGACATTGAAAATCTCGCCACGGCCCTTACAGTCCGCATCGTCAGGGCGGAGGCCGGCGCGCCATCCATCGTCAATGTGCGGGCCAGCGACCAGCGCGGCATCGTCGTCGGCGAAACCCAGACGCAGATGGACAGCGAGGCGCGGGAGGCGACCGCAACGTTCCAGCTTCCCATCGAGGTCCGCAATGCCGTGACCAGGATAGAGATCGTCGGCGAGCGCTCCGCGGGGGCTGTGCTTCTCGTCGACGACAGCGCCAAGCGCCGACGCGTCGGGCTGGTCACCGGCGTCACCGCGGACATGGCGCAGCCGCTTCTGTCCCCGACATATTACCTCTCGCGTGCGCTTGCCCCGTTCGCCGACATCCGCGAGCCGCGAGCCGGCGTGTCCGATCCGATCGGTCAGTTGCTCGACCAGAATCTCTCCGTCCTGATGCTGGCCGATATCGGCGGGCTCGACCGGGAGACCAGCGAGCGCATCGGCGCGTTCATGGAGCGCGGAGGAGTGCTTGTGCGCTTTGCAGGCCCTCGCCTTGCAACGGCCAGCGACGAGCTGACTCCCGTGCGCTTGCGGCGTGGCGGCCGCAGCCTCGGGGGGGCGCTGTCCTGGGACGCGCCGAAGACCCTGGCGCCGTTCCCGCGCGAAAGCCCGTTCGCCGAACTCAGCATCCGCGAGGAGGTCACGGTCACCCGCCAGATCCTCGCCGAACCCGATGGCGAGCTTTCAAGCAAGGTCTGGGCTTCCTTGGCCGACGGGACCCCGATCGTCACCGCCGAGCGCCGTGGCCAGGGCCTTGTGGTGCTGTTCCATGTCACGGCGGACACGACATGGTCGAACCTTCCGCTCTCGGGCCTCTTCGTCGACATGCTGAAGCGCATCGTAGCCCTGTCGGGCGCTGCGGCGGCCGACGCAGGACAGGCCGGGGAAGCGCGGGTCGAAGCCGTCTCGCCCGTCACGGTCCTGGACGGACAGGGCGTGTTCCGCGCGCCGCCAGCCACCGCGCGCGCTGTACCGCGCACCTATGCCGACCGTGCGGTCCAGGCCCATCCGCCAGGTTTCTACGGGCCACGCGGCACGGTTCTGGCAGTGAACACGCTCAAGGCGGGCGACCGGCCCTCCCCGATCGACTACGCCGCCGCCGGCATCCCCACGCGGACGATCGAAGTCGGCGCGACGCGGGACCTGCGCCCTCTTCTGCTTGTGCTGGCGTTGCTTCTGCTGGCGCTCGATACGGCGGCGACCCTTGCGCTCGGCGGACGGCTGAAGGGCAGAGGATCGCGGCGCGGCGCGGGTGCGGCCCCCAGGGCGGCCGGCCTCGTGGCCTTGCTGGCGGGCGTCGGCTTCGTGCTGACGTCGCCCGCGCCGGTGCAGGCCCAGATTCAGGCGCAACCACAGACGCAGGCCCAAGGCCCGACGCCAGGCCAGGTTCCGGGTCCCGCGCAAGGAGCGAGCCCGGGACAGGACACGCTGGCACCCGTGTCGCGCGAACAGGTGGCGGCGGCCTCGGCGACGCGGCTGGCTTTCGTCGTCAGCGGCGACCGCAGGGTGGACGACGCCAGCAAGGCTGGCCTGGAGGGGCTGACGATCGCTCTTTCGGCGCGCACGGCGTTGGAGGCGGGCGATCCTGTCGGCGTGGACCCGGCGAAGGACGAGCTTGGCCTGTATCCCATCCTGTACTGGCCCATCGTCGCCGGAAGGCCGCTGCCGCCGGCGGATGCGATGCGGCGGCTCGATGCCTTCATGAAGGGCGGCGGCTTCGTCATCTTCGACACGCGCGACGCCGATGCGCAGAGGCCCGGCCGCACCACGCCCGAAGGCGAATACCTGCGGCAGATGCTGGCCATCGTCGACGTGCCAGAACTTGAAGTTGTGCCGCGCGACCACGTCCTGACCAAGACGTTCTATCTGATCGAAGGCTTTCCCGGCCGCTACGACCGTGGCGAGACCTGGGTCGAGGTTCTGCCCCCGCCAGGCCCGGACGGCCGCGGGCCGGCGCGCGCCAGCGATGGCGTCTCGCCGCTCGTGATCACGTCCAACGACCTCGCCGGCGCATGGGCCACAGACAGGCGCGGCGGGCCGCTTTTCCCTCTGCAGGGCTCGAGCGCGCGGCAACGCGAATTGTCCCTGCGCGGGGGCGTCAACCTCGTGATGTATGCGCTGACCGGCAACTACAAGGCCGACCAGGTGCATGTCCCGGCGCTTCTCGAACGGCTGGGGCAGTGAGCCATGTATAGCGTCAACCTTTCGCCGATGGTTCCATTGTGGCTGCTGGCTGGCCTCGCGGTCGTCGTCGTGGCGGCGGCGATTGCAGCTGTGTATTTCCAGCGCGGCCGCGGCGTGCTGCGCGCGGTCGCGCTGTTGGCCCTGCTCGCGGCATTGACCGATCCTTCGCTGGTCCATGAGGAGCGTGAGCCCGTCAAGGATGTCGTGGCCGTCGTCATAGACCGCTCCGGCTCGAACCGCCTCGCCGATCGCGCCGACCAGACGCAGCGCGCCCGCGCCGCGGTGGAGCGCCAGTTGGCCAGCATCCCGCAGGTCGAGGCGCGCTTCGTCGACGTGGGCGACGGCGATGGCGCGAATGACGGCACCCGCCTGTTCGAGGCTCTGAACGCCACGCTGGCGGACGTGCCGGCCGAGCGGGTGGCCGGGGCACTGTTCATCACCGATGGCATCGTCCATGACATGCCAGCGGCCGCGCAGGCGCTGGGCCTGAAAGCGCCGCTGCACGCGCTCATCACCGGGCGCGAAGCGGAGGTCGACCGGCGTGTGACGCTTCTGGACAGCCCGCGCTTCGGCATCGTCGGCAAGAATGTCACCATCAAGCTGAGGATCGACGAAAAGAACGGCTCGGGCACCAGCCGCATCATCGTGCGCCGCGACGGCGAGGTGCTGATCGAGCGCAATGTCCGCACCGGCGATTCGCTCGAACTGTCCGTGCGCGTCGACCGTGGCGGGCCCAACCTCGTCGAGATCGAGGCCGATGCGCTGCCGAACGAGTTGACCACGGCCAACAATCGCGCGGTGGTCACGATCGAGGGCGTGCGCGACAAGCTGCGGGTCCTGCTGGTCTCGGGCGAGCCGCACGCCGGCGAGCGGACATGGCGCAACCTGCTCAAATCCGACGCCAATGTCGATCTGGTGCACTTCACGATCCTGCGCCCGCCCGAGAAGCAGGACGGCACGCCCATCAATGAACTGTCGCTGATCGCCTTCCCGGTGCGAGACCTGTTCCAGACCAAGATCAAGGAATTCGACCTGATCATCTTCGACCGCTACGCCAACACGTCGATCCTGCCTCTCGTCTATTTCGAGAACATCGTGCGCTACGTGCGCGAGGGCGGCGCGTTGCTCGTCGCGGCGGGGCCGGAATTCGCCGGCAACGGCACGCTGTCGCGAACGCCGCTTGCGTCCGTGCTGCCGGCGCAGCCCGATGGCCGCACCATCGAGGAGGCCTACCGCGCGCGCATCACCGACCGCGGCAAGCGCCACCCTGTGACGCGCGACCTCGCCGGCTCCGAGGTCGAGCCGCCGCGTTGGGGAGAATGGCTCAGGCTGATCTCCGCCCGCGCCAGCGAAGGCGACGTGGTGATGTCGGGCCCGGGCGACAGGCCCCTGCTGATCACATCGCGTGAAGGCAAGGGCCGCGTGGGCCTTTTCCTGTCAGACCACGCCTGGCTCTGGGCGCGCGGGTACCGTGAAGGCGGACCCCACATCGATCTGCTGCGGCGGCTCAGCCACTGGCTCATGAAGGAGCCAAGCCTCGAGGAAGAGGCGCTTCGCGCCACGACACGGGGCCGCACCGTCGAGATCGAGCGGCAGACGCTCGGCGACAGCCCCGGCGCAGTCACCATCACGTCGCCATCAGGAGCCGCGCGTTCGCTGCCTCTGTCGGGCGAGCGGCCAGGCTTGTTCGCGGCCCGTGTCCAGGCGACGGAAATGGGCCTGCACAGACTGCAGTCGGACCAGCTCGTGGCTTTCGTGAGCGTCGGCAGCGATAACCCGCGCGAATTCACCGAAGTCTTGAGCGATCCCGCACGGCTTCGCCCTGTGGCCGAAAGCGTCGGCGGCTCCACGCGCCGCGTCGGCCGGGACAGCGGCTCCGAAGTGGACCTGCCGCGCATCGTGCCGGTCCGCGCCGGATCGCGGCTTGCCGGTGGGGACTGGATCGGCCTGCGGATCACCGATTCCGGAATTGTCCGCGGCGTCTCGCTGATGCCGGTTTTCCTTGGCCTTGGCGGATTGGCGCTTCTGCTCGGCGCGTTGATCGCAGGCTGGCTCGGCGAAGGCGGGAGGCGCGGCTGGCGGCGCAAGGCGGCGTGACTTAGACTCGCCCCCCTGACTTGGCCTCAGTGACCTGACCTTAGTGACCTGACCTTAGTGACCTGGCCTCAGTGACCTGGCTTCTTGGCCTCACCTTGCCGCGGGCGCTCGCCAGCGCCCCGTCCGCCAGCTCTGCGGCCAGAAACCGCCGACCGTCGACCGGTCCCGGCAAGGTGAGCTGGCCTGACGGAACGATGGTGAAGCCAAACCTGGCGTAATAGGGCGCATCGCCGACAAGGAGCACGAGCGCTTCGCCCTCCGCGCGGGCGCTCTCCAACGCCTTGCGCACAAGGGCCGATCCGAGGCCTACGCCTTCGAATGACGGATCGACCGTGAGCGGCCCCAGCATCAGCGCCGGCACTGTGCCTGCCATGACGGGCGACTGCCTAACCGACCCGACCAGAAGGGTGCCGACCAGCGCCGAGAAGCAATGCCGGGCCGTGTCGGCCGGCTGCCCCTCGCGCAGCCGGAACGCGGTGCGGGCATATCGCCCCGGCCCGAAGGCGCGGTCATGCAGCCGCTCGATGGCGGCATCGTCCAGCGGCGATTCCGGACGGATCGTGAAGGCGAGCGACGTCATGGTCTGCCTCCGGCCGACAGGCTTGCCGATATCATCCGGCGGACAGGCCGTCCATCGACGTTCACCAGTACGCGCTGGGAGCCAGATCGGCCGCGATCTCCGCCAGCCGCGCCCGCGTCGCGCCGGTCGTATCGCCGGGCAGGGCCGAAAGCGCGAAGAAACGCGCGGCGCTGATTTCGCCGCTCGCCTGCGGCGGGCCGCTCCACGCAAAATCGCGGACGACGAAAGCCGCGACATGATCGCGTCCCGCCATCTCGCGGTTGAGGAAAATCCCGTGGAGCGCGGCTGGGCCCCGGAGCTCGACGCCGGTTTCCTCGCGGAGCTCCCGCGCCAGCGCATCAATCAGCGTCTCGCCGATGTCCACGCCTCCGCCCGGCAGATGCCAGCCCGGGACATAGGTGTGCCGCACCAGAAGGACGCGCTCCTCGTCGTCGATGACGATGGCCCGGACGCCCATCGTCATGGCGCGGGTCAGCAAGAACCAACGGTGCAGCAGCCAACGCGGAACGGGGTGCCGAAACACGCCTTCCCACCTGCCAGCGCGTACGTCATGCGTTTCTTGCATATCAAGATTCATATTTCTTTAAAGTCATGCCTTTATTGCAGCATGAAGATGATTTAGACACTCCATTCAGCAGCTGGCAAGGGCTGGCCGCTCCCCAAAGGACCACGAAGATGTTTCTCGCTACGCTCATCTCCTTCTTCACCGCGCCAAAGACCTATGTCTGGCAGCCTGCATTGACCCTAAAGGATCCGCAGATCGTGTCGCAGCTCATCCCGAACTGCGGCGGCTGACCGCGCGGGATTTGCACGATCGACCCCTTTCGCTGGCAAATGGCGAATGCGACAGACTTGACGCACGGCGTCATGCAGGCCAAGCCCCGGATCAACCCGGGGCTTTTGTTTTGGCATTCACGCTCGCTCACCTGTCCGATCCTCACCTGAACCCGCTTCCGAAGATGAGCGCACGCCTGCTCTTCGGAAAGCGGGCCCTCGGTTACGCCAATTGGCTGCGGTCGCGCCGCCATGTCCATGACATGACGCTGCTCGATCGCATCATCGAGGACGTGCGGGCGCAGTCTCCAGACCACGTGGCCTGCACCGGGGACGTGACCCATATCGGGCTGCCGGCGGAGTTTCCGGTGGCCGTGAAGTTCCTCATGCAGCTTGGCGCGCCTCATCGCGTCAGCTTCGTGCCCGGCAATCACGATGCCTATCTGCCTGCCAGCCTCGCCGTCCTCGAAGAGACGATGAAGCCGTGGTGCCGCAGCGACGATGGCGCGGAGGGATTTCCGTGGCTGAGGGTCCGTGAAGGCGTGGCGATGATCGGCCTGTCCTCGGCGGTGCCGACTGGCCTGTTCATGGCCTGGGGCAGGCTCGGGCAGGACCAGATCGACAAATGCGCGGTTCTCCTGCGCTACGCGGCGGGGCGCAATCTCAGTCGCGTGGTGCTGATCCACCATCCGCCGCATGTGGGCGGGGCGAAGGCGGGGCGCGAACTGAAGGACGCGACGGCGTTCGAGGCGATGCTCTCCGCCGCAGGCGCCGACCTGGTCATCCATGGCCATAACCACAAGACGTCCGTGTCCTGGCTGCCTGGCCCGGCCTCCCAGACGCCGGTGATCGGCGTCGCGTCGTGCTCCATCGGCGCCCGCGGGCACGGCGAGCAGGCAGCCTGGCACCTGATCCGCATCCCCGGCGAAGGCCCTCTCACGGTCGACAAGCGAGGCCTCACGCCAACGGGCGAGATCGGGCTGCTGAGCCGGATCGTGCTGGACCGAGCCTAGATACAGCGGCCGCCATCGACCTCCAGCACCGCGCCGGTCACCATCGCCGCCTCGTCGGAGCAGACGAACAGGCAGGCATTCGCGATGTCCTCAGGCGTGGAGAGCCGCCCGAGCGGGATCGAAGCGCGGAACTGAGCCCGCTTCTCTGGCGTGTCCTCGCCCATGAACGTGGCGAGCAGCGGCGTTTCACCCGCCACCGGGGCGATGGCCACGACCCTGATCCTGTCGGGCGCAAGCTCGACCGCAAGCGACTTGGACATCAGGTTCACCGCGCCCTTGGAGGCGTTGTACCAGGTCAGCCCTGGCCTTGGCCTGATGCCCGCCGTCGAACCGATGTTGCAGATGACGCCGCCGCCCCGATGCCGGAAATGCGGCACTACAGCCTGCGTGGTCAGAAAGATCGATTTGACGTTGACCGCGAAGACCTTTTCGAACTCCGCCTCGGTCACCTCCATCAGAGGCCTGTTGCGATGGCTGATGCCGGCATTGTTGACGATGATCGACAGATCGCCGAAGCGCTTGATGGCGGCCGCCACCATGCGCTGCACGTCGCGCGCTTTCGAAACGTCGGCCTTCACCGCAAAGGCCTTGCGGCCGATGCCCTGCGCGACCGCCCGGGCCTTGTCGAGATCAAGGTCGACGATGACGACCTTTGCGCCCTCGCGCGCAAACGTCTCGGCGATGCCTTGCCCGAATCCCTGCCCTGCGCCCGTGATCAGCGCCACCTTGTCCTTCAGCCGCATATTGTCCTCCCCAGTTCCGTTTCTTGAGGCCATCAGGCCCATAGACGATCATCAAGGCCGAACGCGGCAGGATCAAGCGCGACTTTTGCGAGGCCGCGCTCGGCAGGGTCGGCCCCGGTGACGATCGCAAGCGGCGCGTCCTCCATCAGCGCCTGCATCGGAGGCTTCTGCAAGAACGCCAGGCGCATCCCGGGCAGGTCGAAAAGCGGCAGGAGCTTGGGCGCGACGCCGCCGGCCACGAAGACGCCGCCCGTCGCCTTGTAGGCCAGCGCCAAATCACCTGCGACGCGCGCGAGCAAGCGTCCGAACAGCCGCACCGCAGCCAGCGCGAGCGCTTCCCCCGCCTCGGCGCGGACGTTGACGGCGGCCCCGTCGACGCATAGCGCCGTGCCGCCGGCCAGCCTGCGCAGCGCCGTGTCCAGCCGGGCGAGGCCTGCGCCGGAAAGAACGCTTTCGATCGTGATGCGGCCTTCAGCGCGTTCGAGCAGCGGCCACAGCGCAAATTCACGGTCGGTGGCCGGCCCCAGGTCCATGTGCCCCGCCTCGGTCGGCACGATAGTGTAGCGGCCTTCCCGTCCCACCAGCGCTGCAGCGCCGAAGCCTGTGCCCGGCCCGAGGATGAGCCGCGCGCCGTCCCCGCGCCGCCCGGCAGAGACGGCCGTGAGATCGGCGTCGCGGAGCACAGGCAGGCACGTCGCCAAAGCTTCGAAATCGTTGAGCAGCAGCCCTTGGGAAAGCCCCAGCGCCGCCATCAGAGATGGCCCGTCGAAGCTCCAGCCGGCATTGGTCAGTTCGGCGCCGACGCCGATCACCGGCCCGGCCACCGCTAAGATTGCAGCGCGCGGCTTGACGCCGGCCTCGGTCATGGCCCGGGCGAGCGCTCCTTCGCAGTTCGGTTCGCTTTTCGTCGCCAGCCGCTTGACGACGCGCGGAGGCGCGCCGGGCGCATCGACGATGGCGATCCGGCAATTCGTTCCTCCGATGTCGGCGACGAGGAGCGGGTGAGGCAGTGCGGGCATCTTCTGGCGTCATTCTCGCGAAAGCGAAGCGCTGGCCGGGAAGCCCATCATCGACAGCGTCGTGGTCGGGTCAAGCCCGGCCATGACGATGGACCCTCAAGGCCTCTTCGCGGCCGCCGGCGCGGGACGCTTCGGGTCCTTGGTGAAGCCTTTGAAGACATGGTCCGGCGAGGAGGTGTTGTGCTGCGAGTGCGTGAGCCTCCCCATCCAGACATCCGTGCCCTGGGCGCGCTGGAAATCGAGGATGTGTTCTTCGCGCCACCGTTTCGCGCCCGGTTCGCGCACGCCGATGCGCGACACGTCATTGTTGAAGTCGGTGACATACATCGAGCGGAGCGCGGCGAATGCCTTGCCGCCCGTCACGGGCTTGTCGAGGACGGCGTCGAGGATCATGCGGTTCTCGTCGACGCTTTCGAGCTTGAGCGAGCCCGAATTGCCATCCTTGAACTTCATCCTGAATTCGAGCGTCTTTGGATCGAACTCGATCTCGTTGATGTTCACGACCGGACGCCCCTCCTGCTCCACGGGGCCGAAAAGGAACGACGAGCCATAGGCGTTGAAGCTCAGGTGGGCCGGCGGCATCGGTCTTGCCCGCCAGTAGCCGTCCTGCGGATACACCACCAGCACCTCGTAGGACTTGTCCTTGCCGAGCTTCCAGAGCTGAACCAGGTGCAGGCCCTTCTCCACCCTGTCTCCCACCCGGAACGTCGTGTCGGCCGGACGCCAGAACGTCGGAAAAGTGTAGCCCACCAGCCAGTAGTCGATGCTCTCGTAGAAGGTCACGCGCCGCGGCGGCACCGGCGCGGCGAACGAAGGGTCGCCGGTCATGTCGCAGGCGGTCCAGTCAGCCTCCCAGTTGTCCTTCACGAGCCCGCCGATATAGGGCGGATGCGCCGCCTCGATGCGGAAGCGCCTGACCTCGGGCGACGTGACCTTGATGGTGACGTTGTCCTTCTCCGCGCACAGCACCGGCTCGGATTCGTTCGTCACCGCGACAGGGACGGCATCCAGCGAGGCGGCGAAAGCCGAGGCGCTGAAGGCGAAGGCCGCGAAAGTGGTGATGATGCGGAGCATGGATTCAACTTTCCTGGGCACGAACTGGAACTCATGGTTCGACGGGCTCACCATGAGGATGTGTGTTGGACCCACGGATCCTCATCCTGAGCCCGTCGAAGGATGACGTCGCAGGCGATGCTACCCCCGCAGCACCGCATAGACATCGCCCGAATTGGCGTCGTGCGGCAATGCCTTGATGTGCAGGATCATTTCATCGGCGCTGACGGGCCTGTCGAACTCCATCTCCTGGCTTTCGCCGAGCGCGATGTCGAAGCGGTAGTCGCCAAGGTCCTGCAGGCATTCGATGCAGGCATAGGCCACGTCCCGCTGGATCGTGGTGAACTCGAACGACAGCGCCGGAACCGGCGTCGACAGGCCTTCAAGCACCTGGAGCTCGAAGCCTTCGACGTCGACCTTGATGAAGGCCGGCTGGCCATGGGCCGCGATCAGGCCGTCGAGCGTGACGCACGGGACGGTGATGGCCTGGTCCCAAACCTGGCTTTCCCAACCGTCGGCGCCGGCGGCCGCGTTGACGAAATCCTCCGACACGGTCGACACGGTCGGGTTGGCCGAGTTGATGCGGAAGGTCACCTCTCCCGGTGCGCTGCCGCACGCCGCCTTGACCAGCGTCACCATCCTGTCGCGGCCGTGGATGATCTCGATGGCGCGCGCCGGGCCGGGCTGGGGCTCGAGCGCCACCACCCGCGCTCCGAGGCGCCGGAACGCGGAAATGCGGTCGCCGACATGGCTGCCGATGTCGAACGCGAGCTGGCCGGGCTTCAGGAAGCGGGCATACATGGCATCCATCGCGGGCTGTGCGCCCTTGTCGCCATGGTACACCCTCAATGAGCGGCGCAGCGATTTCGCCGTGCCCTTGCTCAATGTCGAAGGCTTCAGCGCCGCGCTCATGAGCGCGACGCCTTCAGCACGGCCGCGACCTCGGGCGGAGCGCTCACATCCTCGGGGATGGCGCACAGCCCGCTGCGCTGGAACCAGCGGCCAAGCGCGGGCGATGCGGAGATGACCGCAAACGGCACGGCGAGCACATAGCCCGCCAGCAGCGGCATGCCCCACCACATCACATGCGGCGACAGATGCCACAGCGCCCCGATGACATAGACGCCGAACAGCAGGTGCGGCCAGAGCCCGCTCAGCGCCGTCGCCACCGACAGCGACTGGACGTCGCGCGACTGGCCGTTCCAGCCGATCCTCGACTTGCCGAACGCGAGGCCGATCATGAAGATGGTGGTGCGGAAGGTCGAGACCGCGCCCTGCAGGAAGGAGAACACAAGTTCGATCGCGGCGGAAGCGAGGAACTTGGCCGTGCCGCCCCATCGCGCGGCGCCGCCCCTGGTCATCAGGATGTCGGCCGCGCCTGCGAACTTGGGCGACAGGTACATGACGAAGAACAGCACATAGAGGAATGCAGCCAGGCCGGACGGATAGAATGCCAGCCCCTTGTCCTCGATCACCTTGAAGGGCAGCAGCGCGATCATCAGCGTCCATGCGGGCAGGCCGACGAACATCAGGATCGCCCAGACCAGCTGGAAGCGGCTCATCGGCTTGAGGCCGGGCAAGTCCAGCAGCTTGACGTATTGAAGGTTGCCGAGGCACCAGCGCAGGTCGCGCTTGGCGAACTCCAGCATGGTCGGCGGGTTCTCCTCCCACGAGCCGCCCTCTTGGGGATGGACGCGGACCTCATATCCGGCGCGGCGCATCAGGGTCGCCTCGACCTGGTCATGGCTCATCACGTGGCCGCCCAGCGGAGGCCCGCCCGGCAGGACCGGCAGGTGGCAGGCGTCGCGGAACGGCGCGATCCGGACGAAAGCGTTGTGCCCCCAGAAGGGTCCGCAATCGCCCACCCACCATGCCTGCCCCATCGTGTAGGAGCGCATGCCCTGCCGCATGCCGAACTGGAAGACGCGGGCGAAGGCGCTCTGCGACGGCATGCCGACGACGAGGCTCTGGAGGATGCCGAGCCGGGGATAGGCCTGCATCATGCGGGTGTAGGCGATGATCGTCGTCCCGGACATCAGGCTGTCGGCGTCCAACGGCAGCATCAGTTCATAGCGGTCGCCCCAGCGCTCGCAGAACTCGCGGACGTTGCCTGCCTTGTATCCCGTGTTGTCGGTGCGGCGGCGATAGACGATGCGCGACGGGTCCCCGATTTCGCTGGCCCATTCCGCTGCCAGCAGCTCCTCGCGGGCCGCGACCGTCTCGTCGTTGGTGTCGGACAGCAGGAAGTAATCGTACGCGGCGCCGTAGCCGGTCGCATCGACGCTCTGCTTCACGGTTTTCAGCCGGAAGATCGCACGGCCGGGGTCCTCGTTGCGCAACGTCATGAAGATGGCCGTGCGCAGCGTGATCGGCTCCTGCGAATGCCCCGCCGCGGCGAAGGGCGCGACGCGCTCGACGCCGTCATCGACCCCGTGCAGCAGCCAGAGCCCGATCACCGCATTCCAGAAACCGAGCACCGTCCACGGCGCGCCGAACGCGAAGGCGACGAAGATGATGACGTCGATCACCGTCCACCCGCCTGCCGCGAGCACGATCGAAAGGCCCCACATCAACGCAGCGAACGTGGCGACGTTGAGGGCGAGCACGGTCATTCGCCGCCGGGTCATCAGAGCGCGCGGCTGCAGGCCGGCCGGCGTCATGCCATCCGCGCGTTCGGGTTCGGCCTCGATGTTCACGCCTGGCGCAAAATCGTGAGGTTCGGGGCGCTGGTTCATCTTGTGCTCATGGATGGTGTGCGAATCGCGCTCGAAGAGGGAGTGGACCTGATCCCCGGTCTGTCCCACATAGGCCAGACGAGCGCTCCGGACGAATCCTTTGACGACAGACGTTGCCCCTCGCCAAATCCGGACCCGCGCCCTGTGGTATGCGGGCCCGCGTGAATGCGCCCTGAATGACGAGACGGTGATGCTCAGTCATGGCGATGCGTTGGTGCGCACGCTCTACAGCGGCATCAGCCGCGGCACGGAACGGCTCGTGTTCGAAGGCCGCGTCCCAGCCTCCGAGACCGAGCGCATGAAGGGCCCGAACATGGCGGGCGCATTCCCGTTTCCGGTCAAGTACGGCTACTGCGCCGTCGGAGTCGTCGAGGACGGCCCGGCGGACATGGTTAGGCGAAGCGTCTTCGCGTTGCATCCGCACCAGGCCCATTTCGCGTTGCCGCCTGCGGAGCTCACGTTGCTGCCTGCCGGCCTGCCGCCGCGGCGCGCCGTGCTGGCCGCGAACATGGAGACGGCGCTGAACGCGCTGTGGGATTCAGGCGCAGGCCCTGGCGACAAAATTGCCATCGTCGGCGCAGGCGTGGTCGGTCTTCTCATAGCTGCAATCGCCGCCAAGCTGCCGGGCGCTGACGCCACCATCGTCGATGTCGACGCCGCGCGGGCTCCGCTCGCCGCATCGCTCGGCTGCGCATTCTCCGTCGACGGCGTCGGCGCCGAAGATGCCGACATCGTGTTCCACGCCTCCGCCAGCGCGGCCGGCCTTAACACGGCGATCACGCTTGCTGCCTTCGAGGGCACGATCATCGAACTGAGCTGGCATGGCCTCGGCGAAACCCCCGTGGCGCTCGGCGGAGCCTTTCATTCGCGCCGCCTGAAGCTGCTGTCCTCGCAGGTCGGGCACATCTCGGACAGCCGCCGGGCCCGCTGGTCATATGCGCGGCGCATGGCCAAGGCGCTCGAGCTTCTGGCTGACGAGCGTCTCGACGCGCTCATCACCGACGACATACCCTTCAACGAAGCGCCGTCACGCCTGCCCGCGCTTTTCGCGCCCGGCGCGAAGGGGCTGACCGCGATCCTGACCTACTGAAAAAGGAAATCCCATGTTCTCCGTCGAAGTCCGTGACCGCATCATGATTGGCCATTCCCTGCCGCATCCCTTCTTCGGCCCTGCGCAGAACATGCACGGCGCCACCTTCGTGGTCGATGTCGCGTTCTTCCGCGAAAGCATGACCGCCCAGAACGTCGTGGTCGACATCGGGGCGGCGCTGGACGTGCTGAACAAGACGCTGAAGCCGCTGAATTACCAGAACCTCGACGAACTGCCCCAGTTCAAAGGTGTCCTGACGACGACGGAATTCCTCTGCAAGCACGTGTTCGACGCCATGGCGGAAGCGGCCAAGACCGGAGCGCTCGGCGAGGACGGCAAGGACCTTGCGAAGATCCGCGTCACGCTCCACGAAACCGACTTGGCCCGCGCGGCCTATGAGGGCTATCTGGCGTGAGCCAGGCCGGCTTCCGCAGCCAGGTGGGCTTCGCAAACCACGTCGCCTTCGCCATTCCGGGTGACATCGGCCGCCCGACTGGCGGGTATGCCTATGCGCGCCAGGTGCTGAAATGGCTTCCGGAGTTTGGCGTCGACGCGGTCCACGTCCCGTTGCCCGCCTCGTTTCCTGATCCCACAGAGGCGGATCTCGCTGAAACGAGCCGCATGCTGCTGGCACAGGATTGGCGGGCGCCGCTTCTGGTCGACGGCCTCGCCTATGGCGCGTTCCCGACCGGCATGGCGGCCGGCCTCGCTGGCCGCGTCATTGCGCTGTGTCATCATCCATTGGCGCTTGAGACTGGCCTGCCTGCCGAGCGATCGGCGGAACTGAGGCGGCTTGAGACCGCTGCTCTCGGCTACGCGAGCGCCGTCATCGTCACCAGCGAGGCCACGCGCGACATCCTGATCGACCAGTTTCGCGTCGACCCTGCAAAGCTGACGGTCGCCGAGCCGGGCGTGGAGCCGGCCCAGCGCGCCGCAGAGACCGCGGTCGGCGAACCGCGGCGCCTGCTGGCGGTTGGCTCGCTTTCGCCGCGCAAGGGTTACGAGGTGCTGATCCAGGCGCTCGGAATGCTCGCGGGACTGCCGTGGCGCCTGACCGTCATCGGCGCGGAGGGCCCTTCGGGCTCCCATGCGGCCGGGCTCAGGGCGCAGATCGGCGCGCTTGGGCTGGAAGGCCGCATCGCGTTCCACGGCGCCATGTCCGAGGCGGAGCTCGACAGCCATTACAGGGCAAGCGACCTCTTCGTCATGTCCTCGCACTATGAAGGATACGGAATGGTTCTGACCGAAGCGCTGGCGCGCGGCCTGCCGATCGTCACAACGCTATCGGGATCAGGCGCGGCGCAGTTGCCTGATGGCGCTGCGCAGAAAGTGCCTCCCGGGGACGCGGCTGCCCTGGCGGGCGCGCTCGCTTATCTGATCGGGGACGAAGCCGCCCGGCAGCGCCATGCGGACGCCGCCTGGGCCGCCGCCGCTGGCCTGCCGCGCTGGCGCGACACGGCCGGGATCATCGCTGACGTATGCAAAAGCGTGAAACCTTGAAGGATTGAACGACGATGAGCTTCTCACCGGAATGGCTGGCCCTGCGCGAGCCCGTCGACCATCGCTCGGTCAATGCAGGCCTGTCGGCCCAGGTGGCGCAGTGGTTCGACGGTCCGGACCACATCTCGGTGATGGATCTGGGCTGCGGCGCAGGCTCCAACCTGCGCGGGACATACAGGCTGTTCGGGACCAGCCAGCACTGGACGCTCATCGATTACGACCCGCTGCTGCTGGATGCGGCCCGCTCGCGGCTCATCGCATGGGCGGATGAGGCGCAGACCGCTGGCGAAGAGCTGCTGTTGGTCAAGGACGACAAGCGGCTGATGGTCGATTTCCGCCGTGCCGACCTGAACGCCGACCTTGAGCGGGTTCTGGACTGGAGGCCTGACCTTGTCACTGCTGCGGCACTTTTCGACCTGGTCTCGCCGCTCTGGATCGCCCGGTTCGTCGGTGCGCTCAAGGCGCGCAAGCTGCCGCTGTACACGGTCCTGACATATGACGGCCGCGAGGTTTGGGGGCCGCCCCATCCGGCCGATGCCGCAATGGTCGCGGCTTTTCATGCCCATCAGCGCTCGGACAAGGGCTTCGGTCCCGCCGCGGGTCCGGATGCATGCAATGTCATGGCGCACGCGTTCACGCAGCAAGGCTACGTCGTGGACACCGGCGATAGCCCATGGCGGATGGACAGCGCGGACGCAAAGCTCGTGGCTGCCCTCACAGGCGGCATCGCCTCCGCAGTGCGCGAAACCGGCGAGGTGCCGGAGGCCGAGGTCGCCAGCTGGCTCGCCGCAAAGTCGTCGGCGCAGCGAGGGCTGGTCGGCCACCTCGACCTTTTCGCCAGGCCCGCCTGACTCACGCCTTCTTCGGCAGCATCCGCCGCAGCACGCCATCCTTGCGGATGAAATGGTGGAACAGCGACGCGCCGATATGGGCGGCTAGAAGCGCCATCAGGATGAACCCCGAGATCCGGTGCACCATGAACGCCGTCTCGGCCCTTGCCTGGTCGGGCGAGACGATGCCGGGCAGCGAGAACAGCCCGAAGACCTCCAGCGACGGATAGAGCGAAACGCCCGTCCAGCCGCTCAGCACCTGCACGAACAGGACGGCATAAAGACCCCAATGCGTCAGGTGCGCGATGGTCTTCTGCCAGGGCTCCAGGGTTGGCTCGTCAGGCGGGGCGCCCTTCACCAGCCTGTAGGCGAGGCGGGCGGTGAGGATGAACAGCAGCGTGAAGCCTGCGAGCTTGTGCGAGGAATACAGGAAGTTCGTCGTCGCATCCCACACGTTGCGCGCCCCGCGGTCGGCCATGATCACGCCGACGGGGATCATGCCCGCGACGAAGGCGAACGTGGTCCAATGGAACAGGCGGGCGGCCGGCGAATACACGGCTGCAGGCTTCTGGCTTTCCATGCGTCGCTCCTTCTTGCATTTGGTGACATGCTGGACGGAAGATGGCCCGGCACAGGCGTGCATTAACGTTCATGTAGGGTTCAAGCGCCAGAGCTTTATGTGCATCTGCTGGAAGAGCGGCTGCGTATTGATACGTATGCAAGCGGTCGGCAAGCTGAACGCCTAAGGTTTCTGACCACGTCAGTTCGGGCATATGCCCTGCCGAAATTATGGAAGAATGGTGCTTTGATGAGCGTTAAGAAGCGTTCCGTGCTCGGTCTCGATCGCGGACATGACTTGCTGGCAGTAGACCGTGCGATTTCGGAGTTGCGTGCAGGCAGGCCATTGTTGCTGACGGGCGGGGAGGGCGCTGCGATCGCAGTCTCCGCCGAACTGCTCGACCCATCCTTTGTTCAATCCCTCAACACCTTCGCCGCCGGCAGCGCGCGGCTTGCGCTGCCTCCTGCCCGCTTGCGCCGCCTTGGCGCCGCAGGCCGCAAGGTCCCCGGCGTCTTAACCTTGCCGATGATCGACATGGACCGCATCGAGCAGCTGGTGCTGAAGGTCGACGGCCGGCTCGACGCCCCCGTCGCGCTCGCCACCGCCATCGACATCAGCGCGCTCGAACTCGCCGCGCTGTCCCTGATCATCCCGGCTGTCGTCATCGTGCCGGTCGAGCTTGCGGCGGTGGCGGATGAGCCGCTGGTGCGCGTCGAGATCACGGCGATCAACAGCTTCCGCAAGACCCAGGTCGAGGAGCTCAGCATCGTGGGCCGCGCCCCCGTGCCGCTCGAAGACGCGCCGAAGACGGAGTTCGTGATCTTCCGAGGCGGGGAAGGCCTGCGCGACCAGGTCGCCATCGTCGTCGGCAAGCTCAACTACGAAGAGCCCATCAACGTCCGCATGCACTCCGCCTGCCTGACCGGCGATCTTTTCGGCTCGCTGAAATGCGATTGCGGCGATCAGCTTCGCGAAACCGTGCGCTGGATGGCGGAGAATGGCGGCGGTATCCTTCTGTATCTTGATCAGGAAGGGCGCGGCAACGGGCTCTCGAACAAGATGCGGGCCTATCGCCTGCAGAGCGAAGGTTGGGACACCTACGACGCCGACGAGGTCCTGGGCTTCGATCTCGACCAGCGGCGTTTCGACTTCGCCGCCGAGATGCTGAAGCAGCTTGGCGTGAAGCGCGTGGTGGCCATGACGAACAACCCAATCAAGATCGGCGCGATCAAGCATGCCGGCCTCGAAGTGCAGGCCAGCCGACGAGTCCTCGGGCGGCCCAACAAGCACAATGTGCAATATCTCGAATCCAAGCGCGACCGCGCTGGCCATTACATCGACATGGATGTGCTCATGGCGCGCGCCGCCCCGAGCGACTGAACCGGGCGCGGCTCTTCCGCAGATGCGATCTTGTTGTGGGAAGCTGGCGCGCCGGATGATGGCCTGCCGGCTTTTCCGTCTATGATCGCGCCATGCAGGACGCCGGACATTCCATGTTGAACGACGACGCCGCGATGCGCCCAGGGCGTGCCGCATCGGCCTGGAGCGCGGCCGAAACCTGGGCCACGCTAGGCATCGTCGTGGTTTTCTGGGCCGCGCTGAACCTTGCGTGGCTCTCCGGCGCGCTGACGATCCCCTGGGACGCGAAGGCGCATTTCCAGCCTCAGCTCCAGTTTTTGGCCTCGTCCTTCGCCAAAGGCGAGCAGCCCTTCTGGAACCCGCATGTCTTCGCCGGCCATCCGCAGATCGCTGACCCCCAATCGCTGATCTTTTCCCCGCCGCACCTCCTGGCAGCGTTGATCTTTCCAAGACCCGGCCCGCTGGTGGGTGACGCGACGGTGCTGGCAGCGTTGCTGGCAGGGGCACTCGCGCTCGTCATGCTCTTCAAGGACCGTGGCTGGGCGCCTGCCGGTGCCGTGACTGCAGCCCTGGTGTTCGCCTTCGGCGCGGCGGCCTCATGGCGCATCCAGCATGTCGGGCAGGTGATGAGTCTGAGCTACTTCGCCATCACGCTGTGGCTCATGTCACGCGCACTGGGCAGGGGCAGCGCAGGTTATGGGCTGCTCGCCGGGTTCTGTGCCGGATTGATGATCCTTGGCCGCGATCAGGTCGCGCTGATCGGATGTTACACGCTGGCAGGGCTGGTTCTGGCGGCATGGCTCCAGTCGGGTGCCATGGGCCGCGCCATCCGGCGCAGCTTCAAGCCTTTGTCCGTGATGGGCCTTGCAACGCTTGCCACGGCCGCGCTGCCCATCCTGTTCACGCTGATGCTGGCCGAGCAGTCCAACCGCCCCGGCATCGATCTGGAAGGAGCTGGCAAAGGCAGCTTGCACCCCGCATCGCTGCTCACGCTGGTGATTGCCAACCTGTTTGGCGCGGCTGGCCCGCTGGACAACTTCTGGGGGCAGCCAAGCCCGGCGTGGAATGCGTTTTTCGGCAATGTCGATCTTTATCTCGCCCGCAACATGAGCGTGGCGTATCTTGGTGCGTTGCCTCTTCTGGCCATCGTCGGGGTCGGCATCCTGCGCGGGCGGGCCTGGGATCCCGCCATCCGCGCCATCAGCATCGCGGGCGGGCTGGTCCTGCTCTATGCGCTGGGCCGCTACACCCCGGTGTTCCAGTCCCTTTTCGCGGTGATGCCCGGCCTCTCATTCTACAGACGGCCTGCCGATGCACTGTTCAATTTCGGTGCGCTGGCAGCGATCCTTGCCGGTTATTGCGTGCATCTTCTGGCAACCCAGGACATGCGCCCCGCGCGGCTCTGGCAGTGGCTGTGCGGGGCAGCCGGCCTGACCGGTGCCTTTGCCGCTGCGATCACGCTGGCCTTGCTGCTGGGACGCGGACAGGTGGCGCTTGTCCCGGTCATCGCGGCGTTGATCCTGATGCTGCTGGCCGGTGTGATGCTGTGGTTCCTGCGCCGCGCCCATCTCAGCGCGCCGCTTGGCGCAGCCCTGCTGTTGTCAGCGGTTCTCGGCATCGACCTTGCGACCAGCAATGGTCCGAGCGAGTCGACCGGCCTGCCGACCGCACAATACGATGTGCTGCGCCCTGACAGCGCCAACCCGACCATTGCCTTGCTGAAAAGCGAACTGGCCCGCACAGCGGCACCAGACAGGCGCGACCGCGTGGAACTTCTGGGCATCGATTTCCACTGGCCGAACGCGTCCATGACCCACGGTCTTGACCATACCTTAGGTTACAATCCGCTGCGCCTGGGTGATTATTCGCGCGCGACCGGCGCTGGTGATCACATCGCGCTGCCGGACCAGCGCAATTTCTCGCCCCTTTTTCCAGGCTACAGGTCCATGCTGGCCGACATGCTGGGCCTGCGCTTCATCGCCAGCCGCGTGCCGCTGGAGGAGGTGGACAAGACTCTTCGTGCAGGTGCCTTCAGGCAGATCGGGCGCACGACGGATGCTTACATCTTCGAGAATCCCGGTGCCCTGCCCCGTGCGATCGTGGTGCAGGGGGCCATCGCAGCCAACGCCGAGACGATCCTGACCACAGGCATCTGGCCAAAGGATTTCGACCCAAGGCGCACTGTCATCCTGCCGGAACTGCCCGCGCCTGCCCCATGCGCGGCACCTCTCCAGCCAGAAGCCGCGTCGAGCGCCGTGATCACGAGCTACCGCAACACCGAGATCACGATCGAGGTCACATCTCCCGGCTGCGGCTATCTGGTGCTGAACGATGTCTGGCAGCGCTGGTGGAGCGCTGAGGTCAACGGCGAAAGCGAGCCAGTGCTCAAGGCCAATGTGCTGTTCCGCGCGGTTGCCATCCCGGCTGGCCGCTCGACGGTCGTGTTCAGCTTCGAGCCATTCGCAGGGTTGGCCACCGACATCGCACGCCGCACGCCTGCACCTGTGACCCGTTTCATGGTCGAAACAGTGGTCCAGATCGACAAGTGGCTGAGGCGGTAGGCGGTATCAACACGGACATACATCTGTTCAATCCTCATCACTGAGCCCGCCCGATGAGGAGTTCCAGAAAGGCGAAAAGCGGAAGCTCGTCTTCGCGCGGGCTGAAGATCAGGATGCGTGGAGGATCGTCCGCAATTGCCTATTCGGCAGCCCGGTCCGGAACCGCCGAAACCATCGGCTTGCGTGTGGCGGCCTGCCGTCTCGGGCGAAGCGCTGGTGCGGGTAAGGGAATGGGGGGCGGTACGGTCGACATCCTGGCCGCCACATCAGCCGCAGGCGCGGCCTGTTTTGGCTGCGACAGCAACAATGACTGCTTTGCCTGCAGAAATTGATCAGCGACCTTCGTGATTTCAGTGCGCAACTGCGCGCTTTCGGCGTCAAGCCGGACCTGCAGGCGCTCGGACTCGCGGCGAAGGTCACTGATATCTCGCGCCAGCGCGGCGCGCTCGCCGCGTGTCTGGGCGAGCATCGATTGCGCGGTTTCCAGATCGGCCAGCATGGCCTTGATCCGCATCTCGTGTTCGCGGCGCGCGCTGGCCAGCGCAACGTCAAGCCTCGCCTTGTCCGCGGATGTGTCGCGCAGGAGCGCCGCTGTGTTGTCGGTCTCCTTGCGCAGGGCTGCAAACTTGGCGTCCGCCGTGGCCTTTGCCCCGCGCTGTTCGCTGGCGATCTGCTCGCTGCGCGCCAATGCGTCATCGCTGGCCTTGAGCCGTTGCCGAAGGCTGTCACGCTCCGCCATGAGCGCGGTCACCTCGACGCCGCGCTGCTCGAAGGCTGCGCGCGTGGTGTTGTGCCCCGCTGTCTCCGCCTCCAACGCAGCCTTGATCATGGTCAGGCTGTGCTCAAGCCCGGTGATGTCGGAAGCGCGCCCTGCTGACAGCGTCTCGCTTTCGGCAAGGGCGATCCGCAAGCGGTCCTTTTCCGCTTCGAGCGCCTGATGCTGCGCCGTCAATTCCGCAAGGCGGGCGCTTGTCATGGCAAGCTCTCCGGACAGGTTCTCGCCCCGCGCGGTGGCCTGCTCAAGGTCCCGCACCCTCGCCGCGAGCGTGGCGCTGAGGTCGGCGCGTTCGATGCGCAGTTCGGACACCTCCCTGTCGCGCTCGGTCAGGACCTGGCCGCGAACGGCCAGATCAGAACGCGTCGAGGCGTGGCCGGCTTCTTCCAGCGCGAGGCGCTCGCGCGTCTGGGCAAGATCCGCCTCGGTTGCGGTGAGCCTGCCACTGAGGTCGACAATGCTGATGTCCCTGACGCCGAGTGTCGTCTTGAGTTCCGAAATCTGCATGTCGCGCACGCCGACATTCATCAGCGCGTTGGCCTTGATCTCCTGGCTGTCCTCGACACGGCGCTCGAGTTCGCGCTGGCGAACGGCAAACTCAGCCCGCAGATGGTCGCGTTCCGCAGCTATTTCATCAACGGACAGCGGAAAGGTCAGCTCAGCGCGCCTGCGGGCCAGCCGTTCTGCCCTGCGGCTGATCGCAGGCAGCATGATCAGCCACAGAAAGCTGGCGATCAGGAAACCGAGCGCGGCAAGCATCACAGCTTCGATCAAGGGACATGACCTCAGGCGATCGGGCACAGACCACAGGAACAGGGAGCCTGTTCCGCTGTGGCGGCACGTGTTCGGTTGTCAACGCCGGACACCCGGCACAGCCTGCATCATGCCATGCAGCAGAGCTTCACGCCAGATGTCTGCTGGACAACACGGCGAAGCTCAGAACGGATTCCATGTCGATT
>JANOCI010000084.1:0-32635 GCA_031412095.1 Allobosea sp.
ACGGTCCCTGCACCGGCGTGACGCGAAAAGCGGCACGCAAATAAAAAGCGCCCCGAAATCGAGCCTGCCAGGGCTTCCGAGGGCCGCCGACAGCATTCCGGATGGCCGATCGACCCCAACCCCACGGTGCCCTGGCGCTTCAGGAGAACATATGTCCGGTTTGAACTACGCTCCCTCACGGGATGACTTCGCAGCCATGCTGCAGGAATCCTTCACCAAGGTCGACATTCAGGAAGGCGCCGTCATCAAGGGCCGCGTCGTCGCGATCGAGAAGGACATGGCCGTCATCGACGTCGGCCTCAAGACGGAGGGCCGCGTCGCCCTCAAGGAATTCATGGGCCATGGCCGCGAGACTCCGCTGGCCGTCGGCGATGAGGTCGAGGTCTATCTCGACCGCGTCGAGAACGCGATGGGCGAAGCGGTCATCAGCCGCGACAAGGCCCGCCGCGAAGAGAGCTGGGTCAAGCTCGAGCGCGCTTTCGAAGCGAACGAGAAGGTCAACGGAACGATCTTCAACGCGGTCAAGGGCGGCTACACGGTCGATCTCGACGGCGCGACGGCCTTCCTGCCCCGCAGCCAGGTCGACATCCGCCCGATCCGCGACGTCGGCCCGCTGATGAACCAGATCCAGCCGTTCCAGATCCTCAAGATGGATCGCCGCCGCGGCAACATCGTCGTGTCGCGCCGCACCGTGCTGGAAGAGACACGCGCCGAGGCGCGCTCCGAACTGGTGGCTTCGCTGGAAGAAGGCCAGAGCGTCGACGGCGTGGTGAAGAACATCACCGAATACGGCGCATTCGTCGACCTGGGCGGCATCGATGGCCTGCTCCATGTCACCGACATGGCGTGGCGCCGCGTCAATCACCCGTCCGAGGTCGTGACCATCGGCCAGTCGGTCAAGGTCAAGATCATCAAGATCAACCAGGACACGCATCGCATCTCGCTTGGCATCAAGCAGCTGCAGGCGGACCCTTGGGATGGCATCGCCGCCCGCTACCCGGTTGGCCAGAAGCTCACGGGCCGGATCACCAACATCACCGATTACGGTGCGTTCGTGGAGCTGGAGCCAGGCATCGAAGGCCTGATCCACGTCTCGGAGATGAGCTGGACCAAGAAGAACGTGCATCCCGGCAAGATCGTGTCCACCTCGCAGGAAGTGGACGTCTCGGTGCTGGAGGTCGATCAGGTCAAGCGCCGCATCAGCCTCGGCCTCAAGCAGACCCTGCGCAATCCGTGGGAGCTGTTCGCCGAGAAGTTCCCGTCGGGGACCGTCGTCGAAGGCGAAGTCAAGAACAAGACCGAATTCGGCCTGTTCCTCGGCCTCGAGAACGACATCGACGGCATGATCCACCTGTCCGACCTCGACTGGAACCGTCCAGGCGAGCAGGTCATCGAGGAATACAAGAAGGGCGACATGCTCAAGGCTGTCGTGCTCGATGTGGACATCGAGAAGGAGCGCATCTCGCTCGGCCTCAAGCAGCTTGGCGGGGACCCGTTCACCGATGCGAGCGAGCTGAAGAAGAACCAGGTCGTGACCTGCGAGATCACGGAAGTGAAGGAAGCCGGCCTCGACGTGAAGATCGTCGGAACCGACTTCATGACCTTCATCAAGCGGGCGGAGCTTGCCCGCGACCGCGCCGACCAGCGCCCCGAGCGTTTCGCCGTCGGCGAGAAGGTCGATGCGCGCGTGCTGATGTTCGACAAGAAGGCCCGCAAGGTCCAGGTGTCGATCAAGGCGCTCGAGATGCACGAAGAGAAGGAAGCGATCGCGCAGTTCGGCTCGTCCGATTCAGGCGCTTCGCTCGGTGACATCCTGGGCGCAGCGCTCAAGAAGGCCGGCGAGAAGAAGTGACCTGATCGCCCAAGGCGAGCAGGTCATCCTCGGCGAGCCGAAGGCGAGACCGGGGATCCCATAATCCAGCAGACGAAAGCCCGTGCGACGCTTCGCACGGGCTTTTTGTTTTGGAGGCTCCCGCCCGCCCTGCTATTGACGTCCCGAACGGGAGAACATCATGGCATTTCAGGGTGATCTTATCGCAGACAGGCGCAACCTTCGCCGCAGGCTGACCCTCTGGCGCGTGCTTGGCATCGTCGGCGCGTTGGCCGGCGTCCTTGGCCTTGGGTATGCCTTCGGCGGACCCGAGGTCGTGCCGGGCAGCGGCGCGCACATCGCACGGGTCAAGATCCAGGGCTTCATCTCCGGCGACGAGCGCACGCTGCGCCTCATCAAGGACGTGCGCGAATCACGCTCGGCCACGGCCGTGATCGTGCAGGTGGATTCGCCCGGCGGTACGGTTTCCGGCTCCGAGGCGCTGTACATCGCCTTGCGCCAGCTTGCGGCGGAAAAGCCCATGGCGGCCGTCGTCACCGGCCTCGCAGCGTCGGGCGGGTACATCGTCGCCGCGGCCAGCGACCGCATCGTGGCGCAGCAGACATCGCTGGTCGGATCGATCGGCGTCCTGTTCCAGATCCCGAATGTCAGCAAGCTGCTCGACAATGTCGGCGTCAACGTCGAGACGATCAGGTCCAGCCCGCTGAAGGCGGCTCCGAGCGGCTTCGAGCCGACCTCGCCCGAGGCGAAAGCCGCGCTCGATCAGGTCGTGAAGGACCATTACGACTGGTTCAAGGGATTGGTGCGCGAGCGGCGCAAGCTGAACGACGCCGAACTCGCGATCGTCTCCGACGGCAGGGTCCATACAGGCCGCCAGGGGGTGGAGCGCAAGCTCGTCGACGTCCTCGGCGGCGAGCGCCAGGCGATCGACTGGCTGGAGGCCGAGCGCGGCGTGGCGAAGTCGCTCCCGGTGCGCGAATGGAAGCGCAGGAGTGATTCGGACACGTTCGGGCTGTGGTCCGCCGCCAGCCGGCTGGCCATGGCGGCCGGATTTGACAGCCTCGCTTCGGTCCTGACGCGCGCCGCGAGCCTCGAACCGGGCACACGCCTTGACGGAGCCTTGGCGCTCTGGCAGCCTGCAGTTGAAAATTGAACTATCTCAAGTGCTTATGGACGCGGCATGATCAAGTCAGAACTGGTGCAGCGAATTGCTGACCGCAATCCGCATCTTTATCAGCGGGACGTCGAGAATATCGTCAACGCGATCCTCGACGAGATCGTTCATGCGCTCGCCAACGGAAACCGGGTCGAACTGCGCGGTTTCGGGGCATTCGCGACCAAGCAGCGCGACGGCCGCGTGGGACGCAATCCGCGCACCGGCGAATTGGTGCAGGTCGACGAGAAATCGGTGCCTGCCTTCAAGACGGGCAAGGAGCTTCGGCTCAAGCTGAATGGCAAGGGCTGAACGGCGCGCTCCCGGTCCTTTCCGCACGCGGCGGCCGGACGCCGGGCCTGAAGGCTGCGACGTCACGCCCGGCTTCGCGCCGAGGCCCGCCGCGCCTATCTCCGCGCTTGCCGACCAGCCAACCTGGAGCCGCCTATGCTGCGTTTCATCAAGTTCCTGATAGCCATTCCCGCCGGGCTTGCGATCGTGCTGTTCGCGATCGCCAACAGGCAGGCTGTCCGGGTGTCGTTCGACCCGCTCTCCCGCGAGGCGTCCTTTGCTTACGTGGACATGCCCTTGTTCGCCGTGGCCCTGGCCGCGCTCGGCCTCGGCGTGCTGATCGGAGGCATCGGAGCCTGGCTGGCCCAGGGGCGGCACCGCAAGGCCGAACGCCAGTTGAAGCGCGAGGTGGACCGCCTCGCCGGCGAGACGGCAGCATTGAGGTCCGTCGCGCCGGAAGCCTCGCTCGCCAGCCTTCCGCGACATCGCTGAGCCGATGCGATTCTTCGACGCCGATGAGATCGACCGGCTTCTCTCTTTCGAGGCGCTGATTCCCGCGCTCGAGGCCGCCTTCCGCGGCGGCATCGTCGCGCCAGTCCGCCATCACCACCATGTCGCGCGGCCGGATGCGGACGCGACACTGCTGCTGATGCCGGCGTGGACGGACGGCGCCCTCTCTCCCGCATTCCTGGGGACCAAGATCGTGACGGTCTTCCCTGGCAACGGGGCAAGGTCCCTGCCGAGCATCGCCGGCGTCTACGTCCTGATGGACGGCGCGACCGGGACGCCGCTTTCAGCCATGGACGGAGCAAGGCTGACCCTTTGGCGGACGGCGGCGGCTTCCGCGCTCGCCAGCCGCGCGATGGCCCGCAAGGATGCGAGCCGCATGCTGATGGTGGGCGCAGGCGCCCTGGCGCGGTTCCTGGTCACGGCGCATGCGAGCGTCCTGCCGTTGACGCATATCGAAGTCTGGAACAGGACGCGCGCGAGCGCGGAACGCATCGTCGCCGATCTCGCGGCGCGCGGCCTCGCCGCCTCGGTCAGCGACGAGCTCGAGGCGTCGGCGCGTCACGCCGACTTGATCTCGTGCGCAACATTGGCGACCGCCCCGCTGATCCTCGGAGAATGGCTGAAGCCTGGCTCGCATCTCGATCTCGTCGGCGCGTTCAATCTGTCGATGCGCGAGGCCGACGACGAGGCGCTCAGCCGCGCACGCGTAATCGTCGACACGCCGGCCGCCTTGACCGAAGGCGGCGACGTCGCCGTCGCCATCAGGGCGGGAGCCTACGACGCCGGCAGGCCGCTCGGGACGTTGGCGGACCTGGCGGCGGGCAGAATCAATCCGCGCAGCGACGCAAGCGAGATCACGCTGTTCAAGTCCGTCGGAGCGTCGCTCGAGGACCTCGCCGCAGCCATGCTGGTGCAGAAACTGTCCCGCCCTGCCTGAGCCGGATCCGGTCGGCGCACGGGACAGCCTGCCTGCACCGAACACTTCCGCGCGCGGTTCTTGATACGCGCCGATCTCGCCACGCGCCGATCTTGCCGCCCGCCCATCTTGCCGCGTGCAAATCGCGCATCATGTGATATACCGAAAAATACGTAGTCTTGGATCATTCCAAGCGGCGTGGGGTTGGCAGGGCATCATCCTTCATCCATCTCCCGCGCACAGGAGAGCCAACATGATGGCGGCGTCGTCCCACGCGCCTGAGTTGACCAAGCAGGACCGCATCGACCGCGTGCTCGAGCTTGTGCTCAACACCCGCGCGCGCTCTCCGGCCAATCATCTTCCCAAACGCCTGAACGGCCTGTTCCGCGAACTCGGCAAGCCCGAGCCCGCCAACGATCCCGACGACATCGAAGACCTGATCTGGGCCTTGTGGATCAGCCATCCCGAAGGCGGCGCGGCGACGGCGATGGCGAGTGCGTGCGAGGCGATGGCTGCTGGCGCCTTCGATCTCGCCAAGCCTATCCTCGACGAACTGGTGGCGCGGTATCCCGATTGGCCCGAAGCTTGGAACAAGCGGGCGATCCTGTCCTTCATCGCGCGGCAGGACGAGGCGTGCCTCGCCGACATCGAGCGGACGCTGCAGCTGGAGCCGCGCCATTTCGGCGCGATTTCGGGATTCGCGCAGATCTGCGTGCGTCAGCGCCGGCATATCGAGGCGAAGGCGGCGCTGACGATCGCGCTGGAGATAGACCCGCACCTGCTCGGGCTGCGCGAACTGATGAAGACGCTCGAGACGCCGAAGCAGTCCATGCACTGACCGGCTGCGAAGCGCCGCCGCGGATCGCGGCGTCCGATTGCAATTATCCTTGTGGAACGACGCCGAACGGCCGCAGATGACGCCGTGGCGCCCTTTTGCGAAATGATTCCGCATGTCCAGCTTCGACTACATCATCATAGGGGCCGGATCGGCCGGCTCCTTGCTGGCCAACAGGCTGTCGGCAAAGCCCGATGCCCGCGTGCTGGTCCTTGAGGCCGGCGGCGACGACAACTGGGTCTGGTTCCATGTGCCGGTCGGGTATCTGCACGCCATCGGCAACCCGCGCGCCGACTGGATGTTCAAGACGGAGGCGCAGGCCGGCCTTGGCGGGCGCGTGCTGAACTATCCCCGAGGCAAGGTCGTGGGCGGCTGCTCCGCCATCAATGCGATGATCTACATGCGCGGGCAGGCGGCGGACTATGACCGCTGGCGGCAGATGGGCCTGGCAGGCTGGGGCTGGGATGATGTGCTGCCCTACTTCATGAAGCACGAGGACAATGCGGCAGCGACCGGCCCGATGCATGCGCAGGGCGGCGAATGGAGGGTGGAGAACCCACGCGTCCGGTGGGAGGTGCTCGACGCGTTCCTGGAATCGGCCGTGGCCGCAGGGATCCGCCGCGTGACGGACTTCAACGGCGGCGACAACGAGGGAGCCGCGTACTTCCACGTCAACCAGAAGCGCGGGAGACGGTGGAGCACGGCGAGCGCCTTCCTGAAGCCCGCGCTGGCCGGGCGCCGCAATCTCCAGCTTCGCACCGGCGCGCTCGTCCGCCGCATCGTGATGGCCGACGGCCGCGCGACCGGAGTGGAGTACGAGAGGGACGGCCGCATCGAGACGGCGACGGCCGCGTGCGAGGTGATCCTGTCGGCGGGGGCCGTTGCCTCGCCGGCCATCCTGATGCGCTCCGGCATCGGACCGGGCGCTGCACTGGCGGCGCACGGCATCGACGTGCTTCGCGATGCGCCGGGAGTGGGCGCGAACCTTCAGGACCACCTTCAGCTCAGGCCGGTCTACAAGGTCAGCGGCGCGCGCACGCTCAACGTCGACAACCGCTCCTTGACGAGGAAGGCGGCCATGGTGCTGGAATACGCGCTGAAGCGCACAGGCCCGCTGACGATGGCTCCCTCGCAGCTCGGCGTTTTCGCGCGCTCGTCGAGCGCGTTCGCCAGCGCGAACCTGCAATGCCATGTGCAGCCCTTGTCGCTCGACCGTTTCGGCGAGGACCTGCATGCGTTCCCGGCCATCACGGCCAGCATCTGCAATTTGAGGCCGACCAGCCTTGGCCATGTCGCCCTGCGTTCGGCCGAAGCGCGCGATCCGCCCGTGATCCAGCCGAACTACCTGTCGACCGAGGCGGACCTTCAGGTCGCCGTGGACGCGGTCAGGCTGGTGCGCCGCATCATGGCGCAGAGCCCCATGCAGCGTCATCGGCCCGAGGAGTTCCGGCCCGGCGCCGCGCTGACCACTGACGACGAGCTGCGGCGTTCGGCGGCAGACCTCGGCACGACGATCTTCCACCCCGTGGGCACGGCGCGGATGGGGCGGAGCGAAGACGCCGCCGCGGTGGTGGACGGACGGCTGAAGGTGCACCGCATGGACGGGCTGCGCGTCGTCGACGCCTCGGTCATGCCTGCCATCACGTCGGGCAACACCGCAGCGCCGACGATGATGATCGCCGAGAAGGGCGCGGCGATGATCCTCGAGGACGCGCGATGACGCTGCGTCGGAATCTGGCGGAGCATCCGCCCTGGCCTGAGGCCGGACCTGCTTCACGCCCCGACATGACGCTGGCCATCAGGCGCGGCGCGACGCGGTATCTCAGGCAGGCCGGATTCGTGGTCGCGCAGGAAATGACGTTCCCCAGCGGCCGCCGTGCGGACCTGGTCGCCATCAGGCCCAATCACGACATCTGGATCATCGAGGTCAAATCCGGGCTGCCCGACTTCAGGGCCGACAAAAAATGGCCGGAATATGCGGACTATTGCGATGCGTTGTGCTTCGCGGTCAGTCCTGATTTCCCGCACGCCATCATATCCCCGGATGTCGGCCTGATCCTGGCCGACGCGTTCGGCGGGACGATGCTGCGCGATCCGGTCAGGGCCGGGCTCGCTCCCGCAAGGCGCAAGGCGCTGATGCTGTCGTTCACCCAATTGGTCGCCGGCCGGCTCATGCGGCTTGAAGACCCGGCCTTCGACAGCCTTCTATGACGCCGTCACATGCAGGCGCATTCCCGCCTCAGCGCGGCGCGCGCTTGGCCAGGATGCGCTGCAGGGTGCGGCGATGCATCTGGAGACGGCGTGCGGTCTCCGAGACGTTGCGGTCGCACAACTCGTATATGCGCTGGATGTGCTCCCAGCGGACGCGGTCCGCCGACATCGGGTTCTCGGGCAGGTCGGGCTTGGCGTCCGGCGACGCGCCGAGCGCTGCGTGGATCTCGTCCGCATCGGCGGGCTTGGCGAGGTAATCCACCGCTCCCATCTTCACCGCGCTGACGGCTGACGCGATGTTGCCGTAGCCGGTGAGGATCACCCCGCGGGCATCAGGCCTGCGCTCCTTCAGGCGCGCGATCACGTCGAGGCCGTTGCCGTCGCGCAGCCGCATGTCGATGACGGCGAAGGCCGGCGGAGACGCGTTCACCAGCGCCAGGCCGTCCGCCACGCTCTCGGCGGTGCGCACCGTGTAGCCGCGCGCTTCCATCGCGCGGGCAAGGCGCGTCACGAAGGGCCTGTCGTCGTCGACAAGCAAGAGGCTCATTTCCATTTGCGCCGTCCCCGCAGAGGACGCCACCGTGCCAGCATTGATGTTCATCATGGTCACCGCAATCGGTTCAACTGATATCCGTCTCGTTCCCAGACATACGCGCCGCAACAGGTCTGGATCAGGTTTGCCATCATTTAAAGAGTTTGGGCGTCGGATCCCAGCGTTCAAGGCCCCCATCGTCAGAATGACGCGTTCGCGCCTCGAAGACCTGCCTTGGCCACGAAATGGTGATCCGCGCGCCGCCTTTTTCGCGTGGATTGTTGGCGAAACGAATTTGAGCGCCAGATCGTTCCAAAAGCGTCTTTGCAATGAAGAGGCCCAGCCCGAGCCCTTGCCTGGCAGCCTGGTCCTGCCTGGCGGAGCCGGCGGTCCTGTCGCGGCTGCGGCCCCGCGAGGTTATGTAGGGTTCGCCGGCGCGCAGCAGGATGTCGGGCGCGAACCCTGGGCCGTCGTCGATGACTTCGACGGTGACGCGGGCATCGGTCCAGGCGCCGGTCAGCGTCACGCCCGTGACGGCGAAATCCACGGCATTGTCGACGAGGTTGCCGATGCCGTACAGCACCGAGGGATTGCGCCGCATCACCGGCTCGCTGCCCGCGCCGGTCGCGCTGACCAGGATCGGGACGCCGAAAGGCCGCTGGGGGCCGGCGATCTCCTCCAGCAGCTGCCGAAGGCCGAACGTGGAGAGCGGCCCGCTATCCTCGTCGAGGGCGGTCAGCGTCGACAGGATCTTGCGGCAGCGGTCGACCTCCTGCCGCAGCAAAGCGATGTCCTCGGCCAGTGGCGAGCCTGGAGGCGCGACGTTCGCGATCTCCTTCGCCACCAGCGTGATCGTCGCCAACGGCGTGCCCAGTTCATGGGCCGCAGCGGCCGCGAGCCCGTCCAGTTGGGACAGATGCTGCTCGCGCGCCATCACCATCTCTGCCGCGCTGAGCGCCTCCGCCAGGTCGTCCGCCTCCGCCGACACGCGCCAGGCATAGACGGCGGTGAAGATAACGCCGAGCAGGATCGAAACCCAGATCCCGCCCACATAAAGCGTCGGCAGGTTGAGCGGGGCCGCCGGATGCCACGGCAGCGGCAGATGCGCGAACGCAAGGAAGCTCGCCACGGCCACGACCAGGGCCCCAAGCCACAACGTGTGGATCGGCGGCTGCGCCGTCGCGGAGATCAGGACAGGCGCGAGGAACAGCAGCGCGAACGGATTCTGCAGGCCTCCGGTCAGGAACAGCAGCGCTCCGAGCTGGAGCACATCGTAGGCCAGGAGGCCTGACGCCGCCCTGTCGCTCAACCGGTGGCTCATCGGATAGCTGACGCGCAGGCCGATGTTGAGCCAGACCGAGGCCACGATCAGCAGGATGCAGGCTGCGAGCGGAAGCTTGAAGCCCAAGCCCAGATGGACGGACGCGATGGCTGCGCTCTGGCCAAGGACCGCCAGCCAGCGCAGTCGGACCACCGTATCGAGCCTGAGGCGGCGGGACGTTCGGGCCAGGGCGATGTCGATATGGTCAGCCATGCCCCTGCTTAGATCGGGGCGGGGCCGATGTCATGCGGTGTGATGTCATGCGGTGTGTCGTCGCCCCACCGGCCGCGGAGCGTCCGGGCCAGCGTCATGACCGTAAAGTTACGTACGCATATCTTATAAAGGAAAGCCTGATTGAATAATCGGCCGGAAGCGCTATCTTCCGGCTCTTGTGCATTGCAACAAGCCTCGCGTGACGCCGGCCTTTGCGATGCAGGGTTTGACCACGAGGTTCCGCATGTTGCCGTACTACCTTTACGAGACAGCCCACATGATGATGGCGCCGGCTCGCGCCATGTCCGACCTGACCCGGCTTGTGTTCAAGAACCCAGCCAATCCCCTGACCTACACGTCGTTCGGCAAGACGATGGCGGCCTCCGCCGAGCTGTTCGAGCGCACCACGCGGCGCTACGGCAAGCCTGCGTTCGACCTGCCGAACACCCTAGTCGGCGGCGAACGCGTCGCCGTCACCGAGCGCGTCGTCTGGGAACGGCCGTTCTGCAGGCTCATCCATTTCGCCCGCACTCTCCGGCCTGCCCAGCGCAAGGGGCCGAAGGTGCTGATGGTCGCGCCCATGTCCGGGCACTACGCCACGCTGCTGCGCGGGACGGTCGAGGCCTTCCTGCCCGACCACGAGGTCTACATCACCGACTGGGCCGACGCCCGCATGGTGCCGGCGAGCGAGACGTTCGACCTGGACGACTACATCGACTACGTCATCGCCATGCTAAAGGAGCTGGGGCCGGACACGCACGTGATGGCGGTCTGCCAGCCCTCCGTGCCCGTGATCGCCGCCATCGCCCGGATGGAGGCGGAGGACGACCCCGACGTGCCGCGCTCGATGACGCTGATGGGCGGGCCGATCGACACCCGCCGCGCGCCCACCGCCGTGAACGACATCGCCCAGCAGCGCGGGCTCGAGTGGTTCGAGCGCAACTGCATCGTCAAGGTCCCCGTGGTCTATCCAGGCGCGCTGCGGAAGGTCTATCCCGGCTTCATGCAGCTCTCCGGCTTCATGGCCATGAACATCGACAAGCACATGAGCGCTCATTACGACATGTTCCGCCACCTGGTTAAGGGCGATGGCGAGCCTGCCGAGAAGCATCGCGAGTTCTACGACGAATACATGGCGGTGATGGACCTGACCTCGGAGTTCTACCTGCAGACCGTCGATGTCGTTTTCTGCAAGCACTCGCTCCCCAAGGGCGACATGATGCACCGCGACAGGAAGGTCGATCTGAAGGCGATCCGCCGGGTGGCGCTGATGACGGTCGAGGGCGAATTCGACGACATCTCCGGAGTCGGCCAGACCGAAGCGGCGCACGACCTTTGCGTCAACATTCCCGATGACAAGCGCGTGCGCCACATGCAGCAGAAAGTCGGCCATTACGGCGTCTTCAACGGGTCGCGTTTCCGCTCCGAAATTGCGCCGCGCATCGCAGACTTCATGCTGACGCTCGACATGGAGGCCGCCAAGGGCCGCCGCAGCGACACAGCCGAGGACGCCCGCAAGCAGATCAGGGTCGTCAAGAGCGCCTGACAGGCTTGAGGCGGGCGCGCCTGCGGGCCTGCCGGGCCCCGAGGCGCGGTCTGCCCGTTGCAGGCCCTTCCAAAACGGCGGCGAATCCCCCAGGCTCCGAGGGCATGCGTTTTTCGTTCTTCAAAGCTCCGCCTGATCCGGACCACATCGAGATCGCGCACGGCGCCGACCGCTTCAAGGTGACGGTCAAGCGGCGGACCGCCGCGCGCAGGTTCACGCTGCGCGTCTCGAACGCCTCGGGCGCGATCGTGCTCACGCTTCCGGAGCGTGCCGACCTGAAGGCTGCCAGGCTGTTCGCCGAGGCTCATGGCGGCTGGATCGCCACCCGGCTTGCGAAGCGGCCGGACGCGGTGCCGTTCCAGACCGGCGCGACCGTGCCGTTCCGCGGCGCGGCGCACCGGATCGTGCACTGGTCGACAGTCCGCGGCGTGACCCGGGCCACCATCGACCGGGACGGCCAGCCGATCCTTGCCGTCTCGGGCGAGGCAGGCCACGTGGCGCGGCGCATCACCGACTTCCTGAAGCGCGAGGCGCTGAAGGACCTGACGCAGTCGGTCGACCGCCACACGGCCGCGCTCGGCATCCCGGCGCACAAGATCACCGTGCGCGACACCGCCAGCCGCTGGGGCTCATGCTCGTCAAAGGGACATCTGAGCTTTTCCTGGCGCCTGGTCATGGCGCCGCCGATGGTCTTGGACTATCTCGCCGCGCACGAGGTGGCCCATCTGAAGGAAATGAACCATTCCCACCGGTTCTGGGCCTTGACGCACAAGCTGTGCCCGGCCACCGAGGAGGCCGAGGCCTGGCTGAAGCGCAACGGGTCGGGCCTGCACCGCTATGGCTGATCAGGCCAGCCGCCGCACGGTGGTGACAGGGCCGCCGCCCTTGGCGCCGATGCGCTCCACTGCGGCGCTCAGAGGCTCGCTCGCGACCAGCATGTGATGGCCGTTGGCATGGATGAGGCTGCGCGCATCCTGCATCAGGCCGACATGCCCCTTCCAGAAAACGAGGTCGCTCCTCCTGAGGCCCAAACCGTCGGAGCCGAACGCCACCGGCTCGCCGATCGAGCGCTCCTGCATGTCGCTGTCGCGCTGGACGTTCATCCCCGCAGCGTCGAGGGACAACTGGACGAGCGCCGAGCAATCCAGGCCAAGGCTCGACTTCCCGCCCCATAGATACGGCGCATGCAGGAGCCGCTCCGCGACGGCGACAGGATCGGGCGCGTGATGGTCGAGCCCATCCAGATGCGCGAACCAGACGAAAGACCTCGCCAGCCCCGCGACGCCCGCGACGACGGCGAAATCGCCTTGCCGGTCGAGGACATGCACGCGCGAGCCCAGCGACAGCGACATGGCGCGCGGCAGCTTCATCGAAGGTCCCGGATAGGCGAAGGTCCGCACGGCGCTGACGCGGTGCGTCGGCGGCGGAGCGGGCAAGCCCAGGCGCTCGGCCGGCAGGTAGCCGACATAGCCGTCGACCGCGAGCTGCCCCCAAGCCCAGCCCTCCCCGGTCTCGAAGACCTGGACCATCTCGCCGCAGAGCGCCTCGGTGTCGAGCGGAGCATCCTTGCGCGGCTCGCGGTGGAGCGGAGCGGCGTGGGTGATCACCTGCATCAACTGGCCGGTTGCGAACTGCTCGGCGTCGATCTTGCCCTTCAAGGCGAAGTCGGCCAGGTCCGGCCGAAAGGCATGCAGGCGCCTGTCCAGAGGAGATGTCATCAGCGGCTCATGTCCTTGAGATGCGTCACGATCAGGCCGGCCAGGTCGTCGATCGCCTGGGCGCCCGCCACGGTGCGCTTGATGATGACGTTGCGCTTGTCGAGCGCATCGCGCTCACGGGTCACGAGGCCAAGCTTGCCCATGGTGTCGAGCGCGCGGGTGATGACCGGCTTGGTGACCCTGAGCCGTTCGGCCAGTCCCCTGACCGTGTGGGGCGGCAGGTCGAGGTAGATTGTCATCAAGATGGCGTACTGGCGCGAGGACAAGTCGGGCGCGCCAGCCAGGACCTGCGCCAGATTGACGTTTCGCCACATGAACAAAGCCTGTGCCGGCCTGATCTCCTGCACCATCTTCGCTGTCGTCCCGCCTGCCGGAAGTTCCCGTCATGACATGAAATTGGTGAAGGAAGCATCAAGGACAAGCGTCAACGCCCAGCGAAGCGCGCCTTCAGGCAGGCATAGACCAGCCGCGCCGCCTGAACCTCGCCGCCTTCCGGACGGCCAGGCTTCGTGGACGGATTCCAGGCGAAAACGTCGAAATGCACGTATGGCGTCGACCTGGAGACGAAACGGTTGAGGAACAGAGCGGCGGTGATCGAGCCAGCGAACGGACCGCCGGAGATGTGGTTGAGGCTGGCCACTTTCGAATCGAGCAGCGCATCGTACGGGGCCCATAGCGGCAGCCGCCAGGCTGGATCATGGACCTTGGCCGACAGGCGCGCGAGTTCGGCCGCCAGCGCCTCGTCATGCGTGTAGAAAGGCGGCAGGTCGGGCCCGAGGGCCACCCGCGCCGCGCCGGTCAGGGTGGCGAAATCGGCGAGGAAGGACGGGGCCTCCTCATCGGCCAGCGCGAGGGCGTCCGCCAGGATCAGCCGCCCTTCCGCGTCGGTGTTGCCGATCTCCACTGAAAGGCCCTTGCGGCTCTGCAGGACGTCGCCGGGCCTGAAGGCGTCGCCGGAGATGGCGTTCTCCACCGCAGGCGCCAGCAGCCGCAGACGCACCGGCAGCTTCGCTCCCATGACCATGCGCGCAGCGGCGATGGCCGACGCAGCCCCGCCCATGTCCTTCTTCATCAGCAGCATGGCGCCGTCAGGCTTGATGTTGAGCCCGCCCGTGTCGAACACGACGCCCTTGCCGACGAGCGTGACCTTGGGATGCCCCGGATCGCCCCATGTCATGTCGATCAGCCTGGGCGCGCGCACAGAGGCCCTTCCCACAGCGTGGATCATGGGCAGATCATGGGCCAGCAGGTCATCGCCGGCGATCACGCTGACGTCTGCGCCGTATTGCGAGGCCATTTCGCGCACGGCGGCCTCCAGTTCCTCCGGGCCGAGATCGTTGGCGGGCGTGTTGATCAGGTCGCGCGACGTCATGACCGCCTCGGCCAGGCGCATCGTCTCGGCCACATCGACGTCGCGCGGCGCGACGAGGCGCGCAAGGCCACGTTCGGATGCCTTGTAGCGTTGGAACCTGTAGTTCGACAGCAGCCAGGACAGGCATGCCGCCGACGAATCCGCGGGCCGGCCCCGGAAGGCGTATGTCCCCTGCGGCAGGCTGGCCCCGAGCCGCCCCGGCCCGAAAGGGTCGCGGTAAGGCGCGTTCGCGTTCTCCTGGCCCGCCAGCACGCACAGCACCTCCCCGGCCTTGTCCGGCACGACAAGATGGCGGCTGGCCTGCCCCGAAAAGCCCGACACATCTGCGAACCGCGCAGCGGCTTTCGGCAGCTTCGCCCGCACAGGCTCCCAGCCGTCGCTCGAGGCAAGGAAGATCGGGATCGGCCTTGCAGGGGTGGCGGCGTCGAGCAGCAGGTCGGGCATGGGGAAAACTCGCTGAAGCACGACCGGCCTGGTATGGCACAGGGACGTGCCGGCCGATCTTAACAATCCGTTAGGGTTAACGATTTATTCCAAAGCTGACCACAGCATTTGCGGCCTGAAGACTGGCGCAGCCTGCGGACGGGGACAAACGGGGCGACCATGATGTTCAAGCTTCGCTGCGCGGCGTCGATCGTCGCCATCGCCATCTTCATGGGCGGCTGCATCGCGCGCGGTCCGGCCGACCTGACCGGCTCTCTCGGGGCAAGCTCCCCGACCACGGAGCCGCAATGGCGCACCGAACTGCAGACCTGGTCGGCACGGCATGAAGCAAGCCCGGGCGACCGTACGGCGGCGTTCCGCTTCGCCCGCGCGCTGCGCGCGCTGGGGCAGCATTCACAGGCGGTCGCCGTCCTCCAGAACGCCATCCTGCGGCATCCCAACGATCTTGAGCTGCTCGGAGCCTATGGCCGCTCGCTGATGGACACGGGCCAGCTCAAGCAGGCAGGCGAAGTGCTGGCGCGCGCGCATCTGCCCGAGCGGCCGGATTGGCGCATCCTGTCCGCGCAGGGAGCCGTCGCCGACCAGCTCGGCGAGCACTCGCGCGCCCAGAACTTCTACGACGCCGCGTTAAAGATCAATCCGGGCGAGCCGACGATCATGTCCAATCTCGGCCTTTCGCTTGCGCTGGCGAAGCGGCTCCCGGAAGCGGAACGCATCCTGAGCGAGGCGGCGAGGCACCCGCGAGCGGACCAGCGCGTGCGCCAGAACCTGGTTCTCGTGCTCGGATTGCAAGGCCGCTTCAAGGAGGCGGAGCAGATCGCCCAGCAGGACCTCTCGCCCCCCGACGCCGCACGCTCCTTGGTGCAGCTGCGGCAGATGGTGAGCCAGCCCAACAGCTGGGACATGCTGCGGCAAGGCGGCGCTCCGGGCAAGCCCCCGTCGCAGGCCAATTCCCGCCGCCGCACGACCGCGCCAGGAACCGGCCCCGACCAGACGACGCCGGAAGGCTGAACGCGCCGAATGAACGACGCATCCGGGCTGCCGGCGACGTGTTCGAACCAATTGCTCGATGGTGCGCGCCTCGGAGCAAAAAAGCATCGCGCTTTGGGCCTCAATCTTCAGGCAAGCGCTACGACGGCCTGCAGGGTCTGACGAATGCAGGCAAGGCACTGACCGAAAGGCGCATGCATCGCAAGAATCCGGCTTCGCTCAAACCTGCTGAGGAACCCCACGCCACTCTCTGTCGTTGACCTCTGCGTGACGGACAAGCCAGCAACGGAGAGACGCAATGCCCGAGATCGCCGCAGCCCGAATCCTCATCATGGCCACCGACGGCTTTGAGCAATCCGAATTGAAAGAGCCGCTGCGGCAGCTCAAGCAAGCTGGCGCCAGCGTTCATGTCGCTGCGCCGAAACCGGGCAGCATCACCGGGTGGAACGAAAAGGACTGGGGCGAGCAGGTGCCTGTCGACTGCACCATCTCGGAAGTCGATGTTGCCGAATATGATGCGCTGGTGCTGCCGGGCGGGCAGATGAACCCCGACGTGCTGCGCATGAACGAGGAGGCGGTCGCGCTGATCCGCAGCTTTCATGATGCGGGCAAGGTCATTGCCGCCATTTGCCATGCGCCCTGGCTGCTCATCGAGGCAGGCATCGTCGATGGCCGCCGCATGACATCCTGGCCTTCGGTCAAAACCGATCTCCTGAACGCCGGCGCCGACTGGAGCGACCAGGCCGTGATCGCCGACAAGGGCATCGTCTCCAGCCGGAAACCAGAGGACATCGATGCCTTCGTCGCCAAGATCATCGAGGCGATCGAGGAGGGCGCGCACCGGCGCGGCGCAGACGATTCCGCCATGATGAATGCCGGGCGGGCCATGTGATGGCACTGACCGCGATCGCCCTGAACTGCACCTTGAAGAAATCAAGCTCCGAGGGCTCCTCCACAGACAAGCTGCTGAACGATCTGCTGGCTGCGATGGCCCCGCATGGCGTCACTGGCGACATCGTGCGCATCGTCGATCACGATATCAAGCCGGGCGTGACATCCGATGAAGGAGAAGGCGATGCCTGGCCCGCGCTGCGCAGGCGCATCCTCGCGTCCGACATCGTCATCATGGGAACACCGATCTGGCTCGGGCAGCCGTCGAGCGTCTGCAAGCGAGTGCTGGAACGAATGGACGCCTTCCTGAGCGAGACGGACGGGCGAAGCCGCATGCCCAGCTTTGGAAAGATCGCCGTGGTCGCGGTGGTGGGCAATGAAGATGGCGCGCATCATGTCGCTGCAGAACTCTTTCAAGCACTCAACGATGTCGGCTTCACCATCCCGGCCGCCGGCATGACGTACTGGGTCGGCGAGGCCATGCAGAAGACCGACTACAAGGATTTGGCCGAGACTCCCGAAAGCACCGAGCAGTCAACCCGCATGTGCGCGACGAACGCCGTCCACCTCGCGCGGTTGCTGCAGCGGGAGGGCTATGTGGGGATCGAAGGTTAGCTGGATGATGTCGCCTGTTTTGAAAATGTTCCGATCAGCGAAATTCCAGAGCGATCTTCGCCTCACTTCAGGCCCATCACGCCGATGACGGCCGGCATCATGATGACCAGCATCAGGACCGGCAGGAAAAAGATGATCATCGGCACCGTCAGCTTCGGCGGCAGCGACATGGCCTTCCGCTCGGCCTCCTGCATGCGGGCGTCGCGGCTCTCCTGAGCCAGGACGCGGAGCGCGGTGCCGACGGGGGTTCCGTATTTCTCGGCCTGGACGAGCGCCGTCGTCACCGACTTGACCGATTCAAGGTCGACGCGCTTCGAGAGGTTCTCATAGGCCTGCCGCCGCTCGGACAGATAGGACAGCTCAGCCGTCGTCAGCACCAGCTCCTCGGCGAGGGCGATGGACTGGCTGCCGATTTCGGCGCTGACGCGGCGAAAGGCGAGCTCGATCGACATGCCGGATTCCGCGCAGATCAGCAGCAGGTCGAGCGCATCGGGGAAGGCGCGCCTGATCGAATGCTTGCGCTTCTCGATCTGGTTCTTGAGCAGGACCTCCGGCAACTTCAGCCCGAGGAAGACCGAACCGACAGTCAGGAGGAGGTTGGTGGTCAGCGACTGCTTCATGATGTCGAGATAAAGAAAGTAGATGACGCCGCAGAGCAGGCCGATGATCGGGCCGACGAGCTTGTAGAACAGGAGCGCGACTTCGGCCCCCTGCCCGCGGTAGCCGGCCTGGACGAGCTTGGCGCGGGCATCGTCGACGCCAAGGTGCTTGGCCAGCTGGAAGCGCTCGACGATCTGCTTCATATACGCTTTCGGCGCCTGGCGCAGGCTGCCATTGCCGGAGCTGCGCGCCCTTTCGCGTGAGCGGATGGCTTCACGCTCCAGAGCCGCGGACTTCATGCGGCGCTTCAGGCCGTCCGTGCTCAGATATGGCAAGGCAAGCGTCACCACCGTCGCCGCCGCGGCGAGCGCGAAGATCAGGGACGCCATGAAGCGCGGATCGGTGAATCTCTGGATGACGAAGTCGATCATCTTGGGGCTTCCGATCCATCAGACATCGAAGTTGATCATCTTGCGCATGACCAGCACGCCCATCAGCATCCAGATGCCGCAGCCCACGAGCGTGAACTGGCCAGCCTGCGTGATCCAGAGCCTCTCGATGTAGGCCGGCGTCGAGATGTAGACCATCAGCGCCACGCCGACTGGCATGCAGGCGATGATCCCGGCGGACGACTTGGCCTCCGCGCTCAGGGCGCGGACTTTGGCCTTCAGCTTCCGGCGTTCGCGCACGACCTTGGCCATGTTGGCCAGGGACTCGGCGAGGTTGCCGCCGCTTTTCTGCTGGATGGTGATGATGATGCCGAAATAGTTCGCTTCCGGAACGGGTATGCGGGCGTAGAGATCCTGGATAGCATCGCCGAGCGGGATGCCGAGCGACTGCCCGTCCATCATGATCTTGAATTCGGAGCGCACGGGCTCCGCCGCCTCCGAGGCGATGATGCGCACGCAGTCATTGAGGGGCAGACCCGAGCGCAGGCCGCGCGTGATCACGTCAAGCGCGTTGGGAAACTCGTTGAGGAAAGCCTTGATGCGCTTGTTCTTCTTGAAGCCCAGGTACCAGTTCGGAACGCCGAGCCCGCCGACGACGGCGCCGGGGATCATCGCGAACATGTGGCCGACGGCATACCAGGCCGCGAACGCCGTGGCGACGGCGGACACGAGGCTGTAGAAATAGAAGGTCTTGCGGTCGATCTTCATCCCGGCCTGGGAGATCTTGCCTTCCAGCGTGACCCTGCCGGCGTTCTTCTGCTTCTGCTCCAGTTCCTTGAGGCTCTGGGCCACCTGGTCGCGTTTGCTGCGGGTGGCGGCGTTGCGCGTCTGGCGTTCGCTGACCGGCCCGGGCGCAAGGGCACGGCGGCGCTGCTCGGCCCGCTTTTCGCCGGTCAGCAACGGATAGAGCAGCGCATAGGCGATGCCTGCCGCCGCGGCCGCGATCAGAAGGAATGGCGCAAAAGAGGCTAGCATGGGGGCCCTCCGGCTCCGGTTCTCATCAATCGGGCGCCGCCCGTCCGGTTCTCATCAATCGGGGCCCGCCCCGTCCCGCGCATTCGCGAAGCCCGGGCCGATCGGGCGTCACATGTGCTCAGGGCGCACTTCCATGGCGTCGAGCGCCGCTGCGAGGTTGTTCTCCTCGTTGTAGTAGCGCGCCCGCTCCCAGAACTTCGGACGGCCGATGCCCGTCGATCGGTGCTCGCCGCTCAGCTTGCCGTTGGCGTCCTCGCCCGTGATGTCATAGACCACCACGTCCTGCGTGATGATCACGTCGCCTTCCATCCCGAGCACTTCGGTGATGTGCGTGATGCGCCGCGAGCCGTCGCGCAGGCGGGCGGCCTGGACGACCACGTCGACCGACGACACGATCATCTCGCGAATGGTGCGCGACGGCAGCGAGAAGCCCCCCATCGTAATCATCGATTCGATGCGCGACAGGGCTTCGCGCGGCGAGTTGGCGTGCAGCGTGCCCATCGATCCGTCATGGCCGGTGTTCATGGCCTGGAGCAGGTCGAAGGCCTCGGGCCCGCGGACTTCGCCGACGATGATCCGCTCGGGGCGCATGCGCAGGCAGTTCTTGACCAGGTCGCGCATGGTGATCGACCCCTGCCCTTCGAGGTTGGGCGGGCGCGTCTCAAGGCGCACCACATGCGGCTGCTGCAGCTGCAGTTCGGCCGCGTCCTCGCAGGTGATGATCCGCTCGTCCTCCTCGATGTATCGCGTCAGGCAGTTGAGCAGCGTCGTCTTGCCCGAACCCGTGCCGCCCGAGACGACGACGTTGCAGCGCACCTTGCCGATGATCTTGAGAAGGACGGCCGCCTCCGGCGAGATCGAGCCGAACTTGACCAGCTGGTCGAGTGTCAGCTTGTCCTTCTTGAACTTTCTGATGGTGAGGCAGGCGCCGTCGATCGCCAGCGGCGGGGCGATGACGTTGACGCGCGAGCCGTCGGGCAGGCGCGCGTCGCAGATCGGCGAGGATTCGTCGACGCGGCGGCCGACCTGGCTGACGATGCGCTGGCAGATGTTCATCAGCTGCTGGGCGTCGCGGAAGCGGATGTTGGTGTGCTGGATCTTGCCGCTGACTTCGATGAAGGTGCGGTTCGGCCCGTTGACCATGATGTCGGCGATGTCGTCCCGCGCCAGCAGCGGCTCCAGCGGACCATAACCCAGGATGTCGTTGCAGATGTCGGCGAGCAGGTCTTCCTGCTCCGCGATCGAGAGCACGAGGTTCTTCAGCGAGATGATCTCGTTGATGATGTCGCGGATTTCCTCGCGGGCGCTTTCCGCGTCCAGCTTGGCGAGCTGCGCCAGGTCGATGGCCTCGATCAGCGCGCCGAAGATCATGCTCTTGGTCTGGTAGTATTCCTCCGAGCGGACGATCTCCTGCATCACATGCATGATCTTCGCGGGCTCGGGCTGGCGGACAGGATCGGCCAGGCGCAGCGCAGGCATGCCCGCGCCGCGGCCAGCGACGGGGGCGGCCGCCGGTTGCGCCGCCGCAGGGCTTGGAGACCCGCCTGCTGTTCTCTTGCCAAACATCGCTTAGTCCTCGTGTCGTCTTGGTCTCAGGCGGCCGTCGTCAGGCGCATCGCTTCCGCTCGAAATCGGCCGCAGCATCCCCATGGCCGCTTCACGAGGCCTTCCGGCGCGTCAGCTTCGCCAGAAGCGGCTCCATGAAGCTGCGTTTCTGCTTCTTCGCGTCCATCCGGCCCATGAGGCCCGAGGCCAGCTGCACGAAGTTCTGCGTGATCGGCCCTGTCGGCTGCACCTCGGCGATCATCTGGCCGTTGTTGGCGGCCGTGCCGAAAAGCTGCGGATCGAAGGGGATCGTCCCGGCGAGCGTGATGCCGAAGGTCTTCGCGAACTCGTTCGCGGCGATCTCGGGCCGCTTCGGCACGCCGACCTGATTGAGCATCAACTGCGGCTGCCGGTCGTGGGTGCGGGTCTGCCTGCACAGGTCCATGATGTTCTTGGCGTTGCGCAGGGAGGCGAGGTCCGGCGTCGCGACGATGAGGATGTCGTCGGAGTTCATGATCAAGCGCCTGGTCCAGGCGTTCCAGACATGGGGCACATCCAGCACGATCGTCGGCACGAGGCCGCGCAGGATGTCGATCAGCTGGTCGAACGCCTCCTCGGGCAGGTCATAGGCCTTGTCCAGGATCGCGGGCGCGGCAAGCAGGCTCAGGTTGTCGGAGCAGCGGGAGAGCAGCCTGTCGACCATCGCCTGGTCGAGGCGGTCCGGAGCGAACACGGCGTCGGCCACGCCCTGCGGCGGATCCTGATTGAAGTCGAGGCCGGCGGTGCCGAAGGCGAGATCGAGGTCGACAAGGACGGTCGAGGCGTCGAGGCTCTGGGAGATGGCCCAGGCGATGTTGTGGGCGACCGTCGATGAGCCGACGCCGCCCTTGGCGCCGACGATGGAGATCGTGCGTCCCAGCGTCGCGGAGCCCGGAGCTGCGAACAGCTGCGAGACGGAGCGGACGACGTCGATCACGCCGACAGGCGCGATCAGGTAGTCGCTGACGCCGCGCTTCGTGAGCTCCCGGTACAGCCCGATGTCGTTGACATGGCCGACCACGATCACGCGCGTGCCGGGGTCGCAGACGTCCGAAAGCCGCTCCAGATGCTCGAACAGCGAAGCCGCGTCCTGCATGTGCTCCAGGATCAGCGCATTCGGGGTCGGCGCGTCCTGGAATGCCTCGACGGCGGCGGTCGGGCCGCCCATCTGGACCTTGGAGACGGCCTTCTGCATGCGGCGGTCGGAAATCGCGGCCTGGACTGCGGCGGCGACGTCGTGGCTTTCGCAGAACGCCTGAAGCGTGATGCGCGGCACCGGCGCGATCACCTCGGCGGCTGCGTCGAACATCGCGGTGCTGTCGGTGCTCATGGTCAATTCCCGACTGCGCTGTTGATCTTGGCGGCGGCGTCGCGATAGGTCGTCGACGGGTCTTGCCCGGCGCGCAGCTTCTCGATGGCGACCATGCGGCGGACGGTGTCGATGCGCCCCTCCGAGCGGCCCCTGACCAGATCGACCGGGTCCGCGACCTGAGCCGCGATGTTGGTCTGGTAGGCGCAGCCAAGGTTGTAGTAGGGCCGGTTGGTGGCCGAGAACGTCCCGTTGGACGCGCCGAGATCCTCCGGCCAGTTGCCGCACTCATGGGGCACGCGGGCCTGGAGCTTGGCGAACGAGAGCCGGATCGGCGCCGCGACCGTGTAGTCCGGCGCGGGATAACTCCTGACCTGCACCATCGACGGTCCGACGCCGTGCCGGGCCAGGCTGTCGCGGACGGCCATGACGCCGCGATGGCCGCTGGCCCTCACGCCATCCTGGCTGGGCACCTCGGCGACCATCCGGCTGCGGCCGTGGGTGCGGTACTCGGCGGCGAAGGCAGCGATGTCGTCGCTCTGACGCGCATCGAGCCGCTCGGCGCCGGGATAGATCTCGATCGAGCGGGGCGCTTCGGACAGCACGATCGGGTGCCTGTCGCGCACGTCGGTCGGCACCGAGCCGGTGACGTCGGCCTTGCGGCTGACGCAAGCCGGGAGCACGGCGGCGGCGAAGGCGAGGCTGGCCAGGAGCGGCAGCCTGGCGAAGCGGCGCGCATTCGAATGAGGCGGCAAAAGTGTCATGATCGGTCCCAAACCCCTCAATCCGCGATGAAGCCGACGCGGCCGCGATAGCCGTGCGCCGCGGCGGGGCTTCCCCCGCCATAAATCTTGTTCAGACGCCCGAGCAGGACTGTCTGGGCGTCGTGCGCATCGACGAAGCCGTCATCGGGCCGCGCCATCTGCCGTGGGTCAGCCGGTTTGGCGATGTAAGGCGTGACCATGATGACGAGCTCAGTCTCGTTGCGCTGGTAGTCGCGCGAGCGGAACAGCGCGCCGAGGATCGGCAGGTTCATCAGGCCGGGCAGGCCGTTGATCGCCTGCTTCGAGCTTTGCTGGATCAGGCCGGCCGTCATCATCGTGCCGCCGGACGGGACCTCGACCGTGGTGTCCGCCTTGCGCACCGTGAAGGCAGGCACAAGCACCGTCCCGATCAGCCGTGAGTTGCTCGCATCGATCTCGGTGACCTCGGTGCCGACGCGCATGCTGATGCGGCCTTCCGACAGCACGATCGGCGTGAAGTTCAAGGCCACGCCGAAAGGCTTGAATTCGAGGCCGATCTGGCAGCTCGGCCCAACGCCCGGTATCGCGGAGGCCGTGCAGGTCTGGCTGGTGGGGATCGGAATTTCGCCGCCGGCGGTGAACTTGGCGCTCTCGCCCGACACCGCGGTCAACGTCGGCTCCGCCAGGACGCGGGAAGCGCCGGCGCGCTCGAGCGCCCTAAGGGTCGATGACGAGCCGGCAGTGCCGAAGCCGACGCTGGAGGTGGGATTGTCGATGTTGACGCTGAACGGGTTCCGGATGTTCGCTGCGACGTTGAAGGCGCTGGTGACCCAATTGCCGGTGGCGTCGACGCCAAGCTGCTTGATCGCCTGGCGCGACACTTCCGCAATGGTGACCTTGAGCAGGACCTGGTCGCGGCCTCTTATCGACAGCGAGTTGATGACAGCGCCCGAGGTCATCGACGCGACGCCTGCCGTCACGCCAACGAAGGCCTTGGCGATGTCCATGGCCTGCGACGCGTCCGAGGCGTTTGCCACCTGGCCGACGAGCAGGATCGAATCCCCCGCAGGCTTGACCTCGATCTGCGCCGTCGGGATCGCAGTGCGCAGCGTCTGGCGGAGCACGTTCAAATCGCGCCCCACGAAGATGTCGAGGGCGGCGATCTGCTGGCCGTCGCCGTCCATGGCGAAGATGGAGGTCGAGCCGTCCGCCACGCCGATGATGAAGAGCTTGCGGGCCGAGCGGACCACCGCATTCGCCACTTTCGGGTTCGCGACGAACACCTCCTTGGCGTCACGCGGCAATTCGACGATCAGCGACTTGCCGATGGACAGGTCGAGCTTCTGCGCGCCGGACGACGCCGGGCGGGAGACCCGGTGGCTGGAGTTTCCGGATTGGGCCTCGGCCTCGGACGGCGCAAGGCCGACGGACAGCAACCCGGCGGCGGCGAAGGCGGCGATGGCCCGAAGCCGGGAGCGGCGTTCGAGGAGACCGGGCATGGATGTGTGCGTGCTCATGATGGCCTCACTGCCTTGCAGTCTGTGTGGTCAGTCCGAAGCGGACCAGCGTCAGGCCCTGCCTGTCGGACATGTCGGGAGGCAGGACGGGCTCGTTGGCGTCGGCGAGGCTGCGCAGGGCGAGCGACAGCGTGCCGGACTTCTGCGCGAGCGTGACCGTCTCGACCTGGCGCGGATCGAGCTCCAGCGTCGCGGTCTCGCCGATCACGACCTTCTCGCCATTCCGCTCCTGGACGTTCGGGCCGATGGCGAGGACGCGGATGTTCGTCAGGATCGTTTCGGACATGAAGCTTTCCGTGCCAGGGGCGCCTTCCTGGCGGCCGGTCCGGACGATGTCGACGCGGTCGTTGGGAAGCACGAAGCCCCCTGCCGTGCTGTTGCCCGCCCGGTCGATCGACATGGCGATGGCGCGCTTGCCAGCGGGGAGGACGGCGGAGAGGAAGCCCGTGCCATCGACCTTGATCAGCTTTTCGCGGCGGATCGGCTCGGCGGCGTAGAAGGCCGAGCGCACGAGCGCTCCGATCACGTCCTTCTCCAGCACGCCCGGCTCATCCTTGCGGATGACGCCCTGCGGCACGCCGCCTTCAGGCCAGGCCAACCACTTCACATCGGACTGAGTGACCGCATTGCCGAGCGGCAGATCGGTGGCCGCCACCAGCACATCGACTGTGCGGGCCGGCGGCGCGGCCTGGGTGATGGTGACGGGGGCGGGCGCGCCGCCAGTCCCGACCAACATGTACGCCGCCAACATCGTGAGCAGCGAAATGCCTAGAACGATGGCTCTGGCGCCTGACAAACCCAACATGGAACCCACCTGGAACGAACACTGTTTCGCTACAGTGCAGCCGGATTCGTCAAATTATGGTTAATCGGGAGTTGAAATTTGCGACGATGTGCGAACGAGGCCTGAACCGGCTCAGCCGAGGCTCGCGACGGCTTTCCAGATCGTGGTCTCGGGAAACATGATCAGGCCCGAGGCGGCCAGCGCGATGCCGTATGGCACGCCATTGCGCGGTGCGTGCAAGCGCTGCAGCCACTCCCAGTCTCCGGCGAAGCGGGGCAACGGATGGGTGCGCATGTTGATGATCGACAAGGTCAGCGCGCCGCCAAGGGCGCTGGCGATCATGACGTAGAGCGGCAGCAGCTCGGGCCCGATCCAGAGCGCGGTGGCGGCCGCCAGCTTGGCGTCGCCGCCGCCGATCCAGCCGGCCGCGAACAGCGCGATGCCGACGGCCAGCATGACCGCGCCCGTGCCGAGGTGCAGGCTAACCAGCGTAAGCGGCAGATTGCAGACGAGCGCGAACACGCCGAAAGCGGCCGCCAACCCCAGCGAGATCCGGTTCGAGATGCGCATCGAGACAAGGTCGCTCGCAGCGGCGAACGCCATGAAAGCCGGAAAAATCGTCAGCGTGGCGAGCATCGTCGCCGTCATGGATGATGTCGCGGTCATGTCTCGCTCCTGGTCAAGGTGAGTGGAGCACGCAATGATGAAGATGGGGTTTTACCCGATGCAGGGCTCCATCGTGATGCGCATCGCATGATGGCCGCCTTCGGGACCCTGATGGCAAATTCACGGCAGCAGGCGCCTGCGGGACCAGCCTGCACGACGCCTTGACGGAAACGCATTTTGGCCAAGTGTGCCGAACTTGATTGGCTCAGCGGCTGAGAGCCGTGTTCACCGAGGTGAAGCGCACGATCAGACGATTGCCGATGGTCGTCCAGATCGTGATGCAGACAACGGCGATCAACGCTGCGATCAGGCCGTATTCGATCGCGGTCGCGCCGGATTCGTCCTTGGCGAAGCGGGTCATCAGTTTATTCATGGGAAACATTCCTTTTTCACCACGGTTTCACTGCAAATCGCCGGCTGCTTCCATCTGGAAGACCTCGACCAGATGCTCGATGGATGGAGTTTGGAGAAGCGCGGGCCTCGGGTGTGCGAAAGGCTCGCCGCGCAGCAGGCCGGCTTGCGGCTTGCACGGCATCGAGCCCTGGCATCGCCAGACTGACGCTGCCTTCATGGGAGCAGGAGGGCAAGCCCGCCGGCATTGCCGGACAGACGGGACCCGGCGCCGCCGGAAGGCGAGTGACCGCCTTCCGGGGCTGCCTTGGCCTCAGCGGCCGAGAGCGGCGTTGACCGACGTGAAGCGTGCGATCAGGTTGTTGCCGACTGCGGTCCAGATGGTGATGCAGACCACAGCGATCAGCGCTGCGATCAGGCCGTATTCGATTGCGGTTGCGCCGGACTCGTCCTTGGCAAAGCGGGTCATCAGATTCTTCATGGGAAACACTCCTTTTACACCACGGTTGCGTCGAACGTCGTCGGTTGTTGTTGCCCGGAGATCGTCGACTGATGCTGACCCTACAGACGATCTCTTGCGGTTCCGTTAAATCGAATTACGAATAACCTCTGAATTCAGGCTGTAGTTCGTATGGTTAATTTCATATGTAACTGAGTTTATCTGATATAATTTTTTATTTACTTGAAGACGCACGCGGATGTTTCGTCATTTCCTCGGATTGGTATTTGAAATAAATGAGTTGATTGTTGATAATTTCGAGATTCAATCATGATGTACTATGGATTGCCCACGACACATATGCCTTTCCAGGCAGATGCGCCGCCCTGCTTTTCTCGCAATGCGCGGATTGGACCTGCATTAAACCAGACGCGGCTTGCCGCCGCCGCCGAATATGCAAATTCCGACGGCACAGCCCGCAGACAGGATGTCGGGCGCGTTATCAAAGTATTCACCATGCTGCTGCACTTTGAGGCCATGACAATCAGAGCGGACCACACCGTCATGCCATTTCCAGCCTTGCGGACACATGCGCCAGCAGCCCTCGTGCTGCTTTCCCTGATGGCCACGCCGACATTCGCCAGTGAGCGCATCGACGCCGTGATGGTGACGGTCGACCATGCCAAGGTGATCAAGCTGCCCGAAAAGACGCAGACCGTGATCGTGGGCAACCCGATGATCGCCGATGTGGCTGTCCAGAAAAACGGAATCCTGGTCGTGACAGGCCGCGCTTTCGGCGTGACGAACATGATCGCGCTGGATGCGAGCGGCAAGATGCTGGCTGAATCGCGGGTCACGGTGCGCGCATCCACGGATGCGGTGGTCACCGTCCAGCGAGGGATGGACCGCGAGTCCTATTCATGCTCGCCGCAATGCCAGCCGGCGATCCAGCTCGGGGACTCGACGAAATATTTCGGCGATGTCGGCGCGCAGACATCGACCCGCAACCAGCTCTCGACCCCGACACGCTAGGCGCGATGGATATCGGCTCGGAACGTCCGGCGGCGGCATCGGACGCCGGCGAAGCATCAGGTGGCTTGAGATGTCTCGTTCATGCAGCCCGCTAGATCAGGTCGCCGCGCCGCGCACAGCCTTAACGGCAGCTTGAAGGATCGCGCGCCAATCCGCGCCGTCTCCTAAGACTTCAGCAAACATTGCTTGGTATCTCTGCCCGATGAGGCGGAGACGAACCCCTATGGAAAGCCCGGCGCGTCACAATTCAGGCACAGGCATGAAGCCCGCCCAAATCGCGGCGGGCGATGCGAAGGGCCGCGCGCTCCTCGCCGCGGCCCGGCGCTTCGGCTCGGACCGCAAAGGTGCGACCGCGGTCGAGTTCGGGCTGCTGGCCACGCCGTTCTTCTTCATGCTGATGATGATCGTCGAGATGTCCATGGTCTTCTGGACGCGTCAGGTCCTTCAGGAAGCGACGAACCAGGCCGCCCGCACGATCCTCACCGGCGAAAGCCGCACGCTCTACAGCGGCTCCGTCGCCGCCCAGACCGCGGCTTTCCGCGACGCCGTCTGCGCGCGGATGAACATGGCGGCGGATTGCTCGAGCAGGCTGTTCATCGACGTCCAGCCGTCGAGCGCCTTCCCCGCCAACGCGGCGAGCATGGTCACAACTGGAACGATCGACACGTCGCGCTACCAGATGCGGCCGGTCGCCCCGAGCGAAATCGTGGTGGTGCGCACCGCCTACAAGGTCCCGGTGATCACGAGCGGCTTCTTCAGCGCCATGTCTCGCCTGACGACGAATGAGAACGTGCTCGAGTCGGTCGTCGCCTTCCGCGCCGAACCATTCCCGACGACATGAGGCCTCCCATGTTGAAGATCGACGCCAACACCAAGTCGGGCGGCACGCTCCGGGCCACTGGCCTTGCGAAGCTGAGGCGGCGCTTCACCCGCGCCGATGAAGGGGTCGCGGCCGTGGAGTTCGCCTTCATCGCGCCGTTGATGCTCACCCTGCTGATCGGCATCGTCGACATCAGCAACGCCGTGTCGATCAGTTGGCGGCTCTCGCAGCTCAATCGGACGCTTGCCGACCTCGCGTCCCAAAGCAGGACGATGACGCCGGCCGAACGCAACAACATCTTCGGGGCAAGCGCGGCGACGCTCTCGCCCTACGCAGGCCCTGCGCCCGTGATGGTCATCTCGAGCGTGGTCCTCAACAACACCGGGGTTGCGCGCGTGTGCTGGAGCTCAAGCAATGTCAGCGGCAACGAACTGGCCGCCAACTCCATCGTCACGCTGCCGAACGTCGACATGGCCGTGCCGAACTCGTCTTACATCGTCACGACCGCGCAGATCGTCTACACCGGGACGCTTTCACCCAACTTCACCATGAACTCGCAGCGGCTTTACTTCAGGCCGCGCTCCGGCGTGCAGGGCGGGCCAGGCAATGTCGAGCAGGTCGTGACGACGACGCAGGGGCCTTGCTGAACGCCGGGCCCCTTGAAGGGCTCGCCGCAGCCCCATGCGGTCCTGAAATTCCCATGCCAAAGGCTTGATCCGCGCGCGAAGGCGCTTGCGCCGGATACGTGATCGGCGCAATTGGCAGTCATGATCGATCATCCCACAGCGCAGGCCGGGTTCGGCGTGTACCTGCATTGGCCGTTCTGCGCCGCCAAGTGCCCCTACTGCGACTTCAACAGCCATGTGCGCCGCCAGCGGCCGGACGAAGCGCTCTACCTCCAGGCGTTCGAGCGCGAGATCGCGCATCGCGCCTCGCTTGCGCCAGGGCGGACGGTGACCTCGATCTTCCTTGGCGGCGGCACGCCCTCGCTGATGCAGCCCGCCACGGTCGCCGGCCTGCTCGACGCGGTCGCCCGCGCCTGGCCGATCGCGCCGGATGTCGAGGTCACGCTCGAGGCCAACCCCACCAGCGTCGACGCGTCGCGGTTCGCGGGCTATCGCGCGGCTGGCGTGAACAGGGTCTCGCTCGGCGTCCAGGCGCTGAACGACCGTGATCTGAGGGCGCTCGGCCGCCTCCACACCGCTGCGGAGGCGCTGGCGGCGGTCGATCTCGCGGCACGGCATTTCGACCGCATGTCGTTCGACCTGATCTATGCCCGGTCGCCTGAGCAAAGCGTCGCGGAATGGCGGACGGAGCTTGAAGGGGCCGTCGCGCACGCCGTGGAGCACCTGTCGCTGTATCAACTCACCATCGAGCCCGGCACCGCATTCCATGCGCTGCATGCAGCAGGCAAGCTGCCGATCCCGGACGACGACCAGGCGCGCGCACTCTACGAGGCGACGCAGGACATCTGCGGCCGGCATGGCTTCGAGGCCTACGAGACATCCAACCATTCCCTTCCCGGCGCCGAATGCCGGCACAACCTGATCTATTGGCGCTATGGCGAATATGCCGGCATCGGGCCCGGTGCGCACGGGCGGCTTGTTGCGGACGGTGTCCGGCGAGCCCAATCGACCGAGAAGCATCCGGAGACCTGGCTTGCACAGGCGCTCAGGGGCGGGGCGGCCCTGGTCGAGGACGAGGCGCTGACGCCGGAAGCCGCGGGCGACGAGTTCCTGCTGATGGGGCTGAGGCTGCGCGAAGGGATCGACCCGGCGACCTTCGAGCGGCTTTCGGGCCGGCGGCTCGACGGAAAGCGCCTTGCCTCGCTGGTCGAGGACGGCATGGTCGTCGTGACGGACAAAGGCCGGGTGGCGGCGACGCCGGACGGAGCGCTCGTCCTCGACGCGGTCGTGGCGGACCTGGCGGCGTAGACCAGGATCCGGGGGCTGCTCCCGGCCCTCAGGCGTGCGGCGTCATGCCTGGCGCCCGAACTCCCGCGGGGCGGCGCTGACGGTGACCGCCGAGCCATTGCGCACCTCCAGCACGGCGAGGCCACGCTCGATCATGCCGTCCGGCCGGAACCGGAAGAGGCCGTCGACGCCCTCGAAGCCCGAGGCGTTCGTCAGGACCGTGTCGGAGAAGCGCTGCCCGCCCTGCTGCCGGGCCAGCGCGGCCACCAGCGTCACGGCGGTGTACGACAGCGATGCGATGCGCGTCGGCGCCGAGCCGAACCGAGCCTGATAGCGCTGGGCGAAGGCGTTGAAGCCCGTGGCCTCCGGCGCGGCGAACCAGCCGCCCTGAAGCTGCGGGACCTTGAAGGCCCTCGCGTCGTTCCAGACGCCGGTGCCGAGCAGCTTGATGCGCTGGCTGTTGAAGCCCGCGCCTTGAAGCGCCTGCCCGATCGCGGGAAGCGTATCGGCCGTTTCGGGCACGAAAAGCGCGTCTGTCTGGCCAAGCGCGGGGCCGAGGCGCGTGACCGCTTCCTGCAGCCTGCCCGGCTCGATGGCGAAACGCTCGATGGCGACCACGCGCAGGCCGCGCTGGGCGGCGGTCTGCTGGAAAGCCGCCTCCACCACGCGGCCATAGGCTGTGTCCGGAATGAGCGCGGCGAACGAACGGCGGTTCTGCTGGGCCGCGAAGCCCAGGACGCGCTGCACCTCGAGTTCGGCCATGAAAGACATCAGGTAGACGCCGGGCGCAGCGACCGAAGCATCGGTCGAAAACGCGATGACCGGGCGGCCGGCAGGCCTGGCGACTGCGGCGGCGGCCTGCACGGCGGGGGCGAACAGCGGCCCGATGATCAACTCAGCGCCTTCGGCGATGGCCTCCTGCGCCGCTGTGCGCGCGCCTTCGACCGCGCCCCTGTCGTCCTTGACGACCAGCCGGATGTTCGGGTTCTGGAATTCGGCGAGCGCCATCTCGGCCGCGTTCTTCAGCGCGTTGCCGACGACGCCGCCCTGGCCGCCAGCGGTCAGGGGCACGATCAGAGCCACAGGAACGGTCCCGCCGGGATTGAGGGCCCCTGCCTGGGGCTGCGGAGGCGCTGAAGAGCCCCCATCCAAGCCCGGCAGGCCGCCGCTGCAGGCGGCCAGACCTGCCGAAAGGGCTGCGGCGCCAAGCCCCTTGAGGCCGGAGCGCCGATCAATTCCAGAATCAGACAAGAGCGTAATCCTCACCGCGAGACGTGGCCGAATGTAACAAGCTTTGCAGGCCAGCGACAGTGGCTTTCAGGCTTCGGCCATTTGGGCGTCGGCCGCTGCCCGCCTGCTGGAGCGCCTGTCGGCGGAAGCGCTGGCAGATTTCGCGCGCGGGCTCCGATTGATTTCGCGCAGCGGCGCTCTGGCTTCACGGGCGGTATCGTGGCAGGTCTGGAGCATGAACAGGCCGGAATCCTCCCATGCTTCCTTCACAGCCTTCGGCGTCAAGGCCGAAGCCGTGCCGCTCGGAGCCGGGCTGCATGTGGTGGCGACGCCGATCGGCAATCTCGGCGACATAACCTTGCGCGCCCTCGCGACGCTGGCCGCCGCGGACGTGATCCTGGCCGAGGACACCCGCGTGACCAAGGTGCTGCTGGCGCATTACGGCATCTCGACGCCGTTGATGGCCTATCACGAGCACAACGCCAACGAGATGCGCCCCAAGGTGCTGGCGAGGCTGGCCGCCGGCGGCAAGCTGGCGCTGGTGTCGGATGCAGGCACGCCGATGGTTTCCGATCCGGGCTACCGGCTGGTCGAGGACGCGGTCAATGCCGGGTACAGCATCACGGGGGTTCCGGGGCCCTCGGCGGTGCTCGCGGCGCTGGTCGTCGCCGGCCTGCCGACCGACCGCTTCTTCTTCGAAGGCTTCCTGCCGCCCCGGACCGCGGCGCGGCGCTCGAGGCTGACCGAACTGCGCGCCATCCCAGCCACCATCGTGCTGTTCGAATCGCCGCGCCGCTTGGCCGAGATGCTGGCGGACGCCGCGGCCATGATGGG
>JANOCI010000085.1:0-21112 GCA_031412095.1 Allobosea sp.
CAATCGGACGATCATGAACGTAAGGGGCCTTTTCGGCGGGCTGGAGGAGAGCGTGCTGCCCGGCGTGATCGATGGCGAGGAGCGTAATCTCGCCGCATATGACGACGCGCTCTCGGAGCTTGGCCTGACCCCCGATCACCGCACGCTCCTGCTTCACCATCGCGAAAGGCTCAGCGCCCGGATCGAGGAAATGCGCGCAGACGCCCGATGAGCGGTTGCCGGTCGGGCGCCATTGCGCAGAAGCATATCGATGCCCACGTTGTATCCTGCGCCCGCACACGAGCGCAGAGCGCCGCATGACGCGCAGCACACCGATGGAGATGGCGATGAAGACGGCGATGTGGTCGAGCACCATCTTTCTTGCCGCTGCCTTGGCGGCGGGCGGCGCTTTCGCCCAGCACAGCCATGGCGCGCCCGCTGCGCCGCGTGCCCAGACCGGATCAGGGCCTCATGGCGGACATGCAGCGCCGGCGGCCGGCCATGGCGCAGGCGGACACGGCGCGGGGCACGCCGCATCCCCCGGCGCGGTCCAAGGCGTGAACGCCGCCGCTTCCGGCAGCGAAGCCAGCAAGGCTTTCGCCGCCGCGAACGCCCGGATGCACAAGGACATGGCCATCCAGTTCAGCGGCAATGCCGACGTGGACTTCGCGGGGGCGATGATCCCGCATCATCAGGGCGCGGTCGATGTTTCGGAAATCGTCCTCAGGTTTGGCAAGGATGCGGGCGTCAAGCGGCTCGCCGGCGAGATCATTGCGGCCCAGAACAGCGAGGTCGTCCAGATGCGCGCATGGCTGGCGAAGAACAGCGCACCCCGCCCCGGACCGAACGCTGCAGCCGTGAAAGCCGCTTTCGAGGCCATCAACGCCCGCATGCACGCGGGCATGGATATGCCGATGACCGGCAACCCTGACCGCGATTTCATGGCTGGAATGGTCGCTCATCATGAGGCGGCGGTCGATATGGCGAAAGTGCAGCTTCGCCATGGCTCCGATCTCGAACTGCGCAAGCTGGCGGAGGACATCGTCCGGAGCCAGAGCGCCGAAATCGTGTCCATGATCGGCTGGCTGCGCGACAATGGCGGCTGACGCCGCCGCGCGTATGGCCAGCGACGGTCGGTCTGCACGTGGTTGAGGCGCAGCCGATCGCTGACGCCGAGTCCGCTTCCGGTCAATACTCCTGCTCGATCCCGATGCCGGCGGATGCCTTTCCGTCGGCAGACACCTCGCCCTGAAGCCTCAACCTTCGCGTGAGGTCGATATCGACGCTGATCCCGCTGCTCTGCGGCGTCACGCCTGCCTTCAAGCCGATCCGCGCGCGGTCCGAGATGGCGCGCGATACCCCGATACCCGGGCCTGACGCGCCAGCGGTGATGTCGAGGTCGTCGACGCCGAGCGCGCGCCGCACGCCGTCGAACACGTCCGGTCCGCCCGTTCCTGACAATTGGGCCACCGCTTGAGCCAGCTGGATCGCCTGGAACGGCGAAAGACCGCCTGCGGCTCGGGCGAAGAGCAGCCGAGACAGGATCTCGTCCTCCGGCAGCGCGGGCGACGATGAGAAGGAGAAAGCGGGCTGGTCGGCCGGGCCCGTCACGCTGACGCGCGCCGTGACGTCCCCGGCCCGTGTCTCCGCCACGAAATCAAGTTCCGGCGTCAGGTTGCCCGCGAACTGCAGCCGTCCGCGCGAGAAATCCAGCCGCTGGGTGAGGATCGTCAGGCGACCGCGCCTGAGGTCGAATGCGCCAAGCGCGGCAGGCTCCCGCGTCGTGCCGGTGAGCCTCAATGTCCCGCCGAGCTCTGCGTCGAGCCCGCGTCCGCGCACGAAGATGCGTCCGGGCGCATCGACGACGACGTCGAGCGTTGCGGCGAACCTGCCGCCCTGGCCGCCGCGCGGCCTACCGGCATGGGCGCGGGCGATCTGCGCCAGCCTGGCCCGTGTCTGCGGTGGCGGCGCGATGTGGCGTGCATCGACGAGGGGCGCGCCGCCGCCGCCGAACCGTTCCGGCACGCGCACGTCGAGGGAGCGGACATCGATGCGCCCACTGATCCGCGGCGTGCTGGCGAGCGGGCCGGACACCTGAAGGTCGGCGTTCGCGACAAGGCGGGCGATGCCGCTGTTGACGAGTTCCGCCTGCCGAGCCGACAGCCGGATTTCGCCGGGGAAGCCGCGTCCGGGATCGAGCTCCACCCGTCCGGATGCACTGAGCGAGCCATCGCCCCTTGTGCGCCCGCTGAGCCGTTCGATGACCACCGTCTGGCCGTCGCCCCGGAAGCGGCCTTCCAGTCCCGTCACGCGCAGGCCTTGCACGGCGTCGGTGAAGCTGCCGCCGGACAGCGTTGCGCTTCCCCGCGCATCGGGCTGCGCCCGCGTTCCGGCCACGGCCGCATCGATGCTGACGCGGCCCGAAAGCCGCTGCCCGCCCGCGGCGAAGCGGGAGTTGGCCAAAGCGGCGTCCAACGTGCCGCGGATGGTGAGGTTGATGGCTCCGGCATCCGAAAAAGGCACCGTGCCTTTGGCGGTCAGCGCTATTCCCTGGCTGTTGCGGATGGTCGCCGAGATCTGGGCGTCATCGCCGTCAAGGCGTCCGGTCACGGCGATGTCCAGCGGCCTGATGCCTGCCTCCCGTGTGGCCTGCAGGCTGAGCCCGCGCACGTTCACTGAGTATGGCCCTCGCGGCGCGGCGGCCGGCCCTGTCAGCGTGGCTTGGGCGTCGACCACCCCGGGCAGCGCCAGCGAAGGCGCGAATATCGTGGCTGCGGACAAGGGCATCGCGGTGACCTGGACCGACGCGTCGAGATTGGCGCCGACGAGGCCACGCAGCGTGACCTGGCCGCCGCCCACCGAAAGCGTGACGCCATCGATGCGGACGCCGCGGTCCTGGAACGAGAGCGTCGCGGGCTCGGACAGGGTGATGACGTTGCCGGCGCGCGCCGCCCGGAACGACCCGATGCGCAGTGCAACCGGCGGCCCAGGCGCGAGGCGCCCCGCTCCTGCAAGCTCGAAGCCCCGTGCGCGGCCGTCGACCGTCAGGTCTGTCGCGCCGCCGCCGCCATCGTTCGCGGACAGCAGAAGCCTTTCGAAGCGTTCGCCGGCGGCCTGCAGCGCGGTGATTTCGGCCTTGCCCCGGATCTGCGGCGAGCTCCACAGCTCAGAGACTGCGAGGTCGGCGTCCAGCGTGCCGATCCGGATGTCCTCTACGGCGATGTCCCTGCCCTGGGCGTTGAGGCTCAGCGACTGCCGCTGCCGGTCGTCGAGCGAGGCGACGATCTCTGCGGCGACGTTGCCGGACAGCTTTCGCAGCGTGATGGCCGAGATGTCGTCGAGTTGCCCGGCGCGCAGCGAAAGCCGGCCTTGCGCGGCGCCATCCCTGCCGATGCGGCCCGCGCCATTGATGTCGACCGAACCGAGCGATGCAGCCAGGCGCTCGACGCTCCACGTGCGCGCGCCGTCCGGTCCGGCGGCCTCGCCTGCAGCGCGGACATCCAGCGCCAGCGCCTTGCCATCGATCTGCCCGGTTCCGTTCCCCGTGATGACCGGCGCGGAGACCGGCGTGCGGGCCGCCATCGTCACGGCAAGCCCGCGCACAGGCCGTCCAAGCGCCGTCGCTTCCGGCGCCGAGACGTCAAGATCGATCGAGGGATCGGAGACCGCGCCGCTGACCCGCACCTGGCCTTGGGCGCGCCCGGTCAGCCGTTGGTCCAGCGTCTGCAGGTTGGAGAGGGCAGCGTCGAGCGTGAGGTTCACCGAGCTTGCGTTGAGTGTGCCGCCCAAGGTGCTGACCAGTTGCGGCGAACGCAGGCGCAGCGCGTCAAAAGTCGCCGTCCCGTCCGCCAGCACGGCTGCGCCTTCCAGCTGCAGCGACGGCGCGGCCAGCCTGTCGAGGCGTGAGTCGCCGAGGCGAAGGTTGTCCGCGGTCCCGGCGAGGGTCGCGCGCAGCCTTGCCCGCGCCAAGCCGCCCCCCAGGCGCGTGCCGCTGAGGGCGGCGGTGAGGCGAGCGGCGCCGCCAAGCGGCCTGCCCGCAAGCAGCGAGAAATCCTGAAGCCGGCGGCTGTCCAACACGAGTTGGCCATCGATCAGCTCGGAGGCTAGGCGCCCTGTGTACGCCATGGTCAACACCGGCGTCGAAACGCGGGCGACTGTCAGGTCCGCCACCGCGCCAGCCACGTTGGCCCGCACTTCGAGCGAAATGTCAGGCCCGATCGCGGCGGCAAGTCCCGCATCCGCCGGAACGAAGCCGCTTGCCGAGGCTCGCACCTCCAGCTGTCCCGGACCATTGGCCTGAGGCGTCAGCGAAACATTGGCCTGCATCGACGCCAGCGACAATCCGCTGTTGCGCAGCCCGGCCAGCTGCAGCGAGCCGCTCACCGCAGGGGCGCTGTATGGTCCGCGGACCGAGCCGTCGAAGGACAGGCTGTCGAGCCTGCCCTGGCCCGCCACGGTCGCGCCGCCCGCATTGGGCACGGCCGCCGCGCGCGCGGTGATGTCCAGCCTGCCTCCCGGATCGATGGCGCCCGCAATGTCGAGGCGCGCCAAAGGGGCCGCAAGACGGACGTTGCGCAGATCGACGCCGCCGTCGTCCCGGAAGCCGACATCGCCGGTCAGGGTGGCGACGCCTGCGAAGATCGGCGCGACGAAAGCCGGCATGAGCGGCAGCAGCCGGGCGTTCAGGTCCAGCGAAAGCGCTCGCTGGCTGCCCTGGCGCTGGAGGCGCGCGCGCCCGTCCGCGCCAAGGTCGGGCCCGCCGTTGAAGGCGAGGGTGGCGCGCCAGTCGTCGAGCGCTCCATCGCCCCTGAGGTCGAGCTGGACAGGCGGCAGCCCCGGCAATCCCGCAAGCCGCGCGGCGATGCCATTAGCCGGTTCGTCATGAACGAGCGCCAGCGTCAGCCTCTCCCCCTGGGGCACGAAGGACAGGGTCAGGTCCGCGCGGCCCGGCTGATCCAGCCGGCGCAGGCTCAGTTCGGTCCTGAGGCCTTCGGATGGGCGGCCAAGGCTGGCCGATCCGCTTGCGAAGAGCCGCGCCGGCACGCCGATCACGGGCTCGCCCAGGACCAGTTCGTCGACCTGCAGCCGGCCCACCTGCACGCTCAATGGCAGTTCTGGCAGGATCGGGCCGGGTTCTGCATCGCCTTCGACAGGGGCAGGCCGCCGCGTCAGGCTGATGCGCCCGATCTCGAGGCGTTCGATTTCAATCCGGCGCTGCAGCAGCGCTGTCCGCCGCCACACCAGACGGATGCGGTCGATCGTCAGATAGACGCCTGAATCGTCCGCAACCGAGACGTTGCGGATGACTGCGTTCGACGACAACGCCCCTTCGACGGCGCCGATGGTCACGCGCGAGGTCGGGGTGGAGAGCAGGCGCGAGATGAAGCCCGCCAGCACGCCCTGATCGTCGGCGTTCTGCGCGCGCATCGTGCTGGCGAAGCCGGCCGCCATGACCACCACGCAGATCCCAAGCAGCAGCGGACGCAGCAGGCGGCGGAAGCGCGAGGTGGGGGCGGCCAGGATGTTCGCCATCAGAATGCCTGCCCGATGCTGACATAGAGCGCATAGGGCCGCTCGCCTCGCCGGCGCTCGACCGGCACGGCCACATCGACCCGGATGGGGCCGAGCGACGTGTAGTAGCGGAGCCCAAGGCCCGCGCCGATGCGCAGCTTCTCCGAAGCATCCGGCAATGAGCCGGCATAGGCCTGGCCCACATCCACGAATGGCACGATGCCGATCGTCTCTGTGACCTTGATCCGCGCTTCGAGCGAGCCCTCGACCAGGCTGCGTCCGCCGACAAGGCGGCCGAATGCGTCGCGTGGGCTCAAGCTGCGGAAATCGTAACCTCGCACCGATCCCCCGCCGCCGGCGAAGAAACGCCGCGTGGGAGGGATTTCGTCGAACTTGCCGCCCACTACGCTGCCGAACGCCGCACGGGCCGCCAGCACGAGCCGGGCTGCGGGATCGACGGCATAATAGACCGAGGCCTGTATGCGACCGATGCCGAAGGCGGGCGGTGCATCGCCGAAACCCGCATACGGCGCAACCGACGCGGTGAGCTTGATGCCCGTCGTCGGATCGAGCGGCCGGTCGGTCGAGTCATAGTTGACCCCCAGCGGCAGCCCGATCAGGCCATACTCGATCTGCGCACGCGGGGCGGCTGCAAACAGCGGCGCCGGCGCCTGCCTAATGCGTCCCAATTCGGCCTCAAGGCCCAACTGGACGTTGAACGTGTCGGTGAAGCGCCTGCGGATGGCGAGAGTCGTCAGTCCTATGTCGGCATCGTAGGCCTCGGTGCGCGAGCGCTCGACAGACGCATCGGCGAGCAGGTCGAAGCGCGTCCCGCCGAGTGCAGGTTTCAGGAAAGAGGCTGCGAAGCGGCCGCCGACGTCCTCGAACCGCAGGTTCCGCTTCCGGCCGTCCCGGTCGAGGATGGTGTAGAACACATCGGCGTCGAGCCTAAGCCTTTCAGCGCCTCCGAACAGGTTGCGGTGAGCCCAGTAGGCGCGCAGGGCCGGACCGTCCACGGTCGAATAGCGCGCCGATGCGCCCACGAGGCGGGACGGGCGCTCCGTCACCTCGACCGAGATGGGCAGGCGTCCCTGGGCGTCGAGCGCCTCCGCCTCCTTGACCCTCACAGCACCGAGCGCCTCGATCCGCGACACCGATTTCCGGATGTCGGACAGCGCTTTCGGGGAATACGGATCGCCAGGCTCCGCATAGAGGAACGAACGCACGACGGCTGGATCGACGTCCTTGGTGCCGCTCAGCGCGATCTGGCCGAGAGGTGCGACAGGGCCGGGATCGACGGTCAGAACAAGGTCGACCGTCCGGCTGCGGTGATCAATCACAGGCTGACGCCGACCGACCTTGACGAGGGGGTGGCCTGCGTTCCGGAACTGGTCTGACAGGCGCGTGGCGGCGCCGAGAATGGCTGGCGTGGCGGCTGGGTCTCCGGGCGAAATCCCTAGGCTCGGCGGCGCGGCGCCAGCGGGGGGCAGTTTGCCGAGGCCCCAAGAGCCGAAGAACGAGGCGCGCGATGGCGTGGGAACAATCGCAAGGCTGCCCGAGCGCGAGTCGATGGCGGCGATCGACGACAGCCGGTACTGCGGGCCCGGCACGATGTCGATCGCGATCGGGACGATCTGCGCGTTGCGGAAGCGCTCGGCCGTGCGGGCGATCTGGGCGAGGTCGGTGGCGCCGATGCGCGCCGCGGCAGGGCCGACCCGGATCGTCACGGCCGCTGCATAATAGCCGCGCGCCCACATGGCGTCGGTGATGCGCGGCAGATCGGCCTCGACCCGCCTGGCGAGCTCGTCGCCGGTGACAGGCGCTTCCGATCGGGACTGCTGCAGGATCGATGCTTCAGCAACGGCGCTTGCCGCTTCGCGGGGCGCTTCGGCTCCCGCCACCGTGACGGAATATGGCAATGCGTCCGGGCGCGGCGCCACCGGCGGAGAGCCGAACCAGTTGAAAGGGTTCATGGCCGAAAGATCGAAGCCCTGCGCCTGCGCGATCGACGGTTCCGCTGCCACCCCAACAGTCATAACGGCCGACATGGCCGCGCAGACCATTCGTGGACTTCGAAACATCATTTACGCACCCGGCACGTACTGGCCACAGGCAAATGAACGCACGAAGCGTCCAAATGCTCCATAGGCATTGCAGGATTCAGGGCGAGCAGCCGGAGCCCCTTGCGCAACCCGTCATCTCTGGCTTCGGCGGACGGTGTCGAGGCGATATGGTGAAAGTGTGGCGACTGCCGCGCTCCTGCAGGGCCCAGGGTGTGCAAACATTCGAGCGAGGCCCGACGCTGCGACAATTCGGCTGCTTCAGTCCAGCAAGAATATCTGTATTTTCAGGAAATTCTGAAAATTGGAGACGGCCAAATGAACCTTCCACCCATCTCCGAAGCCTTTGTGCTGCACTTTGGCGAGATGGGCAGCCGTTGGGGCATCAACCGGACCGTCGGCCAGATCTACGCCGTGCTGTTCGTGGCCGAACGGCCATTATGCGCCGACGACCTCGTCGAGCGGCTCGGCATATCGCGCTCCAATGTCTCGATGGGCCTGAAGGAGCTTCAAAGCTGGAATTTGCTGCGCCAGCGCAGCGTCCAGGGCGACCGTCGCGAGTTCTTCACTACGCCGGACGACATCTACGCCATCGTGCGGACGCTCGCCGACGAGCGCAAGAAGCGTGAGATCGACCCGACGCTGTCGGTCCTGCGCGAACTCCTGATGCAGACGCCAGGAACGGATGAGGAGAAGCACGCCCAGGCTCGGCTGCGCGAGATGCACGAGCTGATCGAATTGCTGACAAGCTGGTACGCCGATGTCCAGAAGCTCGAAACCGAGCGCCTGATCCAGTTGCTCAGCCTCGGCTCCAAGGTCGTCAAGGTGCTGGATCTCAAGGACCGGCTGTTCACCCTGCGAGGCAGCAGGGCAGGGGCGGGCCGGATCGCCAATCAGAATGGCAAAGATTGAAGGAGCTGTAAGTGGACCCTCTCTTGCTCGCGCGCATCCAGTTTGGCGCCAACATCTCGTTTCACATCCTGTTTCCCACGATCACCATCGCGCTTGGCTGGGTGTTGCTGTTCTTCAAGGTGAAGTATAACCGCACCCGTGACGAGGCGTGGATGAACGCCTACCGTTTCTGGGTGAAGGTCTTCGCCCTGTCCTTCGCTCTTGGCGTCGTGTCCGGCATCACCATGAGCTTCCAGTTCGGAACCAACTGGCCCGGCTTCATGGAGCGGGTGGGCAACATCGCGGGCCCGCTGCTTGCGTATGAAGTCCTGACCGCATTCTTCCTCGAGGCGACATTCCTGGGCATCATGCTGTTCGGCTTCCGGAAGGTGCCGAACTGGGTGCACACGCTGGCCACGTTCCTGGTCGCGTTCGGCACCACGATGTCCGCCTTCTGGATCATCGTCCTCAACTCCTGGATGCACACGCCCACCGGCTTCGAGCTGCGCCAGGGCGTCGCCTTCGCCACGGATTGGTGGGCCATCGTCTTCAATCCGTCCATGCCTTACCGGCTGACGCACATGCTGATCGCATCGGGCCTGACATGCGCCTTCCTGATCGCAGGGCTGTCCGCCTTCCGCTGGCTGAGGCACGACCGCGGGCCTGACGTGATGGCCGCGCTGCGCACCGGCGTGCTGCTGGGCGCGGCGCTCATCCCGATGCAGATCTTCGTCGGAGACCTGCACGGCCTCAACACGCTGAAGCACCAGCCTGCCAAGGTCGCGGCGATGGAGGGCAACTGGGAGACGCGCGGAAATGTGCCGCTGGTGCTTTTTGCGCTGCCGAACGAGCGCGAGCGCCGCAACGACTATGAGATCAGCATTCCGAACGGGGCCAGCCTGATCCTGAAGCATGATCCGGCCGGCGTCATTCCGGGCCTCAACGAATTCGTCGGCCCTGAGGGCCAGCGCCTGCATCCGCCCGTCGCCCCCGTGTTCTTCGCCTTCCGCATCATGGTCGGCATCGGCATGCTGATGCTGCTTGTCTCGTGGTTCGCCGGCTGGAGGCTATGGCGCAAGGGCGACATCACCGTCCCGCTGGCTTGGGTGCTCGTGGGCATGACGTTCGCCGGCTGGGTCGCCACTTTGTCGGGATGGTACGTCACGGAGATCGGCCGCCAGCCGTGGCTCGTGACCGGCGTGCTGAGCACGGCGCAAGCCGCTTCAAATGTCAGCGGAGGCATGATCGCATCGACGCTGACGATGTACCTGCTGATCTATGCGCTGCTCATCACGGCTTACGTCTCCGTGCTGTTTCATCTGGCGGGCTCCGGCACCAAGGCGGTCGCCACGCCCAGCGGCGCGGGCGTTGCCGGCAGCGGCGGCGCTCCGGTGCAGCCGTCGGGCGTCACGGCGAAGGACAGTTGAGGAGCCGATGTTCAGCTATCTCGATGGGCAGACGCTGCCTTTGATCTTCGCTGCCCTGATGGGTGTCTCGATCCTCGCCTATGTCATCCTCGACGGCTACGACCTGGGCGTCGGCATGCTGATGGCTGACGCGACGCGGCCCGAGCGCGACCGGATGGTGGCGACGATCGGCCCGTTCTGGGACGCCAACGAGACATGGCTGGTGCTCGGCATCGGGCTGCTGCTGGTCGCGTTCCCTGCCGCGCACGGCATGGTGCTGACCGCGCTCTACCTTCCGGTGGCGCTGATGCTGCTGGGCCTCACGTTGCGGGGCGTCGCCTTCGAGTTCCGCGTCAAGGCGCAGGCGCAGTATCATCGCTGGTGGGACTGGGCCTTCATCGGCGGTTCGGCGCTGTCATCGGTCACGCAAGGCTACATGCTGGGCCTCTACATCATGGGCTTCGAGGGTGGGCTCGTGGCGCAGCTGTTCGCTCTAGGGGCAGGGCTTGGCCTGGCGGCGGCGTACACATTCGTCGGGGCCACCTGGCTGATCGGCAAGACGGAGGGCGAACTGCAGAAACGCGCAGTCTGGTGGGCGAGGCTGACGCTGATGCTCACGGCGGTGGGCATGGTTGCGGTGTCGCTGGCGACGCCGCTGGTCTCGCCGCGCATCTTCGAACGGTGGTTCAGCTTTCCCAACATCATCGGCCTCGCGCCGATCCCGCTGATGACGGGCGCGCTCTTCATGGCGATTTGGGTCTTCCTCAAGCGCATGCCGCGCGCCGATCACTCGCTGGACTTCGTGCCCTTCATGGGCGCCGTCAGCCTGTTCATGCTCGGCTTCCTTGGGCTGGCCTACTCGTTCTATCCTTACGTCGTGCCCGAAAAGCTGACGATCTGGCAGGCGGCGAGCGCGCCGGAAAGCCTGTTCATCATCCTGATGGGCGCGCTCGTCGTGCTGCCGTTCATCGCCGCCTACACCGCGTTCAGCTATTACGTGTTCCGCGGCAAGGCGACGGAACTCAGGTACGATTGAACGATGCAACCGCTTGAGGTGCAGGTTCTGCACCAACGCTGGCGGTCATTCCTTCTCCCCTTGCGGGAGAAGGTGGGCAGCGCCCGGAAGAGGGGTTGGTATGACAACCCGGCATGATCTCGCGACCCCTCTTCCGCCCTTTGGTCACCTTCTCCCGCAAGGGGAGAAGGGCAACACGCCCCGCTCCGTTCGGCTTTAGGCGATGACGGCGTCCCTATCCGATTGAGGGTCCTACACCGAGCGCGTTGCGCCGCCGTCGATCCTGATCGTCGCCCCTGTCACATAGGAGGCCCGTTCGCTGGCGAGGAAGACCGCCACGTCGGCGAACTCCGATGCGAGGCCCAGCCGGCCCATGGGGATCGTGGCGAGCGACGCCTGGCGCACCGCCTCCATGCTGAGGCCGGAACGGTCGGCATTGGCCTTGTCGAGCTGCTCGATGCGCTCGGTGGAGATGCGGCCGGGCAGCACCATGTTGACCGTGACGCCATGCTTGGCGACCTCTGCCGACAGCGTCTTGGACCAGCCCAGCACCGCGGAGCGGATGCCGTTCGACAGCGCAAGGTTAGGGATCGGCTGTTCGATACCTGACGACGCGATGGTGATGATGCGGCCCCAGCCCTTGCCGGTCATCGCCGGTAGCAGCGCCTGCGTGATGTGGAAGAGGTTGGCCGCCATCGCCTCGAACTGGACGAGCCAATCCGAACGCTTGGCGTCCTTAGCGCTGCTCGGCGGCGGACCGCCGGAATTGTTGACCAGGATGTCGACGCCGCCCGCCTCCTTGACGCTCGCGATCAGGCGCTCGACCGAGGCGAAATCAGCCAGGTCGAGCGGCAGGGCGCTGACCCGTCCGCCTGCTTCGCCAAGTTCGCCTGCCCATGCGGCGATGGCGCCGGTGTTGCGGGCCGCCGCCATGACGGTGACGCCCTCGCGCGCCAGGCCCTCGGCGATCGCCCGGCCAAGCCCCTTGCTGGCGCCCAGCACCAGGGCGCGTTTTGCTTGCAGTCCGAGATCCATGTCGCAATTCCTGTTGAGCGGATTGGGTTCAGCGCGGCGGGCTGATGTTCAGCACGGCGTCGATCAGCGTGCGCGTGTAGGGATGCTGCGCATTGCGGAAAATCGAGGCGGCGCTGCCTTCTTCGACGATCTTGCCTTGCCGCAGCACGATGATCCGTTCGCACATCATGCGCACGACATTGAGATCGTGGCTGACGAAGAGCAAGCCCAGATCGTCGGTGCGCCTGAGATTATCGAGCAGCTGCAGGATCACGGCCTGCACCGAGACATCCAGAGCAGCGGTCGGCTCGTCCAGGATGAGCAGGCGCGGGCGGCACGAAATGGCGCGCGCGATTCCGACGCGGGCTTTCTGCCCGCCCGAGAGCTGATGCGGAAACCGCTCCAGCAGATCGAGCGGCAGGCCCGCGCGTTCGGCGCACTCACGTACGCGCGCAGTCAATGCGGCTCCGTGCTTCATCCCAAGCAGGCGTTTGAGCGGATGAGCGATGCAGTCGAACGCGGTGTAGCGCGGGTTGAGGCTCTCCGTCGGATCCTGGAAGACGATCTGGATGTCTTTGCGGTCCGGCGAGGCGTGGAAGCCTCGCGCCGCCTGATCGCCGATGGAATGGCCATCGAACAGTATCTGCCCTTCGCTCGCATCGATGAGCCGGCACACCAGCCGCGAGATCGTGCTCTTGCCCGAGCCTGACTCTCCCACGAGGCCAAGGCTCATCCCTGCCTCGATCCGGAAAGAGACGTCGTCGACCGCGACGACGTCGCCGTCGTAGCGCTTGACGAGGTTTTGCACCTCGAGAAGCGGCGGCGCGCCGGGCGGCGGGTAGCCCTTCTTGATCTCATCCCCCGCGCCCTCCGGCGCGCCGGGGATGACACCATCCTGGCTGGCTAGATCCGCGATGGTCGAGGTCGCGGTGGGGGAGGCCGCGACCAGCCGTCTGGTGTACGGGTGCTGCGGTGCGTCGAAGAGGGCGCGCGGCTGGGCTTCCTCGACGATCCGGCCCCGCTCCATCACCACGATGCGCTGGCAGTAGCGGGCAGCGAGGCCGAGATCATGCGTGATCAGGATCATCGCCATGTCCCGATCCGCGATCAGCTTCGCCACCAGGTCCATCACGGTCTTCTGCGTGGTCACGTCGAGCCCGGTGGTCGGCTCGTCGGCGATCAGAAGGGCAGGCTTGCTGGCGATCGCCATGGCGATCATCACGCGTTGGCACATGCCGCCGGACAGCTCGTGCGGATACGCGTCGATCCGCTTCTCGGGATCGCGGATCAGCACGGCCTTGAGCAGTTCGAGCGCCCGTTCCCGGCCCTCGCCGGCGGAGATCCGCTCGTGCGCGCCGATCGCGTCCGCGATCTGCAGGCCGATGGCGCGGATCGGGTTCAGCGCGGCGCGCGGGTTCTGGAAGATCATCGACACAGCCGCGCCGTGCAGGTTGCGCAACTGGCGCGAGCTTGCCGCCGCGATGTTCTCGCCTTTGAACAGGATGCGCCCCTGCGTGATGCGGCCGGCGGCGTCGAGCAGCCGCGTGATCGCGAATGCCGTCACGGACTTGCCCGAGCCGCTTTCGCCGACCACGCCGAGAGTCTCGCCAGGCCGCACCTCGAGGCTCACGCCCTTGACCGCGTCCACGAGCCCGTTGCGCGTGGAGAAGCTTACGTGCAGGTTCTCGACGGCCAGCAGAGGCGCGCATTGCGGCCGCAGGACGGCTGCGGCCTCGTGCTCGAACGTCATGCTCATGTCCGCATGCGCGGATCGAGGATGTCGCGCAGCCCGTCGCCGAGCAGGTTGAAGCACAGCACGGTTATCATCAGGGCAAGGCCCGGGAAAGCCACGAGCCACCATTTGCCGGTCGAGATGAAACGCGCGCCCTCAGCCACCATGATGCCCCACTCGGGCGTCGGCGGCTTCACGCCGAGGCCGATGAAGGACAGGCCCGCGGCGTTGAGGATGGCCCAGCCTAGGTTGAGCGAAACCTGCACGGCCATCGCCGGCAGCACGTTGGGCAGCAGCGAGCGCAGGATGACCGACATGTGGCTATCGCCGCACGCCCGCGCCGCCTCGACCCAGCCCGCATTGCGGCGCACGTTGACCTCGGCGCGAGCGAAGCGGATGTAGAACGGCAAGTTGATGATGGCGGTGGCGATCACGATGTTCTCGACCCGGTTTCCCAGCGCCGCCACCATGGCCATGGCCAGCACGAACAGCGGGAACGCCATCAGGATGTCGACGAAGCGTCCCACGTATCGGTCCATCCGCCCGCCCATGTAGCCGCAGACCGCGCCGATGACCGCGCCGATCACGAACGAAAGGCTCACGGCCGATGCGGCGATGGCGAGGTCGAGCCGCGTCGCCACGACCAGGCGGCTGAACACGTCACGGCCCAACTGGTCGGTTCCGGCCCAATGGCTTGCGCTCGGCGGAAGCAGCGCGCGGCTGACATTGGAGGCAATCGGATCATACGGCACGATCCATGGCCCGAACACGGCGATGAAGCACAAGGCCATCGCGCCGGCGGCGGCCACGGCGGTGACGGGATTTCCCCGCAGCACCCAGACCGCGTGACGCCAGGTCGATGAGCCGTTCGAGGCTGCAGCGGCGTGCGCGGCGCTCATTCGACCGAAACCCTGGGGTCCGCCACCCCATAGAGCACGTCCACGGTCAGGTTCACGGCGACGAAGATCGACGCCATCAGCAGCACGAAGCCTTGCACCGGCGCGTAGTCGGAGGACAGCAGGGCATCGAGCGCGTAGGAGGCGACGCCCGGCCATGAGAACACCTTCTCCACCAGCACGTTCGCGCCCAGCATGGTCGAGAATACGATGCCCGCGATGGTCAGCACGGGCAGGATCGCATTGCGCAGCGCATAGGTCACGATGACCTTGTGCGCTGGCAGGCCGAGCGAGCGCGCCGTCCGGATGAAATCGCTTCCCAGAGAGGTCAGCATCGAGGCGCGCGTCATCCGCGCCAGCGGCGCAACCACGAACAGCGCCATGGTGAAGGCGGGCAGGGCAAGCTGCCGCGCCGCCGCCCACCAGCCCTCATGGTCTCCGGCGAGCGCGAAGTCGATCAGTAGGAAGCCGGTGACGCGAGGCGGCTGCGTCATGAAGATGTCGATCCTCCCCGTCGGGTCGGGCGCCAGGCCGAGCATGTAGTAAAAGACGTAGATCAACAGCAGCCCCGACACGAAGGTCGGCACGCAGACGCCGAGCGCGCAGATGAAGCGCACGGCATGATCCACCATCGAGCCTGGCCTCAGCGCCGCCAGCACGCCAAGCGGCACCGCGGTCAGCAGCGCCAGGAGCAGGGCGGTGAACGTGAGCTCCAGCGAGGCGGGAAGTCTGTTCTGCAGGTCCGCAAGCACAGGCTGGCCGGTGGTGAGCGAGCGGCCCAGATTGCCATGCGCCACGTCGCGGAGGTACAGCACGAGCTGCAGCGGAACAGGCTTGTCGAGGCCCATCTGCTGCCTGATCAGCGCGATCTCCTCAGGGCCGGCCTGCGGCCCCGAGGCGAAGAACACCGCCGGGTCGCCGGGCAGCACGCGCATCAGCAGGAAGGTGAACACCAGCACGCCGAACAGGGCAGGAAGCGACGACAGGAACCGCCATCCCGCGCGCTTGACGGTGACGTCGAGCCTGGCCATGTCCGACTCCGGTGCCCGGCGCCTATTTCCGGCTCAGGTTGCGGAAGTCGATCTGCCGGTGGAACTGGTATGTGTAGCCCTCGATGTTGGTCGCCATCACCGCGTCCTGCGATGGCTGCCAGAGTGGAACCTGCGGCATCAGCTCATAATGCAGGGTGTTGAGCTCCTTGCCGTAAGCCTCGTACTTGGCCTTGTCGGTCTCGAAGCGCGCGGCCTGCGCCAGCTCGGTCAGCTTCGGATCGTTCAGCGAGGAGTAGTTCCAGCGGATCGCGCCGATGTAGAAATTGCGGTAGAAATAATCCATCGAGGGAAGCCAGGCAACGATGCCCTCGGTAAAGAACGGCACTTTCTTCTCGTTGATCAGTGTCGACATCTGCGCGTCGGGCAATTTCTGGATGTCGACCTTGATGCCGATCTTGGCGAGTTGCTCCTTCAGGAGCGCCGCCATCGGCTCGGCTGTGCCGGCCTGCCCGACATTGAAGCTGAACGTGGTCGAGAAGCCATCCGGAAAGCCGGCCGCCGTCAGCAGCTTTTTGGCTTCCGTTAGGTCGGTCTTGATCGGCTGCGGGATCGGGAACGTGTCGCCGACCGGAGCCTTGCCGCCGGGCCAGGTCGCGCCGGTGAGCTGCGCGCCCCTGCCGAACAGCGCCGCCTTGAACATGTCGTCATAGGGCAGAGCCGCCGCGATGGCGCGGCGCACGCCGACATTGTCGAAGGGCGGCATCTGGTTGTTGAACGAGATGAAGGTGATGGCGTTATACTGCGGCGTCGAGACGACCTTGAGCTTGCCCTTCTTCTCCAGGTCGGCCGCGTCCACGGCCTGCAGGTCGATCACGATGTCGGCGTCGCCGCGCTCCACGAGGTTCGAGCGCGTGGCCGCCTCCGGCACGGTCTGCGTGATGATGCGCTTGAAGTGGGCCTGCGTGTTGCCTGGTCCACGCTTCCAGTCCTCGTTGCGCTTCAGGATCGTGGTCTCGCCGGGCTTGAAGCTCTCGATGATGTATGCGCCGGACCCTGCGGTGTTGGCCTTCAGCCATTCCTGCGCCCAAGGGTCCTCGGGCGTGGCCTTCGATTTCGCCAGCTTGGAGTTGAAGATCACCGAATAGATCGTAGCGAGGTTGGCCAGCGCCAGCTTGTCGGGCTTAGGCAGCGTCATCGTGATGGTGTGCGCGTCGACGATCTTGAACTGCTCCGGCGCGGTGATCGAACCGGTCAGCATTTGCGCCACCGCCAGCGACTTGGCGCTCACGGCCCGGTCCAGCGACCATTTCACGTCGTCGGCGGTGACGGGCGACCCGTCATGGAACTTCGCGTCCTTGCGCAGGTGGAAGGTGAAGGTCAGCCCGTCGGCGCTCACGTCGTAGCGTTCGGCCAGCTCGCCCCGGATGGTGTCGAGATCAAAAACCCACTTGCCGCCAAGCTCCTTGCGCCCGAACGACACCAGCCGGTCATAGGTCAGCAGGCTTAGGCCGAAGGCCTCGCGCGTCGAGCCCGGCATCGTGGGGTCGAGCGTGTTGATGGCCGCGCCGGTGACGTGGCGCAGCGTCTCCGCGCGGGTCTGCGCAAGCGCAGGCATGGCGATCAGTGCGGACGATGCCAGCAGCATCGCGGTCAAGGCCGGTTTCACGAACATCATCGCAGGCTCCCCAGGGTGTGGCGTTTCGATCTATCGGACGGTTCGGTCCGGATGGCAAAGGCTAGGCGTCTCAGAACTGCAAGGCGAAGTAGCAAGGCGCATGCCACGGAGGCCGCGGCGTGGGCTTTCGGTCAACCCGGCCGGATCACGGCCTGGGCCACGTCATAGGCCTCGAACGCCTTCCAATGCCGGTCGAGATCGTCGCTGAACAGGTCGCGGGTGATGCCGTGCACGAGTCTTGGCACCGCCGTCGTCATGGCGTTGATGGAGGATCCCGACGCGCCGAAGCTCATCGTCGAGGCGATCGAAAACAGATGGATGTCGCGCAGGAACGGGGTGAGCCCTGGCACGCGCTCCGTCAGGGCGTAGCTGTCGGCCAGATACGGAAAGCGCCCGATGCGGTCGTTGGCCTCTCCCGCGGGCGGCGCGTAGCGGTCGGCCCAGGTGGCGATGTTGCCGGCGATGCGCTTCAGTTCGGGCTTGGCGGCCATGTCGATGTCGATGCCGGTGGCCGCGATGACGAAATCGGTGCGGAGGTCTCCGTCCGGCAGCGACAGCACGGCTTCGTCCCCCTCCATCCGCGCGGCGTTCACCGGCGCGCCGAGATGCAGGCGGAAGGCCGCGTGCATGGCGCAGCGGTCGTAGGTCGCCTGTGGAAAACCTTCGCGCATCGACAGAACGCGGTTCATGAAGCGCCAGCGCCAGGGGTCGTCGAGATCGCCCAGATGGCGCAGGAAGCCCCGGAACGTCAGCCAACGATAAGGCTGGATCACTTGCGCTTCAGGCCGGCGGCAGAGCAGGCGGACCTCGCGCGCCCCGGCCTCCAGGGCGGTTGCGGCGTTGTCGAATGCGGAGGCGCCGGCACCGACGACCACGACGCGCCTGCCCTCCAGCGCGCTGAAGTCGATCTCCTCGGCGACATGCGCCCGGCGATTGCCCGGCAGGCTCGCCAGTGGCTCGGGGAGGGTCCAGTCGCCCATGCCTTCCTGGCCGGTCGCCAGCACGACCTTCCGCGTCAGCAGAACGTCCGTCCGCCCGCCGGACTCCGCCGTCACGGCGAGCAGCGTCCCTTGCTGCGCAATGTCCGTGACAACGCTTTCGTTGCGCACCGGGATCTTCGTGACATGCCGGAACCATTGCAGATAGTCGGCCCAGTGGCCCTTGGGAATCAGTCCCAATTGGTCCCAGCTCTCCGCGCCGAACCGCGCCTCATGCCACGACTGGTAGGTCAGGCTCGGCACGTCGAGGTCCGGGCCGGTGAAGTCCTTGGGACTGCGCAGCGTCTGCATGCGCGCATAGGTGCGCCAGGGCCCTTCAAGCCCGGCCTTTGCCTGGTCGAGCACGAGGATGTTCGTGACCTGGCTGCGCAGCAGGCCGAACGCGGTCGCCAGCCCCGATTGCCCGCCGCCGACGATGATCACGTCGTAGGCAGGGCTGCCGTCTTCGCCGCGCCTCGGCTCCAGCCATGCGGCGCGGGGATGGGCGATGCGCGCCAGGTCGCTGGCGACGCGGCTTTCGAGCAGGGCGAGGCCGTCATGCTTCATCGTGTCCCTCCCGTCATTGCTGATTGAGCATGGCTCCAACCTGCCAGATGCCGTGCCGCATCCTCCATGCCGAAGCGGGCCTGCCAGCCGGTGTCGCGCGCCATCGCCGCCGTCGACATCGGCGCGCGGTCGGCCGGGCCGTGCAGGCTCACCGTCGGCGTCTCGCCAGCCTCGGCAAGCCTGCATTGGCCCTGTCCCAGCAATTTCGCCATGAGCTGTCCCCATTCCAGCACGGTCGAGGTCACTCCAGCGGAAAGATTGTAGACAGGTTGCGCCAATGCCGCCGCCGCCGCAAGCCGCGCGAGCCCTTCGGCAATGTCGACCGCATAGGTCCAGTCCCGGATTCCGGCGCGCGGCAGGATCGCCGCTTCGCCGCGCTTCAGGAGGCGGACCACCTGAGCATGCGGGCTCGGCGTGTCGCGCACGTCGGTCTCGTGCTCCCATGGGCCGAAGACGCCGCTGAGCCGGGCGCTGACCAGATCGAGTCCCCACAGCGAGGCCAGCCGCGCGCCGACGCGTTCGCTGGTCCATTTGGTGATCGCGTACAGCCCCACCGGATCGACGGGCGTGGTCTCGTCCAGCAGGTTGAAGCGCTCTCCCGCTCGCCCGTAGGCAGCCGCCGAGCTGAGGTTGATCACACGCCGCACGCCGGCGTCGCGCGCCGCCTCCAGCACCGGCGCCTGCGCGCCAAGGTTGACGGCGAGGATCGTCGCAGCGTCCCTGGCCTCGCGTTCCGGCCCTGCGGTGATGGCCGCGCCAAGGAACACGGCGTCGACGCCTCGGCGCATCGCGGCTTTCGCGGCCGCGCTGTCCGTGACGTCTCCCTCGATCACCGTCAGCTTGCCGGGCAGGGCGCCGAACGCGGCCATGGCCGCAGCGTCGGGCGCGCGGCGGTCGAAGATCGCCACGTCCTGGCCCTTCGCCAGCAGATGCTCGGCGAGGTTGAGGCCGATGAAGCCCGAGCCTCCGTAGATCAGGGCGCTCATCGTGCCGCCCTCGGGTCATCACGGGACGGGTGCATCCCGGCGAGGCTGCGGTCTGGATGTGGTGCGCTCATGACGGTTCGACCACTCCGGCCTGCGATGCGATCACGCCGTAGTGCTCGATGCGGCGATGGCGCTTGAAGTCGAAGATCGTCTCCTTGCCGAATCGCGTCGCATCGAGGTCGCAGGTATGGATCAGCACGCCGTCCTCCTCGCCGTCCAATTCGGCTACGATGTGCCCATCGGGGCTTGCGATCATCGTGCCGCCCATGAGGTGATGGCCGTCCTCCGTGCCGGCTTTCGCCACCGCCACGACCCATGTGGAGTTCTGGTAGGCTCCCGCCTGCAGCGACAGCTTGTGGTGGAAAAGCCGCTCCTCGATGCCTTCCTCCGCCTTCTGGCTGTTCACCGAGGGCGTGTTGAAGCCCAGCAGCACCATCTCCACGCCTTGCAGGCCCATCACGCGGTACGTCTCCGGCCAGCGCCGGTCATTGCAGATGCACATTCCGTAAAGGCCGCCAAGCAGCCCGCCTCCGGCCCGCCACACCGGGAAACCGAGGTCCCCTGGCTGAAAATAGCGCTTTTCGAGGTGCTGGTGCGTGCGCTCGGGGTCGAATTCGACATGGCCCGGCAGATGGATCTTCCGGTAAATGCCCACGGTCCGGCCTTCTCCATCCACCAGTATGGAGGTGTTGAAGCGCTCGCCCTCGGGCGTCTTCTCGGCATAGCCGAAGCTCATCGCCATGCCATAGGCGCGCGCCTGGTCGAACAGGGGCTGCACGTCCGGGTTGGGCATCGCGGCCTCGAACCAGATGTCGGCCTCGGCACGGTCTTCGTGATGCCAGCGCGGAAAGAAGGTCGTCAGCGCCAGCTCGGGATAGACGATCAGATCAGCGCCCTTGCCGTGAGCCTCGGCCATCAGCGCCAGCATCCGTGCGATGACGCTGGCGCGGCTGTCGGCGCGCTGGATCGGGCCAAGCTGCGCCGCCGCCACCGTGACGACGCGGCTCATGACGATCTCCGCTGGCATGATGGGACGGAGCATGGGTTCATCTGGTCAGATTCCTGTGGCGTGCTGCCGGGGCTGGCTGCCGACATGAAGCTAGCACAGAGCGTGCCAGCCGAAATGCGCAGAACGCGACAGGCGGAGCATTTGCTGCAGGCATGTTCAACCCGCCAGCCAGCCGCCATCGACGCGCAGGCAGCTTCCGGTGGTGAAACTGGCCTCGTCGCTAGCGAGGAAAAGCACGGCATGCGCGACCTCCTCCGGCCGCCCGAGCCGTCCGAGCGGATGGCGCGCCACGGACCGCGCCTCCGCCGCCGCGCCGTCGGGGACACGCGCGAACGAGCGGCGCAGCAGGGGCGTGTCGATGGCTCCCGGGATGACGGCGTTGACGCGGATGCCCTCCGGCGC
>JANOCI010000086.1:0-28168 GCA_031412095.1 Allobosea sp.
GTGGGCTGGTTCAAATCCTCGCCATGGTCGACGCCGATTCGCCGCGGACCGGCCCCTCCAATCACGCATCGGTGAAGTCGTTTGACGTAACGCCGTGATGAAGCCGCTCGAATGTGCTGATGATCGCCACCCGGCGGCCGCGGAAGGATGAACGATGGCGACCATGCACGATTCCAGCGGGGCGACGACGACGATCGCCGGCGCGCCAGCCCTGGCTCATTGGAACGAGACGATCGTGCATGTCCTTTCTCATGCGGCGGCTGCTCCCGCTTCCCTGGCCGCGACGTTGGAGGCCGATCCGTCTTTCGTTCTGGGCCATGCCGTCAAAGGCTTGATGATCCTGACGCTGGCGCGCGGCGAACTGCTGGCGGACGCGCGCGGCCAACTTGTCATTGCAGGCCGCCTTGACCGCAACGCGCCGGTTTCGCCCCGTGAGCGGCTTTACATCGCCGCGCTTGAGCATTGGCTCGGGCAGCGGCCCGATCTGGCGGCCGCCTCGCTTGACGACGCCATCCGGATCGACAGGCACGATGTCCTGGCCGCAAAGCTCGCGCATGCGATCCGCTTCATGATCGGCGACCTGCGCGGCATGCTTCAGGGCGCCGAAGAGCATGTCGGCCTGCATGGCGTCGCCTCGCCCCATAGCGGCTATCTGATCGGCTGCCTTGCCTTCGCCCACGAGGAGAACGGCAACTGCGAGCAGGCCGAGCGGCTCGGGAGGCATGCGCTCGATCTCTGCCCGCGTGACGCATGGGCCCGCCATTCGGTGGCGCATGTCATGGAGATGACGGGCCGCGCCCGGGAAGGCGTCGGCTGGCTGGCCGAGGGGCGGAAGCATTCCGCCCATTGCAACAACTTCACGTTCCATCTCGCCTGGCATGAGGCGCTGTTCAACCTCGAGCTCGGCAACGCCTCGGCTGCGCTGGAACTGTACGACCATGATGTGCGCGCACGGCGCACCGACGACTACCGCGACATCGCCAACGCAGCTTCGCTTCTGCAGCGCCTCGAGTTCGCTGGCGTGGACGTCGGGCATCGCTGGCATGAACTGGCTGACCTCGCCTCAACGCGGGTGACGGACCGGGCCCTCGTGTTCGCCGACCTGCATTACGCGCTCGCCCTGACGGGCGCAGGCCGCGACAGCGATGCGGAGCATGTGCATGGGGCCCTGGCGCACGATTCAGGCGGCGGCCATGACGGATCACTGGCGAGGCGCGTCGGCGCGCCCATCGCGGCCGCCCTTCGCGCATTCCGCGGCAAGCGCTTCCAAGAGGCGGCGCGGTTGCTCCTCTCGGTTCGGCCTGCCCTGCAGGCGATAGGAGGCAGCCACGCCCAGCGCGACATCTTCGAGCAAATGCTCATCGAAAGCGCCATCCGCGGCGGCGACGTCACCCTGGCGGAGCGTCTGCTTAGGCAGCGCCTCGCCTCGCGGCACGGACGCAACAGGTTCGCGGCGCAACGCCTTGGCCAGATCGCACAAACTAACCGGAAGCCCGCGGCGCGGCTGGCGGCGGCGCTTGTCACCATGACGCGCTCGCAAGCGGTCCACTGACGCAATTTCCTCCAGTCATCTTCACCCAGGCCCACGGACAGCATCGCGAGACCTTCATGACCACGACGACCACAATGTCCCCAGGGACGTTCACCCTGCCCACGGCCCGTACGCTGTGGCATCTGTTCATCGGAGGCTGTGCCGGGCTGGGCTTCTGGGAGGCGTTCTCCGCCGTCCCGACCGCGATGGTGGCAGGCTTCCCGCTGCAGCCGCCCGAACTGGTGAAGTCGCTGTTCCAGAACGTGTTCGGGCTGACGGTCTCGAACGTCTTCGCTCATGCCGTGCACTATGCGACGGGTTTCCTGTTCTACCCGATCGGATACTGGATCATGACACGCACGATCCGAAGCTTCGCAATGCCCACGGACGGCTGGATGTGGGGCGTGGCGACATACTTCATCGCGCTTGGCGTCATGGCCCCGCTCGCAGGGCAGACATTCCTGCTTCTCGACGTGCCGCTGCTGTCGCTGATGAGCCTCATTGGCCACGCGATATACGGCTACATTGCAGCGCTCGTCTTTGAAAGCATGGAGAGCCGGTAGCAGCTCCGCCCAAAGCGCATCGTCTCCACGCCTAGGGGATTTCGAACCGACTTCACACTTACGTGTGCGGCGGCCCCGGCATATCTATTGCATTCGATTGCACTGAACCCTAGCACTGCGACGCGGTGTTGGATTATGAGACAGAATAGTTGCTCCTTATCCTGGATTCAGCGACTGTCGAAAAAAAGGCGCAGTTATGGCAGGGCAGGCAATCTGGCGGGGGCTGGCGGCGGTCGTGGTGGCGGGCGGCGCCACAGTCGGATATTTTCACCACACCGGAAAACCCGCACCCTACCCGCTCTCGCAGCTCATGCCCGTGGTGGCGGCACTGCCGTTCATGCCTCCGGCTGGCAAGCCAGCCTTGGCGCAGGCCACCGGGCCTTCGGCCGCCGCTCCCGCTGGCGCTCCCCCTGCGCGCCCTCCCGTTCCGGTCGCCGTCGGCAAAGCCGAACGAAAGGCTATGCCCGTCAGGCTGGACGCACTCGGCACGACCCAGGCGTTCGCCTCCGTGACGATGCGCGCCAGGGTCGAAAGCCAGATCATGGAGGTCGCTTTCCAGGATGGCGCATCAGTCAAGGCCGGAGATCTGCTGTTCAAGCTCGATTCGCGCCAGATCGAAGCCCAGATCAGGCAAGCCGAGGCGACTTTGTCGCGGGACCGCGCGCAGCTCACCGCCAATGAATCAGACTACAAGCGCGCCCAGGAGCTGGCGCGGCGGGACTTTGCGTCAGAGCAGCGTCTTGACCAGGCCAAGGCGCTGGCGGAGACGCAGCGCGCCGTGGTCCGGGCCAGCGAAGCGAACATCGACAATCTCAAGGTGCAGCTGAGCTTCTACACGCTGACTGCGCCGATTTCGGGCCGCATCGGAGCCGCCGGCCTCAAGGCTGGAAACATCGCCAAGACCGGCGACGGATCGCCGGCGCTGGCTTCGATCAATCAGACAAGCCCGATCTACGTGGCTTTTGCGGTGCCGCAGCGGTACCTGATCGACCTGAAGAACGCGATCACGGACGATGGCTCCTCCGTCATCGCGACCCCGCAGGGCCTTTCGAAGTCGGCGACCGGCCGGGTTGCTTTCGTCGACAACATCGTCGACGCGACGACCGGGACGATCACGGCACGTGCTTCATTCGAAAATGCCGACGAGCTGCTGTGGCCAGGGGCGCTGTGCAATGTGCGGCTGACCTTGCGCACGGAGAACGACGCGCTCGTCGTTCCGCGCGAGGCTGTGCAGACCGGGCAGGCCGGGACATTCGTCTTCGTTCTCGATGGCGAGGTCGCGCGGGTCCGCCCCGTTGTCGTCAACCGCATCTCGGACGGCCAGACCGTCTTGACCAGCGGACTTCAGGGCGGCGAAACGGTGGTCACCGACGGGCATCTTCTGCTGACGAACGGCGCGCGGGTGGTCGTCCGCCAGCCAGGCGCCGCGCCGGCCGGCGGCGCGCCAGCTGCACGTCCCGCCGGTGGCGGAGAGGCTCGCCCCCAAGGCGCACCGGCGGCGCAACGGCAGACACCAACCCAGGGCTGACGTCCTGACCGGGAATCCGGTCAGCTTGGCCACCGACATGAAGCACGCGCTCTCGGGCAGAAGGAACGGAACATATGTCACTTCCCGAATTGTGCATTCGCCGCCCGGTCATGACCACGCTGATGATGCTGTCATTCGTGGTCTTCGGCTTTTTCGCCTTCCGGCAATTGCCGGTCGCCGCGCTTCCACGGGTCGATTTCCCGACGATCAACGTGCAGGTGCGTCTGCCCGGCGCCAGCCCGGAGACGATGGCGACGTCGGTGGCGGCGCCCCTCGAACGCGAACTTGCCTCGATCGCCGGCATCGCATCGATGTCGTCGATCTCGCAGCAGGGCTCGACGTCAATCACCATCCTGTTCGACCTTGACCGCAGCATCGATGGCGCAGCTCTCGACGTGCAGTCGGCGATCAGCGCCTCTGCCCGCCGCCTGCCCCAGGACCTGCCTGCGCCGCCCTCGTTCCGCAAGGCAAACCCAGCGGACCAGCCCGTGCTGTTCCTTGTCCTGACAAGCGGCACGCAGCAATTGTCCAGCGTCAACGAGTACGCGGAAACCATCCTGCAGCAGCAGATTTCGCAGATCCAGGGCGTGTCGCAGGTCAACGTCTTCGGCGCGCAGAAGTATGCGGTGCGGATCTACGTGAACCCGGACTCAGTCTCGGCGCGCGGAATGACGCTGAACGAAGTGCGCTCGTCCGTGCAGGCCGCGAACTCCAACTCGCCCGTCGGCACCATTTCCGGCGAACGCCAGCGCCTGACGCTGGGAGCCACCGGGCAGCTCGAGAAAGCGTCCGAATATGGCGGCCTGATCATCGCCCAGCGCAACGGGGTGCCGATCAAGCTCGAGGATGTCGCCACTGTCATTGACTCAGTCGAGAACAATCAGACGGCTAGCTGGTACAACGGCCAGCGCTCGATCATCCTTGCAGTCTATCGCCAATCCGACGCCAACACCGTCGACGTGGTGCAGCAGATCCGAAACCGCCTCCCCAGCTTCCGCGAGCAGTTGCCGGCGTCGATCGAGCTCGCGGTCCTGAACGACCGCGCGCAGCCCATCAAGGAATCCGTCGACAAGGTCCTCGAAAAGCTCGTGATCGCGACGCTGTGCGTCATCCTCGTGATCTTCGTCTTCCTCAAGCGCCTGACCGCCACGCTGATCCCGACGATCACGCTGCCGATCTCGCTCATGGGCACGTTCGGCTTCATGTATCTGTTCGGCTATTCGCTGGACAACATCTCGCTGCTGGCGCTGACGCTCGCCGTCGGGCTGGTGGTCGACGACGCCATCGTGGTGCTGGAGAACATCGTCCGCCATATCGAGATGGGCAAGAAACCGTTCGAGGCCGCCCTGATCGGTTCGCGCGAAATTGGGTTCACGATCATTTCGATCACACTCTCGCTTGTGGCCGTCTTCATTCCGGTGTTCCTGATGGGCGGCGTCGTCGGGCGCGTGTTCCGCGAGTTCGCCGGCACGATCTCCGCCGCCATCCTGGTTTCAGGATTCGTCTCCCTCACCCTGACGCCGATGATGTGCGCCCGCCTGCTCAAGGGCCACGAGGGCGACCACGCCAAGAAAACGGTGATGGACCGCATCGTCGACCCGGTTTTCGACGCGGTGCTCGCGGGCTACCGCATCAGCCTCGACCTGGTGCTCAAGGCGCGCCTGCTGGTGCTGCTCCTGACCATCGCCACCATCGGCCTGACGGTCAAAATGTACATCGACATCCCAAAGGGGTTCTTCCCTGTCGAGGATACGGGCCTGCTGCGAGGCGCGACCGAAGGACCGCCGGACACATCGTTCGAGGCAATGTCCGCCCGAGTGCAGCGCCTGGCCGAGATCGTGCGCGCAGATCCCGCGGTCGATTACATGACAGTCAACATCGGCGGGTTCAGCTCGGTCAATACGGGCTTCATGTTCATTGCGTTGAAGCCGCGCGACCAGCGGGACAGCGCGCCCGAGATCATCAACCGCCTGCGCCGGGCTTCCTCGGCCGTGCCTGGGCTGACGGCCGTCTTCCAGTCCGTGCAGAACCTGAACCTCAACACCGGCCGCCCCTCGCGCGCCGCTTACCAGTATTCGGTGGCTGGGCCTGACCTGGAGCAGTTGTTCAACCTTACGCCCCGCCTGCGCGAGCGGCTGTCGCAGATACCGCAATTACGCGATGTCTCGCTGGACCTGCAGCTGCGCAATCCGCAGGTTTCGGTCGAGCTCGACAGGGATCGCGCGGCGAGCCTCGGCATCACGTCAGACCAGATCCGCCAGACGCTCTACAACGCGTTCGGCCAGCGCCAGATCGCGACCATCTTCACCGCGACGAACGACTATCAGGTGATCATGGAGGCCGATCCGGCCTTCCAGCTTGATCCCGTGGTGCTGTCGCGGCTGCTGCTGCGCACGGCTGGAGGGCAAAACGTGCCGCTCGAGGCCGTCGCGAAAATCAGCCCGTCCGTCGGCCCGTTGGCGGTGAACCGCATCGCGCAACAGCCGGCGGTCACGTTCTCGTTCAATACGGCGCCGGGCGTGGCCATCGGCGATGCCGTGGTCGCCATCCGCGCGGCTGAGCGCGACGTCGACATGCCTTCCTCCGTCAATTCGACGTTCTCCGGGTCCGCGCAGCTTTTCCAGGATGCGCTCAAGGGCCAGGGCTTGCTCATCCTCGCCGCCGTCCTCGTGATCTACATCGTGCTTGGGGTCCTCTACGAAAGCTATATCCACCCGATCACGATCCTGTCCGGACTTCCGGCCGCAGGGCTCGGCGCGTTGCTGGCCTTGCAGTGGTACAACATGGACCTTTCGGTGATCGCCATCATCGGCATCCTCATGCTGATCGGCATCGTGAAGAAAAACGCGATCATGATGGTCGATTTCGCCATCGAGAAACGCCGCTCGGAAGACGTCGACGCAATGACCGCGATCCGCGAAGCGGCGCTGGTGCGTTTCCGTCCCATCATCATGACCAGCTTCGCCGCGATCTTCGCGATCTTGCCGATCGCGCTGGGCTCCGGCGCGGGGGCCGAACTGAGGCAGCCGCTGGGCGTCGCCGTTGTCGGCGGACTGATCCTGTCGCAGGTGCTGACTTTGTTCATCACCCCGGTCGTCTATTACTACCTGGACAAGGTCGATGCCCTGATTTCAGGCCGCAAGACGAGAGCCTATGCGAAGGCGGAGCCTGTCCCGGCGCCGGCGGAATGACAGACGGCAGGATACCGGCTGCGGTTGCGTCCGGGCCGGCGAGCGCATGAGGCCGCCCGCCCCTCTCGTCCGGACATGTCTATTTGATGAACTTCGCGTCGATGCTGAAGACCATTAATATTAATCCAGAATGATACATGCGGAAACGTTGCGTCTTCATACTTCATTAGCTATGAACCCGCTGCGGCGGGTGATGTTGAGTGTTGTTGGAGTGAACGTCATGCTGTCCGATCCGCATCCTGACAAAGGTCAGGCATTCCTTGCTGTCTGCAAGCCTGAACCCGCCGCCTCACCCGCTCCGCATCTTGCGCTTCGCGACCGCTTTCGCAGCAATGCTGCGCACAACGGCTATCCGCTGCCGCGGCTACGATTGCTGGCGCTGGGATCGCTTGGCCTGGTCTTCGGCGCCGGCGCTGCGGTGCTCGGGGTCTCGTTCGTGCAGGCCAGCGACCGCATCGATATGTTCGAAGTCGCGCGATACGATCAGGCCCAGCGCCGCGCGCGCGTCGAGATGCTGCCGCGGCAGGTCTACACGTCGATGTCCAGCAGCTATGCTCCGGTCAGACCGGTCAAGTATTATCCGTTGGGGGAAGTCTCGCCGCAGGGCCGAGTGCAGTTTCCTGATTTCAACCTCAACCCTTTCGCCTATCCCAAAAGCAAGGCCGCCGCAGGCGCGGGCCACAATCGCACCCCTCACGATGCGCAGCAGCAGGCGTCGTCCGCGCATGACGCCGTGTACGGCGTGTCCGCCGCCGGCCGCTCGATCTGCGTCCGGCTCTGCGACGGATATCAGCATCCAATCGGCCTCATCCGCAGCATGTCCGATCTTCCCGGCCATGATGCTCTTTGCAAGGCGACCTTCCCGGGGGTACCCACCAAGGTGTTCCGGGTGACGCCAGGGGCCGAGAGCATCGATGACGCCATCAGTTCCGATGGCAAGAGCTATCGTTCGCTGCCCATGGCCAACGCCTACCAGACCTCGATCGATCCCGCTTGCGCGCGTCCTCGGACCGGCACGCAGACTGTTTCGCTTCTGAAGGACTTCACGCTGCGCGCCGGAGACACCGTCATCGTCAACGGTCGGCCCCGCGTCTTCAGCGGCTCGTCAAGCTATCCATACACCGCCAGCAACTTCCGCGACTTCCGGTCGTCCACTTCTGTCTCGAACGCCACGCGCCAGCAGATCGACGACATCGTCGGCGTAAGCCGCCAGGAGCGCCTCAGCCGCGAAGTGAAGCGCATGTCGCGGGTGCGCGAGGCCAATGCCGTCGACAGCACGCGCGCTGTCGACGTGATGCAAGGCGGCAGGTTCATTGCCCGTGCCGGCACGGGAAGTCCAGACCGCGCCCCGGCGGTCCGAATCATTGAAATCAGACCACGCTGAAAATTGCTGAACCGGCGCATGAAGAGGGCGGATGCCGACGCTGATGCGCCAGCCTCCGCCAAGGCGCTGAACAACGGGCAAATTTGCCGCTGATTGAAAAACTTCTAACCTGCAAGCGACACCGCGTTACATTAGAATTCATCTAAGCTATTGTTATATAACGGATTTTTCTTGACGTGCGAACTGTTGGCGGCCTATCTGGGGCTATGGCAAACGCCGCCAATCCACAAGCGCAGGCTTTGAACCTGCGGCACACGGAGTTCACGCATGACACAATTCACGACACGGCGGCACTTTCTGGCGGCATCTGCAGGGTTCGGTGCGTTGCTCGCAGCCCCTGCCATCGTAAGGGCGCAGACCGACAGGGCTCTAAACCTTTATTCCTCCCGCCACTACGACACCGATGAAGCGCTTTACGCGAACTTCGCACAGGCCACCGGCATCAAGATCAACAGGATCGAGGCAGCGCCCGATGCGCTGATCGAGCGCATGCGCGCCGAAGGCGCCAACAGCCCGGCTGATGTGTTCATTTCGGTCGATGCAGGCCGCATCGAGCGGGCGCGGGAGCTTGGCCTCCTCGCGCCGGTGAATTCCGAAGCGCTCGTCGCGCGCATCCCCTCCAACCTGCGTGATCCGGACGGCCACTGGTTCGGTTTCTCGACCCGCGCCCGCGTGATCGTTTACAACAAGGACAAGGTGAACCCTTCCGACCTCTCAAGGTACGAAGACCTTGTGAACGCACGTTGGAAGGGGCGGTTCCTGACGCGCTCGTCGACGAACATCTACAGCCAGTCGCTGACCGGCTCCATCCTTGCGGCCAACGGCGATCCCGCGACGGAAGCGTGGGCGCGCGGGCTGGTCGCGAATTTTGCACGCGCTCCGCGGGGCGGCGACACCGACCAGATCCGCGCGGTCGCGGCCGGCGAAGGCGATCTGGGCTTCACCAACACCTATTACATCGGCAACATCATCCGCAAGCCGACGGCCGCTGACCAGGGCGTCATTGAAAAAATCGGCGTGTTCTTCCCAAATCAGGCCGACAGAGGCACGCACGTCAACATTTCCGGCGGCGGGCTCTGCGCATCGTCCAAGAACAAAGAAGCAGCCACCCGGTTTCTCGAGTACCTCGTCTCCGAGACGGCGCAGAAGTTTTTAGCGGAAGGCAATGACGAATATCCGGTCGTCGCAGGCGTCGCCCCGCCCGCATCGGTGGCACGCTTCGGAACGTTCAAGGCCGATCAGCTCAACGCCCGCGTCTTCGCCCGCAACAATGCGCAGGCTTTGCAAATCATGGATCGTGCAGGCTGGAAGTAAGTCCGTATGCGTGAGCCTGTTCTGGTTTCGCTTCCCCCTGCCCTATCCCGGGCGGGCAATCCATCCTCCGGCCGTGCGGCAGCACGGCCGGCGGCGCTTGTGCGGCTGTGGCGGGAGCTATCGCCCCTCACGATCAGTGCGCTGACCCTTGCCGCGATCGTCGCGCTGCCGCTGATCAGCGTTGCGTTCAGCCTGACGCAGACCGGCGCGGGCAGCATCCAGCATCTCATCCGCACGCTCATGCTGGAAGCAGTGCTGAACACGATCGGCTTGATGTTCTGCGTCGGCGCGGGATGCGCAATCATCGGCGTTTCGACGGCCTGGTTTGTCACTGCGTTCCAGTTCAAGGGGTCCCGCGCACTCGAGTGGTTGCTGCTCCTGCCGCTGTCGATGCCGGCCTACATCATCGGATATGCCTACACCGACGCCCTGGCGTTCTCCGGCCCGCTGCAATCAGCCATGCGGCAGGCATTCGGCTGGGCGAAGGCCGACTATTGGTTCCCTGACATCCACAGCCTGTGGGGCGTCAGCCTGATGCTGACGCTCGTCCTCTACCCTTATGTCTACATGCTGGCGCGTGCGGCGTTCGTGGAGCAATCCGCCTGCATCCTGGATGCTTCCCGAACCCTGGGCGGCAACATGAGCGAAGGCTTCCGGCGCATCGCGCTGCCTCTGGCGCGTCCTGCGATCGCGGCCGGCGTCGCGCTGGCGCTGATGGAGGCGCTGGCAGACTTCGGAACGGTGCAGTATTTCGGCGTCACGACCTTCACCACTGTCATCTACCGGACATGGTTCGGCATGGGAGACCGCATCGCAGCCGCCCAGCTCGCCACCGGCCTGTTGTGCTTCGTGCTCCTCCTGGTGGCGCTGGAGCAGTCGTCGCGCGGGTCGCGTCGTTTCGGCCGTACATCCAGGCGCGAGCGCATCATCGGCGCCAAGCGCCTGACGGGCTGCCGCGCGGCAGGAGCGGCCAGCCTGTGCGCAATTCCAGTCGTCTTCGGCTTCGTCGTTCCGGTCATCATCCTCGCGCACCTGCACTGGAGCGGAGGCGACCCATTCCTCGGCGCACGCTTCCTGCAGTATGCCGGCAATTCCTTCTTCCTTGCAGCTCTGGCGGCAATGGTCATCGTGTCGGCCGGCGCGCTGCTGGCCTATGTCCTGCGCGTTTCCAATTCCGGCCTCGGCTCTGCCGCCGTCAGGTTTGCGACGCTCGGCTATGCGGTGCCGGGAACCGTCGTCGCTGTGGGAGTCCTCCTGCCTCTCGGGCTTTTCGACAACGCGCTGGATGCTTTCATGCGTCAGACATTTGGCGTCTCGACGGGCCTGCTGCTCAGCGGGACGCTTGTCGCGCTCCTCTTCGCCTATCTCGTGCGCTTCCTCGCCATCGCCACAGGCGGCATCGAGGCGGGATATGCGCGCATCGGAATGAATGTCGACTTCGCGGCGCGGACGCTCGGGTCGACGCAAGGCGCCCTGGCGCACCGCATCCACGTGCCGATGCTGCGCCGATCGCTTCTCACGGCGGGCCTCGTCGTGTTCGTCGACGTGATGAAGGAGCTGCCCGCCACGCTCATCGTCAGGCCGTTCAACTTCGACACGCTCGCCGTGCGTGTCTACCAGCTCGCGTCGGATGAGCGGCTGGCGCAATCATCGACCGCCGCGCTCACGATCGTCGCGATCGGCGTGCTCCCCGTGCTGCTGCTGACCCGAGCGACGCGGCGGGACTGACAAAGCTCAGATCTCCGCATAGATCTCCAGCACGTTTCCGTCAGGATCACGGAAGAAGATGGTCCGATGGCCAAAGGCATGGTCAGTCAACAGCGCCTCCAGCCGGATGCCCTTGGCCTCGAGTTCAGCAGCACAAGCCGCGACCGCAGATAGCGAAACGCGAAAAGCGAGCTGCACAGACAGCGAGCCGGGCGGCGGGGGCGGATCGTCGAAGCGCCCGCCACGCGTCGTCAGGGCCAGAATGGTCGAACCGAGCCTGTACTCGAACCAGCGCTCGCTAAGCATCCGCTCCAGCGGAAATCCCAAGACAGTTTCGTAGAAGCCGCGCATGGCGGGCAGATCACGGGCATACAGCTCCGTGCAATCGATCTGCCGGAGCTCATTGAGCGCGCGCAATGCAAATGCCCTTACGCCGCCTTGGCTCCTGCCAAGGCCACGCTGAACATGGCTTCTGTCTTGGCCTCGACCTCTTCGAGCGTCACGCCGTCAGCCAGCTCGATCAGCATCATGCCGCCTTTTTTCCGGTCGATGGCGAACACCGCCAGGTCGGTGACCACCAAGTCTACCACGCCGGCCCCGGTCAACGGAAGATTGCAGGCTTTGAGCAGCTTGGATTCGCCCTTCGCCTCATGCTCCATCACCACCACGACCTTCTTGACGCCAGCGACGAGATCCATCGCGCCGCCCATGCCCTTGACCATCTTGCCAGGGATCATCCAGTTCGCCAGGTCGCCATTCTGGGAAACCTGCATCGCGCCGAGGATTGACAGGTCGATATGGCCGCCGCGGATCATCGCAAATGAATCGGAGGACGAAAAATAGCTTGTCGTGGGCAGTTCGGTGATCGTCTGCTTGCCGGCGTTGATCAGATCGGGATCGACCTCGTCGTCATATGGAAACGGGCCCATGCCAAGCATGCCGTTCTCGCTCTGCAGCTGCACGCTCATGCCGGCCGGGATGTAGTTCGACACCAATGTCGGGATGCCGATGCCGAGGTTGACATAGTAGCCGTCGACGAGCTCCTGCGCTGCGCGGGCTGCCATCTGTTCGCGGGTCCAGGCCATGTCCGGTCTCCTTGTCTGTGATGTCAGGCTGCTTCGCGCTTGCGGACGGTGCGCTGCTCGATGCGCTTGACCGGGTCCGCGAGCTTGATGATGCGTTTCACGTAGATGCCTGGCGTGTGCATGTGGTCAGGGTCGATCTGCCCGACATCGACCAGATGCTCGACCTCGGCGACGGTGACCTTTGCGGCCGAAGCCATCATCGGATTGAAGTTCCGCGCCGTCTTCCGGTAGACGAGGTTGCCTTCGGTATCGCCCTTCCAGGCGTGCACGATGGCCAGATCGGCGAACAGGCCGCGCTCCATGACGTACGTCGCACCATCGAACTCACGGATCTCCTTGCCCTCAGCCACCAGCGTGCCCACGCCCGTCTTGGTGTAGAAAGCGGGAATGCCGGCGCCGCCGGCCCGGATGCGCTCCGCCAGAGTGCCCTGAGGATTGAACTCGATCTGAAGTTCGCCCGCGAGATACTGCGTCGCGAAGGTCTTGTTCTCGCCAACGTAGGAGCTGACCATCTTCTTGACCTGCCGGGTCTCGAGGAGGACGCCGAGGCCGATGCCGTCCACGCCGGCATTGTTCGAAACGATGGTCAGACCCTTGACGCCGCTTTCCCGGACGGCTTCGATCAGCGCCTCAGGAATGCCGCACAGGCCGAAGCCCCCGGCCATGATCGTCATGTCGTCGTGCAGAAGGCCAGCCAGGGCCTCCGTCGCGCCGGGGAACACCTTCTTCATGACAAAGTCTCCGCTTTTCGCGACCGCTGCCCTGCCGGACTGAAAACATCCGCTTCCGAGCCAACCAAACCTGAATATGCGTCCATCCAACCTTTCGGACCACGCATGTCAACCCTGCACGCGCCGTGCTGCGGGCCTGTGGCGCCATTCCGGCTAAACTGTCCGGCAGGCGAACACTGGACCTCGACTTCTTGCAGGCCGGGAGATACATATCAGGCACGGTCGGCGTCAAGAAGGCAGCTGCCGAACCGGGTTGCTCGCCGATACGCCTTTCTTGACGAGGACATTTCGGACACTGGCCCGGCCGTCGCATCAATGCGTCCGTATGCCCGAGATGCGTTCATGATGGCGTCCGCGGATACTGTCTCCCGTAAATCTGAGCGAGCTGCCCTGACCCCATGAGCAAACGCAACTGGCGCATCGCAGGAGTGATCGGGCTGGGCGCTGTGGTTGCGCTCGCCGTCCAGCCATGGCGGCTGGCGGAGGAGACAGTCGAGCGCCATATGTTGGCGGCCCTGACTAAGAAATTCGGCCTTGTCGTCACTGGCGGAACGACGGGCGCGTTCGCCATTCTTCCGATGCCGCGCCTCATCGCCAACGACCTCAGGGTCCGGTCGGCGGATGGTGCATTCGAGGCTAAGCTCCCGCGGGTCAGGGCGCAGGTCGACCTGCTGGCGCTGATGGGCGGAAGGATCGAGTTCGATCAGTTGATCCTGTTCTCGCCAACGTTCGAAGCCGCGCTAGGCGCAGAGGACGTCAACCCGCTGGAGATCATCCGGTCATCCACACTGGCGAACTCTGGCGCCTCGCCAAGGGTCTCCATCCAGGGCGATGGCTCGGCGTTCTTCAGGCGCGGGGCCACCATCGTGTCGTCCGTGCGCAACATCAACATGGATGTGGCGGCCCGCCGGTCGGGCGAAGCCGTGCAAGCCAACGGCTCGGTGACATGGCGCGGCGAGAAGCTCGTCTTCGCCCTCGCGTCGAATTCTGCCGTACGGGCGACCTTGCCCATGGCCAGCATCCGGTCCGAGCTCGTCAGCCTTGAATTCAACGGCAGGAGGCTGTCGCAGGCGTCCCTCGTGTCGCCCGACGTGCTGGAAGGGCAGATCCTCATCAATGCGCCTTCGATGGCGCGCTTCGGCGCGTGGATCGCGTCCGGCGCGAACGTGACGCTGCCATTCGGCGACACGACCATCGCTGGGACGCTGCAGCTCTCCTCATCCGGCGCGCAGGTCCGCAACGCGGCAGTCACGCTAGGCGCAGACGTGCTGGACGGGGCATTTGACTGGCGAAAGAAGGAGCAACGCTGGGTCCTGACCGGCACGTTCGCCGGCAAAAGCCTCGACATCGGCCGGCCGCTTTCCGGCATCGATGCGCAACGGTTCTTCCCGGCGGAGCATATCCCGACGGCGATCATCGATTTGGACGACCTCCTGGCCCATGACGTAGACTTGCGACTGTCGTTGCAGCGCGTCCGGCTCCCCGGCGCAACCATCACCGATGTCGCAGCGCAGATCAGGTCGACCGACCACCGCTTCGACGTGATGATCGCGAATGCGGGCCTTTACCGGGGAACACTGAAAGGGCGGCTGTCGCTCGGCAGAACCGAGGCCGGCATCGATGTCCGCTCACAGCTGAGCGCCGAGCGGGTGGACCTTGGCGCGCTGACCTCGGATTTGTTCGAGACACGCCGGCTGACCGGAACCGGAACGCTGCAGCATCAGGTCGAGACGTCTGGCCGGACCGCGGGCGAGCTTGTCGCCAATGCGGCGGGACGACTGACGCTGACTGCGCGAAACGGCGAGTTCGCAGGAACGAACCTCAATGACGCCATGCGCCGCATCGAGCGGCAGCCTCTCGCCGTAGCACGCGACTGGCGCGGAGGACGCACCAGCTTCGAGCAGTTCACGCTCAATGGCTCCATAGCCGGCGGCTCGCTTGATCTTGGCGGCAGCCAGGCGCTCGGCGCAGCCTATCGGCTGACGCTCGACGGAACGGTTTCACTGACTGACCGAATTTATCGCCTTACGGGCGCCGTCCAGTCCCCAAACGGGGGACAGCAGATTCCATTCGATGTGTCAGGTCCGTTGGCTGATCCTACGGTAACGGTCAATGCACGCGCGCTGCTGGAGCGGTCTGGCGCCGCTGCACCGCTGCTCCAGCGGCCGGCCGCCAACTGACCGGCTCATCTCGCGGACGGCCTGTTGGCCAAAGGTCACCCGCCAAATGAAAGCGGATTGGCTTTAGCCGCAATGCTCAAGTCAGCGAGATTGATGCTGAGCCAGGCGCCGGCCATCGTGAACGTGACCAACCCGATGGCGAGCATCAAGCCGACAACCACGGTGGCGACAGCACCTAGTGACAGCCTTCTCTTTGCTCCCGTTGACCGGATCGGTGACATGCTGGCGTCCCCCAATGTGACATCTATCGTGTCTCCATCGACGTAACGGCTGAGTCGCGGCGAAATCAGGGCAACTTTCAGGCAAAACCTGAGTGACGTACGGCAAAATCGCCTTGGATCTAATGATCACGCATTCGTGTCTGGTCTTCTTCCCACCCAACCGATCGTGAAAACATTGCTAAATCATGAATTATTCATGCACCACACGCATGACAGATATGGAATATTCCCTCTGAAAACAACCTGGCGCATGGCCTATATCAGGATTGTTGCGGTGCACAAGAACCGCCCGCCTGTTGTTTCACGTCTGACTTCACAAGGAACCCAAAATGTTTATCGCCTCCCTGATCGCCAAAGTTCAGTCGTTCCTCCGCTACCGCGAGACCGTCCGCGAGCTCTCGAAGCTGTCGGATCGCGAACTCGATGACCTCGGCATCGTCCGCCACGACATCACGAACATCGCCCGGCATTACGCCGCCGCCTGATCGCTGCCCATTACGGCCGGCACATCGCTCCTTTGCGTGTGCGCGTCCCCGCCGAACCCGCCATCCGGCGGGTTCTTGCGTTTATGGGCTGTGGTCTCGAACGCGGGAGGGACCGGCTATTTCGCGTGTCTGCCCTGGCTCGCGATCGCGGGCGCCAGCCATCTTTCATCGCAAACGCTGCGCCGTCTTTTAGCATGTCGCATCAGTGACATGGCGACTTTGACTTTGAAGCGGCATGCTCTATCGACGCACCATGGCCAAGCCTTTCACGATCACCGCGCCGACGCGCCCGCCCAGCGGCGACACATCGGCTTTCCAGCGTGTCGCGACGCTTAAATCGGACGTTTTCTCGACGATCGATCGCGGCATCTGGCATGGCGTAGCGGGCGATGAGCCAGCCATCAGGCGGGATCTGACGACCGCGCGCTGGTGGGCGAAGCCGCTGGCCTGGCATTTCGGGCGCCGCGAAATCGGATCGCTCGAGCGGGCGTCCGGCATAAGGGGCGTACCGAAGCTGCACGCCGCATCGGATGGCGTCATCATCCGGGGCTTCATCGAGGGCCTGCCCTTCCAGATGGCGAAGCCTTACGGACAGACCCGTCTATTCAGCGACGCAAAGCGCCTGCTGCGTGAGATGCGCCACGCCGGCGTCTGCCACAACGATCTGGCGAAGGAGCCGAACTGGCTGGTGACTCCGGATGGAAGCGCCGCCGTTACCGATTTCCAGCTGGCCAGCGTGCACAACAGGCGTGGGCGATTTTATCGGCTATTGGCCCACGAAGACCTCCGGCACCTGCTCAAGCACAAGCGTAAATTCTGCCCTGATGCGATCACCGCCGGCGAGCGCCGCGTTCTGCGCGCCAAGAGCCTTCCGTCCCGCATCTGGCTCATGACCGGGAAGAAGATCTACAAGCTGATCACACGCGACATACTTGGCGTGCGCGACCGCGAAGGCGGAGGCCTGAGGCTGCACCGCGAGGCGCCGCGGCTTGAAAAGATCGCCGCCGCCCTGCCAGACGTCACGGCGGCGGCCATCGTCGGTTATCCGTATCGGCGCAAGGGCGTCGGTCTTTATGCGTTCGTCGAAAGCGGCACGGCCACGAGCTCCACCATCATCGAGAAGCTCAAGGCGCACGACCAGGCCGCGCCGCCTGAGCTCGTGCAGGTCGTCGCCAGATTGCCGCGCCGCGCGGACGGCTCGGTGATGACCGACATCCTCTCGTTGATCGCGACAAACCAGATCGACCTGCTTGACCCTCTCGTCATGTCCGCGCCGGACCAGAGACCGGTCATCGACGCGATCATCGAGGGCCGGCTCAACGTAACGGACAGGTCGATAAAAGGCGTGTGAAGGTCGCCGATGGTTGCAGGGTAGGCAGTTCCGGCCTATCTCCGGCCTGATGAACGACAAACAGCCCATCCATGTCATCGGCGGCGGACTGGCAGGTTCGGAAGCCGCCTGGCAGATCGCCCAAGCCGGCGTGCCTGTGGTGCTTCACGAAATGCGCCCCGATCGCGGCACGGAGGCCCACAAGACATCCGGCCTCGCCGAACTGGTCTGCTCGAACTCGTTCCGCTCGGACGACAGCGCGACCAACGCCGTTGGGCAGCTTCACTGGGAGATGCGGCATCTGGGTTCGATCATCATGGCCAAGGGCGACGCCAACCAGGTGCCGGCGGGCGGCGCGCTGGCTGTGGACCGGGATGGTTTCTCCGCTGCCGTGACGATGGCGCTGGAGCAGCATCCGCTGGTCGAGATCGACCGCCACGAGGTGGCCGGCCTGCCGCCGGCAGAATGGCGGTCGGTGATTGTCGCCACCGGGCCACTAACGTCGCCTGCCCTTGCGGCGGCCATCGCTGGCCTGACAGGCGAGAAGGAGCTTGCCTTCTTTGACGCCATCGCCCCGATCGTCCACCGCGACAGCATCGACATGGACGTCGCTTGGTTCCAATCGCGCTATGACAAGGCCGGCCCCGGCGGAACGGGCGCCGACTACCTTAATTGCCCGATGAACAAGGATCAGTATGACGCATTCATCGATGCGCTGATCGACGGCGAAAAGACCGACTTCAAGGAGTGGGAAGGCACGCCTTATTTCGACGGCTGCCTGCCAATCGAGGTGATGGCCGAGCGCGGGCGCGAAACGCTGCGGCACGGGCCGATGAAGCCGATGGGCCTGACCAACCCCCGGCAGCCAGACACGAAGGCCCATGCCGTCGTTCAATTGCGCCAGGACAACGCGCTGGGCACCTTGTTCAACATGGTCGGTTTTCAGACCAAGCTCAAATATGGCGAACAGGCCCGCCTGCTTCGGATGATACCGGGCCTGGAGAACGCGGAGTTTGCGCGGCTCGGCGGGCTGCATCGCAACACATACCTCAATTCGCCCAGCGTGCTGGATCAAGCGTTGCGGCTGAACGCCGAGCCCCGCCTGCGCTTCGCGGGCCAGATCACGGGATGCGAAGGCTATGTCGAAAGCGCGGCGATCGGGCTGATCGCCGGCCGGATGGCGGCGGCGGAATGGCTTGGCGGCCAGGCCATCGTGCCTCCCGTGGAGACCGCGATGGGCGCCTTGATCAACCACATTACGGGCGGGCACATCCAGACCATCGATGAAGGTCCGCGCTCGTTCCAGCCCATGAACATCAATTTCGGCTTGTTTCCGCCAATCGGCTTCGCGATGAAGAACGAGACCGGCAAACGCATGCGTGGGCCCGAAAAGGCGATCGCGCGCAAGCGCGCCCTCACCGCTCGCGCTAGGGACTGCATGACGGCGTGGGCGGCCGCCAACCCGGCAACCGGCAACGCGGAACCGGCGCTGTCCGCCAGCCAGCAGCTTGCAGCCCGCCTCGATGCATGAAGCGTCAGAGCAGCTTCAACTCTGCCGCCACTGCCTTGCCGGTCCGCTTATCGGACGTGATCTCGAAACTGATTTTCTGTCCGTCCTTCAGCGGCCCGAGGCCTGAGCGCTCGACAGCGCTGACATGGACGAACACATCCTTCCCGCCATCGTCGGGAAGGATGAAACCATACCCTTTTGTGGCATTGAACCATTTAACAGTGCCAGTCGTCATTCCGGAACCCTTTCCAGGTCAGACGCTTCGTTGAACGCCTGTTCGACGCGCAGCCGCCGCTGCATGACGCGATCCTGGATTGACGGTCGCTTGGGATGTGCGATCCCCAGTGAGCTCAAGCCCAGACCACGCATCGAGCGTAAGCGTGGGATTCGGGCACAATCAAGACTAAAGTTTAAGTGAAGAACAACCGATGGCTCAGCGCATCGCTCGCCGTGCCTGACGCCACAAAATGAGCTGGCGTTGCCATTGGGGAGCCTGAATCACCGTCGTGAAGGGGTCGTAACCGGGCTTCTCCATGGCGCGAAGATAGGTTTCTGCAAGGGACACGGGCAGGAATGCGGGAGCGACGGCAGGCGCGATCGAGGACCGCAGGTCGCGCGTCCGCGACAGATGATGACGCGCCAATTGTCGCATGTCCCTGATCGCGGACATGACGCCCGGCCCGCCGCGGCCTGACGCGATGTCGTCACGCGTCGCGCCGTAGCGCAGCAGATACTCTTTCGGCACATAGACCTGGCCGTTCATCGCATGCCATGGAAAGGCGCGGAGCAGGCCGGTTACGGCATAGGCCACGCCCGCATTTCCGGCAGCCTCTGCCCCGCCGGGATCCTCGCCATTGGCCAGGATGAGGCTGGCCAGCCTGATGATCGCCGATGACGTCTCACCGCAATAACCCTCAAGATCGGCGACCGTCGGCATGGGATCGTCGTAAAGGTCGAAGATGCGCGCATCGATCAAAGCGATCAACGGCTCGACCGGCAGGCGGAACTGTTTGATGCTCGAGATGAGGGCGGCGGCGACCGGGTTCGACAGGATGTCGCCGCGAGGCTCGCCTTGCAGCGCATCGCGCCACCATTGCAGCCTGACCTCGCCAGGAAGCGGTTCAGAGACGACTTCCCGCACGCGTGAGACCTCGAAGCTGAAGGCATACAGTGCGAACAGATGGGGTCGGCGGTCCGCCGGCGCGAACAGCGTCGCAAGGTAGCGGTCCTTGTCGACGTCGCGGATCAGCGTCTCGCAATAGCGGAAGGCGCCGGCGAGGTCGCGGGGCTGCGAAACACCGCCATTCTCGGTCTGTAGGGACATCGCTTGCTTTCCACTCGGGCCCTGCGCAGCAGGGCGTCAGGGCATCAGGGCGTCAGCAGAGATATGCGTCAGACCCTCAGGAATTCAACGGCTCAATCGACGGCGATGAGCGCCGCCGCGACCTTGCGGCCCTCCGCCACGAGAATGTTGTAGGTCCGCGCTGCGGGAGGCGTCGCCATGGGTTCAACCGCGATCTTCAATTCGCGGAAGCGCCAGCGGAGCGCTTCGGGAAGCGGGCGCAGGTCCACGCCCGTCCCGATGAGCAACAACTCGATGTCGTCGGCCTCGGCGAAGACATCGGCGAACTGGCTGCCGGCCCAGGCTTGCCTGTCGGCCGTGCCCCACGCTTTGACCCCGGACGGCAGCATGAGGATCGAGCCCTTATGGCTCATGTCGGCAAAACGGAAGCCCCCGGCTCCGTAGGCGTCGATCAGATGCCGGCCGGGAACAAAACCGTCATTGATCTTGCCGCCGGACATCCGTCACACCTTGGCCTTCGCGATGGCCGGCTTGGCCTCGACGTCCTTGTCAGCCTTCGCAGGCTCGCCGCCGCCTGTCTTGAGGCCAAGATAGATCAGGATTGGCGCTGCGATGAAGATCGAGGAATAGGTGCCGATGACGACGCCAAAGAGCATTGCAAGCGAGAATGTGCGAAGCACCTCGCCACCCCCGATGGCCATGGCCAACATCGCAAGGAATGTCGTCATCGCGGTGATGACAGTCCGCGACAAGGTTGCGTTGATCGAGATGTCGATGACTTCGGTCAGCCGCAGCTTCTTATACTTGCGCAGCATTTCGCGAATTCGGTCGAAGACCACAACCGTGTCGTTCAGCGAGTAGCCAAGGATCGTCAGGATGACGGCCAGCGACGTCATGTCGAAGGTCAACTGCATTACGACGAAGAACCCGATGGTCAGCACGATGTCATGCAATGTCGCGATGACCGCGGCGATCGCGAATTGCCACTCGAAGCGGAACCAAAGATAGATCAGCACGCCAAGGATGCCGACAATGACGCCGATCGTGCCGTTCTGCACGAGCTCGCCCGAGACGCGTGGGCCAACGACCTCGACGCGGCGGAATTCGTAGTTTTCACCAAACGTTTCGCGCAGCTTGAGGATGACGTTCTGCTGCGCCCTCTCCTGTTCGGCGGCTGTCGGCGCCGTCTGCAGCTCCAGGCGCAGCAGCAGCTCGCGGGGCGAGCCGAACTCCGCCACCTCGACGGAGCCGAATCCAAGGGCATTGGCTTTGGCTCGCACATCCGAGATATTGGCGCGGTCGCCATTCGCCTGCAGCTCGACGAGCGTGCCGCCCTTGAAATCGATGCCGAAATTCATCCCGACGGAGAAGAACAGCAGCACCGTGACCAATGACAGAAGCGCCGACAGGGGAAAGCTGACCGCTCTGAACCCCATGAAGGGGAATTTGGTGTCATCAGGAATGAAGCGAAGACGGAAAGCCACGGGAAACCTCAAATCTCGACTTTGGACGGCCGACGCCAGCGATACCAGGTCGCTATCAGCAGGCGGCACAACGTGAAGGCCGTCAGCATGGTCGTGAAGATCCCGAGCATCAGGGTCACCGCGAAGCCTCTGACTGGGCCGCTGCCCAGGAAGAACAGCACGGCGACGGATATGAACTGCGTCACGTTGGCGTCGACGATGGTCTCATATGCGCGCTGGAAACCTGCATCCAGAGCGGATATGGCGGAGCGCCCCATGCGCGCCTCCTCGCGGACCCGCTCGTAGATCAGAACGTTCGAGTCGACAGCCATGCCCACCGTCAGGACGATCCCCGCGATGCCGGGCAACGTCAGGGTCGCCCCGATGAGCGCGAGCAGACCCAGCAGCATGAGGACGTTGATGGTGACGGCAACGACGGCGACGACGCCGAAGAAGCCATATGTTGCAATCATGAAGGCCGCGACGAGCGCCATGGCAAGATACGACGCGTACAAACCCGCCTGGATCGAGTCGGCGCCAAGCCCGGCGCCGACGGTGCGCTCCTCGATGATCGACAGCTTCGCCGGCAATGCGCCCGCACGCAGCAGCAGCGACAAGCTGTTAACCTGTTCGACCGTGAACTGGCCGGAGATCTGGCCGGAGCCGCCCGTGATCGGCGTCTGCACGACCGGTGCGGAGATCACCTCGTTGTCGAGCACGATCGCGAGCTGTCGGCCCACGCCGCGCGTCGTCGCGTCGCCGAAGCGCTGCGCGCCGCGGATATTGAACCTGAAATTCACGATGGGCTGGCCAGTGCGCTGGTCGAACGAGGCCTGCGCATCGATCAAATCCTCGCCCTCGACGATGACGGAGCGCTCCACCGCGATCATCTGGCCTGAATCGCGATTGCGCATCTGTTCGGTCTCGGCCGCGCCCGCTTCGGCCACGAAGCGGAACTGCAGCTTCGCCGTTCGGCCAAGCCGTTCCTTCAGCTGCTGCGGATCAGTGAGGCCCGGCACCTGCACCAGGATGCGGTCAAGCCCCTGCCGCTGGATCGATGGCTCCTTCGTGCCGTCGATGTTGATGCGCTTTTCGATGACTTCGATGGTCTGCTGCCCGACGCGGCGGATGCGCTCGGTCAATCCAAGCTCGCTGTACGCCATGGTGATGAGGCCATCGGGCGACTCGACGATGTCGATCGTCTGCGAGCCGGTGGGTCCGAAGAGCTGCTGGCCTGCGGGCTGCGCCAGGAGGCGCAGCTTGGGCATGACCCGTGCGCGGTCATCAGGTTGCGGGATGCGGAACTGGACACCTTGCGGCTGCATGCCGATGCCACCCTGCAGCGAAACGCGCTCTTCGCGCAGGACGCGGCGGACATCGTCGCGCAGTTGCGTCGTCATCGAGCGGATGAGGTCTGGCCTGTCGATCTCCAGCAGCACATGCGCGCCGCCTTGCAGGTCCAGCCCAAGCGCAACGGCCTTTTGCGGAACCCAGGCGGGCAGGACGCTGAAGACGGCCCTGCGCGTCGCTTCCGGCATGAGGCTCGGCACGGCCAGCAGGCAGCCTATCAAGCTCACCAGAACGATCAGGATCGACTTGATCCGGGAAATCCGCATCATGGCCTTGTCAGCCTCGTGTTGGGCGACGCCGAGCCCTGGTCATCGCCAGGCTCCGGAATCTCATTTCATGCACATAGCCCCTCATCCCGCGCTTGTCGAAGGATGGGGGATCAAAACAGCGGGAGTCCTTGGGCCGGACGGCCAAGGGCACGCAGATCCGCAACGTGCTGCGTCAGCTCTTGGCTACTTCCTTCACGGGCTCGCCCTTGGCGCGCACATCCGTGATCATGCTCTTGACGAAGCGGACCTTCACGCCATCGGAGATTTCGGCCTCGACTTCGCCGTCGTCCACCACCTTCGTGACTTTCGCGATCATGCCGCCCGACGTGACGATGGTGTCGCCCCGGCGCACGTTCGCCACAAGTTCGCGGTGCTCCTTCATCCGTTTCTGCTGCGGACGGATGATGAGGAACCACATGATCACGAAGATCAGCACGAAAGGCACCAGCGACATGAAGATATCGGTGCTGCCGCCAGCGCCGGGCACCTGGGCAAATGCAGGGGTTATCACGAGAAGCACCTCACAAGGAGCAAAGGGATGCCCTGCATGAAGCAGGGTTGATTTCGGGCCGGACTCTTATCCGAACGCGCAACGAAATCAATTGCAGGGATAGCGCTCGCCGGGTTTTCGGTACAAGAGAAAAATAGCCTCATCTTCGAAGTCACGTCATGCACAACAACATCGCTCCCTGGCCAGACGCAGCGACAGCGTTGCTCGCCCGCATCGCCGAAGCGCTGGAGCGGATGCATCCGCCGCCCGCCAGGCCCGACATGACTGCGGCGGACGCCTTCGTCTGGCAGGCGCGCGACACCCGGCTGCAACCCGTGCCGCATGTGAACCGCGTGGCGCTAGGCCTGCTCAAGGGCGTCGACCGCGTGCGCGATCTGCTGGCGGAGAATACCGAGCGCTTCGCGCGCGGCTTTGCGGCCAACAACGTGCTGCTATGGGGCGCGCGCGGAATGGGCAAATCATCGCTGGTCAAGGCGATCCATGCGGACATCAATGCACGCAAGCTCGGCGCGAGGCCCACCAAGCTCATCGAGATTCACCGTGAGGACATCGAAAGCCTGCCTGCGCTCATGGCGATGCTGCGCAGCGACGCGCATCGGTTCATCGTGTTCTGCGACGACCTGTCGTTCGACTCGGACGACACCTCCTACAAGTCGCTGAAGGCGGCGCTGGACGGAGGCGTAGAGGGAAGGCCGGAGAACGTGGTGCTCTACGCCACCTCGAACAGACGCCATCTTCTGCCCCGCGACATGATCGAGAACGAACGCTCGACATCCATCAACCCCGGCGAAGCGATCGAGGAGAAGGTGTCGCTGTCGGACAGGTTCGGCTTGTGGCTGGGATTCCATAAATGCAGCCAGGACGAATATCTGGACATGGTGGACGGCTATGCCTGGCATTATGGGCTGGGGGTCCCGCCAGACGAATTGCGCCGCGATGCGCTCGAGTGGGCGGTCACGCGCGGAGCCCGGTCAGGCCGGACCGCATGGCAGTTCATCACTGATCTGGCCGGGCGCATGGAGAAGCGCCTCGATTGAGGCGGCACGGCGCCCTGCCCTCAGGCCGGCGCCGCCGGGTTCGCGACAGCCCTTGAATGATGAAAGGCGGGACGGCCTTTCGTGGGACCATCCCGCCTCTCTTCACGATCGATGCAAGGTCTCGCGAGCGTCGATCGAAACTTGAAGCTCACTGAGTGAGGTACGGCATCGGATCCACCGGGTTCGAACCCTTGCGGATCTCGAAGTGCAGCTGCGGCGAGGCGACATTGCCCGTCTGGCCGGATTTCGCGATCACCTGGCCGCGGTTGACCCGCTCGCCACGCTTGACGTTGATGTCTCCGTTATGGGCGTAAGCCGACACATAGCCGTTGTCGTGCCGGATGAGGACGAGGTTGCCATAGCCCTTGAGCTCGTTGCCCGAGTAGGCGACGACGCCGTCGCCAGCCGACTTGACGGGCGTTCCTTCCGGCACCGCGATGTTGATGCCTTCGTTTCCGCCCTTGCCGGAGAAACCGTTGATGACGCGGCCACGCGCCGGCCAGCGGAACTCGGCCTGGGGCGGGACTGCCGGCTTGGCCTCATCCTTCGGGATGCTGGCGGTGGCGGTCGGATCGACTTGCGGACGCGGCGCTGCGGCGGCTGCAGCCGCAGCAGGCTTCGCCGAAGCCTGCTGGCGCGCCTGACGCTCGGCGGCCGCTGCCTCGGCCTGTGCGGCTTTCAGCTCGCGGTCGGCCTTGGTCTTGGCATCCGCCTGCAGCTTCATCTCGGCTTCGGCCTTTCGCCTGGCCTCCGCCGCCTTTACGCGTTCCGCCTCGGCGGATTTGCGCAGTTCCGCGGCCTTGGCCCGGTCAGCGTCGGTCTGGGCGCGCAACTCGGCGAGCCTGGCCTTGTCGGCTTCCGCCTTGGCCTTGGCCTCGGCGGCGCTGCGAGCCTTCAGTTCACCATCGGCCCGGATGCTGGCCGCGCTCTGCTGGCGCACGGCGTCGGCTCGCGTGCGGGCGGCCTCGGCCTGAGCCCTGGCCTTGTCGCGGGCTGCATCGGCGGACGCCGACGAGACGGACCGAGGCGCTGCGACAGGCTGGGGGGCGGCGCGCGGCGCTTCGGCTTCACGGGCTTGCGGCTGCGAGGCGGCGACCTGCGCCGGGCGCACATTGGCGGCAGGCCTGGGTGCAGCAGCCTGCACGGGGGCAGCAGGACGTGCGGGAACAGCGCGTTCGGTGATCTGCGGCTTCGGAGCGGCCGGGGCCTGGACAGGCTGCGGCGGACGCGGCGTGACGACCGTGCCGCGAGGCTCCGGCAAGCTTTCCAGCGGCTGAGGCTCGGGAGCGGCCGCCGAGACGCGAGGCGCTGCGGCCCGCGGCGGGGCCGAGATGGCTGGCTGACCCTGCGCCGAGGCGCCGGCTGCGTTGTACACCGGTATCGTGACGCGCGTGCCGGGGGTCAGCTGAGAGGCGGACGACAGACCGTTCGCGCTCAGGATAGCGGAAGCGGGCACGCCATAACGGGTCGACAGCGTGTTCACGCTTTCGCCGGTGGCCACGACGACTGGCGTTCCGCCTGCCGCCGACCAGCCAGCCGCGGCGCGTGCGCCGGACTGGCTCGCCTTCGCAAGGGCGACAGCGCTCGGAGCGGACGGGGCAACCGCCGTGCGGGAGGGAATGGAGCCCGTGACCGTGGGAGCATTCAGAGGCTGGGAGCTTACGGACCCGACCGGGCTTGCGGTCGAGACGGCTTTCTCGCCAGTTGCGGAAGCCGAGCGGCCAATGCTGCCCGTCGCGGTGCGATCAAGCTGCTGGCTTTGGCCGCCCTTGAACGGGTTACTGAAAGGATTTTCGGAGAATCGCGCCACATCGGAGCTGCAAGCTCCTAGCGTGCCTGCAAGCAGGCCCGCACTGGCGAGACGCACAACGGCCGAAGACCGGAGGAATTGGGATTTCAAACGCATCAGCCCGCACCGCAGGTTACGCAACACAACTTACTGTCATGATTAAAAACGGATTCAGGTTACGAAACCGTTGCCAAGCTGAACAATTCGACAGAGTTGTCGCTACGTCAGTCGCTTTTTCGCAGCATGGCGGCTCAGAGGGTGTCGGCCAGGCCCGATATCAGGGGGGTGAGCCTGACCGGCCCGCCGAGGGCGTGATCGACCGCATTGTCGCCGACGCGCGAAACGGTGATCTTGCGCGGCGCACCGTCGACGCGGAGCGCGCCGACCAGCCGCCCGCCGGGCACAAGGCGCTGCAGGAGGTTTTCGGGAATCACTTCCACCACGCCATTGAGAAGGATGCGATCGAATCGCCCGAGAAGGCGCGTGGCGGCCAGTCCGTCGGCGTGCTGCAGTTCGACGGCCGGCATCCCAAGCCCAAGCAGCCGCTCATGCGCCGCAAGCGCCAGCGTGCGGAACCGCTCCAGCGACACCACATCGGCTCCCATCGCCGTCATCAGCGCAGTGACATAACCCGAGCCGGTGCCGATCTCGAGGACGCGCTGGCCTGGCGCTATGCCCAGCGACAGCAGGAACGACGCCACGATGGTGGGCGGCGTCATCGTCTGCCCGCAGGCCAGCGGGATCGAGACATCGGTGCGCGACAGGTCGGCGTAGCGGGCCGGTGCGAACACTTCGCGCGACACGCGCTCCATGGCGCGCAGGATGCCGAGATCGCCCACGCCCTGCGCCCTGAGCGCAAGCAGGAACTGAAGTGTCTTTGCTCCATCGGCCAGCGGCGCGTCATCCTCTTCGGCGCTGAACTCGAATGTGTTCATTCCGCAAAGGCGGCGGCCAGGCGCGTCAGCGTGGGCTCGTGCGTGAGGTCGAGCTCCAGCGGCGTGATCGAGATGCGCCGGTTGGCCAGCGCCTGCAGGTCCGTGCCGTTGGCAGGCTCGCTCTTGCCGCGTGCGAACGCGATCCAGTAATACGCATTGCCGCGCCCGTCCTCGCGCGGCTCGATGCGCAGCAGTTCCTGATTGCGGCGGCCCTGGACGGTCACTGATACGCCCGCGACGTCCTCCGGCCGGCAATCCGGGAAATTGACGTTCATCAGGATGCCTTCGGGGATGCCTTCGGCCAGCAGGCGGCGAATGATGCCGGGCGCATGCGTCTCGGCGCAGATCCAGTTGATCGCCGCGCGGCCCTTCGCGCCGTAGGCTTGGCTGAGCGCGATGGACCTGACGCCCAGGAGCGTGCCCTCCATGGCTGCGGCGATCGTGCCGGAATAGGTCACGTCCTCCGCCACGTTCTGGCCGTGGTTGAAGCCCGACAGCACTAGGTCCGGCCTATGCTCAGCCATCACGTGGCGCAGGGCCATGATCACGCAATCCGTCGGCGTGCCGCTCACGGCAAAATGCCGGGGTGTGACCTCGCGCAGGCGCAGCGGATCGTTCAGCGACAACGAATGGGATACACCGGATTGGTCGGTCTCAGGCGCGACCACCCAGACATCGTCGGACAAGGTGCGCGCCACCTTCTCCAGCACGGCGAGGCCCGGCGCGTGGATGCCGTCGTCATTGGTGACCA
>JANOCI010000087.1:0-21789 GCA_031412095.1 Allobosea sp.
GGGATCAACGCTGCCTGAAAGAGCTTGGCGATGTTCTGCTCGGTGGTGATCGCGTAGACCACGAGGATGACGGAGGGCGGAATCAGGATGCCGAGCGTCCCGCCCACGGCGATGGTGCCCGTCGCGAAGCCGACATCGTAGCCGTACTTGCGCAGCTCCGGCAGCGCGGCCCGGCCGAACGTGGCGGTCGTGGCCACCGACGAGCCGCAAATGGCGCCGAAAGCCGTGCACGCGCCGATCACCGCCATGGCGAGCCCGCCCCGGAAGCGCCCGAACAGTCCCTCGGATGCCTTGAACAGCGACCGAGCGATGCCCGCGCGCTCCGCCAACGCTCCCATGAGGATGAACAGCGGAATGACCGAGAGCGTATAGTTGGCGAACTGATGGTAACTGTTGGTCTTGATGTACGCGAAGAAAGCCGCCCCGCTTGAAAGCTGCATGTAGCCGGCGGCTCCCACCAGCAGCATCGAAAGCCCGATCGGCGCCCTGAGGGCGATCAGGCCGAGCATCCCCGCAAAGCCCGCAAGCGCCATTGCGACGCCACTCACGCGCGTCCTCCGGCAAGACGGCGAAATGTGACGACGCAGGTCAGCACCAGCAGCACGCACAGGACAGCGCACAGAGCGATGGCGGGCCAAACGGAAATCTGGAGCTGCATCGTGGTCTCGCCGGTCCGCAGCGCATCCCGCGCGCCGTTGAACAGGCCATAGGCGCAAGCCGCCATGAACGCGGCGTAGGCCAGATCCCAGAAGGCGTCGAGCCGGTCCTGCGCGGCGCGGCTCATCCAGCCGGTGAAGGTGTCCACCATGATGTTGCCGCGCCGTGCCTGCGTGTACGGAAGATAAGCGAACACGGCGATGGCGGTCGCCATCTTCACGAACTCGAAGTCGCCTTCCACCGGCATCGAGAACAGCCAGCGGCCAAGCACGCTGACGACCACGAGCGCGGCCACCGCCAACGCAAGCAAGCCGCCGAAGACGGCCACGAGCCCCGTCAGCCGCTCGATAAGCGGAGGCGCCAGCGGGGTTGGTGCGTCAGGAAGGGTCATCGCGGCCAGTTTCGAGAGAATGTGCAAGCACCTGACACAGGATAGCTGATGCGCAAGGTGTCATCCCCGGCGGCTCAAAGGGCCGGGAAGGGGATCCAATGTGCGGTGGGCTTCGGCTTGCCTTCCCGACGCCTACGGCGTCGCCGGGAATGACACCTGAAAGTTTACAGGCCCTTCAGAACGATCAACCACGCATGGATAAGCGCCTCAGCTGGACGCCTCGTATTTGGCCACCAGCGCCTTGGCGTCGGCGATCAGCTTCGCGCCATCCAGCCCCTTTGCCTTGCTCTGCTCGATCCACGCCGCATGAACCGGCAATGTCGCCGCGATCCATTTCGCCTTCTCATCTTCCGAGATCGTGCTGATGACGTTGCCGGAGCGTGCGCGCACCATTGCGGAGACGGCGACGGCCTCGTTGTCCCACATCGGCCCCGCCATGGCGGCGAAGGCCTGGCCGGAATTTGCGTCGATGACGGCACGCAGTTCGGACGGCATGCCGTCATATCTGGCCTTGTTCATCGCAAGGAAGAAACTGGCTGTATAGAGCGTCGGCGAGCCTGGGATCTCGGTGTGGAACTTGACCAGCTCCTGCACCTTGACCGCCGGCACGACCTCCCAGGGGATGACCGCACCATCGATGACGCGCTGTGCAAGGCTTTCGGGCACCTGCGGGATCGGCATGCCGACCGAGGTCGCGCCAAGCGCCTTCAGGGCCTCGCCGGCGAGACGCGTCGGGTTGCGCAGCTTCAGCCCCTTGAGGTCGTCCATGGTGCGCACAGCCTTGTTGGCATGGATGACGCCGGCGTCATGCGCCCAATAGGCCAGCATCTTCACGTCCTTCACCTCATCCTTGAGGTGCATGTCCGCGAATTCTTGCGCGGCGCGGGCGTTGACGATGCCGCGCTTGGACGCGATGAACGGCAGTTCGAAGACCTCCGTGGACGGGAAGCGGCCGGGCGTGTTGCCCGGAAGCGTCCAGACAATGTCGGCCACCCCGTCACGCGCCTGATCGAACAACTGCGGCGGCGTGCCGCCAAGCTGCATGGCAGGAAAGATGTCGATCTTGATCTTGCCCTGGCTGTCCGCCTCGACCTTCCTGGCCCATGGCGCGAGAAGCTTGGCATGAGCGTTCGAGACCGGCGGCAGGAAATGGTGAAGCCTCAACGTGACCACGGCCTGCGCCCGTGCATCGGTGACGATGGCAGGCATTGCGAGAGCGGTCGCGGCAGCGGCGGCGGTCACGCCAAACTGGCGGCGGGTGATGGACATCGTATCTCCTCCTGGAATTTCAGAATGTGGATCAACGCATATTCTCATCATCGGCGCCTGGCGGCATGCGCGATATGGTTGCGCTTGAAACGAGCACCATCCTGATCCCGATTTTATGCGCGGCGTCAATAGAAAGGCGCATTTGCGACGCGGGCGTCTTGCATCGCAGGCAGGCGAACGCGCGGACGTGCAGGCGAGACGTGAAGGCGGTGCGGCTCGCTGCGGACCGTCGGCGCCGCAGGCCCGGAAGGCGCGGCAAAGCGCTTGCCAAATCGCCGCGGCGGCGGCATACACCGTGTCACGGAGACGTGGCCGAGCGGCTGAAGGCACTCGTTTGCTAAATGAGCATACCTGGAAACGGGTATCATGGGTTCGAATCCCATCGTCTCCGCCACGGACCAGCCAACGATCTCGATCGCACAGTCCGCAACAGCCATCGGCTGCTGGAGCTAGCCGCATGCCTGCTCCGACAGGAGCCGGAGGGTCGCGAGCTCCTCCGGCCGCAGCCCGGCCAGCTGGTCATCCGGACTGACGTCATCCGCGGGCCAGCGCAGGGATGCGTTCAGGAAGCCGTCGACGAGCTTCGGATGGACATAGCTCGTCCTGCACACGGTCGGCGTGTTGCCGAGCTTTTGTGCCACGGCGACGATGGCGTCGCGCAATGCGCGCTGCGCCTCCTTCTTCGTCGCAGGCGCTGGAAGCGCGCGCAGCATGGCGGCAGCCATGACCGTCCCGGCCCAGGTCCGGAAATGCTTCGCTGTGATGTCGTTGTTGCTGACCTCGCGCAGATAGGCGTTCACGTCCGAGGAGGACACGCTCGCCGGATCGCCGGCTTCGTCGCGATAGCGGAACAATGTCTGTCCCGGCAACTCCTGGCAGGCCCGCAGGATGCCGGCGACGCGCCGGTTGCGGACCTGAAGGCGCCATGTCCTGCCGCTCTTGCCCTTGAACTCGAAGCACAGTTCGGACCCGACGATGCGGACATGGCGACGGCGCAGCGTCGTCAGGCCGAAGCTCTTGTTTTGCCTGACGTAGTCCTCGTTCCCCACACGGATCAGCGTGGTCTCGAGCAGATGCACGACCGTCGCCAATACCTTCCGGCGCGGCAGCCCGGACAGGGCCATGTCGGCCTTCAACTGGTCGCGCAAGGCGGGAAGCGACCTCGCAAAATCGACCAGGCGGTCGAACTTCGTGCTCGCGCGGTGCTGGCTCCAGTCGGCGTGATACCGGTACTGCTTGCGGCCGCGCTGATCGCGTCCCGTGGCCTGGATGTGCGCGCCGGGGTCCGCCGCGATCCAGACATCGGTGTAGGCGGGCGGAATGGCAAGCGAACGGATCCGCGCCAGCGTGGATGGATCGCGCAGCACCTTGCCCTCGGAATCGATGTACGAGAAGCCCTTGCCGGCGCGCCTTCTCCGGATGCCCGGCTCCTGGCCCGTCACGTAGATCAGGCTGGCGATGTCGGCCGGGATGGCGACTGGCTCGTTGGAGCCGATGACGGACAGCTTGCTCATGGAACGGACCTTGGCTTGTGCATCATCCAGAATGCCCGAAGCGTCCGTGCTGTTCCGTCGATGCGGCAAGTCGCCCTCCAGCGTCAGCGCTCGTGAACGTTCCGCGCTCCCGGGCGTTACCGTCCGCAGGAGCGATGATCGAGGTGAGCGCATGAACGAGATCGCGGGCTGGGCGGCTCCGGCTGCAACAATGATCGCGGCGATGATGACGGCGGCCAATCTCGGCACGCGGGTCACGGGTTGGGGCTTCGTGGTGTTCACAGTGGGGTCGATCGCCTGGTCGATCGTCGGCCTGTCGAGCGGGCAGACCAATCTTCTGCTGTCGAACGGGTTCCTGACGCTGGTCAACATCGTCGGCATCTGGCGCTGGCTCGGCCGGCAGGCGAAATACGAGGATGGCTCGAAGGCGGCGGCGCGGCGCAGCGCCTCTGTGCGCCATGCGCCAAGCCTGTTCTCCGCCGGCGGGCTCATCGGCGCCTCCGTGACCGGGCGCGACGGCGAGGCGCTCGGCTCCATCGTCGATGCGATGCTCCGCTGCGACGGCGCCACGCTCGCTTATGTGGTGCTGAGCGACGGCCGCGCCGCGGGCCTCTCCGAAACGCTCTGTGCGATCGATCCGGCGCTTCTGAACTTCAGTCATGACGGGGTCATTGCAGATCTCACGCAAGCAGAGCTCGAGGGCCTGCCCAAGCTCAAGCCGGACGAATGGCCAGCCAGCCTTCCCGCTCGGGAAATGCCTGCCACGGCAGCGAGCGCCGCACGGCCGCTGGCCGCTCAAGATCGAGCGTAGGATGCGCGCCGTACTTCGCAAAGCCGTCGCTGCACAGGAAAGCGCGGGCTTTTTGGCGGACACGCAGATGACCCATGGCCAAGCCGAGATGCGTCTGCTGTCATGTGTTCAGATTGCGCGTAGTGCTCCGCTTTCAATTTTATGCCCGCATTTGCCCGTAAAAGCTGGCTGATCCTGTATTGCGTCACCATATCGAGTCCTGATGGCGCAACGCCGCAAGTTCACAGGCCACATGATGAAATCCGCAACATTGTACCGGATGGTGATGCCGGGCCATACCTGCCCCTATGGCGTGAAGGCGCTTGACCTGCTCAAGCGCCGGGGTTTCTCCGTAGACGACCGGCCGCTGGCGACGCGGGAAGCGACCGATGCGTTCAAGGCGGAGCACGGCGTCAAGACCACGCCGCAGACATTTATCGACGGCGCCCGGATCGGCGGCTACGACGACTTGAGGCGTCATTTCGGGCTAAAGGTGCGCGCACCCGGCGAAATCAGCTATGTTCCTGTCATCGCAGTGTTCGTCACCGCTGCGCTGATGGCGATGGCGGCAAGCCATGCGGCTTTCGGCCAAGTCGCGACGTTGCGAGCGGCTGAATGGTTCATCGCGTTCAGCATGTGCATCCTGGCGATGTTGAAGCTTCAGGATGTCGAGAGCTTCTCGTCGATGTTCCTGAACTATGACCTGCTCGCCAAGCGATGGGTGCCGTATGCCTACATCTACCCGTTCGCGGAGCTTGGCGCGGGCGTGCTGATGGCGGCTGGCGCGCTGATGTGGCTTTCGGTTCCGACCGCGCTGTTCATCGGCGGCATCGGCACGGTCTCGGTCTTCAAGGCCGTCTATGTCGACAAGCGCGACATCAAATGCGCTTGCGTCGGCGGTTCAAGCCGGGTGCCGCTGGGCTTCGTGTCGCTGACCGAAAACGTCATGATGGTGGCCATGGCCATCTGGATGGTTCTGCGGCACGCCTGATGACAGGCGCCGCCGTGGGGCATGCTAACGCCCGGCGCTGAACAGCCGCGCAAGGCTACCAGAGAGCCCCGTGCTGGAAACGGGATCCACGCCATCCGGCGATATGGCCGTCATTTCGCCAGCGAGCGCCCGAGCCGAGGCCGACAGCCCCGCCCGGACAGAGCAGATCACGGGCGCGGGGACGCTCGACTGGATGGCCTCGGCGATGCCGAGCAGCCCTGCCCCGCCGAGGATGACGGCCTCGGCGGCGTCCTCGGCTATCGCACGCCGGCAAGCCTCGATCAGCACCGCATGCGCCGCAGCGGGATCGGCGGCGATCGCTCCTCCGGTCGGCGCGACGGTCCTGATGCTGGCAAGGTGACCGGACAGCCCTCTGGCACCGAGCATCTCGGTCAACATGGGGCCCCAACGCTCGCCGCCGGTGATGATGGTGAAGCGCCTGCCATTCGCTGACGCCTCTTCGCAGGCGGCGTCGATCAGGCTGATCACGGGGACAGGGCTGACTTCGCGCAACGCCTCAAGGCCCGGGTCGCCAAAGCAGGCCAGCAGGACCGCATCGCAGCCCACACCGTGCTCGGCGTAGGTATCGAGCGCGGCGTGGCCGGCCACGGCATAACTCGCGCGGCTGGCGATGTAGCGGGGTCCGAAGCGGCCTGTCGCGGCGACGATGCCGACGCGTTCGGGCAGCGCTTCGCGGGCGGCCTCGGCCACCTTTGCGGTCATTGCTTCGGTCGTGTTCGGATTGATGATGAGGAGGCGCTTTGGCTGGGTCATGCAGCCACTTGAGCAATGCGCCCTCAAAGGTCAAGACGCGGCCGCCGCCAGATGCGCCCCTCAGGGCTTGACGGCGAACACGCCCCTGTCGGCCAGCATCACGCCAACCTCCTCGCCGGACTTCCGCAACGCATTGGCTTCCGGAGCGATCGCGAACAGTGGACCGACCGGCGTGTCCAGGTTGTATTCGGCATGGGCGCCCATGTATGTCGCGGTGCGGACGCGGGCGTTCAGGCAGCCGGTCGTTCCCGCATCGACAAGCCTGATCGCTTCGGGCCGGATCACAACGTCCACCGGGCCTGTGGGCAGGTCGCGGTGGCGCAGCGCCAGTTTCAACGTGTCGAGCGCGACCAGCCCATGCTCGGCATCCGTGGCCTCGAGGGTGCCCTTGACATGGTTGGCCTCCCCCATGAACGTCGCGACGAAGACGTTGTCGGGCTCCTCATAGAGTTGGCGCGGCGTGCCCATCTGGGCGATCTCGGCGGCGCGCATCACCACGATGAGGTCCGACACCGCAAGCGCTTCCGCCTGGTCATGCGTGACGTAGACGACGGTCACGCCAAGCGACTGCTGCAGGGCGCGGATCTCCTCGCGCATCGACCGGCGCAGGCGCGCGTCGAGGTTTGACAAAGGCTCATCGAACAGCAGGACGTCGGGCTTCAGCACCAACGCGCGGGCGACGGCGACGCGCTGCTGTTGGCCGCCCGACATTTCCGACGGCAGGCGCGGGCCGAAGCCTTTCAGGCCCACGGTGGTCAGCGCCTCTTCCGCTTTGGCGTGCGCCTGGCCCTTGGCCATGCCGCCCGACACGAGGCCGTAGGCGACATTGTCCAGCACCGTCATGTGCGGAAAGAGAGCGTAGGACTGGAACACCATCGACACGTTGCGTTCGCCGGCGGACAGGTGCGTGACGTCCTTGCCGCTGATCGAAAGCTTTCCTTCGGTCACGCGCTCCAGCCCTGCGATCATGCGCAGCAACGTGGTCTTGCCGCAGCCTGATGGTCCGAGAAGCGTGACGAGGCTGCCTGGCGGGATGACGAGGTCGAGCGGCTTGACGGCCGTGACCTTGCCATAGCGCTTCGTGATCTTCTCGAGCCGGACTTCGGCGGCGTTGAGGTTCAGCGTCATCGGCGTCACCGCGTTCATGCCCTGGCTCCTTGGGGTTGGGCGGGCGCCGCGATGTCGGCGGCGGCGCTGCGGCGCCCTAGCCTGCGTTCGCCCACCAGCAATTGTATCAGCCCGATGGCGACCATCATCAGCACGATCAGCGCCGTGGAATAGGCGATGGCGATGCCGTAGTCGCCGTTGATGGCGCGGTTGATGATGAACACGGTCGCCATTTCGTATTGCGCGGACACCAGGAAGATCACGGCGGACACGGTCGTCACTGCCCGCACGAACGAATAGATCAGCGCCGTAACGATGGCCGGCTTGAGCAACGGCATGACGACACGCGTAAGCGTGCGGAAGGTCGAGGCGCGCAAGGTCGTCGAGGCTTCGTCGAGCGATTTGTCGAGCTGGCTCATGGCAGCCATGCCGGATCGGACGCCGACAGGCAGGTTCCGGAAGACGAAGCAGATGATCAGGATGATCCCGGTGCCGGTGATTTCGAGCGGGGGGATATTGTAGGTGAGAATGTAGGCGACGCCGATGACGGTTCCCGGAACGCAGAAGGTGAGCATCAGCGCGAATTCGAGCAGCACCTTGCCCTTGAACTGCTGGCGGGAGAGGACCCACGCCGCGAGCAGCCCGATCGTGGCCGTGACCGGGGCCGCGATCGCCGCCAGTTGTATCGTCGTGAAGAACGATCCCCAGGCCCCGCCGGTCCACAGGATGCCATTCGAGGTCCACTCGACCGCGAAGGCGCGGCCGAAATGCGACAGGGTGGGCGTCCAGTCGCGGCCCCAGACCTTCACGAAGCCGCCCGCCAGTGCGAGCACATAGACGAAGATCGTGAGCGCGGCCCAGGGCAGCGCGATGCAGAAAGCGGCGCGGCGGACGGAGACGGGCAGCGGCATCGGGATGCCGGAATCGCCCTTGCCGCTCATCGACACGTAGGACGCGCGGCCGAGCACGGCGCGCTGGATGATGAAGGCTGCGAGAGCAAAGACCAGCAGGATGAGCGCGAGGGTCCCTGCCCTGCCGAAGTCGGCCTGCGCACCGACCACCGCGAAGAAGATCTCGGTCGAGAGCACGCCGAACGAGCCGCCCAGCAGGATCGGGTTGCCGAAGTCGGCGAGGCTCTCGACGAACACGACGAGCCAGGCATTGGCGAGCCCTGGCCGCATCAGAGGCAAGGTCACGGAGGTGAAGGTGCGCACCCGGCTGGCGCGCAGGGTCTGCGACGCCTCCTCCATCGTGGGCGAGATGCCCTGAACGACACCGATGAGCACAAGAAACGCCGTCGGCGTGAATGAGAACACCTGCGCCAGCCAGACGCCGTTGAAGCCGTAGATCCAGCGGCCGAGTTCGACGCCTGTCAGCGCCGCGACCCATTGGTTGACCAGCCCGGAGCGGCCGAAGATCAGGATCAGGCCCAGGCCGATCACAAAGGGCGGGGTGATGATGGGAAGCACCGTCAACAGGCGCAGCGGCTTCTTGAAGCGGAAGCCGGTGCGCGTGACGACCAGCGCGAAGGCAAGGCCCAGCAACGTGCACGAGGTCGCCGTCGCGATGCCGAGCATCAACGTGTTCCATGCGACGCCGCAGGACGAGCCCGAGTAAAGGCAGGCGAGGCCCCAAACCTTCGCCGCGAACATGCGTTCACTGAACGCGGCGCTGAAGGTCAGCCCGGCGGGCGGGACCAAGGCCTGTCCGAGGATGGTCAAAACGGGCCAGACCGTGAAGAGGGCGATCGACGCCACGAGCAGGCCGACCGAACCGGCGACGAACCTGTCGCCGCCGAACAAGCCGCGCAGCGCGAGGCCTGTCGTGGTGAGCGCAGCGAAGGACGCGAAGGCGATCGCGCCGCCCCAGCCGACGCCGAACTGACGCTGGTCGAGATCGCCGAAGGCGCGCTCCAGGAACGGATAGCTCCAGCCGCGCACGCCGATGAACCAGCCCTGCGCGATGATCGCCAGAAGCCCGGCCAGGCCTGCGACGAGCAGGATGTCGCCGCGCCGCCGCCTCTCGATGCCAGGTCTGTAGGCGGCGAGCGCCACGCCCAGCGCGGCGATGACCGGCCAGAACCAGAACCGTGAATGGAGCAGCGCCTGCCCGAGAGCGCTCGCCGCATCGGCGTCCTGCGCCAGCAAGGCGACGACGCCGCCCGGGCGCAGGCCGTCCTGCTGCATGTGCCATGGCACGACGCACACGCCGACCGCTGCGGCAAGCCACCACCAGATCGAAGGGTCGACGCGGAAGGCTGCCGCAGTCCTGCCGCGGAGGGTGGCGTCGGTCATGTCACGCGGCCTTCAGCGCGGCGGGTCCAGGGCGGGTCAACGCGGACGCGACCCGATTTCGGCATCCCACCGGGCCAGGATGCGAAGGGGCATGGCGGATGAACCGAATGTGGCGAAGTCATATCGACGGATCGGGCAAACGGGCGTCAGGCGTCGCGCCCTTGTGTGCGGGAGCGTGCCACTGATTGACCTTGGGGCCGATGTCCATGGCCGCCGGCGTCAGGTACCAGTCATAGAAGCGTTTCGCCTCACGCTCGTTGCGGGCTCCGCGGAGCATCGACATGCACGCCACTTCGTAGCTGGTGCCCTCCGCCGGATATGTCAGCTCCACCGGAAAGCCGCCCTGCTGTGCGCTGATCGTCTCCATGTCGAAGCTGATGGCGAAGGTGCTTTCGCCGCGCGCGACAGACTGCAGCGGGGCAGCGCCGGAACGGGTGTACGAGTTGACGTTCGGGTGCAGCTTCTTGAGGTAGGCGAACGCCTTGTCCTCATCCCAGATCTGGATGAGGCCGGCGATGTTCGTGTAGGCCGTGCCGCACGAGTTCGGGTTCGGCATCTGCACCTCGCCCTTGCAGGCGGGATCGAGCAGGTCTTCCCACGTTTTCGGAACCGGCAGGTTTTTTCGCGCGGTCAGCTCCCGGTCATAGAAGATGCCGATCGCTCCGGACGATACGCCCGTGCAATGACCTTTCGCCGCCTCGTGCGCCTTGATGGCCCAAGGGTGCAGGTTGACCATGTTCGCCGACACATACGGTTGGAGCAGCTTCTCCTCCGCGGCCGAGATGCGCGTCTCGGCGGAGCCACCGAACCAGATGTCGAGACGCGGATTCTGCGCCTCCGACTTCACCTGCGCCAGGATCTCGCCGGACGACTTCCTCACCATGTTGACCTTGACGCCCGTGTCCCGCTGGGAACTGGCGGCGATGGCCTCGCACCAGTCGGCGGCAGGCGCGCAGATCATGTTGAGCTGGCCTTGCGCCATCGCCGGGCTGGAAAGCGCAGCAAGAGCGAGTGCGCCAGCGGTGCGCGGGATATGTCTGCGGATCATCTGGTCATGGCCTCCCCAGGGACAATGTCGTTGTGCGCCGGTCTTCGCCGGCTCATGGCTGCCGCAACGCGTGCGCGATGTCAGCGCGGCAGCGAACCGATCTCTGCGTCCCACTTGGCCAGAAGCCGGCGGCGCTCGGCGGCGGCGCCGTACTTCACGAAGTCGTACTCGACCAGCTTCATCTTCGACAGGTCAGGCGCGCCGGGAGGCAGGGGCGCATTCTTGTTCGATGGCATCTGAAGCTGCTTGCCGATCTCGAAGCCGATCTTCTGAGCCTCGGGCGTCAGGGCCCAGTCATAGAACTTGCGCGCGTTGGCGATGTTGCGGGCGCCCTTGATGATCGACATCGAGCCGATCTCGTAGCCGGTGCCTTCGCATGGCGTGTTGTAGGCGACGGGGAAGCCAGCGTTCTTCTCCGTGACGGCATCGTGCACGAAGGAGAGCGAGATGCCGGTTTCGCCGCGCGCCACCGCCTTGATCGGCCCGGTGCCGGAGCGGGCGTAGGCGTTGATGTTGGCGTGCAGGTCCTTCATGTACGCGAAGGCCTTTTCCTCGCCCATCAGCTGCACAAGCGTGGCGATGATGACATAGGCGGTGCCGGACGAATTCGGATTGGCGACCTGGACCTCGCCCTTGTAGGCGGCCTTGGTCAGGTCCGCCCAGCAGGCAGGCGCGGGAATGTTCTTCTTGGCCAGCAGTTCGGTATTGTAGCCAAAGCCGACTGCGCCGGAATAAACCCCCACCGAGCGGCCCTTCGCGGCCGCGTATTGACGCAGGGCCCAGGGCTGGAGCTGCTCCTGGATGGCGGACTTGTACTCGACCGAAAGCCCCTCCTCCGCCACGATCAGGTGTGGGTCGCCGGTTCCGCCGAACCAGACATCGCCGCGCGGGTTCTGCGCCTCGGCGCGAAGCTGCGCGAGGGATTCGCCGCTGCCCTTCTGGGTCATGTTGACCGTGACGCCAGTGTCGCGCTGGAAATTCGTGGCGATGGCTTGGCACCATTCAACCTGCACGGAACAGTAAAGGTTGAGCTGGCCTTGCGCCTGCGCCGAACCGGTGAAGACCGCCGCCGCAATGCCGAGACCGGCCATCCACTTGATCGAAGTCATCCTTGAGCTCCCAGCGTTTTTTATGACAATTTGATGACATTGCTACATGGCCGCAATGAACCAAGCAAGCGCCGCGCGCCGGGGCATGCGCGCGGACATGTACGAAATGCGGATTGATCAAATGCAGGATCGCTCTACTCTTGCTGCGATGAGCTTCCTCAATCCGAACCCCTTCACGACCCGCCCCGAAATCACCGGCACCTTCGGCGTCATCGCCACCACTCACTGGATCGCCACGGCGGTCGGCATGGGCGTGCTCGAGCGCGGCGGCAACGCCTTCGACGCGGGCGTCGCGACGGCCTTCACGCTTCAGGTCGTCGAGCCGCATCTCAATGGGCCGGGCGGCGACGTGCCGATCATGGTGCACGACGTCAGGCGCGGCGTGACCGAGGTGATCTGCGGGCAAGGCGTCGCCCCTGCAGGCCTCACGATCGCCCATTGCAAGAGCCTGGGCCTCGATCTCGTGCCGGGGACCGGCCTGCTCGCGCCCTGCGTGCCCGGCACGTTCGACGCCTACATGCTGCTCCTGCGCGACTACGGCACGGTGAGCCTGCGCGAGGCGCTTGGGCCTGCAATCTCCTACGCCCGCAACGGATACCCGCTCGTCGAGCGGATCGTCGCCACCATAAGGACAGTGGAGACGCTGTTCAGGGAGCACTGGACCACCTCTGCGGACCTTTACCTGCCCGGCGGCAGCCTGCCCAAGGTCGGCTCGCTGTTCCGCAACCCTGCGCTGGCGGACACCTATGAGCGGCTGCTGACAGAGGCCGAATCTGCAGGCGGGGACCGCACGAACCAGATCGAACGGGCGCGGCACGTCTGGTCGCAAGGATTCATCGCCGAGGAGATCGACCGCTTCTGCCGCACGCAGGACGTGATGGACGTTTCGGGCCGCGCCCATCGCGGCGTCCTGACCGGGCAGGACATGGCGGCCTGGAGGGCCAGCGTCGAGGCGCCCGCCGCCTATGATTACGGCCGCCACACGGTGCTGAAGCCCGGCGCATGGTGCCAGGGCATCGCCACCTTGCAGCAGTTGGCGCTGCTCAAGGGGTTCGACCTCGACGGGCTCGACCCGGCCGGGCCGGACTTCATCCACCTGCAGGTCGAGGCCGCCAAGCTCGCCTTCGCAGACCGCGACACTTTCCTCGGCGATCCCGATTTCGTGGACGTGCCGCTCGATGTGCTGCTGTCGGACGCCTACAACGACGCGCGGCGCAGGCTGATCACGCAGCAGGCCTCGCATGATCTGCGCCCCGGCAGCGTGGAGGGCTTCGGCGGCGCGCTGGAGGCCCGGGCTGTGAAAGGTCCGCGCTCGGCCGTCACGGCGTCGGGCGCGGGCGAGCCGACGGTGGGCGCCATGGGCGAGACGCGCGGCGACACCGTGCATTTCGACATCATCGACAGGCATGGCAACATGATCGCGGCGACGCCGTCAGGCGGCTGGCTGCAATCATCGCCGGTCATTCCATCGCTGGGGTTCTGCCTCGGCTCGCGGGCGCAGATGTTCATGCTCGACGAGACGCACCCGGCGGCGCTTGGGCCGGGCCGGCGGCCGCGCACCACGCTGTCGCCGACGATGGCCCTGCGCGACGGCAAGCCATACCTGGCCTGGGGTTCGCCCGGCGGAGACCAGCAGGACCAGTGGATCCCGCAGATGTTCCTTCGCCACGTGCACGCCGGCATGAACCTGCAGGAAGCCATCGACGCGCCGGCATGGCACACAGAGCATTTCCCGACCTCGTTCTGGCCGCGCACCTCGCGCCCCGGGGTCGTCGTGGTCGAAGGCCGCGTGCCGAAGGCGACAGTGGCTGAGCTCGAACGGCGCGGACACATCGTGGAGATCGGGCCGGACTGGTCGGAAGGACGGCTGGTGGCGGCCTCGAAAGATGGCGACATGCTGCGGGCCGCCGCCAACCCGCGCGGCATGCAAGCCTATGCTGCGGGGCGCTGAAGATGACATTTTCCATCGTCGCAAGAGATGACACGGCAGGGCAGACCGGCATCGCCGTCGCCACCTGCGCCTTCGCTGTCGGCGCGCGTGTGCCATTCGTCGCCACCGGCGTAGGCGCGATCGCCACGCAGGCTTTCGTCAATCCGTTCTACGGATTGCGCGGGCTGGAGCTGATGGCGGCGGGCGCGGCCGCTGACGACGTGATCCGCATCATCACGGCGGCCGACGAGGGCCGAGGCCAGCGGCAGGTTCACGCCATGGACGCGGCCGGGCGGATCGCGGCCCATACCGGTGCGGATTGCGTGCCGTGGTGCGGGCATCTGGTGCGCGAGACGTTCTCGGTGGCCGGCAACATGCTGGCGGGGCCGGAAGTGATCGCCGAGACGGCGCGCGTGTTCGGCGAGAAGGCGGACTTGCCGCTGCCGCAGCGGTTCCTTGCAGCCATGGAGGCGGGCCAGGCGGCGGGCGGCGACAAGCGGGGCAGGCAATCGGCCGCCATGGTGATCCACGACAGTCAGGAATACCCGCTGATCGACATCCGGGTGGACGACCATGCCGATCCGCTGTCGGAGCTGGCGCGGCTGGTGGCTGTCGGCGCCGAGCGATACCTGCACTACCGCAAGTTCATGCCGAGCCGCGAACTGCCCGCAGGCGTGATCGACCGGGCGGAGATCGAGCGGCTCATCGCCGAATCCATCGCCGCCGAGAAGGCCGGCCGCGCATGAGCCAGCCATTGTTGAGCGTCAAGGATCTGCGGGTCAGGTTCCCGACGGCGTCCGGGGGTCATCTGGTGGCGGTCGACGGCATCAGCTTTTCAGTGCGCGAAGGCCAGACGCTCGGCATCGTGGGCGAGTCTGGCTGCGGCAAGAGCGTGACGTCGCTGGCGACGATGGGGCTGATCCCGAAAAAGACGGCTGACATCTCCGGCAGCGTCATCTTCGAGGGCCAGGATCTGCTGTCCGTGCCGGACGACACCCTGCGCGACCTGCGGGGCAACCGGCTCGCGATGATCTTCCAGGAGCCGATGACCTCGCTCAACCCGTCGCACACCATCGGCGCGCAGATCGCCGAGGCCGTGCTGCGCCATCGCAACGTCTCGGCGGCCGAGGCCCAGGCCCGCGCCGTCGAGATGCTGAGGCGGGTGCGGATTCCGGTCCCCGAGGAACGGCTCCATGACTATCCGCACAAGCTATCGGGCGGCATGCGCCAGCGCGCCATGATCGCAATGGCGCTGGCCTGCGACCCAAGGCTCATCATCGCGGACGAACCGACGACCGCGCTCGACGTGACGATCCAGGCCCAGATCCTCGACCTGCTGCGCGAATTGCGGGAGGACACGGGGGCCGCCGTCGTGCTGATCACCCATGACCTCGGCGTGGTCGCGGAGGTCTGCGACGAAGTGCTGGTGATGTACGCCGGACAGGTTGTGGAGCGAGCGCCGGTCGATGCGCTGTTCCGCATGCCGCAGCACCCTTATACGGTCGGTCTGATGGGATCGATCCCGCGGCTGGACACGCGCAAGGACAAGCTGGCCGCCATCCGCGGCAGCGTGCCGAACATGGCCATGGCGCAGCAGGGCTGCCGGTTCGCGCCTCGCTGCCCGTTCGCGGACGGCCATTGCCGCAGCGAGGCTCCGCCTCTGCTTGAAGCGGCGCCGGGCCAGTTCAGCCGCTGCTGGAAAGCGCCGCTGGAGGCGCTGGCCGCATGAGCGCGCTTCTGGAGGCAAGAGGCCTGACCAAGCATTTCGTGGCGCGGCGCTCGCTGCTGGGCCGTCCGCTCTCGACGGTCAAAGCGGTCGACGGCATAGACCTGTCCATCAGGGCGGGCGAGACGCTGGCGCTGGTCGGCGAATCGGGCTGCGGAAAATCGACGGTCGGCCGCCTCATCCTGAGGTTGATCGAGCCGACGTCAGGGGCCGTCAGCTTCGATGGCCGCGACCTGCTCGGCGTTCCGGAAGCTGAGCTCAGGGCCATGCGCAGGCATGCCCAGCTGATCTTCCAGGACCCATTCGCCTCGCTCAATCCGCGGATGACCGTGGGCGACGCCCTTGAAGAGCCGCTGATCCTGCACAAGCTGACGGTCCCCGCTGACCGCGCAGGCCGCGTCAGGGAGCTCCTGGAGCTCGTCGGCCTCAGGCCCGAACATGCGCAGCGCTATCCGCACGAATTCTCCGGCGGGCAGCGCCAGCGCATCGTGATCGCGCGGGCGCTTGCGGGCGAACCCCGCCTCATCGTCTGCGACGAGCCGGTTTCGGCTCTCGACGTATCGATCCGTGCGCAGATCCTAAACCTGCTGCGTGACCTGCAGCAGCGGCTCGGGCTGGCGCTCGTCTTCATCTCGCACGACCTCGCGGTCGTGAAGCACATCGCCGACAACATCGCCGTGATGTATCTGGGCCGCATCGTGGAGACCGGGCCGGCCGACGCGATCTTCCGCGACCCGCGGCATCCCTATACGCGCGCATTGCTCTCTGCGATCCCTGTGGCCTCGCCCTCGCGGGACCGCAGGCGGGTGATCCTCGATGGCGATGTGCCAAGCCCGATCAACCCGCCATCCGGCTGCCATCTGCACGGGCGCTGCCCGCACATGTCGGATCGCTGCGCCATCGAGGCGCCCGAGCTGCTGGCGGACGGCGCGCATCTCACCGCCTGCCATCGCTGGCGTGAGATCGGCCCGGCCGGCAACATCATCCCAGACGAGGACATCGCCGATCCGCGCCTGCAGAAGCTCATCGCAGCCTTTGCAGACGACGCGTGAGGGGCGCATGATGCTGACGCCGAATGTTTTGCCTGTTTGAACTGATTGCACCACACCATCCTCATCCTGAGCCCGTCGAAGGATGGGTTCCCGTAAGAGTCCCGATGTCCTGCCTGCAAAATCTTCGTCCTTCAACGGGCTCAGGATGAGGATTTTGGAGATGTAGCCATCGGGCCCTGGCCCGCGCCTTGCTTGATGTTTTTGATATGAAACGCTGCCCGCACCGGAGATGTTGCCCATGAAAATCCAGTTGAAACTGTTCATCACAAGTGCGCTCGTCGCGTCGGGCCTCGCGCTCACGGGCAACGCCGCGTTCGCGCAGTCCAGCATCCGGATAGGCCTCGCCGAAGACCCGGACGTGCTCGACCCAACGCTGGGGCGCACCTATGTGGGCCGCATCGTGTTCTCGTCGATCTGCGACAAGCTGTTCGACATCGACGCCAAGCTCAACGTAGTGCCCCAGCTCGCGCTGTCGCATGAGACTTCGGCCGACGGCAAGGCCGTGACGGTCAAGCTCAGGCCCGGCGTGAAGTTCCATGACGGCGAGCCGATGGATGCCGAAGCCGCGAAGTTCTCCATCGAACGCCACATGACGATGCAGGGCTCCTTCCGCAGGCCGGAACTGGCGCAGGTCGACAAGGTCGAGGTGGTCGATCCCCTGACGTTCCGGCTGGTGCTGAAGACGCCTTTCTCGCCGCTGATCGCGCAGCTCACAGACCGTGCCGGCATGATGATCTCGCCAAAGGCCGCGCGGGAGGCCGGAGACCGCTTCGGCCAGAAGCCGATCTGCGCGGGGCCGTATGCGCTTGTCGAGCGCGTGCAGCAGGACCGCATCGTGGTGCAGAAGTTCCCTGACTACTGGAACAAGGACAACGTGCACATCGACCGCATCACCTACGTGCCGATCGCGGACTCGACCGTGCGCCTCGCAAACCTCAAGTCCGGCCAGCTCGACCTCATCGAGCGTGCGCTTGCCACCGACATCAAGGACATCCGCAGCACGCGCGGGCTGAAGCTGGCGACGGCGCTGGAGCTTGGCTACCAGGGCGTGACCATCAACACCGGCAAGGGCGACGCCGCCAAGGGCCCGCTGGGCTCCGACGTCCGGGTGCGGCAGGCGCTGGAGGCCTCGATCGACCGCGAAGCCATCTCTGAGGTCGTCTTCAACGGCGAGTTCAAGCCCGGCAACCAATGGGTCTCTCCCGAGAACCCCTATTACCAGGCATCGTTGCCCGTGCCGAAGCGCGACCTCGCCAAGGCCAGGCGCCTCATCGCCGAAGCGGGCGTGAAGACGCCGATCGAAGTCGACTTCATGGTCGCCAACAACCCCGAGACGAGGCAGGTCGCCGAGGTGATGCAGGCCATGGCGGCCGAAGCCGGCTTCGCCATGAAGATCCGCGTCACGGAGTTCGCGACGTCGCTGAAGGAAGCAGAGGACGGCAGGTATCAGGCTTACATGCTGGCATGGTCCGGACGCACTGACCCTGACGGCAACCTCTTCATCTTCTCGCGGACCGGCGCGCCGCAGAACTATTCAGGCTATTCAAACCCGCTCGTCGACGCCTCGATCGACGAGGCCCGCACCAGGAACGACCAGGCCGAGCGGAAGGCCATCTACCTGAAGGCCGCGCAGCAGCTGCTCAACGACGTGCCGATCATGTATCTCTACCATCGGCTCGTCATCATCGCGCACCGCGATCGGCTGGAAGGCTATCAGCAGATGCCTGACGGTCTGGTGCGGGTCATCGGGCTGAAGGTGAAGTGAAGCCTGGATTTGGTTTGATGCCTCCACAGGCATGGTCGCGGGATGTCCTTTTCCTCTTGCGGGAGAAGGCGCCTGAAGGGCGGACGAGGGGTCTTGAGATCATGCCGGATAGGAATGCCGACTCCTCGACTGGTCGCCGCCCACCTTCTTCCGCAAGAGGAGAAGGTGGTCACATCGCGTCATCGATGCCAGATAAAGGCCTTCGCACGTGTTCTCGCTGATCTCCCGGCGGCTGATCCAGCTCATTCCGACGATCATCATCGTGTCGGTGCTGATCTTCGGGCTGCAGCAGTTGCTGCCCGGCGATCCGGCCCTGATCATGGCGGGCGAGGAGAAGGACCCGGAGGTCATCGCGCAGATCAGGGCGCAGTACCGGCTCGACCAGCCGATACCTCTACAGTACATCTACTGGATCAAGGGCGTGCTGACGGGAGACCTGGGCGAATCCATGCGGCTCAAGGTCTCGGTGTCCGAACTTGTGGCCCAGAAACTGCCGGTGACGCTGCAGCTCGCCAGCATGGCGATGCTGATCGCGGTGCTGATCGGCGTTCCTGCGGGGATCGTCTCGGCTGTGAAGAAGGACACGTTCTGGGACTACGCCGTCAACGTCATCTCGCTATGGGGCATCTCGACGCCGAACTTCTGGCTCGGGATCATGATGATCTTCCTGTTCTCGGTGCATCTGGGCTGGCTGCCGGCTTCCGGCTACGTCAGCCCTTTCGAAGATCCCTGGCTATCGTTCAAGACGACCATCATGCCGGCCTTCGTGCTCGGCAACTCGATCGCCGGCGTGCTGATGCGCCATACGCGCTCCGCCATGCTGCAGGCGCTGTCGTCGGACTACGTCAGGACCGCGCGCGCCAAGGGCCTGTTCGAGAACGTGGTGGTCATCCGCCACGCCATGCGGAACGCACTCACGCCGGTGATCACGCTTGGCGCGCTGGAGTTCGGCACGCTGCTGTCCGGAGCGGTGCTGACCGAGCAGATCTTCACCATTCCGGGCTTCGGCAAGCTGATTGTGGATGCGGTGTTCAATCGTGACTACGCCGTGGTGCAGGGCGTCGTGCTCGTGACGTCCGCCACATACATCGTGCTGAACCTCCTGGCCGACATCGGCTACATCCTGGTCAACCCGAGGCTGAGGGCGTGATGTCGCAGACCGCCACTGCCGCGCCTGGGCTCGCCAGCATCGCTGAAACTCCCGGTCAGCGGGCTTGGCGACGCCTGAAGAAGCGCAAGGGCGCGATGTTCGGCCTCGCGATCATCCTGCTGCTGGTGCTCATGGCCGTGTTCGCGCCGATGATCTCGCCCTACGATCCGACGAAGCAAAGCTGGACCGCCGTGCGCAAGGCGCCTTCCGCGCTCTACTGGCTGGGCACCGACGAGGTGGGACGCGACCTGCTGTCCCGCATCATCTACGGCACGCGCGCGTCGCTGTCGGCGGGCGTGATCTCCGTCGGCATCGCCATCGCGCTTGGCGTGCCGCTGGGCCTCGTCGCCGGCTATGGCCCGGGCTGGCTCGACGCCGTCATCAGCCGCGTGACCGACGCGATGCTGGCCTGCCCGTTCCTGATCCTGGCCATCGCGCTCGCGGCGTTCCTCGGCCCAAGCCTCACCAACGCCATGATCGCGATCGGCATCACAGCCACGCCCATCTTCGTCAGGCTGACGCGCGGCCAAGTGCTGAGCATCAAGGTCGAGGACTACGTCGAGTCCGCCCGCGCCATCGGCAACCCGAAATGGCGCATCGCGTGGAAGCACATCCTGCCGAACGTCATGCCGCAGCTGTTGGTGCAGATGACGCTCACGGTCGCCACCGCCGTGATCGCCGAGGCCAGCCTGTCGTTCCTCGGGCTCGGTCAGCAGCCGCCCGCCCCGTCCTGGGGGTCGATGCTCAACGTGGCGCAACGCTTCCTGACCAATGCGCCCTGGATGGCGGTGTGGCCCGGCCTGGCCATCTTCCTGACAGTGCTGTCATTCAACCTTTTGGGCGACGGCCTGCGCGATGCGCTCGATCCGCGGGAGCGGGGATAGAGCGGGTTGGGCGAACGCATCACCCTGAACGTCATCCGCAGCGGCATGGAATTGACGCCCGTACGGCGACCTTATTCAATCGGCCGGCTTCGTCGCCACCCAGATGACATGCTTCGCGCCGCCTTTGCCGCTCGCGGCGTTGGTGCGGGCGCGCACGCGGTGCTCCGCCACCGCGAAGCCCGCCTTGCGCAACCGTCCTGCGAACGCTGGCGCAGGATGGGCGGACCAAATGGCAAGCACGCCGCCGGGCCTCAGCGCGGCCAAGGCCTGGCGCAGGCCGCCCATGCCATACAGCCGGTCGTTGGCGTCGGCGGTGAGGCCGTCCGGGCCATTGTCGACATCGAGCAGGATGGCGTCGTAGCCGTCTCCCCTCCTCGCGATCAGATCGGCCACGTCGGCGATCTCGACCACAGCCCGCGCATCCGCCAGGCAATCGCCGAAGATGGCCGCCATCTCCCCGCGCGCCCAGGCCGCCACCTCGGGCACCAGTTCGGCGACCGTGACGCGGGCGTCAGGCCCCAGCACGGCAAGCGCCGCGCGAAGGGTGAAGCCCATGCCGAGCCCGCCGATCAGCACGCGCGCCTCCTTCCGCCGGCTTACAGCCTCGCAGCCAAGCGTCGCCAGCGCCTCCTCCGATCCGCTGAGGCGGCTGTTCATGAGCTCCGCCGCGCCCAACATGATCGAGAACTCCCCGCCGCGCCGCTTGAGGCGAAGTTCGCCTCCTCCCGAAACGAGGGCCGAGCCCAGATGCACCCAGGGCTGCATGGCGGCTCAGAAGCTTTCTTCAAGCAAGGCGAGGTAGTTCGCCTTGCCGATCTTCCGGACGTTGGTCGCGGTCGTGTGGTCGAGGACGGCGTTATCGGCCACGCCGTCGAACCACTCGCGCCTCACGCCCATGGCAGACAGCGTGGCCGGCAAGCCGAGGTCGCGCGCAAAATCGGCGATGAACCTGTCCAGCGCCACGTTGGCGGGCAGGCCGAAGGCGCGGGCGAGCCGCTCGTACCTGTCGCCGACGGACGGCGCGTTGAAGCGCAGCACGGCGGGAAGCAGGACGGCGTTCAATGTGCCGTGATGCAGATGGGCGTCCTTGATGCCGCCAAGCGCGTGCGACATGGCATGAACGGCGCCCAGCCCCTTCTGGAAGGCCATCGCCCCCATCATCGACGCCATCAGCATTTCGTGCCGGGCCTGCCTGTCCTGCCCGTTCCGGACGGCGCGCGGCAGGTTCTCCACCGCACGGACCGCTCCGTCGAAAGCGATGGCTCCGGCGGGCGGATTTTCGAGGGGCGAGATGTAGCATTCGATGCAGTGGGTCAGCGCATCCATGCCGGTGGCCGCGGTCAACATCGGGGGCAGGCC
>JANOCI010000088.1:0-1650 GCA_031412095.1 Allobosea sp.
CAGCCGACGCTGGCGACCGACATGGGCAACCTGCAGGAGCGCATCACCACCACGACCAAGGGTTCGATCACCTCGGTGCAGGCGATCTATGTTCCAGCCGACGATCTGACCGACCCGGCGCCAGCCGCCTCGTTCGCGCACCTTGACGCCACGACCGTGCTCTCGCGCTCGATCGCGGAGAAGGGCATCTATCCGGCGGTCGATCCGCTCGACTCGACCTCTCGCATGCTATCCGCCGCCATCCTCGGCGACGAGCATTACGACGTCGCACGCAAGGTGCAGTCCACCCTCCAGCGCTACAAGTCGCTGCAGGACATCATCGCCATCCTCGGCATGGACGAGTTGTCCGAAGAGGACAAGATGACCGTGGCCCGCGCCCGCAAGATCGAGCGCTTCCTCAGCCAGCCGTTCTTCGTTGCCGAAATCTTCACCGGCTCGCCGGGCAAGCTTGTCCGCCTCGAAGACACCATCAAGGGCTTCAAGGGCCTCGTCGAAGGCAAGTATGATCACCTGCCGGAGCCAGCCTTCTACATGGTCGGCACCATCGAGGAAGCCATCGAAAAGGCCCAGCGTCTGGCAGCTGAAGCGGCCTGACTGTGAACGCAGCCGGGAGCTGGCGGCGATCATGCGGTCAGCGCTTCCGATTGCCGAATGCCCACTGACTAATGCCGCCCGGAGCGACCCATGGCCACTTTCCACTTCGAACTCGTCTCGCCAGAGCGCGTGCTGTTCTCCGGCGATGTCGATAGCGTCGTCGTGCCCGCCACGGAGGGCGAGATGACTGTGCTGGCCGGGCACGCGCCGACCATGTCGACGTTGAAGCCGGGCATCGTGACCGTCGCCGAAGGCAAGGCAAGCGCGCGCCGCCTGTTCGTCCGGGGAGGCTTTGTCGACATCAATGCCTCAGGGCTGACCATCCTCGCGGAGCATGCGATCGCTCTCGAAGACCTGAAGCCCGAGATGATCGCGGCCGACATCAAGAACGCGATCGAGGACGTGGCCGACGCCAAGACGGTCGAAGCGCGCGTCGCGTCGCAGGCACGCCTCGATGGGCTGAAGCAGCTTCAGGGCGCCATCGTCAACTGACAGCGACCGCTCACGTTTTTCGTGCGGCCAGCAGCAATGCTGGCCGTTCGTGTCTTGCGGCCCGGTTGTCCTGTCATCCACAAAGCGTTCGCCTTCAGGAAATCAGCACAATCGGTGTCATCCCCGGCGGGCCGTAGGTCCGGGAAGGGGATCCATGCGCCATATGACAAACAGGATGGATCCCCTTCCCGCGCCTTCAGCGCGCCGGGATGACACCCAACGATTGTCAGAAGCGTTTCAATCGATTGCACGTCGCTGCGCCGATCCATTGACGCACAGGTCATTTTATGACAGTATTACTGACATAAATAACTGGAAGCGTGATGCAATGCCCTTGATTGACGGCAGCGCCTCAACACGCTCGAATGATCGACCACACGGGAGGTTCAGATGGCGGACAAGGCAGTTGTCGCAGGCGGCATCGCATCTGACGTCTCCCTCGACGACAAGTACGACCTGTCGAAGAGCCGCGTCTTCCTGACCGGCACGCAGGCGATCTCGCGGTTCTTGCTCATGCAGAAGCGGCGTGACGAGCAGGCCGGCCTCGACACCGCAGGCTTCGTC
>JANOCI010000089.1:0-7340 GCA_031412095.1 Allobosea sp.
GGTGAAGACAGTGGCGGATGCGCGCGCGATGCGGTCCGCATTGCTGAAGTCGGAAGCGCATATGGCGGGGTCAAAGCCGGATGCCGCCAAGCACTGAGCCGCGGAGAAGACGATTGCCCCGCCGCGCAGGGCGACGACGCCCATGAAGACCGCTACATCGGCGATGAAGAGGAAAACCGCAATCCGCACGATGCACCACCCTGCACGACTGCGATTTGCGGCGCGTCGCGGGAAACAGAACCGCATGGTGAGTTCGGTGGGATTCGAACCCACGACCCCATGATTAAAAGTCACGTGCTCTACCGACTGAGCTACGAACTCGCACCATGCGAAGCGTGCTGATAGGCGAGGGCGCTTGGCGGGTCAACCGCATCGGCCGCGGTCCTTCACCGCTGCCAGATCTCCGTCATCTCGATGGCCGAACCGGTCGCGGTGATGCCAGGGGGCTTTTGCACCTCGCGGAGCATGAGGCGCGAACTTGATCAACATGGCTCTATGGCGCTAGTCATGAGGCCTTCGGATCGGGACTCCCTATGGCCACCCCAACTCTCGCTGAGCTTCAGGCCGCCGCCGCCACGGTGCATGCCCACATGCCGCCTACGCCGCAGATCGCCTGGCCACTGCTAAAGGCTCGGCTTGGCGTCGATGTCGTGGTCAAGCATGAGAACCACACGCCCACCGGAGCGTTCAAGGTGCGCGGCGGCTTCGTCTACATGCAAGCCTATGCCGAGCGGGAGCGTGCCCGGCAGCCAGACGCCAACATCCCGCGCGGAGTGATCAGCGCGACGCGCGGCAATCATGGACAAAGCCTCGCGCTGGCCGGGCGGAGATTCGGCGTGCCGGTGACCATCGTCGCGCCCATCGGCAATTCCCGCGAGAAGAACGCCGCGATGCGTGCCTTTGGCGCGGAATTGATCGAGGCAGGAGCGGACTTCGACGAGGCCCGCAGCATAGCCGAGCAGTTGGCGGACGAACGAGGGCTCGCCATGGTGCCGTCGTTTCACCGCGATCTGGTGCACGGCGTTGCCTCCTACGCGCTTGAACTTTTCGGCGCCTACCCGGATCTTGACGCGGTCTACGTCCCGATCGGGCTCGGCTCCGGCATCTGCGGGGTGATTTCTGCGCGCGACGCTCTGGGCCTGAAGACTGACGTCATCGCGGTGACCTCCAACGTGGCCGACGCGGCGGCCTGTTCGATCGAGGAGGGGCGCATCGTCGAAGGCAGCTCGACGCGAACCTTCGCCGACGGCATGGCGACCCGCATTCCGCATCCCGACGCCTTCGCGGTCTATGGCAAGGCGGTGGCGCGCGTGATCCGGGTCAGCGATGACGAGATCGCAGACGCGATCCGCATCTACCATGAAGACACCCACAACATGGCGGAAGGTGCCGGCGCTGCGCCTCTTGCCGCGCTCATCCAGGAGAAAAGCCGGATGCAGGGAAAGCAATGCGCCGTGATCCTGTGCGGCGGCAACATCGACCGCGATTGGGCCGCGACCATCCTGAGCGGCGGCACGCCCGAGCCGCGCTGAGGCGAATGCCGGTTGCGTCAGCAGGCTGGCACGCCATACTCGCCCCAGGCGGCAACGCCCAATGCGACATCATATGAGAAGCGTCATGACTGAACCAAGCCTCGCCATCCTTGCGGAACTCGAACGCAAGATCCTGTGGCTCTCGACATGGACGATCCACAACGCAAACCACATCCGGGAGGCTGGGGAGGTGAAGGTCGGCGGGCATCAGGCGTCGTGCGCCTCGATGGCGACCATCATGACCGCGCTCTACTTCGGCTCGCTGCGCCCTGAGGACCGCGTCGCGGTCAAGCCGCATGCGTCCCCGATCTTCCACGCCATCCAGTACCTCGCCGGCAACCAGACAAGGGAAAAGCTCGAGAACTTCCGCGGCTACAAGGGCGCGCAGAGCTATCCGTCGCGCACGAAAGACATAGACGACGTCGATTTCTCCACGGGGTCGGTGGGCCTTGGGGTGGCGCAGACGCTGTTCTCCTCGTTGGTGCAGGACTACGTCACGGCTCACGGCTGGATGAAGGGCAGGCCCGAGGGCCGCATGATCTCGCTGATCGGCGATGCCGAAATGGACGAGGGCAACATTTACGAGGCCTTGATCGAGGGCTGGAAGCACGGGCTGCGCAACACGTGGTGGATCGTCGACTATAATCGCCAGTCGCTCGACGCGGTGATCCGCGAAGGCCTCTGGGCCAAGTTCGAGACGATGTTCGCCAATTTCGGCTGGGACGTCGTGATCGTGAAGCACGGCAAGCTGCAGCAGGCCGCCTTCGCGGAGCCGGGCGGCGAGCGGCTGCGCGACTGGATTGACACCTGCCCCAACCAGCTTTATTCGGCGTTGACCTTCCAGGGCGGCGCAGCCTGGCGCAAGCGGCTCCTCGACGAGATCGGCGATCAGGGGCCCGTCACGGCATTGATCGAGCGGCGCAGCGACATGGAGCTTGCCGCGCTGATGGGCAATCTCGGAGGCCACGACATGCCTTCGCTGCTGGACGCCTTCGCGGATGCGGGCCGACATGACCGCCCGGTCTGCTTCATCTGCTACACCGTCAAGGGTTTTGGCCTGCCGCTTGCCGGCCACAAGGACAACCATGCCGGCCTGCTGACGCCAACCCAGCTTGACGGCTACAGGACGTCGCTGGGCGTGCGGCGCGGGCATGAATGGGATAGATGGGAGGCGGCGTCCCTGCCTGCCGACGATCTCCAGCATTTCGTGGAGCAGACGGCATTCTTCGCGGCCGGACGTCGGCGCCTGAGCGCTCCCGCAGTGCCCGTGCCGGGTGCGCTGGTTTATCCGGCGCCTGGCCCCAAGCCGATTTCGACGCAGATGGGCTTTGGCCAGATCCTCAACGAGATCGCCCGCGAGGACACGGAGCTTGCCGCGCGCATCGTCACGACTGCGCCCGATGTCACGGTGTCGACCAATCTCGGGCCCTGGGTCAACCGACGCGGACTGTTCGCGCGCGAGACGATGGCCGACACCTTCAAGGCTGAACGCATCCCGTCGACGTACAGCTGGGAATTCTCGCCGAAGGGCCAGCATCTGGAGCTTGGCATCGCCGAGTCCAACCTGTTCCTCGCCCTGTCCGCGTTCGGTCTTTCGCACTCGATCAATGGCGAGAGGCTGCTGCCGATCGGCACGGTCTATGACCCGTTCATTTATCGCGGCGCGGACCAACTCAACTACGCCTGCTATCAGGATGCACGCTTCATGCTCGTGGCGACCCCGTCGGGCGTGACGCTGGCGCCTGAGGGCGGAGCACATCAATCGATCGGCACTCCTTTGATCGGCATGGCGCAGGACGGCCTCTGCTCGTTCGAGCCGGCCTATCTCGATGAACTTGCCGTCATCATGCGCTTTGGCTTCGACTACATGCAGCGTTCAGGGGAGGGCGACCCGGAAAGCGAGCCAGACGAGCGCACCTGGCTGCGGGACCAGACCGGCGGATCGATCTATCTGCGGCTCTCGACCCGGCCTTTGGAGCAGCCCAGCCGGGCGATGACCCCGCAGCTCCAGCAGGAGATCGTGGACGGCGCGTACTGGATGCGCAAGCCAGGGCCGAACGCGCAGATCGTCGTCGCCTACACCGGCGCGATGGCTCCCGAGGCGATCAAGGCGGTCGGCCTGATGGGCGAGGACAGGCGCGACGTGGGGCTGCTCGCCATCACCTCCGCGGACAGGCTCAATGCAGGCTGGACCGCCGCCCAGCGCGCGAGGGAGCGCGGCGTCCCGCATGCCCGCAGCCACGCCGAGCGGTTGCTGGATGCGTTGCCGGCAGATTGCGCGCTGATCACCCTGATCGACGGCCATCCGGCCACGCTCGCGTGGCTCGGCGCGGTGCACGGCCATCGCTGCCGCTCGCTGGGCGTCGAGCATTTCGGTCAGACAGGCACGATCGCCCAGATCCACCGTCATTTCGGCATCGACGCGGAAGGCGTCATGCGGGCGGCCCAGGCCATGGCTCCGGGGCGGCCCATCCGTCACCTGAAAGCGGTTTGAGCCGGCGAGCGCCAGACACGTTTAACGATCCCTCAACCAAGGCGGAATAGGGTTTCACCATGGTCATCCGCCGTGGTCCCCGTCGCTTCCTCGCGCCTTTCGCGTTCTACGTGGCGGCATCGGCGTGCGTCGCGTACTTCCTCTATCATGCGCACAGCGGCCCTCGCGGTTTTGAAACCAAGCAGGAGCTGAAGGTGCAGATCGCCGAATTGACGGTTGACCTCAATGCCTTGAAGACCGAGCGCGCCGAGTGGGAAGGCCGCGTCTCGCTCATGATGCGCGATGAGGTCGACCGCGACCTGCTCGACGAGCGCGTGAGGGCGTCGCTCGGCCGCGTCCACAAGAACGACGTGGTCATCATCGCACGGTGAGATGCGGCGTTCGCGGCTGCGAGAATGCAGCGCACAACAGTTGCGGACGCGCTGATTAACACGATTTCAGTTAAATTAAATTCGTAATGTTTTTGCAATGACTTAGCACGTGTTTCTGAACCGCAAAAACCGCTCGCCAAATCATAACCTCGGCCTTATCCTCATTGCAGGAAGCATGCACGGAGGACGTGATGGCTGTTGCTGCCCGTAAAGCGAAGTCTGCCGGAGTCAAATCCGCATCGAAGCCGGCCATGAAGGCCGTGTCGAACATTCTGCAGTTGACGCGAGACGAGGATCTGCATGCGTACAAAGAAATGCTGCAGATACGCCGGTTCGAGGAAAAGTCCGGTCAGATGTATGGCATGGGCCTGATCGGCGGCTTCTGTCACCTCTACATCGGCCAGGAAGCCGTCGTCATCGGCATGCAGATGGCGTCCAAGCCGGGAGATCAGGTCATCACCGGGTACCGTGACCACGGCCACATGCTGGCCTGCGGCATGGAATCACGCGGGGTGCTGGCGGAGCTCACGGGGCGGCGAGGCGGCTATTCGCGCGGCAAGGGCGGCTCGATGCACATGTTCAGCCGCGAGAAGAAGTTCTTCGGCGGCCATGGCATCGTCGGCGCGCAGGTGTCACTGGGAACGGGCCTGGGCTTTTCCAACTGGTATCGCAACGATCCGTCCGTGAGCCTGGTCTATTTCGGCGACGGCGCCGCCAACCAGGGCCAGGTCTACGAGAGCTTCAACATGGCGGCGCTCTGGAAGCTGCCGGTCGTCTACATCATCGAGAACAACCGCTACGCCATGGGCACGTCGGTCAACCGGGCGTCCGCGCAGACCGATTTCTCCCGTCGCGGCATCTCCTTCAACATTCCCGGCGAGCAGGTCGACGGCATGGACATCCGAGCGGTGAAGGCCGCAGGGGAGCGCGCCATGGAGCACGCACGGTCCGGCAAGGGGCCTTACATCCTCGAGATGCAGACCTATCGCTACCGCGGCCATTCGATGTCGGATCCGGCGAAGTACCGCTCCAAGGACGAAGTGCAGAAGATGCGCGAGGAGCACGACCCGATCGAGCAGGTCCGTGCACGCCTGATCAACCATTGGAAGGTCGCCGAAGAGGAACTCAAGGTCATCGACGCCAAGGCCCGAGACGTCGTCAACGACGCCGCCGAATTCGCCACGCACGATCCTGAGCCGGACGTGTCGGAGCTCTACACCGACATCCTGCTCTGATCCCCGGTCCGCCGGCTTCCGACGTCACGCATTCCGATCACTGGATCATCGAGCGCAATCACATGCCGATCGACATTCTCATGCCCGCCCTGTCGCCAACGATGGAACAAGGCAAGCTCGCCAAATGGCTCAAAAACGTTGGCGACAAGATCAAGCCGGGCGACATCCTCGCTGAAATCGAGACGGATAAGGCCACGATGGAGGTCGAGGCCGTCGATGAAGGGATTCTCGCGAGCATCCTGGTCGAAGGCGGAACGGACAATGTCGCGGTCAATGCCCGGATCGGGGTCATCGCCGGCGAGGGCGAGGACGTCAATGCGCCGGCTCCCGCACCGTCAGCCAAGCCGGCAGCCGCCGCTCCGGCTCAGCCGGCGCCCACGCCGGACATGCAGTCCGAAGGGATGACGTCAAAGCCTGCCGCGGCTACCTCCAGCCCCGAAACCGCCCCAGTGGCGACGCCGCAAGCGCCTGCGGTCATCCGCCTGCCAGAGCGGCAGACAGCCTTCGCGGAGATCCCGGAAGGGACCGAGATGGTCAACACCACGGTGCGCGAAGCGCTGCGCGACGCCATGGCCGAGGAGATGCGGGCTGATGGCAACGTGTTCGTCATGGGCGAGGAGGTGGCCGAGTACCAGGGCGCCTACAAGGTCACGCAGGGCCTGCTGCAGGAGTTCGGCCCGAAACGGGTCGTCGATACGCCGATCACCGAGCATGGCTTCGCCGGCATCGCGGTGGGCGCGGCCTACGAGGGACTGCGCCCGATCGTCGAATTCATGACATTCAATTTCGCCATGCAGGCGATCGACCACATCATCAACTCGGCCGCAAAGACGCTCTACATGTCCGGCGGGCAGCTCGGCTGCCCCATCGTGTTCCGCGGTCCGAACGGCGCCGCCGCCCGCGTCGGCGCGCAGCACAGCCATGACTATGCCGCGTGGTATTCGAACGTGCCGGGCCTCAAGGTCGTGATGCCCTACACCGCCGCCGATGCGAAGGGTCTGCTCAAGAGCGCGATCCGCGATCCCAATCCTGTCGTCTTCCTGGAGAACGAGATCCTCTACGGCCAATCCTTCCCGGTGCCGAAAATGGACAACTGGACCGTGCCGATCGGCAAGGCCCGCATTCACCGGCCCGGCAAGGATGTCACCCTCGTCTCCTTCAGCATCGGCATGACCTATTGCATCAAGGCGGCTGCGGAACTGGAAAAGGAAGGGATCGACTGCGAGATCATCGACCTGCGCACCATCCGGCCGATGGACATCGACACGGTGGTGGAGTCGGTGAAGAAGACCGGCCGCTGCGTCGCGGTCGAGGAGGGGTTCCCGCAGTCAGGCGTCACGGCCGAGATCGCGATGCGCGTGATGGAGCGCGCCTTCGACTATCTCGATGCGCCGGTGATGCGCGTCACGGGCAAGGACGTGCCGATGCCCTACGCGGCCAATCTTGAAAAGCTCGCCCTGCCGAATGTCGGCGAGGTGATCGCCGCTGTCAAAGCCGTGACATATCGCTGAGGAGCCGCAACCATGCCCATCGACATCCTCATGCCCGCGCTCTCGCCCACGATGGAGAAGGGCAACCTCGCCAAGTGGCTTAAGAAGGAAGGCGACAAGATCAAGGCCGGCGACATCCTGGCCGAAATCGAGACGGATAAGGCGACCATGGAGGTCGAGGCCGTCGATGAAGGCATCCTCGCGAAGATCATGGTGCC
>JANOCI010000090.1:0-29039 GCA_031412095.1 Allobosea sp.
AGCGGCGCGCCGATATGCTCGAGGATGGCGGCCTTCGCCGCATCGACGTCCAGCCGCTTCAGCTTCCCGCCGATCGGCTTCTCGGCGTTGATGCGGCCGAGCACGATGTTGGCGTCTGTGAGCGTCGGACGCGAGTTGCCCTGGCCATAGGCTACGGGACCGGGGCGCGAGCCTGCGCTTTCAGGGCCGACGGCGAGCATGCCGCCGGCGTCCACATGGGCGATTGAGCCGCCCCCCGCGCCGATTGTGGTGATCTCGATCATGGGCGTGCGGATGACCATGCCGAAATCGATCGTGGTCTGCGCGCTCAGCGACGCTTCGCCGCCTGCCACCAGGGACACATCGAACGAGGTGCCGCCCAGATCGGCCGTGACGATGTCGGAATATCCCGCAGCGCTGGCGATGGCTGCAGCCGCGATGACGCCGGCAGCGGGCCCCGACAGCGCGGTGCGCACCGGGAACTTGCGCGCGGTCGCAGTCGACATTACGCCGCCATTGGATTGCACGATGTGGAACGAGCCAGCGAAGCCCGCTTCAGACAGGCCGGCTTCCAGCTTGCCAAGATAGCTGGCCACGACCGGTTGGAGATAGGCGTTCAAAGCCGTCGTCGAAGTGCGTTCGAACTCGCGTATCTCGGGCAGGATCTGCGCTGAGTGAGCGACATGGGCATTGGGCCACACAGCCTTGGCGGCCTCATAGGCCCTGCGCTCGTTCGTAGGGTTGGCGTAGGCGTTGATGAAAATAATGGCCAGCGCCTCGGCGCCCGCCGCAAGCAGCGCCTTGCAGGCCTGACGCACGGCCTCGGGATCGACCGCTTCGCGGATGGCGCCATCCGCAAGGGTGCGCTCCGGAACCTCCAGGCGCATGTCGCGTGGGCAGATCGGCTCGAAATCGCCCCACAAACCCCAGGTGTTCGGCCTGTCGCGGCGGCGCATCTCGAGCGTGTCGCGAAAGCCGGGCGTGGTGATGATGCCGATCTTCGCACCCTTGCGCTCCAGCAGCGCGTTGGTGCCCACCGTCGTGCCGTGGATGATCGCGCCGAGCATGCCGATGGGCCCCAGGCGGGTGAGGCCCTCGATGAACCCCACGGCCTCATCGCCGCGGTTCGAAGGGGCTTTCGCCGTGCTGAAGCGGCGGGTGGATTCGTCGAAGAACGCCAGGTCGGTGAAGGTGCCGCCGACATCGACGCCGACGAGGGTGCGGGGAGGATGGCTCATCAACGTGCCACCATCCGAAGCTTCGCCGTCGCGGCGGCGTCGACCAGGCCTTCGCGGTTCACGGCGACGCGGTAATCGCGCCGGGCGGCTTTCGGCGACAGGAAGCCTCGCTTCACGTCCCGCGAGACGGCCTCGATGGTGCGCTCGGCGGGTTGGCCCCAGCCCCCGCCGCCGGGAGTCTCCAGCCTCAGCCGCTGTCCCTGCTTGAGCTTGACGCCGGTGATCTTGGAGGCCATCGGCGCGGTTTGCGGCCCTGCGTCGCTGTCCCATGTGAAGGTGTTCAGCGCGCCCGGCCTGCCGCCAACCACGCCGAACGGCGCAAAACGCCCCCGTTCGCCCAGCAGCGAGATGTCCGCGCCGCCAGCCGACAGGATCTCGACCTCGTAGATCGCCCCGAAGCCGCCTCGATGCGTTCCCGCTCCCGCGCTGTCCGGCCGCAGCGCCCACTGCGTGAACATGACCGGATATGAGGCTTCCATGATCTCCGCAGGCGGGATTGTGGCCGTCGAAATCGGATTGTTGGCATGGTTGAGGCCATCCGATTCCGGATTGCCGCCTAGCCCTCCGCCAAAGAACGAGAACATCACCCAGCGTTCCCCGTTGGCGCGATGCCCGGCGATGGACAGGGCGTTGATCGTGCCGAACGGCGCTGCCGTCGCGCGGGACGGATCGGCCTTGGCCAAAGCGCCGAAGACGACCCCGATCATGCGCAGGATCGTCTCGGTGTATCCTGCGACCGGCCGCGGAGCCGTCACGCCCAGGAACGTCGTCTCGGGAATGTCGAAGGTGATCGGCTTGAGGCATCCCGCATTGGCCGGCACGGCCGTGAAGACATGCTTGAGCGCTACATAGCAGGCGGCGACAGCCGTGGAGCGCGCGATGTTGACCGGCCCCTTGCAGGCCGGGGATGAACGCGAGAAGTCGAGCGTCATCGTGTCGCCATCGATGGTGACATCTAGAGCGATGGTGAGTTTCTCATCCACGATGCCGTCATTGTCTAGATAGTCCTCGAATGAATAGGCGCCGTCCGGCAAGGCCCGGATGTTTTCGCGCATCAAGGCTTCGGCGCGGGAGGATGCGGCTTCCAGCGCTGCGGCCACGACATCGTCGCCATATTCGTCGATCAAGGCGTGGAAGCGCCGTTCGCCCAAGTCGAGCGCGTTGAGCTGGCCATTGAGATCGCCCCAGTTCGAGCGCGGCACGCGGGTGTTCGCCTGCAGGATGTCGACGACGTCCTGCTGGATGACGCCCTTGCGGAAGAGCTTGACGGGCGGGATCAGCACGCCCTCCTGAAAGCATTCGGTGGCCTGGGGATTGTAGCCGCCGGGCACGTTGCCGCCGATGTCGAGCCAGTGCCCGACGGAGGCGAGCCAGGCAAAGATCCGGCCATCGCGCATCAGCGGCCGCACCAGCCGAAAATCGTTGAGGTGCGTGCCGCCGGCGTAAGGATCGTTGAAGATGAAGGTGTCGCCAGCGTCGAGCCCGCCCTGCACCGCGACCTTGTCGATCACAGCCTTCACCGCGAAGGCCATGGCGCCCACGAAGATCGGCAGGCCTCTGGCGCCCTGCACGAGCGTCGCTCCCGTCTCGGCATGGTAAAGCCCGTGGCAAGCGTCCCGCGCCTCGGCGATGATGGGATTGAAGGCCGAACGATACAATGTCGCGTCCATCTCGTCTGCGATCTGCTCGAGCCTCCCGGTCAGGATGGCGAAGGTGACGGGATCGAGAGCGCTCATGTGCCGCTGCCTTCGTAGGTCTTGCCGCTGTCGAGAACCTGAGTCGTTCCAATCACCTCGTTGAGGCCGTTGAAGTCGAACATCCGGTCCCGGAAGGCGGCCGTGGAGCCGTCCCTCGTCAGCGTGCGGTAAAAGTCCTGCGCCGTCAGCGCGATCGCCCGCACGATGGCGCCCGGAAAGATCACCAGCGAGAAGCCAAGCGCCTCTAGCTCCGCAGTGCTCTTCATCGGGGTCATTCCGCCCTCGATCATGTTGGCCATCAATGGCAGGCCCGAACCGAGCGCGCCGGCGATGGCGGAGAGTTCGCCCTCCGATCCCGGCGCTTCGACGAACAACGCGTCGGCCCCGGCTTCGGCGTAAAGCCTCGCCCGGTCGATGGCGGACTGAAAGCCCTCGCACGCGATGGCGTCAGTCCGCGCGATGATCAGCGTCTCCGCCGATGCCCTTGCATCGACCGCGGCGCGAACCTTGCCAGCCATCTCGCTCGCGGGGATCAAGCGCTTCTCGCTGAGATGGCCGCAGCGCTTGGGGTAGCTCTGATCCTCGATCTGCAGCGCATTCGCGCCCGCGCGTTCAAACATGCGTACGGTGCGCTGCATGTTCAGCGCGTTGCCATAGCCATTGTCGGCATCGACGATGAGCGGCGTCGAGACCCGGTCCCGGATCAGCGCGATGGTGTCGACCACCTCGGACATGGTCACCAGCCCAATGTCGGGCCGGCCAAGCCGGGTGTAGGCGAGGGCGGCCCCTGAAACGTAAAGCGCCTCCGCGCCTGCTTCGGCCGCGAGCGAGGCCGTCAACGCATCGTAGACGCCGGGGGCCAGCAGGATCGGTTTGGCGGCGAGGCGGGATTTGAGGCTCATGTCGTTTCGCTCAAGCTGAGGATGTCCGCCAGCGTCACGGCCGCATCGAGATTGCTGATCGCCGTGCAAAGCTCCACGGAGCGGGCGCGCCCAAGTACCGGAGAGCTGACTTCGACGAACTTCTCGCGCACTTCGTCGGCAGTGTAAGGATCCTCGGTGTCGCCCTTGTTGGTCACCGCTTCGGCGGACAAGGTGCTCCCGTCGTTAAATGCGACCGTGACGCGGGCTGGGCGAAGGCCGGGGAGCCTGGCGGTCAGCGCGGGATCCTCGTCGATGATTATGCGTGCGGCTAGGCTTCGTGTGACCGGATCATTCCGGGCCTTGTCGCGGAAGGCGTCAAGCGTCGCAGCGCCGTTCACGATGAATGTCGCGAGCGAGAACGGCATCGAGAACTTCGCCGCAAGCATGTTGGCAGGGGCAGGGTGGTCGAGCTGCGCGGCCCACACATAGGTCTCCACGCGCACGGACTTGATGCTGGCCGGGTCGATCCGTCCTCCGCATTGCGCAATGATGGAGCCCAAGGCGTCGAGCGCGCCATGGTTGTAGCGGCAGGCCGCATGACGCTTGAAGTAGTTGCGCGCGATCTCCCAACGCAGGCCGAGATCGCGCACCATCTCATTGGGCTGCCAGTCATCCGCTGCGATGCCGCCATAGACCGAGCCGACGCCGTCCGCCTCGCCGGTGAAACCGCTCTTGACCAGATCCCACGCCATCAAGCCCAGCATGTTGGAGAACCCGGCATACGCATTCCGGACCGTTGCGCCTTCCAGCATCGTGCGGCGGCTGGTGGCGAGGCCCAGCGAGGACGAGAGGTTGATCGCCTCGATCATGTCCGCCCTGGACGCCTTGTTGAGCTTGGCTATGGCCACAGCCGCGCCGACGACCCCCCAGGTGCCGTGCGGGTGCATCGTGACGCGCAGCTTCGATGCGATCCCGATGCGAGCGCCCATCTCATAGCCCAGGGCCGTGGCCATGATGGCGTCATGCCCGCTGACCTTGCGGCTGCGGGCTTGAGCCAGGACAGCCGGAACCACATGGATTCCAGGATGGCCGCGCGCGTACTGGTTGCCTTCATCGATCTCCAGCATGGTTCCGGAGGTCCCGTCCATGAACGCATGGATCAGCGGGGAGCCGCCACGCCGCGCCTTTGCGGATTTCTGAAGCCGGACTTCGGCTTTCGTCACTTCCGGCTCGCCTCGCCCTGCGATCATCGCGCCCATGCAGTCCAGCAACACCAGCTTGGTGCGCTCGACCACCTCCGGCGGCAGTTCTTCATAGCGCGTGGCCGTGGCGAAGCGGCCCCACTGCTTCAACCATGCGGGCTGCCGGCCGGTGACCAGGACCGAGGCAGGCACGATGCCGGGCGTGACGATGGCCATTACAATTATTCCTAATCTATAGCCTTTGGATGCCTGCTTGAAGTGCCGGCGAACCGACGGCTTCTGGACTGCAAGCAGCCATCGTGGGCGACCAGATGCTCAAAATGCGCGCGTGATCCATTCGAAGTCTGTTTATGCGCTCGCACTGCTCCATGACATTCAGGGCATCGCTTAACCGTGGCCGCGTCCAATCGCAGCGCATCCGCTATGCTGATTTTCACCCAGGCTTGTCGAACCTTGATCTCGCAATCCTGAGTAATCTGTCCTTCGGCCATGGCTCACATCCCCAGGTAGGTTTTCATAAGGCGCGGATCGTTCTTCAGGTCTTCGGCGGCGCCCTCCATCACGACGGCGCCGTTCTCCAGCACATAGGCGCGGGAGGCCAGCTGCAGCGACTGCACGACGTTCTGCTCGACAAGCATCACGGCCAGGCCCTCCGAGGCGATGCGCGCGATCAACGCGAACATTTCCTCGACCAGCAGCGGCGACAGGCCAAGCGAGGGTTCGTCCATGATGACCAGGCTAGGCTCGGCCATCAGGCCCCGGCCGATCGCAAGCATCTGCTGCTCGCCGCCGGACAACGTGCCGGCGAGTTGCCTTTCACGCTCTTTCAGGCGCGGGAAGATCGTGAAGGCGCGGTCCAGGTTGGCGCGGCGGCTCTGCCTGGCGCGGCGGTAGGAGCCAAGCTCCAGGTTCTCCCGAACGTTCATGTTCGGGAAGATCTTGCGTCCTTCAGGAACGTGGATCAGGCCGGCAGCGACGATGCGGGCTGGCGACATGCCATGGATGGCGGCGCCGTTGAACGTGATCGTGCCCGCGTCGGTGCGGATCAATCCGGAGATGGCGCGGTTCAGGGTGGTCTTGCCAACGCCGTTCGCGCCGAGCACGGCCACGATCTCCCCGGCGTTCACCGTGATGGAGACGCCCCGCAGGATCGGCACGCCGCCATAGCCCGCCACCAGGCCGCGCACGTCAAGCATGCGCGCCTCCTGCGCCCTGAGCCTGCATGCGTGCGGCTGCGCCGTGCCCGAGATACGCCTCGATGACCTTTGCGTCGCGCGCGACGTCGCCAGGCGTGCCGGCAGCGATGATGCGTCCTTGCGCCAGGACATACACGGTGTCGCACAGGCTCATGACGGCCTGCATCACGTGCTCGACGATGAGAATCGTGACGCCTTTCGCGCGGATGTCCTGGACAACGGGCATCATGTCGCGAATCTCCGAGGGGTTTAGCCCTGCCAGCACCTCATCAAGCAGCAGCAGCTTGGGGTCCGTCGCAAGCGCGCGGGCAAGCTCCAGCCGCTTTCGGCCCGCCACGGTGAGCTGGCTGGCGGATTGATCGAGCATGGCGCCAAGCCCGACCTGACGGCCTATTGCGTCCGCCTTCGCGAGGGCGTCCCTCCGCACAGGTTCGCGCAGGAAAGCTCCCACGGCGATGTTGTCGCGGACGCTGAGGCCGGCGAATGGCTGCACGATCTGGAATGTCCGGGCGATGCCCAGCACGGCGCGGCGGTGCGTCGGCATGGCTGTGACATCCTGGCCCTGGAACGAGACAGATCCTGACGTCGCGCTTTCAAAGCCGGAGATCACCGTGAACAGGGTCGTCTTGCCGGCGCCGTTGGGACCGATCAGGCCAGTGATGGAGCCGGCGGCGACATCCAGCGCGGCGTTGTCGACGGCCGTCAGGCCGCCGAAGCGCTTGGTGACGGCCTGGACTGCGAGGAGAGGCGCGCTCATGCCCGCGCCTTCCGCCGGAACCAGCCCTGCAGCAGCCCCAGCACCCCGCGCGGCGCGAAGGCCACGCAGCAGATCAGCAGGATGCCGAAGACGACCAGATCGACGCCGGGCACCGAGCCGCCCATCAGGTTCGCGAAAATCGTCTTGGTGACTTCGCCGAGGCCAAGCAGCACCATTGCGCCGACCAGGGGGCCGAACACGGTGCCCACGCCGCCGATGATCGGAGCCAGCAAGGCGTCCACGGAAATCCACGGGCCATAGGCAAGCGTGGCGTCGAGATAGAGAAACTTCTGGGTGTAGAGACAGCCCGCCAGCGATGTGACCGCCGCGGAAATGGTGATCGCCTTCAGCTTCACCGCCAGCGCATCGACGCCCAGTGCGCGGGCGGCTTCCTCGTTTTCCCGCACGGCGACGAGCTGCGCGCCGAACTTGGAGCGGGTGATGGCCAGCGTCAACGCCATGAACCCCGCGACGAACGCCAGGGACAGCCAGAAGAAGACGCGCTTGTCGGCGAACTGCATCTGGCCCGCATCGAGCTTCAATGGGACCAGAACGCCTGCCGCTCCGCCGGTGAAGCCCCAGGCATTGGCGCTGATGCGGAAAACCTCTGCGAAGGCGAGGGTGACGAGCGCGAAGTACGAGCCGCGCAGCCTCGCCCGGAAGCTGAGAAACCCGATGCCGAGGCCGACCAGCGCCCCGAGCGCGACCGAGGCGGGCAGCGCCAGCCACGGGTTGAGGCCCAGCCGGACCTGCAGCAGCGCCATGGCGTAGGCGCCCGTGCCGAAGAACACGGCATGGCCGAACGAGAACTGCCCGCCATAGCCGCCCAGAATGTTCCAGCCCTGCGCTGCGATGGTGACGATCATGGCGAATGACAGGAAGTTCAGCACGGTGTTCGAGGCGATGCCGAGCGGCAACAGCGCCAGCGCGGCGACGACGAGCACGATCGCCATTGCAGGAGAGCTTCTCACGCCTTGGCTCCGAACAGCCCGGTCGGCTTGAACAGCAGCACGAGGATGAAGATCAGGAAGATGCCGATCTGGCCGAGGCTCTCGCCGAAATACAGGCCGGAGAGGCTCTCGACCACCCCGATGATGAGGCCGCCCACCAGTGCGCCGGCAATGGAGCCCATGCCTCCCAGCACCACGATTGTGAACGCGACCAGCACGAAAGCGTTGCCGATTCGGGGATTGACCAGGAATGTCGGCATCAGCAGGCAGGCCGCGATCGCCAGGCATGCCGCGCCAAGGCCGAACGTGACGGCGTAGATGTGATCGACGTCGATGCCGGCGAGCGCCGCGCCGGTCTTCTCCTTCGCGACAGCCCGGATCGCCTTGCCCGTGTCCGTGCGGGCGAGGACGAGCCAGAGAAGGCCGGCGACCACGAAGGAGGCGACGAATGCGACGACCTTCGGGGTGGAGAGGAAGAGATTGCCCACCTCAATGACCGAGAACCCGTATGGAACGTCGATCGAGCGGGTGTCCGACCGGAAGCTCGCGAGCAGCGCGTTCTCGATGATGATCGATATGCCGAGCGTGACCAGCAGGATGTTGCTGTCGTCGCCATGGCTCGCCGGGTTGATGACGAGGCGCTGCACGGCATAGCCGAGCCCGAAAAACAAAGGCGTCAGGATGAAGATCGCGATGTACGGATCGATCCTGAAGACGCTGTGGGCGACGAAGACGGCGAACATGGCGGCAGTGAGCGTGGCGCCATGCGCGAAGTTGATGATGTGCAGCACGCCATAGACCAGCGTCAGCCCCAACGCGATCAATGCGTAGACGGCCCCAGTCATGAGGCCGTTGGCGAGCGCAGAGAGGAAAATGTCGAGCTTGAGCATGAACCGCCACGTGTCCGGTGTCATCCCCGGCGGCCCGAAGGGCCGGGAAGGCAATCCATGTCAGGGAGCGCCCCTCGTGGATTCCCTTCCCCTTCGCTTCGCTCCGCTCCGGCCGGGAATGACACCGGAGCGCTTTATCGAAAGGTCACACCGCCGGGAAGACCGGCTTCGCATCGGCGAATGCGTCTGGGAAGATCACCTTGATGTCCCCGTTCTGGACCTGCGTGTTGACCGGCGCTGCGCCCGTGTTCTGGCCGTTGACGAACGCGGTCGGCCCATAAGGCATGATATGGTCGGCGAAGGTCGAGGCCGTGATCGCTTCATTGATCTTGCCGCGATCCGCCGATCCCGCCCTCTCGATGGCGTCTGCCAGCAGGCGGACGCAGGAGTAGTTCAGCGGCGTGTTGTACAGCCAGAACCGGCCGCCTTGCTCAGCCAGCGCCTTGACCTGCGCAGTCTTCGGCTTGCGCGGGTCGGCCCAATGGTTGCAGTCCATCACGAGGTTGGCGGCATCGGCGAACTCTCGGACGAAACGGAAGTTGGAAGCCGCGCCGTTGAGGATCGCGTAGACGCCCTTTGGACGGATGCGCTGCTGCTGCATGGTGCGGGACAGCAGGACGAACTCGGCATAGTAGCTCGATGGAATGACGAGGTCGGGGTTCAGCGCGCGGATGCGCAGCGCAACGTTCGACATGTCGCGCGAGGGGGTCGGGTGCGCGATCGTCTCCATAACCTCGAAGCCGCGCTGCGGCAGCCGCTCGTTGAGCAGCTTGGCCATGCCCGCGCCGAACAGGCCGTCCTCGTGGACGATCACGACAGTCTTTGCGGGCTTGCCGGCGGCATCATTGAGCTTGACGAGATTTTCGAGCGCGGTCGACGTGACCGTGCCGAAGCCAGGACCAAAGCGGAACGTGTTCTTGAGGCCGCGCGCCACGATCTGGTCCGACACGCCGACATCGCAGATGTAGGGAATGTCATAACGCGACGCTGCCTGGGACGACGCCAGCACGATGGGGGACGCGAAGCCGCCCACGATGGCTGAAACGCCTTCGCCCTGCATGCGCTCCACTTCGGACGTGCCGCCCTCGGGGCTCGAACGCGCATCGCCGAACACCATCTGCAGCTTCGCGCCGCCCATGGACTTGATGCCTCCGGCGGCGTTTATCTCGTTCAGCGCGATCTCGGCGCCGAGGCGTCCATACTCGCCATCCTGGGCAAGCGCCCCGGTGACAGGCTGGAGGATGCCGATCTTGATGGCAGGCGCCTGCGCGCGGACAAGCGACGGCGACGCAATCAGCGCCCCGGTCGCGGCTGCGCCCTGCAAGATGGTGCGGCGGTTGAAAGTGCTCATGCTCGTCTCCTCGCTGATGTGGCCAGGGTCATCTCCTGGCCATCTGGATGATTGGGTTTGCTTGCCTTGCCCGCCGTCGGCGCGCCGGCGGTGGGCCGCCAGTGCCGGTTCGCGCCGTCGCCCTTGCGCAGCATCTCCATGTGGAAGGCGTGCATGTCCGGACGATAGAGCGCGGAAAGGTGTTCGATGCCCCGGCCGTCGACGCCAAGGACGATCCGGGTCAATGAAATGAGCGCCGAGCCGATCTCGACGTCGAGCGCTTCCGCCGTTTCGGGCCCGGCCAAGGTCGCGGAAATCGTCTGGTTGGCCTTCGTCGCCACCACGCCAGACCGTTCGAGCAGCTCAAGGAGCGGCCGGCTGCCCAAGTCATGCCGGGTGTACGTGAGGCCGATGCGCTCAGGCACATGGGTCGTGAGGTAGGAGAACGGCACGTTGTCGATGGAGCGGACGCGCAACGAGCTTTGCGAGCGCTCGCCGGGCTTCAGCTTCAAGGCGGCGGCGATGGGAGGCGGTGGGACGACATACGAAAACGCGAGCAATCTTACCTGCGTCGAGCGGCCCATCGCCGTCAGGTGGGCCATCATGTTCGCAAGGTCAGCGCTCACCGGCGGGCGGGAGGAATTGTCGCTGACGAAGGTTCCCGATCCTGCCTGCCGGATGATCAGCCCGTCGCGCGCAAGCCCATCGAGGGCGCGGCGGATGGTGACGCGCGACAACCCGTGGGTCTCCGCAAGGTGCGGCTCGCTCGGCAGCCTGTGGCCGGGCTGGAACGCACCGCTCGTGATCCGCTCCTTCAGAAGCAGATATACCTTATGGGTCTTGGAGGTCTCGATGGCATCCAAAGACAGCAGACTCCAGCCGGGCGAACATGCCGGCATACGCTACGCCTTGCACAATTGTATTATTTCTAGGACAAATCGCGCGCGTCAAGTGCACAGATGGCGTTTTGATGAAAAAGGGCAGGGCATGGCGCGGGTTGTCTCTTCCAATGGCATCTTCGAAGCGTCATGCGACGTCCTGGTCGTCGGTGCGGGGGCTGCCGGGCTGATCGCGGGCATGCGGGCCAGGGAAGCCGGTGCAGACACGCTTGTCCTCGAGCGCGACGCCGTGCCGCGTGGATCGACCGCCTTGTCCGCCGGGCTGATCCCCGCGGCGGAAACCCGCTTTCAGCGAGAGGCGGGAATCGCCGACAGCAAGCAGGCCTTCCGCAACGACATCATGGCCAAGGCGCATGGCGAAGCTGACCCACAAGCGGTCGCGACGGCGATTGACGCCGTCGTGCCAGCGCTCGAATGGCTTGGAGATCGGCACGGCCTGCCTTTCTCGGTGATCGGCAACTTCACATATCCTGGCCACTCCGCCTGCCGGATGCATGGCCTGGCGAGCCGGTCGGGCGCGGAGTTGATGGACCGTCTGCGCAGCGCAGCAGAGGCGGCGGGCGTCGACATCGTCGCGAACGCCCATGTCACGACGTTGTTTCGCGATGAGGCCGGCCGCATCGAGGGGGCCGGACTGACCCGCCCGGACGGCACTGAGGACCGCATCGGCTGCAAGGCGCTCGTGCTGGCCTCGAACGGCTATGGCGGCAATGCAGAGCTGGTTGCGTCGAACATCCCGCAGATGGCTGGCGCGCTGTATTTCGGGCATCCCGGCAATCAGGGCGACGCAGTTTTGTGGGGCCAGGCCTTGGGCGCTGCGACGCTGCATCTGGCTGGCCATCAGGGCCATGGTTCGGTCGCCCATCCGCACGGCATCCTCATCACGTGGGCTACGGTCACCGAAGGCGGCTTCCAGATCAATCTGGACGGCATGCGCTTCGCCGACGAGGCCCGCGGGTATTCGGAATCAGCCGCGGCCGTCCTGGCGCAGCGCGAGGGGCTGGCGTGGACGGTCTTCGACGCCCGCATCGCAGGCATCGCGCGCCAGTTCGAGGACTATCGCCAGGCGGAAACCGCAGGCGCGATCCTCGTCAGTGATAGCGCCGAAGAACTTGCGGCGCGGATGAAGCTACCGGAGGCGGCCTTCATCCGGACCATGCGGGAGGTCGAAGAGGCGAAGGCTGCAGGGATCGAAGACCTGTTTGGCCGGAACTGGTCCGGTGCGCCCCGGCTGATTCCGCCTTACTGCGCCGTGAAGGTCACCGGCGCGCTGTTCCATACGCAAGGAGGGCTGGCCGTCGACGCTCAGACACGCGTGCTTCGGCCCGACCGCACGCCGTTCCCCAATCTTTTCGCCGCTGGAGGAGCGGCTTGCGGCGTTTCAGGCATGCAGGCTTCGGGCTATCTTTCAGGCAACGGCCTGCTCACGGCCGTGGCCTACGGCTATCTGGCCGGCGCCGCCGCCGCCGATGCCTGCCGCACTGACGGCCAAGCCTGAACCAAAACGCAAGGGTTTGCGTTCACCAATGGCGAGTCTTGGCGCGCGTGCCGAGATCGGGTGTGGATCGGAGGGACCATCGGCATGACCGTTCTTGTATCAGGCGGGGCGGGTTACATTGGCGGGCATATGGTCCTCGACCTGGTCGACCGGGCCGAACCGGTGGTGGTGCTCGACAATCTTTCGACGGGCTTCAGGTGGTCGCCGCCGCCGGGCACGCCGCTCGTCGTGGCGGACGTCGGTGATTTCGAGTCGGTGCTCAACACGATCCGTGCCCATGACGTGCGTTCGATCATCCACTTCGCGGCCCGCATCGTCGTGCCGGAATCCGTCACCGATCCGCTTGGCTATTATCTCGCCAACACCGTCAAGACCCGCGCGTTGATTGCAGCCGCGGTGGCCGGAGGCGTCAAGGAGTTCATCTTTTCCTCCACTGCGGCGGTTTACGGAGAGACGTCGCTGGAGCCTGTTTCAGAAAGCCAGCCGCCCGCGCCTGTCTCGCCTTACGGATCGTCGAAATGGATGAGCGAGATGATGCTGCGCGATGCCGCGGCTGCGCATGGCTTCAAGTACGCGATCCTGCGCTATTTCAACGTCGCAGGGGCCGATCCGAAGGGACGTTACGGCCAATCGACGCCGTCCGCCACGCACCTGATCAAAGTGGCTGCCGAGACGGCCGTCGGTAAACGTGGCCACATGGAGATGTTCGGTCAGGACTATCCGACGCCCGACGGCACCTGCGTGCGGGATTACATCCATGTGACGGACCTTGCGGCGGCTCACGCGGCCACGCTGGAGCATCTACGCAACGGCGGCGAAAGCATCATCGCCAACGCAGGATATGGGCGAGGATACTCCGTGCGCGAGGTCATTGACACGGTGCGCAAGGTCTCAGGCGTGGATTTCGAAGTTCGGCAGGGCCCGCGCCGGGCTGGCGATCCGCCGGCGATCGTGGCGAACGCCGACTTTCTTCGGCGGGAGCTCGGCTGGCGGCCTCGGCTCGATGACCTGCAGACGATCGTGAGGGATGCGATCGCCTGGGAGAAGGAGCTGCAGCGACGCGGGCTGTGAGCCGCGCGCCGTCATGCGCGTCGTGTCAACGACGGCGAACCAGTGACCAGCCTGCCGCGACAAGGCCTGTCGCGAGGGCGGACTTGACCAGCGAACCGACGATGAACGGCTGAACGCCGACGGCGAATGCGCGCGTGACGCCAACGCCCGTCGCCCCCGAGGCCAGCTGCGCCAGCCATGCCAGCCAGGCCATCCCGAGAACCAGGATCAGCGCGTGCGCTATCAGCATGCCTGCGCCAACGCGCACAAGCGGGGAGCCTTGCCGGGCGAAATGGCCGGCGATCCACGCGGCAGGGATGAACGACAGAAGAAAGCCGCCGGTTGTTCCGAGGAAATAGGCCGGGCCGGCAGCACCGGGCATCGCGAAGACCGGCAAACCGGCAAGGCCTTGTCCCAGATACAGCGCGACGCTTGCCGTCCCGAGGCGCGGACCAAGGGCCGCCCCAAGGAAGAGCACGACGAAGCTCTGCATCGTCATCGGCACGGGCCACATCGGCACCTGCACCTTCGCGGAGAGAATCAGCAGCAATGAGCCCGCCACGACCAACAATGCTGAGCGAACCGGGGCGGAAAGGGATGGCAAGAGGCGCGCAAACGCTGCGTCCAGCAATGACGGTCCGGGTTTCGTCGGCAGGATGGTGTCATTCGTCGCAGGGTTCATGTCAGCTTCCATGAGGCATTGGGTTTCGGCAGGCTCATGCGTGTATAGGTTGTCAGCCGCAGGCTCACAAGCCGTGCCTTCCGGCGACGGTCCTCCTTGCCTGAAGCCCCGCGACCAATGCAGAACGATCCAGAATGCATCCGCCATCCCAAATGCACCGGTTTTCCCAGGCGCCTGCAGCATGGCCGATGATTTGACGTTCGATCGACGCATGGATGCGGCCTCCGGGCAAGTCGTGGCCCTGAGCCCGCTGGTCCGCCGCGTGGTCTGCGACAATGGCGGGCCGTTCACCTTCACGGGCACGTGCACCTACATAGTTGGCCATGGACGCGTCGCGGTGATCGATCCGGGTCCGGAATCGGAACGTCATCTTGCTGTTTTGGCCGATGCGCTGCGCGGCGAGACGGTCAGCCATGTCGTCGTCAGCCATACCCACCGCGACCATTCGCCTGGCGCACGCGCGCTGAAGGAGCTGACCGGCGCTCCCATCGTCGGATGCGCCCCGCATCGGGCGGCGCGGGAACTGGCGCTGGGCGAGATCAACCGGCTTGATGCGTCAGCCGATCACGAGCACGCGCCGGACTGGGAGCTTGAGGAAGGCGGCGTCATCGCCGGTCCTGGCTGGAGCCTTTCCACTGTCGCTACGCCGGGCCATACGGTCAATCACCTGGCGTTCGCCCTTGCCGAAGAGAATGCGCTCTTCTCGGCCGATCACGTCATGGCGTGGTCGACCAGCATCGTTGCGCCGCCAGACGGGTCGATGTCCACCTTCATGGCGTCGCTGGAAAAGCTGAGGGCCCGGAGCGAGGCGATCTATTGGCCAGGCCATGGCGGCCCGGTGAGGGAGCCCGGCAGGTTCGTGCGTGCTCTCATCGGACATCGGAAGATGCGGGAGGCCAGCATTCTGAACCGGCTCGCCGAGGGTGACAGGCGGATCAGCGAGATCGTGCCCGCCATCTATGAGAGCCTTGCCGTGGCTCTGCATGGCGCCGCGGCACTCTCGACCTTCGCGCATCTCGAGGATCTCGTGGACCGAGGCCTGGTGCGCTGCCAGGACGGAGCCGCAACGTTGGCCAGCGTCTATGAACTGGCGTGAGGCATCATTGCGATGACGACAGCAGCTGCATCTCATCGGCGAAGCTCTGGATGCGCCGGGCATTTGCGCCGAGGTCATGCCTGCCGATCCTTGAGACCGAACGGACATCGATCCGCGCGCCGTCCACGCGCGTGCGGATGCGGACGGTCACGTCGTCGGTGAACCTCAGCACCGGCGTCGTCGCGACCGCCTCAATCCGTCCTGTTGCGGCGCGCCCGCCGGGCGGGGATTTCTCGATGATGCGCCATCCCATGTTCGCCGCAGCCTTCAACGCCAGCTCGAACGCTTCGTCGGCCGGAATGTCCAGAATGATCGGGATGATTCGCTGGTAGGCCTCGCGCTGCGGCAGGCGGCTTTCTGGCGCACGCTCTGACGGAACGTGGCCGCCCCGCGCCGCCAGCGCCGCTCGCGATCGCGAAAAAGCGGGCGGATCATTGATATCAGTCGATATGTCATTGAGTTGCGGCAATCGGAGCATCTGGAGAATCACCAGCGCGGGAGCCGCCAGGAGCGCCAGCGCCACCAACGCCGCGAAGCTGATGCGTCCCACGCCCTTCAGACCCCGGTTCCAGATGGCGACGCCGCCGGCAACCGCCACGAGGAATGTGAGCAAGGCCAGCGCGATGCCCGAGCCCAGCGCGGCAAGCCCGGGCGCGTCCTGCTGCCCGCTGCGGACGACCATGATGCCGAACGCGCAGACGACCGCTGCGAACAAGGCCAGCCGAACGGACCAGATCGCGGCGCGGGACAGAGGTCGTTCCAGAACGATGCGGCGCATCGAGGAGGTCTATCGCGTTGCGGGCGGCGCTGCCAACAGGGAAATCCAGGGCCCTTTGATGGCATGCAGAACATCGTGGCACCGGAAAACGGGTCGCGGACACGAGCGGCCGGGCTTAGGCGTGCCTGCGTGTTCCCGGAGGTCCCATGCCAACTGCCACGCTGGTCAACAAGGCCATGTCCTCGCGCGAATGGGGATTGCTGATCGCTCTTTCGGTGTTGTGGGGCGGCTCGTTCTTCTTCAACGGCGTGGCCGTCCAGGAACTGCCGACGCTCACCATCGTCGTGGGGCGCGTGGTCCTCGCCTCGCTTATCCTTCTGGCCGTGCTCCGGGCCAGCGGCACAAGGCTGCCGGCGGGCCGCGACGTCTGGCTGGCCTTTTTCGGAATGGGCTTCCTCAACAATGTGGTGCCGTTCAGTTTGATCGTCTGGGGGCAGGGGCACATCGCCTCGGGCGTCGCCTCGATCCTCAACGTCACGACGCCCTTGTTCACAGTCATCGCCGCGCATCTGCTGACGAGCGACGAGAAGATGACGGGCGACCGGCTCGCCGGCGTCATCCTGGGGTTCGCAGGCGTCAGCATCATGATCGGGTGGGATGCGATGCAGTCTCTCGGGATCGGGTTGGCCGCACAGCTCGCCTGCCTTGCCGCCGCAGTCTCATATGCATTCGCCGGTGTTTTCGGACGACGTTTCCGCAATCTGGGCGTTTCGCCGCTGGCGACGGCGACCGGACAAGTCATGGCATCGAGCATCATGCTCTTTCCTGTCATGCTGGCGGTGGACAAGCCTTGGCTCTTGCCCACGCCCAGCCTTCAGGCTGTCAGTGCGATGGTCGGCCTTGCAGGTCTGTCAACCGCGCTTGCGTACGTCGTGTTCTTCCGCATTCTGTCCACAGCCGGAGCCACGAACCTGGCTCTGGTGACATTCCTGATACCAATCAGCGCGATGCTGCTCGGCGTGATGCTTCTGGGCGAGGTGCTGCGAGCAAGGCATCTCATCGGCATGTCGATGATCGGGATCGGCTTGGCCGCCATTGACGGCCGGCTCGGGAGACGGCTGTCCGCTGGCTCCTAGCCTTGTTCAGGCATCCAGACGATAATCCTTGAACATGTCCCGAAGCGCCGTCTTCTGGATCTTGCCGGTCGCCGTGTGCGGGATGGCGTCGAGCAGCACAGTAGCGTCCGGCAGCCACCACCGCGCGATCTTTCCGGTCATGAAGGCGATCAGGCTGTCATGGGTCGGCATCGCTCCCGGCTTCGGCACGATGACAAGCAGCGGGCGTTCGTCCCATTTGGAATGGGCCACGCCGATCACGGCTGCTTCCGCAACATCCGGATGGCCCATGGCCAGGTTCTCGAGTTCGATGGACGAAATCCACTCGCCGCCGGACTTGATGACATCCTTGGAGCGATCCGTGATCGCCATGTAGCCATTGGCGTCGATCGTTGCGATGTCTCCGGTGTCGAAAAAGCCTTCGCCGTCGAGAATGTCGCCGCCATCGCCTCGCATGTAGCTGGCCGCCACGGCGGGACCGCGCACTTTCAGCCGGCCGAATGTCGTCCCGTCCCATGGCAGGCGCGCGCCTGCGTCGTCGGTGATCTTCATCTCTACGGTGAACGGCGCGTGGCCCTGCTTCATCTTGAGATCGAGAAGCGCCTCTCCCTGCAGGTGATCCACATCCGGCTTCAGCGAGCAGAACGAGCCGAGCGGGCTCATCTCCGTCATGCCCCAGGCATGCGACACCGTCACGCCGAAGCGCGTCTCGAATGCCTCCGTCATGGCGCGCGGGCAGGCGCTGCCGCCGATCACCACGCGCTTCAGCCAGTTCAATTCGCCGTCCGTCGCGGTGAGGTGCTGCAGCAGGCCGAGCCAGACCGTCGGCACGGCGGCGGTGATGGTGATGCGTTCATCCTCCAGCAGCGCATGCAGGCTCGGGCCATCCAGCTTGGGGCCCGGCATGACGAGCGCCGCCCCGTTCATGGGGGCGGAGAGGGCGAGCGACCAGCCGTTGGCGTGGAAGAGCGGCACGACGGGCATGACGACGTCGCGTGACGACAGCCCCAGATAATCGGCGGTCGATGCAGCCATCGCATGCAGCACGTTGGAGCGGTGGGAATACAGCACGCCCTTGGGGCTGCCCGTGGTGCCGGACGTGTAGCAGAGCCCTGCTGCGCTGTTCTCATCCAGGTCGGCCCACTGGAAATCGCCGTCGGCTTCCGCCAGCCACGTCTCGAAAGCGACCGCTTGTCGCAGCGACGTCTCGGGCATGCTCGCATCGTCGGTGAGCACGATGAAGCGCAGGACCGACGGCATGCGGTCCTGCAGCCTCTCCATCAGCGGCACGAAACTGAGATCCAGGAACATCGCGCGGTCCTCCGCGTGGTTCACGATCCAGGCGATCTGATTCTCGAACAGGCGCGGATTGAGCGTGTGGTAGATCGCTCCCATGCCGGCGATCCCATACCAGAGCTCAAGATGCCGGTCGGTGTTCCACGCCAACGTCGCGATCCTGTCGCCTGCGGCGTAGCCATCGCGCAAAAGCCGTTGGGCTATCGCCAGCGCGCGGGTTCGGGACCTCGCATAGGTGCTTCGGCGAACCGGGCCCTCGACGCTTCGGGTCACGATCTGGCGCGAGCCATGCTGTATCGCCGCATGGTCGATGATCCGATGCATCAGCAGCGACCATGTCTGCATCCGGCCAATCATGACGTCCTCCAAGCTGGCGCGCAGCCATTTTTCTGCAAGCATAAGCGTTTCATGCCGGCAGTGTCATTGGCTGTGGCGCTGCGGGTGGCACTTCTGATAGTTCAGGTGTGAACGGACGAGGAATGGCGAGATGCCGGCGCAGTCGAACACAATGGCGAGCGAACACGATCCGCAGGCGAGCGAGATGCGCGTCTGGTTTCGTTTTCTCCGGCTGCACCAGCGGGTGTCGACCGCCATGACGGCGCGGCTGAAGCGCATAGGGCTGTCGGTCCCGCAATTCGACCTGCTGTCCACGCTGAGCGAGCGCGAGGGCATCACGCAAAGCGAACTCGCCGAGCGGCTCTATGTCACCAAGGGCAACGTCTCGGGATTGGTCGACCGCCTTGTCGAGGCAGGCATGGTGGAAAGGCGGGCGATCGCGAGCGACAAACGCTCATACGCCCTGCACCTGACAGCCCATGGCCGGGAACTGGCGCGCCAGGGCCTCGGCACGCAGCGCGAATATGTGGGCGCCACTCTGGGAAAGCTGCCGCCTGCCGAGATCGCGCAGCTCGACCAACTCGTCAGCAGTTGGCGGGAGATGGCGCGCGCCGAGATCAAGCGCTGATTCTGGTCCGGCCATGCCTGCATTCACATGATGCAGATCGCTGCCCGGAAATCATGCAACTGACGTCGCAATGGGCAACACTTGTCCGGGGCGTTGCTGTCTTGCAACATCACGGTGAAACATCTCGCGAAAAGGCGGATTTAGCCTTCGTTAAGCATACTCCTCAAAAGTTGTTGTGTCTAAAGATAGGCGCTCATCTGGAGATATCCCATGGCCGCCAAGTTCTTGCCGCTCGCATCCGCCGCGCTCGCCCTGTTCGCCACCGCATCCTTCGCTGCCGATCTGCCCTCTCGCCAGGGAGCGCCTGCCATGCCGGCCATTTCGGCGACCTGCCTTGAAAGCAACGGATTGCCGACTGACGTCTTCGGCTTCACGACGGGTTCCGATGTCACCGATCTGGGCGCATGGGGCGGGACCCTGACGGCGAACACGGCGTTCACAAGCCGGCGCACACGCCTGAGCAGCATCACCGGCGTGGCGCAGGTCGCCACGGGCCTGTTCCGCTGCTTCGAGGTCGGGCCTTACGTCTTCGTCGGCGGCACGAACGCGAAAGATCGCTTCGGCTTCTCGGGCAATTCCTCTCTCTACGGCGGCGGCCTTGAACTGAAGTACAAGTTCCTTGGCCGCGACGTCCACGGCGTGGGCGCGACCCTCGACGTCGACGTCAGCGCTGCCGGCGCGCGGTTCTCCGGCATCCTCGGTGCGGGAAGCGACACGGCCTACACCACGGCGGCGCGCCTGTTCCTCGACCGCGAGATCGTGGCGGGCCGTCTGTTCGGCGCACTGAACCTCGAGCATGTCTCCACGTTCTCGAACACCGCCGGCGTGCTCGTCGATGCGTCGCAATTCAACGTCCGGGCCGCGCTTTCGACGAAGGTCCTGCCCAATCTCTACATCGGCGCCGAGGCCTGGTATTCGCGGACGTATCTCGGCGCGGGCTACCGCACCTACCTCGGCGACGCCCTCTCGATCGGGCCGAACATGCTGTGGTCGATCAACGAGAAGTGGACCCTGAACGCTGCATACCAGGTCCAGGTCACGGGCAAGTCCCGCGGCAATCCGGGCAATCTCAATCTTACCCAGTACAACCAGCATTACGCACGCGTGAAGCTTGGCTATGCGTTCTGATCGCATCGCGATTGTCTCAACGGTTAGGAGGCCGGGTTCGTCCCGGCCTTTTTGTTGCGGGCAAGAATGTCCGCACCTTGGCCGTGAGTGCAGGCAACGGCGCCGGCGTGAAGGCAGCGCAAGCCAGGAACATTGGTATCGCCACGCGGTTGCTGTAAGGCTCAATCGATCAACAAGCTGGTTTGGACATGATTTCATTCAATTTCCGCGCCTTTGCCTCCGTCGCCGTCCTTGCCCTGCTTCAGGCGCCTGCGGCCGCGCAAGGCGTTCCGGCTCCTGTCGAAGCGCCGACTCTGGGAGCGCCCGCGCTGCCGACGGAAAGCTTCAAGCCGCCTGCCGCTGAGGCGCCGCCCGCAACCAGCCCCGGGCTTCCGGCAGCCGCGCCGGCGAGGCCTGCGCCGCGCCGCGTCGTGCGGCCCGCGCCTGCGAGCGAGACCTCGATCAACGCCAATGATCCGCGGCCGACGCTGACGCCCGACACGCTGCCGAGCACGGCGTTGGCTTCCGAGCGCTATCTCGAGATCGTCCGGGCCGGCGGCTGGCCGTCGGTGCCCAAGGGCGTCGTCCTGAAGGAGGGATCCAAGGGAGCCGCGGTCGCAACTCTCAAGCGCCGCCTCGCGATCACCGGTGACCATCAGTCCGTGGGCGCAGGCGACGAGTTCGATGGCGCGCTTACCGCGGCGGTCAAGCGCTTCCAGTTCCGTCATGGCCTGCGCCAGACCGGGATCGTAGCCGGGCGCACCCTGGATGAGATGAACGTGCCGGCCCAGGCGCGCTTTCGCCAGCTTGCTTCATCGGCGCAGCGCATCGCCGGCAGCACTTTTCCGTTCGGCGAGCGCTATGTCGTCGTCAACATACCGTCCGCCTATGTCGAGACGGTCGAGAATGATGTAGTGAAGCGCCGCTATGCCGCGATCGTCGGGAAACCGGAACGCGCATCGCCGACCGTCGAGACGCGGGTGACGACGGTCAACCTGAACCCGAACTGGACGCTGCCTCCCACAATCATCAAGGAGGACATCATCCCCGGCATGCAGAAGGGCCGGAACGTCCTTGCGCAAAAAGGCGTGAAAGTGTTCTCCGGCGGGCAGGAGATTCCGGCGTCGAGCATCGATTGGTCAAGCGCGCGAGCGTTGAACTACACCTATCGGCAAGAGCCCGGCCCTCGCAACGCGCTTGGCCTCGTGCGCATCGACATGCCGAATCGTGACGCCGTCTTCATGCACGACACCCCGTCGCGAAACCAGTTCGGCGGCGACCAGCGGTTCAATTCGTCGGGCTGCGTCCGGGTTCAGGACGTGCGCGACCTCGCTGTCTGGCTGCTCGAAGGCACGGGCAACTGGAGCCGCAGGGAGATCGACGCCGGCATCGCCACGGGCGACCGCAAGGACATCCGCCTCAGCCGGCCTGTCCCGGTCGCGTGGGTGTACATGACCGGGTATGCCACGCCGGACGGCGTCATCCATTTCCGCCCGGATGTGTACGGCATCGACAAGGTGGGCGGGGGAGCGCTGCGCAATCTCGGCTCCGAGATCGGCGGATGAGCGCGTCGATCCAAGCCTGATGCGAGCAGGGGCCGCCGGCTCCTGCCGGCCCGGCTGCCGGCCCCGACCCACGGGCGTTCCGCTTGCCCCAACCCCTTGCATCTGCGTGCCGCGTGCCGCATATGCAGTGCCGGAAGGTTGGTGAGGGACGTAACACTCGCCAACCGGGTCAGGTCCGGAAGGAAGCAGCCCTAACGAGACAGTGCGGGTCTTCGTCCAGCCTTCCACCTCAACCTTTGAAAAGCCGATCGCGCATGGCCCAGGAAATTTCCGGCGACATCCCCGGCGAGATTTCCGGCGAGATGCAGGACCAGCCGGGATTTCTGGACGTCCTCCCACCAGCGGCCTCCGCCCAGCAGGTACAGCCTGCATACAAGGTCCTGGCCCGGAAGTACCGCCCGCGCGACTTCAGCGACCTGATCGGGCAGGATGCGATGGTGCGCACGCTGTCCAATGCGTTCACGTCCGGCCGAATTCCGCAGGCCTGGATGCTGACCGGCGTGCGCGGGGTGGGCAAGACGACGACGGCGCGCATCCTTGCGCGCGCGCTGAACTTCCAGAACGCAGACGGAACCGGCACTCCTACGATCGCTCTCGCGACGCCGGGCATCCACTGCCAGGCGATCATCGAAGGTCGCCACATCGACGTGATGGAGATCGACGCCGCGTCCAACAACAGCGTCGACAACATCCGGCAGATCAACGACGCCGTGCGCTACTCGCCCGTTTCGGCCCGCTATAAAGTCTACATCATCGACGAAGTGCACATGTTGTCGGGAAGCGCATTCAACGCCTTCCTCAAGACGCTGGAGGAGCCTCCGCCGCACGCCAAGTTCATCTTCGCCACCACCGAGATCCGTAAGGTGCCGGTGACGATCCTGTCGCGCTGCCAGCGCTTCGACCTGCGCCGCATCGACGCCGCCGCATTGGTGGGCCATCTTGCGAAAATCTGCGCCGCCGAGAAGGTGGAGGCCGACGCGGATGCGCTTGAGGCGATCGCGCGGGCGGCGGAAGGCTCGGCCCGCGACGCGATGTCGCTGCTGGACCAGGCGATCGCCCATGCGGCGGGGCGCATCACGCTGGACGACGTGCGTGAGATGCTGGGGCTGGCGGACCGGGCACGCATCATCGACCTGTTCGAACTGGTCATGCGAGGAGATCTCGCGGGCGCGCTTCAGGAATTGAAAGGCCAGTACGATTCAGGCGCGGACCCGGGCGCGGTTCTGACGGAGCTTGCAGAGTTCGCCCATCTCGTCACGCGGCTCAAGATTGTGCCCGAGGCGGCGAAAGACAGCGCCCTGACCCAGGTCGAGCGCGTGCGGGGCGTGGAGTTCGCCAGCAAGATTTCCATCCGCGTGCTCTCGCGCCTCTGGCAGATGCTGCTCAAGGGCATCGCGGAGGTGAAGGACGCCAGTCGGCCGCTTCCCGTCGCCGAGATGGTGCTTGTCAGGCTTGCGCATGCGGCAGACCTCCCCACGCCCGATGAGGCTCTCAAGCTGCTTCAGGGCGGTGGCGCTGTCTCCCTGCCAAGACCGGCCGTGTCACTCGGAGGGGGCCAGTCCGGCGGCCCGTCTGCGATCGCGCAGGCTTCAGCGCCACGGATGACGAGCGGCGGAACAGGCGGTGCGCAGAGCCTTTCGCCCCGCGCGTCGTCGCAGCTGTCAGTGGCACCGCCCGCCATCCGCATCGGCTCGCTCGAGGACATCCTCGCGCTGGCTGCCCGAAACCGGGACATCAAGCTGCAGACCGCCATCCAGCGCGACCTGCGGCCCGTCCGGATCGAGCCCGGCAGGATCGAGTTCGCGCTCGAGGCGACCGGCGACCGGGGAATCGCCAACGAACTGTCGCGCAAGCTGAAGGAATGGACAGGGCAGACCTGGATGGTCGCCATCGTCCAGTCCGAGGGGCAGGCGACGCTGCGCGAGCAAAAGCAGGAGGCCGAGCGGGAGCGCAAGGACAGCGCGGCGGCGCATCCTGCGGTGCAAGCCTTGATGACGGCTTTTCCGGGAGCGAAGATCGTCGATGTCCGCCGGCGCGAGACAGATGATCCGGTTGCTCCGATCGTTGAGACAGGCGATGATGCAGGGCTCGCCGCTTCGCTCGAATCCGGCGACGGCCTTTATGGAAGCGACGAGGAGCCTTGGTCGGATCCCGATTTCTGAGAGGGGCCGGCCCAGGATGACGGCACCGGCCGGTCGCTTGCTGACAAGCGGCGTCTGCCGGAACGTCGCTTATCCCAGATCCAAGATGGAGCATTCAATGCGTGACAAGATGGGACTGATGAAGCAGGCGCAGCAGATGCAGGCCAAGATGCAGAGCATGCAGGCCGAGCTTGAGAACCTCATGGTCGAAGGCTCGTCGGGCGGCGGCATGGTCAAGGTCGAGGCAAGCGCCAAAGGCCTGATGAAGAGCATCAGCATCGATCCCTCCCTGATGACGCCTGACGAACGCGAAATCCTCGAAGACCTCATCGTCGCGGCTTGCGCCGACGCGCGAGGCAAGGCCGAGCGCATCATGGAGGAGCGCATGGCGGAGGTCACGAAGGGGCTGCCAATTCCGCCGGGCATGAAGCTGTTCTGACAGCATATCCATGGCGAAATTCTCGGCCGGGCCGGAGATCGAACGGCTGATTCAACTGCTGGCGCGGCTGCCCGGACTTGGGCCGCGCTCGGCCAGGCGGGCGGCTCTGCACCTCGTCAAGAAGCGCGAGCAGTTGCTTGGCCCGCTCGCCGACGCGATGCAGACGGCGCACCGGAACATCCTGGTCTGCAGCACATGTGGCAGCATCGACACATCCGATCCTTGCACCGTCTGCCGCGATCCTCGCCGTGACGAGAGCATCGTCGTCGTCGTCGCCGACGTGTCGGATCTTTGGGCGCTCGAACGCTCGGCAGCCATCAATGCGCGGTATCATGTGCTGGGCGGCGTGCTTTCGGCGCTGGATGGCGTGAGGCCTGAAAACCTCAACATCGACAAGTTGATCGACCGTGTGTCGGACGGCACAGTCACGGAACTGATCCTGGCCTTGAACGCCACCGTCGACGGGGCCACCACAGCCCATTACATCACGGACAGGCTGTCCCACCTGCCGGTCAAGATCACGCGCCTGGCCCATGGCGTGCCGGTCGGCGGCGAACTCGATTATCTCGATGACGGAACCCTGATGGCCGCGATCCGCCAACGCACGGGGCTTTGACCGCACGAACCGATCCGGATCACTTCAGACGCTCCTTGATTCTTGTCGCCAGCGTATCCCTCACGTCGCGATAGGCGTCCAGCATCTGTTCGCGCGAACCTTGCAGCACTGTCGGATCTGCAGTCGGCCAGTATTCGACCTCCGCCGCGATGGTCCGGGTCAAGCCCAGCGCCTTGTGATGCGCTTCCGGGGAGAGCGTGACGATCAGGTCGAAATTCAAGCCTTCCCACTCCTCCAGTTCGTCGATGGTGCGCGGTTTGTGCTTGGCCTCATCGATGCCCATCTCGTCCATGACGGCGACCATGAAGCCGTCAGGCTCGCTCTTGCGCACGCCGGCGGACTGGACATAAAGAGCGCGGCCGAAGAAATGCTTGGCGAGCCCTTCGGCCATAGGCGACCGCACTGCATTCTGCGCGCACATGAACAGGACGCTCTGCGGGCGGCGCGGCGGCTGCGCTGGCTCGGACAAGGCCTTCAGCCCTTCCAGTGCAGGGCGAAGATGAGCGTGAAAAGCCGCCGGGCGGTGTCGTGGTCGACGTCGAGCTTGCCGCCAAGCCGCTCCATCAGGATTTCGGCGGCTTCGTTGTGCAGGCCGCGGCGCCCCATGTCGATGGCTTCGATCTGCGCCGGGGATGATGTGCGGATCGCTTCGTAATAGCTTTCGCAGATCATCTCATAATCTTTGATCACGCGGCGAAACGGCGTAAGGGACAGAAAGTGCATGACGATCGGCTGATCGTCCGCGCTTCTGACATCAAGGCACAGCTTGCGCTCCGCAAGGCTGATGGCGAGCTTGTACGGACCGTGGTCCTTGTCGGGGATCGCGAACCTGTTGACCTCGATCAGGTCATAGATCGCGATAGCCCGCTCGTGCTCCTGATCAGGCGTGCCGCGACCGAGAGACGCCTCATCGAGCGTGATCAGAAGCAGCCGGTCCTTGCCCTTGTTCTGGCTCATCCCAGATCAAAACCCTGCCTGATTGACATCTGCCCGGATGACGGCCCGGCCAGCCTCATGCGCATGATCCTGCCACTCGCAGGTTGAGCCGCATCGTCACGCTTCGCGCATGCGCCTGCAAGCCCTCGGCTTCTCCCAGCGCCGCTGCGGCGGGCGCGAGGGCCCGCAGAGCCTCGGCGGTGCATTTGAGCAATGTCGTGCGCTTCATGAAATCCAGCACGCCGAGCCCTGATGAAAACCGCGAGGACCGCGCCGTGGGCAGGACGTGGTTGGGCCCGCCGACATAATCGCCGACCGCCTCAGGCGTGTGATGGCCCAGGAACATCGCGCCCGCGTTCCGGATCGCGGCCGCCAGCGGCTCGGGATCCATCGTGCAGATCTCCAGATGCTCGGGCGCAAGGCGGTCGACGAGCCCCACCGACGCCATAAGGTCGTCCACCACGATGATCGCGCCAAAATCAGTCCAGCTCGCAAGCGCGATGTCGCGTCGGGGCAGGGTGGCGAGCTGTGACTGGACGGCCGCCTCCACCGCTTCGGCAAGCGGGCGCGAATCCGTCAGCAGGATCGATTGGGCGGCGGCGTCATGCTCGGCTTGCGCCAGCAGATCGGCGGCCACCCAATCAGGATTGGCGGTCTCGTCGGCGATCACCAGGACTTCGGACGGCCCGGCGATCATGTCGATGCCGACCGTGCCGAACACCCTGCGCTTTGCAGCCGCGACATAGGCGTTGCCGGGCCCGACGATCTTGGCCACCGGCATGATGGTCTCTGTGCCGTAGGCCAGCGCCGCCACCGCCTGCGCGCCGCCGATGCGGTAGATCTCGCTGACGCCGGCCAGGTGCGCCGCCGCGAGCACAAGCGGGTTGCCGACCCCGCGCGGCGTGGGAGCGACCATGACGATGCGCGGCACGCCTGCTACGCGCGCGGGCACCGCATTCATCAGCACCGATGACGGGTAGCTTGCGGTTCCGCCCGGCACATAGAGGCCGACCGCCTCGATGCCGGTCCAGCGCCAGCCCATCTCGACGCCGAGCGCATCGGTGCAGCGCTGATCCTCGGGCCGTTGCCTGACATGGAACGCCTCTATCCTGTCGCGCGCGAATTTCAGCGCATCCAGCGCCTTGACGTCGCAGGCTTTCAGCGCCGCAGCGATCTCGTCCTCGGTCACGCGCAGCGTCTGCGGCGTCAGCGTCAGATGGTCGAAACGCTCCGTCAGCTCGACCAGGGCGGCGTCGCCGCGCGCCCGCACATCGGCGATGATGGCGGCGACGATCGTGTCCACCTCCTCCGAGACCTCGCGCTTCATGGTGAGCAGCGCGGCGAAATCAGCCTCGAACGTGGCGTCGCGGGAGTGGAGGCGGATTGGCATGGAGGCTTTCAGGTGGAATGTGCAGGCTGATGAGCCGTTTCCCACATTCCGCCCAGGTCTTTCAACTGGGCTTCGATGCATTCCGCCTGCAATTTCAGCGCAGCCCCGCCTGAAAACGTCAGCGTGACTTCGCCGGAGGGCGCATCTGCCTCGGTCCACGTGACGGCGAGCAGGTTGAGCACGGTGTCCTTCGCCTTCGGGTCGATGTTCAGCGCCTTCAGGCTCGTGACGCGCTCGAAATGCATCGCGGTGAGGCGACGGCGGTTGTGTCCTTCGGCGGCGCCCTCCCAGTCGAAGCGGCGCAGCATGATGGCGAAGCGCTTCTCGGCGGGCAGCCAGGCGAAGTCGGCCACCTTCGCCACCGCATCCTGCACATGAACCGAAAGGATGGTCAGGTCATCAGCGTCTAGCGCGATGAGCCGCAAGGGGACTGGCTCGTTCATGACCGGGATGTGGGCGGCTGAGTGGCATGAGTCAAGGTTGTCCATATCATTTCAAGGATTTGTGCGACCCCTCTCCTTTATCCTCTCCCGCAAGGGGAGAGGGCGCGACAGCATCCCTGCCAAACGTCCATCTCCGCGCCTGGCTCGATGATTGAGGAGGTGTCCCGATGCCAAAGTCCCCTCTCCCGCAAGGGGAGAGGATAAAGGAGAGGGGTCACGCCGTGCTCGACACCACAGTCCTTGCCCCTGTCCCCGCCACCGGCTAACCAGCACGCCACAAGCAATGGACGATGCCAATGTCAAAAACCGACAAGCTGAAGGCGCGCCGGCCGCGCGGCTTCGAGGACCGCAACGCGGCGGACGTCGCTGCGACCGAAGCGATGCTGGCCAAGATCCGCGAGCGCTTCGAGCTGTTCGGCTTCGAGCCGGTGGAAACGCCCTTCGTCGAGTACACCGACGCGCTCGGCAAGTTCCTGCCCGATCAGGACCGGCCGAACGAGGGCGTGTTCTCGTTCCAGGACGATGACGAGCAGTGGCTATCGCTGCGCTATGACCTGACCGCGCCGCTGGCCCGCCATGTCGCCGAGAATTTCGACGCGCTGCCTAAGCCCTACCGCAGCTACCGCTCGGGCTATGTCTTCCGCAACGAGAAGCCCGGCCCCGGCCGCTTCCGCCAGTTCATGCAGTTCGACGCGGACATCGTGGGGGCGGCAAGCGTGGCTGCCGACGCCGAGGCCTGCATGCTGATGGCCGACACGCTGGAAGCAGTCGGCATCAAGCGCGGCGACTATGTCATCAAGGTCAACAACCGCAAGGTGCTGGACGGCGTGATGGAGGCCATCGGGCTGGGCGGGGCTGAGAATGCCGGCAAGAGGCTGGGCGTGCTGCGGGCGATCGACAAGCTGGACAAGTTTGGGCCGGAGGGAGTGCGGCTGCTGCTCGGCGAAGGGCGGAAGGACGAGAGCGGGGATTTCACGAAGGG
>JANOCI010000091.1:0-81754 GCA_031412095.1 Allobosea sp.
TCGGCGCTCCCTCATAGACATCCGGCGTCCACATGTGGAACGGCACGGCGGACAACTTGAAGGCGAGCCCGGCGGCGATGAAGACCAAGCCGAAAACGAGGCCGAGACCAATCCTTTGTCCGCCCTGCCCGCTGTGGCTCAGCGCCGCGGCGATGCCCTCGAAGGAGACGGTGCCGGTGAAGCCGTAGACCAGCGACATGCCATAGAGCAGCATGCCGGACGAGAGCGCACCAAGGACGAAGAACTTGAGGCCGGCTTCGGACGACTTCGCGTCGTCGCGGTTCATGGCGGCCACGACGTAAAGAGCCAGCGACTGCAGCTCGATGCCGACATAGAGGGCGATGAGGTCATTGGCCGAAATCATCATCATCATGCCGATCGTGGCGAGGACGATGAGGATCGGGAATTCGAACTTCGCCATGCCCTCCCGGCGGATGAAGTCGGCGGACATGACGATGGCCGAGCCTGCTCCGACGAGCGTCAGCACCTTCATGAAGCGTCCGAAGCCATCCGCGACGAACGCGCCGTTGAACGTCACCTGCTTGCCAGTCTGCATCAGGACGAGCACGCCGGCGACGCCGAACAGCGCGAGGGCCATGATCTCCATGGTCCGCAGAGATTTCTCGCCCTGCAACGCGCCGATCAGCACCATGGCCAACGCGCCTGCCGCGAGGATGATCTCGGGCAGAGCCGGCATCAGATTAGGAACGGACGCCATGTTTCGGATCCTTACTGGACGGCTGTCAGCGCGAGCTTCGTGGCGGCGATCGCGGCCTGATATTTCTTCAGCAGCAAGTCGGTCGGCGCCGCGAAGACATCGAGGATCGGGCCGGGCCGCACGCCGTAGTAGACTGTCAACACGGCCAAGGGAATGAGAAGCGCCATCTCCCGGCGATTGACGTCGGTGATGCCTTTGAGCTCGGGCTTGACCAATTCGCCATACATGACCCGACGATAGAGCCAGAGCGCATAGGCGGCGGACAGGATCACGCCGAAGGTGGCGAAGAAGGCGACCCAGGGGCTTGCCCTGAAGGCTCCGAGCAGAGTGAGGAATTCGCCAACGAAGCCAGACGTGCCGGGCAGGCCGACGTTCGCCATGGTGAAGACCATGAACAGGACGGCATAGATCGGCATCCGGTTGGTCAAGCCGCCATAGGCCTTGATCTCGCGGGTGTGCATCCTGTCGTAGACGACGCCGACGCACAGGAACAACGCTCCGGACACAAGCCCGTGGCTGACCATCTGGAACATGGCGCCCTGGATGCCCTGCGGCGTCATGGTGAAAAGGCCCATGGTGACGAAGCCCATATGCGCGACCGAGGAGTAAGCGATCAATTTCTTGATGTCCTCCTGCATCAGCGCGACGAGCGACGTGTAGATGATCGCGATCACCGACAGCGCGAAGACCATCGGCGCGAAATACAGCGATGCATCCGGGAACATCGGGATGGAGAAGCGGATGAAGCCGTAGCCGCCCATCTTCAGCAGGATGCCGGCAAGGATGACCGAACCGGCGGTCGGCGCCTCGACGTGCGCATCAGGCAGCCAGGTATGGACCGGCCACATCGGCATCTTGACCGCGAAGGACGCGAAGAACGCTAGCCAGAGCCAGGTCTGCAGTTCCTTGCCGAACCTGTGGGCCAGAAGCTGCGTGATGTCGGTGGTGCCGGCGCTCCAATACATGGCCATGATGGCGAGGAGCATCAGCAACGAGCCGAGCAGCGTGTAGAGGAAGAATTTGAACGAGGCGTAGATCCGGCGCTTGCCGCCCCAGATGCCGATGATGAGGAACATCGGGATCAGGCCAGCCTCGAAGAAGATGTAGAACAGCACCAGGTCCAGCGCCACGAACACGCCGATCATCAGCGTCTCCAGCACCAGGAAGGCGACCATGTACTCCTTCATGCGATGCTCGATGCTCTCCCATGAAGCGAGGATGCAGAACGGCATGAGGAAGGCGGTCAGAAGCACGAACGGCATCGAGAAGCCATCGACGCCGAGCTTGAAACGGATGGTCTCGGACAGCCAGCCATGGCTTTCGATCAGCTGGAACTGAGCGCTGCCGGAGTCGAAGCGGCTCCACGCCACGAGCGCCAGCGCGAACGTGGCGATGGTCGTGACCAGCGCCGCCATCCGGGCGTTCGAACGGACGGACGCCTCGTCGCCGCGCAACGTCAGGATGAAGGCCGCGCCGACGAGCGGCAGGATCAGGAGACCGGAGAGAAGGCCAAGACCGAACATCACATCACCCGCGCGTAAAGATGTACCAGGTGACCAGACCACCCACGCCAACGATCATCGAGAACGCATAGTGATAGACAAAGCCGGTCTGGAGCCTGACGACGTTGCTGGTGACGTCCAGCACGCGGGCGGAGATGCCGTCCGGGCCAAGGCCGTCGATGACCATCCCGTCGCCTTTCCTCCACAGGAACTCGCCGAGGCGCTTGGCCGGGCGGACGAACAGGAAGTCGTAAAGTTCGTCGAAGTACCACTTGTTGAGCAGGAACCGGTACAGGAACTGATGCTGCCTGGCGATCTGCCCGGGCGTCTCGGGGCGCAGGACATAGCAATACAGCGCGCCGGCAAAGCCGATCAGCATCGCCGCGAAAGGCGACCAGACCACCCATGCCGGAACTTTGTGGAAGTCGTGGATGATGTGGTTGTCCTTGCCGGTGAACAGCGCGGTCTTCCAGAATGCCTCGTAATTGTGCCCGATGAAGGCTTCTTTGAAGGCGAACCCTGCGGCGACGGCGCCGATGGCCAGGAGGCCGAGCGGGATCAGCATCACGGCCGGGCTCTCGTGCGGAACATGGGCCTGGTCGTGGCCATGGGCGCCATGGCCCTTTTCATCATGACTTTCGATCTGCGCGGCATGGCCTGATGCGAGCATCGCTTCGCGGCCATGCGCATCATGAGAATGGGCGCCATGGCCGTCATGCGCCCCTGCCCCCCAGCGCGGCTTGCCCTCGAAAGTCATGAAGTAAAGCCGCCATGAATAGAACGACGTGAAGGCGGCCGCGACCACCAGCAGCACGAAGGCCATCGATGCGGCTGCCGTGCCCTTTGCGAACGCGCTCTCGATGATGGCGTCCTTCGAGAAATATCCAGCCAGGAACGGAAATCCGGTCAGCGCCAGCGTGCCGACCGTCATGGCCGCAGCGGTCAGGGGGATGTGCTTGCGCAGGCCGCCCATGTTCCGCATGTCCTGCTCATGGTGCATCGCGTGGATGACCGAGCCTGCGCCCAAAAAGAGCAAAGCCTTGAAGAAGGCGTGGGTGAACAGGTGGAAGATGCCTGCGCCATACGCCCCGACGCCCATAGCCACGAACATGTAGCCAAGCTGCGAGCAGGTCGAATAGGCGATCACGCGCTTGATGTCGTTCTGGACGAGGCCGACGGTCGCCGCAAAGAACGCAGTGGTCGCGCCTATCACCACGACGACGGTCAAAGCGTTGGGCGAGTATTCGAAAACGGGCGACAGCCGGGCCACCATGAAGACCCCGGCCGTCACCATCGTTGCGGCATGGATCAGCGCGGAGACCGGCGTCGGACCCTCCATGGCGTCAGGCAGCCAGGTGTGCAGCATGAACTGGGCCGACTTGCCCATGGCGCCCATGAACAGCAGCAGCGAGATCAGCGTGACCGCATTCCACTCGAAGCCGATGAACCTGAAGGTGGTCGAGGCCAATTCGGGAATCCGGGCGAAGATCTGGTCGTAAGCCACTGAGCCGGTCAGCCAAAAGATCAGGAATATGCCGAGCGCGAAGCCGAAGTCGCCGACGCGGTTCACGACGAACGCCTTGATCGCGGCGGCGTTGGCGGACGGTTTCTTGAACCAGAAGCCGATCAGCAGATAGCTTGCAAGGCCGACGCCCTCCCAGCCGAAGAACATCTGGACGAGGTTGTCGGACGTCACCAGCATCAGCATGGCGAAGGTGAAGAGCGAAAGGTACGCGAAGAAGCGCGGCCGGTGCTCGTCCTCGTGCATGTAGCCGATCGAGTAAAGGTGCACGAGCGCGGAGACGGTGTTCACCACGACCAGCATCACGACCGTGAGCGTGTCGATCCGGAAGGCCCAATCCACCTGCATGCCGCCGGACTGCATCCAGGTGGCGACCTGGATGCGCGTGGAGCCGGCGCCGAAGCCCACCTGCACGAACGCAACCCAGGACAGGACGGCGGCCACGATCAGCAGCGACGTGGTGATCAACTCGCTGGGGCGCGGCCCGATGATGCGGCCGAACAACCCGGCGATGAAGAAACCGGCCAGCGGCAGAAAGACGATGGCGTGATACATGCCCTCAGCCCTTCATCATGTTGATGTCCTCAACCGCGATGGTGCCGCGGTTGCGGAAATAGGTGACGAGGATGGCGAGCCCGATGGCGGCCTCTGCAGCCGCTACGGTAAGCACGAGCAGCGCGAAGACCTGCCCGACGATGTCGTTCAGGAAGGCGGAGAACGCCACAAGGTTGATGTTGACTGCAAGCAGGATGAGTTCGATCGACATCAGGATGACGATGACGTTCTTCCTGTTGATGAAGATGCCGAGCACGCCAAGCGTGAACAGGATGGCGGCGACGCTGAGATAATGGCCAAGTCCGATCATGATCGCGCCCTCACACGCCGGTCCGGGAGGGCACCTTGCGGACCTCCATGGCTGTCGCCTTGGTGCGGGCAACCTGGGTCGCCACATCCTGCCGCTTGACGCCTTCCTTATGGCGGAGCGTGAGCACGATGGCGCCGATCATGGCGACCAGCAGAACGAGGCCTGACGCCTGGAAATAGTAGACATATGTCGTGTAGAGCACGAGCCCGAGCGCCTCGGTGTTCGTGATCTTGGCCGGATCGGGAATGGCGGACGTGCCGGCTTTCAACAGGCCTGGATCGATCGCCCACGCCCCGACGACAAGCAGCAACTGCACAAGGAAGATGAAGCCGACGATCAGGCCAAGCGGGAGGTACTGCAGGAAACCCTGCCTCAGTTCCGCGAAATCGACATCCAGCATCATGACGACGAACAGGAACAGCACCGCGACCGCCCCGACATAGACGACGACAAGGATCATCGCCAGAAACTCCGCCCCAAGAAGCAGGAACAGCCCGGCGGCGTTGACGAAGGCGAGGATGAGGAACAGCACCGAATGCACGGGATTGCGCGAGGCGATGACCATCACCGCCGACGCAACCGTGATGGATGCGAACATGTAGAAGAAGCCCGCGGCTGCGGTCATGATCCCAACGCTCCCCCGCCCCTACGGCGGCTTTTCTTGTGCGGCGCAGCGTCGCGCGCGCCACGTGGTCTATAGTCCCCGACTCACCGGGCAACAACCCGGCAATAGCGTTGTTCAGGTTCCGGTGTCATCCCCGGCGCGCCACCTGCGCGGGAAGGGGATCCCCCTCGAGGCAGCCTGCCGTGGATCCCCTTCCCGGCCCTCCCGGGCCGCCGGGGATGACACCGTAGATCACCTGTAGGGCGCATCCATCCTGATGTTGCGGGCCAGTTCCCGCTCCCAGCGGTCGCCGTTCGCCAGAAGCCTGTCCTTGTCGTAGAAGAGTTCTTCGCGCGTCTCGGTGGCGAACTCGAAGTTCGGCCCCTCGACGATGGCGTCCACCGGGCATGCCTCCTGGCAAAATCCGCAATAGATGCACTTGGTCATGTCGATGTCGTAGCGCGTGGTGCGGCGCGTGCCGTCGTTGCGGCGGGGGCCTGCCTCAATGGTGATCGCCTGTGCGGGGCAGATCGCCTCGCAAAGCTTGCAGGCGATGCACCGCTCTTCGCCGTTCGGATAGCGCCGAAGCGCGTGCTCGCCGCGAAAGCGCGGAGAAAGCGGCCCACGCTCGAACGGATAGTTCAAGGTCGCCTTCGGCTTGAAGATGTAGCGCATCGACAGCGCAAAGGCGCTGACGAATTCCTTCAAGAGCAGCGATTTCGCTGCCTGATCCAGTCGAAACGCCATGCGTTCCTCCTCCAAACTAAGTCCCGTCAGCCTGTCAGCCAGCGGGCGATTCCAATCCCGGCGAGGATGCCCCCGCCGGTCAGCACGACATGCACGATCAGCCAGAACAGCCTGATGCGCGCCCTGTAATCGGCGCGCTCGGTTTCGTTCTGCGATCTATCAGTCGCTTCGAGCGAACGAATGACGACGCCGCAGATCAGCCTCGCATTCACATAGCCCAGCAAAGCTCCCGCCAGCGCGCCCAAAAGCGACGTGGCGGCCATCACGTCATCCCCTCACAGGGCCCCAGCCCGTCAGCTGCAGCACGAGCGCGGTGACCACCACCATGCCGAGCGAAAGCGGCAGAAAGACTTTCCAGCCAAGGCGCATCAGCTGGTCATAGCGATAGCGCGGGACGAAAGCCTTCACCATGGCGAACATGAAGAACACCAGGCAGACCTTGAGCACGAACCAGACCACTCCGGGCACCCACGTGAAAGGCGCCACCGGCAGCGGCGGCAGCCAGCCTCCGAGGAACAAGATCACGCACATCGAGCACATGGTGACGATCGCCACGTACTCGCCGAGCATGAACAACAGATAGGGAGTGGACGAGTATTCCACCATATACCCCGCGACGAGCTCCGACTCAGCCTCCGGCAGATCGAACGGAGGCCGGTTCGTCTCAGCCATCGCGGAGATGAAGAAGATCACGAACATCGGGAAAAGCGGGATGAAATACCAGCCCAACAAGCCGTAAGGGCTGGACTGCGCCTCGACGATGCGGCTGAGGTTCAGCGAGCCGACGCACAGCAGCACGGTGATGATGACGAAGCCGATCGAGACCTCATAGGACACCATCTGAGCGGCTGACCGCAGCGCGCCAAGGAACGGGTACTTCGAGTTGGACGCCCAGCCCGCCATGATGATGCCGTAGACGCCGAGCGACGAAATGGCGAAGATGTAAAGGATGCCGACGTTGATGTCGGCGATGGCCCAACCGGCATTGACGGGGATCACCGCCCACACCGACAGCGCAAGCGTGACGGTCACCAACGGCGCCAGCAGGAAGACGCCCTTGTTTGCGCCCGCCGGGATGATCGGCTCCTTCAGCACGAACTTGAGCAAATCCGCGAAAGACTGCAGCAAGCCCCAGGGACCGACCACGTTGGGGCCGCGCCGGAGCTGGACCGCCGCCCAGATCTTGCGGTCGGCATAAAGGATGTAGGCGATGAAGATCAGCAGGCTGACGATGAGCAGCAGCGTCTTTCCGACGATAAGCGCGAGGGTGAGGAGCAGTTCGGGCATCATCTGGCTCCTTATTCCGCCGCCTGCTGCGTGCGGCCGTCAGCCAGCGACTGGCATTCCGCCATGATGGCGGAGGCGCGCGCGATGGCGTTTGTCTGATAGTAGGCTTTCACCGGCGAGGCGAACGCCGCCTTCCCCATCTTGCCGCCACGTGCGGCCAGCGCGGCGACCGCCGCGGCGTCGCCCGGCGAAACCTGGCCAAGCCCTGCGAGATGGGGCTGTTCGGCGTACATCGCCTTGCGCAGTTGCGCCAGCGTGTCGAACGGCAGGGCCACGCCTGCGGAACCGGACAGCGCCCGGATGATGGCCCAATCCTCCTTGGCGTCGCCTGGCGGGAACACGGCCCGGCTGGTCATCTGCACCCTGCCCTCCGTGTTGACATATGTACCGGATTTCTCGGTGTAGGCCGCTCCAGGCAGGATAACGTCGGCGCGGTGTGCGCCACGGTCGCCATGGCTGCCCTGATAGATCACGAATGCGCCCGCTGGAGCATCCACTTCGTCGACGCCGAGAAGGTACAGCACGTCCATGGCGCCCGGCCTGAGCATCTCGGCTGCGCCGACGTCGCCTACGCCGGGAACGAAGCCCACGTCGAGCCCTCCGACGCGCGAGGCTGCGCCGTGCAGCACGGCGAAGCCGTTCCAGTCATCGCGGACCGCGCCGATCTGCGTGGCGAACTGCGCCGCCATCGACAGCACCGCAGCGCCGTCAGGCCGCGCCAGAGCGCCTTGCCCGACAATGACGAGCGGCTTGGTGGCTTTGATGGCGCCATGGCCCTTCACAAGCTCGGACAGAGAGTCAGGACCAGCGCCTAAATAATTGTACTGATATGTCAAATCGGCTTTCTCGCCGATCACGCCGATCGTCACCCCGCCCTTCAGCCAGCGCTTGCGGATGCGCGTGTTGACCATCGTGGCTTCCATGCGCGGGTTGGCGCCGATCAGCAGGATCGCATCGGCATCCTCGATTCCGGCGATGCCCGCGTTCAGGATGTAGCCCGCGCGCCCGACCGACGCGTCGATCTCGGCGCCGTCGATGCGGCAGTCCATGTTCGCAACGCCGAGCGAGGCCAGCAGGCTCTTCAGCGCAAACATCTCCTCGACGGCGGCCAGATCGCCGGCCAACGCTCCGATCCGCGCGGGCTGCGCCGCCTTCAGCTTTGCGGCGGTCAACGCCAAGGCTTCGGTCCACGTCGCCGCCACGAGCCGGCCATCCTTGCGGATATAGGGCCGATCAAGGCGCTGCGCCTTAAGGCCGTCCCAGACAAAGCGGGTCTTGTCGGAGATCCATTCCTCGTTCACCGCGTCGTTGGTCCGCGGCAGGATGCGCATGACCTCCGGCCCTCGCGAATCCACGCGGATGGCGGAGCCGACGGCATCCATCACGTCGATGCTTTCCGTCTTGGACAGCTCCCACGGGCGGGCGTGGAAGGCATACGGCTTCGACGTCAGCGCGCCGACCGGGCACAGATCGATGACATTGCCCTGCAGTTCGGATGCCATCGCCTGCTCGAGATAGGTGGTGATCTCCATGTCCTCGCCGCGTCCGATCGCGCCAAGGTCCGCACCACCTGCGACTTCCGTGGTGAAGCGGACGCAGCGCGTGCAATGGATGCACCGGTTCATCGAGGTCTTGACGAGCGGGCCGATGTACTTGTCCTCGACCGCGCGCTTGTTCTCGGCGAAGCGCGACGAATCCACGCCATAGGCCATCGCCTGGTCCTGCAGGTCGCATTCGCCGCCCTGGTCGCAGATCGGGCAATCCAGCGGATGGTTGAGGAGCAGGAACTCCATCACGCCCTCGCGCGCCTTCTTGACCATCGGCGATTTGGTCGAGACGACAGGCGGCTCGCCGTTCGGGCCGGGGCGCAGGTCGCGCACGCCGATGGCGCAACTGGCCTGTGGCTTTGGCGGGCCGCCCTTCACCTCGACAAGGCACATGCGGCAATTGCCGGCGATCGACAGCCGCTCGTGGAAGCAGAAACGCGGGATTTCCGCGCCCGCCGCCTCGCAGGCCTGCAGCACGGTGAAATCCGCCGGAACGTCGACTTCGATGCCGTCAATGAGGAGTTTTGTCATTGGTCTTTCTTACCGCTTTCACCAGTGTCATTCCCGGCCGGAGCGAAGCGCAGGGGAAGGGAATCTACAGCGGTAGGAAGGGCATGGATCCCCTTCCCGGCCCTGCGGGCCGCCGGGGATGACACTGGCGTCAACATCGTGATCATGCCCTCACTCCGCCGCCATCTGCTTAGGCTCGCTATGCGGGTTCGCCGCATACTGGTCGATCCGTTCTTCGATTTCGTGACGGAAGTGGGCGATCAGGCCCTGGATCGGCCAGGCGGCGGCGTCGCCCAGCGCGCAGATGGTGTGCCCTTCGATCTGCTTGGTGACGTCCAGCAGCATGTCGATCTCGCGCTTCTGGGCGCGACCATCGGCCATGCGGTTCAGCACGCGCCACATCCAGCCTGTGCCTTCGCGGCACGGGGTGCACTGGCCGCAGCTTTCGTGCTTGTAAAAATAGCTGATGCGGGCGATGGCGCGGACCACGTCGGTGGACTTGTCCATGACGATGACCGCCGCCGTGCCGAGGACCGACTTGAGCTTCGACAGCGAATCGAAATCCATCGGCGTGTCGATGATCTGCGCGGCCGGCACCATGCGCACCGACGAGCCGCCGGGGATGACGCATTTCAGGTTGTCCCAGCCGCCGCGCACGCCGCCGCAATGTTTGTCGATGAGCTCGCGGAAGGGAATGCCCATCGCCTCCTCGACATTGCAGGGCTTGTTGACGTGGCCGGACACGCAGAACAGCTTGGTGCCGACATTGTTCGGGTTGCCGATGGATGAGAACCAGCTCGCGCCACGGCGCAGGATGGTTGGCGCCACGGCGATCGATTCGACGTTGTTGACGGTCGTCGGGCAACCATACAGGCCGACATTGGCCGGGAATGGGGGCTTCAGCCGCGGCATGCCCTTCTTGCCTTCAAGGCTTTCGAGCAGCGCCGTCTCCTCGCCGCAGATGTAGGCGCCTGCGCCGTGATGCACATACAGGTCAAACGGATAGCCGTGCTTGTTGTCTTTCCCGATCAGATTTGCGGCATAGGCCTCGTCCACCGCGCGCTGAAGCGCCTCGCGCTCGCGGACATATTCGCCGCGGATGTAGATGTAGGCGGCGTGCGCGCCCATGGCGAAGCTGGCGATCAGGCAGCCCTCGACCAGCGTGTGCGGATCATTGCGCATGATCTCGCGGTCCTTGCAGGTGCCGGGCTCGGATTCGTCGGCGTTGACCACAAGATAGCTCGGGCGGCCATCGGACACCTTCGGCATGAAGGACCACTTCATTCCGGTCGGAAAGCCCGCGCCGCCGCGCCCGCGCAGGCCGGAGCGCTTCATCTCGTCGATGATCCAGTCACGCCCCTGATCGAGGATGAACTTGGTGCCGTCCCACTGGCCGCGCTGCATCGCGCCCTTCAGGGAGACATCCTGGAGGCCGTACAGGTTGGTGAAGATGCGGTCCTTGTCAGCGAGCATCGTTGCCTCTTCTCACTTTGTCTGGGGCTTGTCGCCGGCGGAGTTGTCTGGCCGCCAGCCGGTCGCCAGCTTCTTGGACTGCTCGACCCAACGGTCATTGACTGCACGCCCGCTGAATCCTTCAAGCTTCCCGTCGATCCAGGCAAGTTCCTTGTCGGTCCAAGCCGCGATCTGGTCGAAATGCCACACGCCGTGTTGATTCAGAAGGTTTTCCAGCCGAGGACTGACGCCCTGAATCATTTTGAGATCATCGCCCTTTCGGCCGCGGGGCTCAGCGAGCAAGTCCGGCCCGCCTGCTTCCAATGCCGCCGGCGGGGCATCAGCGCCTTTCGCGGCGCCGACCTTGTCTGCGGCGGAGCCCTTGATCGCAGCGCCGCCGGCCGCCGGAGTATCCTGCGTTACGTTGCTCGGCGCGCTGGCCGGAGCCGGCCGCCCGGGCGCGGGCGATGCGCTGGCTGGCGCGGCCCCAGGCGCTGGCGAAGCGGGAGGCGCGCCAGCAGCGGCAGAAAGCTTTGCAGCTTCCGCCACTTCTGCAGCCTTTTTCGCAGCCTCGCGGTCAGCCTGGACGCGAGCCTGCCAGCCATCGCGGCCGATGGCGCTGCCGTCATATAGCGCCGCGTCCTTCAGCGTCTCGCCGCCGCCAAGCGGCTCGGAGCATGAACGGCCGACTTGCGGGCCGATCTTGACTGACCTCCCCGCCCGCAGGTTCTCGATCAGTGCGGCGAAATTCTCGGGCGTCAAATCCTCGTAGTAGTCGTAGTTGATCTGCACCATCGGCGCATTGCAGCAAGCGCCGAGGCATTCGACCTCGAGCCATGAGAACTTGCCGTCTGTTGAGACCGTGGACTGGGGTCCGATCCTGTCCTCGCAGACCTTTATGATGTCGCGCGCACCGTTGAGGTGGCACGGCACCGTGCCGCAGACCTGGACGAAATGCTCGCCAGCCGGAGCGAGATTGAACATCGTGTAGAAGGTCGCGATCTCGAAGACGCGCATGTAGGGCATGGACAGTTTGCGGCCGACCGCTTCGATGGCCTTCTGCGGAAGCCAGCCGCCGGCCTGCTCCTGCGCCATCCACAACAGCGGGATCACGGCGGACGCCTCGCGGCCCTCAGGGTATTTGGCGATCTGGCCATCCGCCCAAGCGTCATTGCTCGTCGAGAAGGCGAACGAGGCGGGCTGGACGGCATCAGGGGCCAAGCGGCGGACGGTCATTCAAAGCACCTCAGGCACGCGACAGCGCGTAAGCACACGCCGCCAGCACGAAACAGATGACGCCGGCGGCGGCATGGGGAAGCACTGTCCCGCCAACCTTGCCGACATAGTGATGATCCAGGAACCCCATCAGCCCGCCCACCGCGAGCACGATTGCAAGCGCACGCCATTCGCGAAACGCCGTGAGGCCAAGCAACATGAACGCCATGGCGAGATAGCGGCCGGCGAACACCTGCACAAGCGAGGCGCGGGTGTGCGCCAGAAGCGCAAGCGCCGGCTCCCCACGCTTCAGCATCACGAGGCCGCAGAAGCCCAAAAACCCGGAGGCGATGAAGACGCTGAGGCTGAGGAAGGTTTCGAGCGTCATGCCAGCCTTCTCCCGGTCATGGCCGGGCTCGACCCGGCCATGACCGTTTTGCCAGCGCATCGATGAAGAAAGACGTGGACGGCCCGGTCAAGCCCGAGCATGACGGTTGAGGCATGCAATTGCGACGTCACCGGTCCACCTCGCCGAAGACGATGTCGATCGAGCCGAGGATGGCGCTCACGTCAGCCAGCATGTGCTTGCGGCACATGAAATCCATGGCCTGCAAATGGGCGAAGCCCGGCGCCTTGATCTTGCACCGATACGGCTTGTTCGTGCCATCGGAGACAAGGTAAGCGCCGAATTCGCCCTTGGGAGCCTCGACAGAGGCGTACACCTCGCCGGCGGGAACCTTGTAGCCTTCGGTGTACAGCTTGAAGTGGTGGATGAGCGCCTCCATCGAGCGTTTCATGTCGCCGCGCTTCGGCGGCACGATCTTGCCGTCGGTCGAAGCCACAGGGCCGTCGCCGGACGACGACAGCAGCAGATCGCAGCATTGCCTCATGATCCGGACCGATTGGCGCATCTCCTCCATGCGGATGCAGTAGCGATCATAGCAATCGCCGTTCTTGCCGACCGGGATGTCGAACTCCATCTCCTCGTAGCATTCATAGGGCTGGCTTTTGCGCAGGTCCCAGGGCGCGCCGGAGCCCCGCACCATGACGCCGGAGAAGCCCCACTTCCAGCAGGTCTCGAGATCGACCACGCCGATGTCCACGTTGCGCTGCTTGAAGATCCGGTTTTCGGTCAGCAGCGTCTCCAGGTCGTCGCAAACCTTCAGGAACGGATCGCACCATCCGGCGATGTCCTCGACCAGCTTCTTCGGCAAGTCCCGGTGGACGCCTCCAGGCCTGAAATAGGCGGCATGCAGCCGTGCGCCGCTCGCCCGCTCATAGAAGACCATCAGCTTCTCGCGCTCCTCGAAGCCCCAGAGGGGCGGCGTCAGGGCGCCGACGTCCATGGCTTGGGTGGTGACGTTCAGGAGGTGCGAAAGGATGCGGCCGATCTCGCAATAGAGCACGCGGATCAACTGCCCGCGCCGCGGAACGGTGATGCCGGCCAGCTTCTCGACCGCCAGGCACCAGACATGCTCCTGGTTCATCGGAGCGACGTAATCCAGCCTGTCGAAATAGGGCAGCGCCTGAAGGTATGTCTTGGCCTCGATCAGCTTCTCGGTGCCGCGATGCAGCAGGCCGATGTGCGGATCGACGCGCTCGACGATCTCGCCGTCGAGCTCCAGCACGAGGCGCAGCACGCCATGCGCCGCCGGATGCTGCGGGCCGAAGTTGATCGAGAAGTTCCGGATGTTGTGTTCGGTCATTCCGCGCCCTCATTCTGCGTCGCTTCGAACTCGGCAATGACCTCCGCCCCGGTCTTCAACCTGCGATAACCGGCGAAAGAATACAGCGCAGGCTTCTCGTCGATGAATATCTCTTTGACAAACTGCACAGGCGGCAAGTCGTCGAAGCTTTGAAACGATACGGCGACATGCCCGCTTTTGTCGCCGCGCATCCGCCAGAAGAGGCTCGTTCCGCAATGACGGCAGAACTGCCGCTCCGCCCACTCCGACGATGCGTAGGTTCCCAGCGCGCCTTCGTCCATCACGGCCACATCGCGGCACGGCACCGCCATGAAGACTCCGCCGCTCCAACGCCGGCACATGCCGCAATGACAGACGTCCATTTCCAGCTTTTCAGGCACGGCGGTGTAACGGACGGCTCCGCACAAACACCCGCCAGAGGCATTTCGAGCTTCCAGCATCGCCTAGACCTTCGCCTTCTCATCGCCGGGCAGCACGTAGTCCGTACCCTCCCAGGGCGAGAGGAAATCAAAATTCCGGAACTCCTGCACCAGCCTCACAGGCTCATGGACCACGCGCTTTTCCGCATCGTCATAACGGACCTCGACGAAACCGGTCAGCGGGAAATCCTTCCGCAGCGGATGGCCGTCGAAGCCATAATCGGTAAGGATGCGGCGCAGGTCCGGATGGCCGCTGAACAGGATGCCGTAGAAATCATACGCCTCGCGCTCGTACCAGTTGGCTGCCGGGAAGATGTCGATGATCGAGGGAACCGGCATGATCTCATCGGCTTGCACCTTGACCCTGATGCGGTGATTCAATCGCGGGCTGAGCAGATGGTACACCACATCGAAGCGCTTTTCGCGCGCCGGATAGTCGGCGCCGCACAGGTCGGTGAAGTTGAAGAACAAACAGGCGGGATCGTCCCTCAGGAAGCGCAGAACGGCCACGATGTCGGCCGCCTCGGCATGGAGCGTAAGCTCGCCGAACGACACGACAGCGTCCGTCACCTTGCCAGGCAAGGCCGCCTTGATATGTCCGCCGAGTGCGTGAAGCGCTTCGGTCATTGCGGTATTCCTTTCCACCGTCCGTCATGGCCGGGCTTGACCCGACCATCCCGGGCGAGATTTGCGGCTTGCGATCTCATCCTTCGACCCGCTCAGGATAAGGAGCGCCGGTGCGGCCCAGGATGACGATTGCAGATGTGCCTCATGCAGGTATGCCGCATGCAGGTGTGCCTCATCAGGCGGGTTCCCGTCATCCCTCGCCCGTCGAAGGATGGCCGAACCCGCGACCCGCTACCGCTCGATCGTTCCCGTCCGCCTGATCTTTTTCTGCAGCATCAGCACGCCGTAAAGCAGCGCTTCGGCCGTCGGCGGACAGCCAGGCACGTAGATGTCGACGGGAACGATGCGGTCGCAGCCGCGCACGACAGCATAGCTGTAATGATAGTAGCCGCCGCCGTTGGCGCAGCTGCCCATCGAGATCACGTAGCGCGGCTCGGGCATCTGGTCGTAGACCTTGCGCAGCGCGGGGGCCATCTTGTTCGTCAGCGTGCCGGCGACGATCATCACGTCGCTTTGGCGCGGTGAGGCGCGCGGCGCGAAGCCGAAGCGCTCGGCATCATAACGCGGCATCGACATCTGCATCATCTCGACGGCGCAGCAGGCCAGCCCGAACGTCATCCACATCAGCGAGCCTGTACGGGCCCAGTTGATGAGGTCGTCGGTGGAGGTGACCAGAAAGCCCTTGTCGGCCAACTCGTCATTCATCTCGAGGAAGAACGGATCGGCCGAGCCGACGGGCTTGCCGGTGTTGGGGTCTATGATCCCCTTCGGCGCAGGCGAAACGAGCGTGTTCATGCTGGTGATCTCGCGGAAAGACTAAGACATGGGCATTGCAACGGCGAAAAACATCCCCGGCACGTCGACGAATGCCCGGCTGCTAGTCCCAATCCAGCGCTCCCTTGTTCCACTCGTAGATGAAGCCAACGGTCAGCACGCCGAGAAACGTCATCATCGACCAGAAGCCGAACCAGCCCAGCTCGCCGAATGCGACAGCCCACGGGAACAGGAAAGCCACTTCAAGATCGAAGATGATGAAAAGGATCGCGACGAGATAGAAACGCACGTCGAACTTCATGCGCGCATCGTCGAATGCGTTGAAGCCGCATTCGTAGGCCGACAGCTTCTCCGAGTCGGGTGACGAATACGCCACAAGGAACGGCGCAGCCAGCAGCGCAAGCCCGATCACCAGCGAAATGCCGATGAAAATGACCAGCGGCAAATAATTGGCCAGCATCCCTGTCATAATCTCTTCATCCGTCGTTGTCGCGCCGGGCACATCACGTGTTCACCCTGGGATGCAGTCTGCCGTCGATGACGGCGGCGCACCTGCGCAAGCCCTGATGGCGACGCATTTGCAATGGATTTCAATCCATTCCAGTCTGCGCTTCCGATGCCGGGATAGCCCACGGCCAACACGTTCGCAAGTGCGTCAAAGGACGCAAGGCCGAATAGTGACGGCATTGAAATCAAAGGTTATAGGAGCCGGCGCAGCATTTCCTGCTGGGCGCGAATGCATCGGTCTGTCGAGATGAATGAGAGCCGGTCCGGTTCCTTGCCCTGCTGCCTGCATTCCTCTCCGCAATCGGGACGAACCTGCTCCCTCAGCGCCATGGTCTTCGCAGCATGGATGCTCCATTTGGCCCTCGCGGCCGCCCAGGGAATCCCCGCATCATCGGGGCCGACGCCGTCTCCGCCTCCCCGCCCCTTCGACCTGCAGCTGCCGGGCGGCGCGCTGGACCGCGTCGGTCCCCGCCCCGCGCCGACGAACGGCAGCCAACCCGGCGCGGACCCGGCCGATCCCGCGCCGAAGGCCGTGACGAACGCGCCAGCGCCTCCGCGCAGGCCGGAGATCGCGCCGCTGTCCAATGCGGCCGACGAGGAGGAGGAGCCGGACGCCACCTGGCCGAGGCGGACGCCCGGACAACGCGATGCGCCGTTCGAGCCTCGGATCACGCCGCCAGGCGACGTCATAGCCAATGGAATCTCGACCGATCCCGGGACTTCGGTCGCTTGCCTGCCTCCGGCCTTGAGGACGGTGCTCGACGCGGTGGTGAAGCGTTATGGCGCGGTGCGGGTGACATCGACGTTCCGCCCTGTCTGGCGGGCGAGACGCAACTCGTTCCATCGCCGCTGCCAGGCGATCGACATGCGGGTGCCCGGCGAGAGCCCCCGCGCAGTGCTGACCTTCGTGAAGACGCTGCCCGAAACCGGAGGCCACAAGGTGTACTGGAATGGCATCGTGCACGTGGACACGGGGCCCTGGCGCACGTGGTAGGACGGCCCCTCCCCGCAAATGCCGCCTGGGCTTGAATGGTCGCTTGACACTGCTGGCACCGTCGCTTAATCCGCCCTCATCGACGCCGACGAATTGGCGGCCGATCCAATGCGCGGGCGTAGCTCAGTTGGTTAGAGTGCCGGCCTGTCACGCCGGAGGTCGCGGGTTCGAGCCCCGTCGCCCGCGCCACTTCACAATCCCACTATCGACTTGGACGGACACGCTGAGCGGCCTCTGCAGGTTGCGAACGAAGGTGGCCGGAAGCACGCCATTCGCCTACGATGGGCCGGGGATGCAGTCGACGCGCCCCAACCACACATGGGAATGCACGCATGGGAATGATCATGGTCAAAGCAATCCGAATCCATCAACCCGGCGGCCCCGAGGCCATGATCTACGATGATGTCGAGGTCGGCGAGCCCGGCGCAGGCCAGTTGCTGATCCGCCATACGGCTATCGGCGTGAACTACATTGACATCTATCACCGGTCCGGCGCCTATCCGCTCGCCTCGCTGCCCGGCGTGATCGGCATGGAAGGCGCCGGCGTCGTCGAGGCCGTGGGCAAGGATGGCCATGGCTTCAAGGTTGGCGACAGGATCGCGTATTCAGCAGGCCCACCCGGCTCCTATGCCGAGAAGCGCGTGGTGAACGCTGCGCAGATGGTCAAGCTGCCGGACGGCATCTCAGACAAGGTCGGCGCGGCGATCATGCTGCAGGGCATGACTGCGCGCTATCTGCTCAAGCAGACCCACAAGGTGAAGAAGGGCGACTGGATCCTGGTTCACGCGGCTGCAGGCGGCATGGGCCTCTTGCTTTGCCAATGGGCCAAGCACCTCGGTTGCAACGTGATCGGCACGACATCCTCAGAGGCGAAGGCGGATCTGGCCCGCAAGAACGGCTGCGACCATCCGATCATCTATACGAACGAGGATTTCGTCGCCCGCGTGAAGGACATCACGGGCGGCAAGGGCGTGTCCGTCGTCTATGACGGCGTCGGCAAGGACACGTTCCTAAAGTCGCTCGAGTGCCTCGGCATCCGCGGGCATATGGTGTCCTATGGCGCGGCATCCGGCCCGCCGGATCCGATCTCACCGAGCATCCTGTCGAGCAAGTCGCTGTCCCTGACGCGGCCGACGCTGTTTCAATACACCGCCACGCGGCCCGAACTGCTCGCCAACGCCCGCGATGTTTTCAAGGCCGTCCTGTCCGGCATCGTGAAGATCCAGAAGCCCGCCGAGTACAGGCTGCAGGACGCCGCCCGGGCGCATGCCGACCTCGCCACGCGCAAGACCACGGGCTCAAGCATCCTGATTCCCTGACCACGCACCGTCAGATCGCAGGCCGCCGCTTTCACGCCGGCGGCCTTGCATCTGAACTCGGCCCCCGGCAAACATTTCAGGCCGCCCGTCAACGCACCTCGCCTGCCATATCCACATAAGCAACGCTGCGCATTATCCTTCCTGGCCGTTGTGATTAACGCTTTGCAAACGATTATGTAGGTTAATAAAGTCCTACACATTTACCATCAATATTGCGTTGCGTATCATGGACCTAGTCCTGAAGACTGGAGATACCATGACCACCCGTCCGTCGATCCTGGCTATCGCAGCCCTTTTCGCTTCCGCAGCAGTTCCCGCGTCGGCGCAACAGACGGCGCGATCGGGCAACTGGCAAGGCGTCTACGTCGGCGGCCATCTGGGAGGGGCGTTCGGAACCGCTTCGCCAGCGAACACGTCGGGCTTGGTCGCCGGCGCACAACTCGGCGTCAACGGGCAGTTCGACAAAGTCGTCGCGGGCGTCGAGGCCGACGTGAGCGCGACGTCGAACGGCAACACCGGATTCGGCGGCAAGTTTCGCCAGGGAATCAATGGATCGATGCGCGGACGGCTGGGCTACAGCCTTGAACGGGTCATGATTTATGGCACAGGCGGAGCCGCAGTCTCGAACTACGAATACAAGAGCGCAATCGGATCCGCATCACGGACACGCGCCGGAACAGTTATCGGGGCCGGCGCGGAACTTATGTTGACTGAAAACGTTTCGGTCAGGGGAGAATTATTGCACTACAATTTTCGAAAGTCTTCGTATGCGAATGTAGGAGGACCGTCAAACGTATCGCCGACCAATAACGTTGTTCGCGGAGGTTTGAATTATCGCTTCTAAATATATAAGTATGAACGAGTATTAATATAAATCCTCATTTCTGCCATTTTTGTTCATATTACTGCCGTGATCTCGAACCATGCTGTGTCATGGGCATCACAGCCAAAGTTGCAGACTGGTGCTACATGTTCTGAAGTCGCACTACTGGATACACTCCGGTAGACCAAATCAATGTGGAGTCATGTAAATGAAAAAGTTTCTGGTTCTGGGTGCCGCAGTTATCGCCGGCGCCGTGTCGGTGTCGGCTGCGTCCGCTGCGGATCTCCCAGCCCGCTCGGGGCCGGTGTTCGCGCCGACGTTCGCCCCTGTGTTCAGCTGGACGGGTTTTTACGCCGGTGTGAACGCTGGCTATAGCTTCAATGACAACGACGCCTCGACCATCGGAACCCCGGGTTTCGTTGCGCTTGGCGGATTTGTCCCGAATACGCTCCGCACTGGCAAGGATGGCTTCATCGGCGGCGGCCAGATCGGCTATAACTACCAGATGGGTCAGTTCGTCGTCGGCGTCGAAACCGATCTTCAGTATGTCGATGGCAAGCGGGCCTCGTCGTTCACGTCGCCTGCGCTCGGCGGCCTGACCACCAGCGCCGGGTCTGAGTTGAATTATTTGGGCACCGTGCGCGCCCGCCTGGGTCTGCTGGCCTCGGAACGGCTGCTCGTCTATGCAACCGGCGGTCTGGCCTACGGCAACCCCGACAACACGGCTGCCGTCTTCGCTGCCGGCACCGGCGCGCGTTGGGGCGGCGGCAGCGATGCGACCCGCTTCGGCTACACGGTCGGCGCAGGCGCTGAATACGCCTTCACCAACAATTGGACCGCGAAGATCGAATATCTCTACTATGACCTCGGTCGCCGCAACGTGACGGCCGGCCCGCTGAACGCGGCAGCGCTCGCGACCGGCGTAGCTTATCAGGCTCGTTTCGAGAATAGCGGATCGGTGGTCCGGGCAGGCCTGAACTACAAGTTCTGATCACTTCTCCGCGTCGAGACGGATTGCGGCGGCGCTCTCGGGCGTCGCCGTTTTTTTCGTCCCTTCAATTTGGAGCAGCACCAATGGCCCTGGATTTGCGTATCAACTGACAGTGAACGAGAGTCGGCCATGGGCAACTTGAAACCTGCACCGGTTATCGCCACCTTGGTGTCTGGTTGCAGCAACTGAGTCTGCCACGCCTGTCGAGGGTGGCGCCTGCAATCCGGGTCCAGCGCCCGCTGGCCTGTGTTCAGTTTTCAGCTGCCATATGGGGCTGCAAGAACTGCAAACGTGATAAGGAAATCGAGATGAGCGCACAAAAAGCTCGCCCTGCCATCATCCCAGGTTCGGTCGCCGATTACCCGGTGCTGCCGCTGCGCGATATCGTGGTGTTTCCGCACATGATAGTGCCGCTTTTCGTCGGGCGCGAAAAGTCGATCCGTGCGCTCGAGGAGGTCGTGAAGGCAGACGGGCTCATCGTGCTCGCCACGCAGAAGAACGCTTCCGACGACGACCCGGCGCCGGACGCCATTTTCGAGATCGGCACGCTCGCGACGGTGCTGCAGCTGCTGAAGCTGCCCGACGGCACCGTGAAGGTGCTGGTCGAAGGCGCGTCGCGTGGCCGGATCACGAAGTTCACGCGCACCGACGAATTCTATTCGGCCAGTGTCGAGGCCCTTGCGGACATCGAAGGAAAGAAGGTCGAGGTCGAGGCGATGGCCCGCTCGGTCATCAGCGAGTTCGAGAACTACGTGAAGCTGAACAAGAAGGTCTCGCCGGAGATCGTCGCCGCGGTGACGCAGATCGACGTGCCGTCGAAGCTTGGCGACACGGTCGCCTCCCATCTGGCGGTCAAGATCTCCGACAAGCAGATGGTGCTCGAGACGCTCGATGTTCCCGGCAGGCTTGAAAAAGTCCTTGGGCTGATGGAGAGCGAGATTTCGGTCCTGCAGGTGGAGAAGCGCATCCGCTCCCGTGTCAAGCGGCAGATGGAGAAGACGCAGCGCGAGTACTACCTCAACGAGCAGATGAAGGCGATCCAGAAGGAACTTGGCGACAACGAGGAAGGCCGCGACGAGCTGGCCGAACTCGAGCAGAAGATCGCGCAGACCAAGCTGACCAAGGAGGCGCGGGACAAGTCCATCGCCGAACTCAAGAAGCTGCGCCAGATGTCTCCGATGTCTGCAGAAGCCACGGTCGTCCGCAACTATCTTGATTGGATGCTCGGCATTCCCTGGAAGAAGAACTCCAAGATCAAGAAGGACCTCAAGGCCGCGCAGGATCTGCTCGACAACGACCACCATGGCCTCGAGAAGGTCAAGGACCGCATTGTCGAATACCTCGCCGTGCAGCAGCGGACGAACAAGCTGACCGGACCGATCCTGTGCCTCGTCGGGCCTCCCGGCGTGGGCAAGACCTCGCTTGGCAAGTCGATCGCCAAGGCGACAGGCCGCGAATTCGTGCGCATGTCGCTTGGCGGGGTGCGCGACGAGGCCGAGATCCGCGGTCACCGCCGCACCTATATCGGCTCGATGCCTGGCAAGATCATCCAGTCGATGAAGAAGGCCAAGACCAGCAATCCGCTGATCCTGCTTGATGAGATCGACAAGATGGGCATGGATTTCAGGGGTGATCCGTCCGCGGCGCTGCTGGAGGTGCTGGATCCCGAACAGAATGCGACGTTCAACGATCACTATCTGGAGGTTGATTATGACCTCTCGAACGTCATGTTCGTGACCACCGCCAACACCTTGAACATCCCGCCTGCCCTGCTTGACCGGATGGAGGTCATTCGGATCGCCGGCTACACCGAGGAAGAGAAGGGCGAGATCGCCAAGAAGCACCTGATTCCGAACGCCGTGACCAAGCATGGCCTCGACAACACGGAATGGCAGCTGACGGATGAGGCGCTCGAGAAGCTCATCCGCCGCTACACCCGCGAGGCTGGCGTCCGCAATCTCGAGCGGGAAATCTCCAACACCGTCCGCAAGGCGGTGAAGGACATCATCCTGCTCAAGAAGAAGAAGGTGCAGGTCACTCCCGAGTTGCTCGAGGAATATCTGGGACCGCCTCGCTTCCGCTACGGCGAGGCGGAGACGGAGGACCAGGTGGGGGTGGTCACCGGGCTTGCGTGGACCGAGGTGGGCGGCGAACTGCTGACCATCGAAGGGCTGCTCATGCCGGGCCGCGGGAAGATGACCGTGACGGGCAATCTACGTGACGTGATGAAGGAATCGATCTCTGCGGCCGCATCGTATGTGCGCTCGCGGGCCGTTGATTTCGGCATCAAGCCGCCGTTGTTCGACAAGCGCGACATCCACGTGCACGTTCCTGAAGGGGCGACGCCGAAGGACGGTCCTTCAGCCGGCATCGCGATGGCGACCGCCATCGTCTCGGTGCTGACGCAGATTCCGATCAGGCGCGACATCGCCATGACAGGCGAAGTCACGCTGAGGGGCCGCGTCCTGCCCATCGGCGGGCTGAAGGAGAAGCTGCTTGCAGCGCTTCGCGGCGGCATCAAGAAGGTGCTGATCCCCGAAGAGAATGCAAAGGATCTCGTCGATCTGCCCAAGTCCGTTAAGAACGGTTTGGAGATCGTGCCGGTCTCGAGCATGCATCAGGTTCTCCAGCATGCGTTGGTCCGCCAGCCGGAACCGATCGAATGGGACGAAGCAGCGGAAGACGCCCGCATCGACGCCCGCGCCGGCCGCAAGGAAGACGACACGGGCCTTGCGATCGCCCACTGACGGCGCTTCTGTACGACAAAGCCCCGGCATACGTGCCGGGGCTTTCATCTGAAGGCGGCTTGGCGTCATCCCGGGCGTGCTCGGCGGCGGGCCAGGTTCATCGTCGCCGCTGTCGCCAGTTCCAAGGCCCAAGTTTCGAGCCGTGGGCGTGCGGACATTTCGAACAGTGCTTGCGCCGATTGCGCGCATGATCCGGCGTTGTCGAAGCAGGCCCGTTTTGCTACACGACACACCTCGCCGATGGCGCGGGCGGTTAGCTCAGTTGGTAGAGCATCTCGTTTACACCGAGAGGGTCGGCGGTTCGAGCCCGTCACCGCCCACCAAGGCATCGCTGACAGCGCAGCGCCCGCTTCCCATTACTCCGGGTCGGATCGGCCGAAATCGAGCAACGCCGCGCGTGTCTGTGCCGTTCCGGCGCATTGACTAACCGGGCGTCCAAAGCAAGCATGGTGCGTACAAGTTCGTCGGCATCGACGGGAGGCCCCATGTTCCGTTCTTACCTCTTCGTTGCGTTGGCCGCATGCGGCTTCTGGCTGGCGCCGGGCGGCTCGGCCAGCGCCATGACCTTTTCCCTTGTCCAAATGGGCGACCGCGACTGCCAGCCCGATTGCCAGAGCGTCATTGTGGCCACCGGCGAGATCGAACTGTCCTCCGGCGAAGCGTTCGTGCGGTTCATCAAGGAAAAGGTCTTGGGACAGAAGGTCGCGAGCCTGATCATGATGTCGTCGCCTGGCGGCAATGTCGTTGGTTCCCTCAAGCTTGGGATCGCCGTTCGGCAGCTCGGCTTCTCGATCATCGTCGGCCAGGTCAGGGGCGGCGAGTTCCTGACCGCGCGGTGCTACTCGGCTTGCGCCTACACGCTGGCTGGTGGGCGCAGCCGCATCGTTCCGGAGGGCAGCGAGGTGGGCGTCCACAAGGCGTGGACCGCGACCACGGGGCAAGCCGACCGCGTCGGCGGCGGCACGATCGATGCGCAGGTGAAGACTGAAGGATTCACTCCCGTGCTAGCGCGCTATCTGCAGATGATGGGGGTCTCCGGACAGCTCATGGCACTGGCCGACGGCACTCCGAGCACGTCGATCCGCGTGCTCAGCCGGGCCGAACTCAGCAAGTTGCGCGTGATGACGGGCGCGGCGCCGAAAAAACAGCGCCGGACCTCGTGACGTTCGCCGCCGGTCGCCAGACGGCTTGACCGAAGCACGGCTTCTCCGCATGGTCGACGAGGAATCCACGAGGTGAATCATGCGGTCTGTCAGGTGCTTGTTTGTCGTGCTTGTTGCATTGGCTGGCGTGCTGCCCTCGGCTCATGCGCTCACGCCGGCTGAACGGCGCATCATCGGTTATGCGGCCAGCCCTTTGCCGGCCTGCGCCTCGTCTGAAGTCTTGGGCTACGTCAGCACCTGGTTTTCGTCACGTGAAGCGACGTATTGGGGATCGGGCCTGCAGATCGGCGCTTTTGACCATGTCAAGGAGCGTGGCCTGCGTCCGTGGGGCGCGAACTTCGTGCCGCGCCGGTTCTGTTCGGCTCGCGCCTACCTCAACGATGGCAGGATGCGCCACGTCAATTACTTCGTCCGTGAAAGCATCGGCCCGATCGGCAACACCTGGGAAGTGATCTGGTGCGTGGTCGGGCTCGACCGGCACCGCACCTATGCTCCTGCCTGCGAGCAGGCGACCGCGTGGTGAGAACGTCTGGCAGCACGGCAAGGACATGGTCTTTCGGCGTCGCCTGGGCGCTGTTCGCCATGCTGGGCATGATGACGGCATCGGCCGCGCAGGAGAGGATCATCCGTGGCGGCCCCTCGGGCGAGTTCGATTTCTACGTCCTCGCGCTGTCCTGGTCGCCCGGATTCTGCTCGCTTGAAGGCGACGAGAAAAACCGCAACCAGTGCCGGACGGGATCCGGCCTCGGTTTTGTCGTGCACGGGCTTTGGCCCCAGAACGAGCGTGGATTTCCGGTCGAATGCGGGCCAAGCGGGCGCACGCCGTCACGCCAGTCGATGGAGACCGCTCGTCAGGTCTTCCCGGAAGAAGGCCTGGCCCGGCATCAGTGGCGCAAGCATGGCGTCTGCGCAGGCTCGAGCCCGACGGATTATTTCAACGACGTTAAGAAGGCGCGTGCGGCGATCGTGATCCCTTCGCAATTCGCCAAGGTCGAGCGCACGCAGAATTGGGCGCCTGTCGATCTGGAGCGTGCGTTCGTCGCAGCAAATCCGGGCCTGCGCACCGACATGATGTCGGTTGCGTGCCGCCGCAACGAATTTCAAGAGGTCCGCATTTGCCTGACCAAAGACCTGAGGTCATTCCGCACCTGCCAGGAGGTCGACCTCGGCGGCTGCCGCACGCGCGAGATTACGGTTTCGCCTGTCCGGTAAGTTCAGTTCATGACACGCCGAAACTTGCGCGCGGCAGCGCGGCATGAAGGATCTACATGAACTATCGCCATGCCTACCATGCGGGCAATTTTGCGGACGTCTTGAAACATGCCGTGCTTGCGTGGATCATCGCCTACCTGCAGCAGAAGCCCGGACCGATCCGCGTCATCGAAAGCCATGCGGGCGCGGGCCTTTACGACCTTTCGAGCGCTGCGGCGTCCCGCACGGGCGAGTGGAGAGCGGGCATCGCGCTGCTCGCAGAGCCGCTCGACCCGGCCGCCGAAGACATGCTGGCGCCATATCGTTCGGCCCTCGGGGCTTTGCGCGCCGGCCACGGACAGAACACCTATCCCGGATCGCCGCTGCTCTGCCAGCAGCTGCTGCGCGCGGATGACCGCTACATCGGTGCCGAGCTGCATGGCGAAACGAACTGGCAGCTGAATACGGCGCTGGCCAAGGATCGCCGGTTCAAGGTGCTGATGCTCGACGGCTGGCAGGCGCTCAGGGCGAATGTCCCGCCAAAGGAGCGCCGCGGCGTCGTTCTCGTCGATCCGCCCTTCGAGGCAGGCGATGAATGGGACGTGATGGCCCGGGAGGTCTTGGCGGCATGGCGCAAATGGCGGACTGGATGCTTCATGATGTGGTACCCATTGAAGAACCCGAGGCAATCTGACCTGCTAGCCGAAGACCTGGCCCATGCGGGAGCGACGTCCGCCCTGCGCATGGAGCTGATCGTCGACGACCTCGCGTCCGCGGACAGGCTGGCGGGCTGCGGGTTGATGGTCATCAATCCGCCGTGGACGCTCAAGGCGAATGCTGACGCGCTCCTTCCAGCGCTCGCCGCGCGTTTCGCGCGATCGAGCAGGGCCGGGTATCGTTGCGAGATGATCGCAGGCTGAACCTCCGCACCAGTCATCGCTAAGCCTGCCCGCATGGCGCGTGGGCTCGATCAGCTCCATCGATGGAAGCCCGTCGATGCGGAAGGATGACCAATTGTCAGTTGATGGAGCATTGCCCGTTCACAAACCGGTATCCACTTTTGCGCGCAATGCTCTAACAGTAGAAGTCCCATCACTCCTGAACGTCAGAAGTTCGCAATGCTCACCCTTCGCTCCGCTCCAGCATCACCCTACGGTCGCAAGGTTAAGATCTGCGCCGCCCTCCTCGGGCTAAGCGAACAGATCACCGTCGTCGAAGCCGACACGAACAACCCTGACGATCCTCTGCGCAGCCAGAACCCGCTCGGCAAGATACCGACGCTTGTCCTTGAGGATGGCGGCACTCTTTTCGACAGCAGGGTCATCGTCGAGTATCTCGACAGCCTTGCCGGAGGGGGCAAGATGCTGCCGCGCGGAGCAAAGCGCTTCGCCGTGCTGCGCCTCCAGGCTCTTGCGGATGGCGTCTGCGATGCTGCGCTTGTCCAGGTATATGAAGCGCGCTGGCGCCCGGAGGATATGCGCGATCAGAAATGGCTGGATCATCATGCAGGCAAGGTCGCCCGCGCTTTGGCCGCGCTCGAGGCGGAGCCGCCGAAGCTGACCAAGCAGCTGAATGTTGGCCATGTGATGGTCGCCTGCGCGTTGGGCTATCTCGACCTCAGGTTCGCCGGCACGTGGCGCAAGAAGCACCCGAAGCTGCGCAAATGGCTGGACAAGTTCGCGGCCCGCGTGCCGGCGTTCGAGGCGACGCGGATGAAGGGCTGAGGCCAATCTCGGCAGCGCACAAAAAAGCGGGCCCGAGGCCCGCTTTTTCATTGTTCAATCTGGCTGGATCAGGCGCTCTTGACCTCGGCAGCCTTGTCCTTCTCCTCGTAGATATAGAGCGGACGGGCGTTGCCATCGATGACTTCGGGGCTGATGACCACCTGATTGACGCCGTCGAGTCCCGGCAGGTCGTACATCGTCTCCAGAAGGATGCCTTCCAAAATCGAGCGCAAGCCGCGGGCGCCTGTCTTTCGGTCGATCGCCTTGCGCGCGATCAGGTTGAGCGCCTCGTCGGAGAATGACAGTTCGACATCCTCCATCTCGAACAAGCGGCCATACTGCTTCACGAGAGCGTTCTTGGGCTCGGTGAGGATTTTCTTCAGCGCCGTTTCATCGAGGTCCTCGAGCGTGGCCAGAACCGGCAGACGCCCCACGAACTCCGGGATGAGGCCGAATTTCAGCAGATCGTCCGGCTCGACCTCACGGAAGATAGCCCCGGTGCGGCGATCATCCGGCCCCTTGACCTTTGCGCCGAAGCCGATCGAAGTGCCCTGCCCGCGCGCCGAGATGATCTTCTCCAGCCCCGCGAAGGCGCCGCCGCAGATGAACAGGATGTTCGTGGTGTCGACCTGCAGGAATTCCTGCTGCGGATGCTTCCTGCCGCCCTGGGGAGGAACCGAGGCGACCGTCCCTTCCATGATCTTCAGCAGCGCCTGCTGGACGCCCTCGCCCGAAACGTCGCGGGTGATCGAAGGATTGTCCGACTTACGCGAAATCTTGTCGATCTCATCGATGTAGACGATGCCGCGCTGGGCGCGCTCGACGTTGTAGTCAGACGCCTGGAGCAACTTCAGGATGATGTTCTCGACGTCCTCGCCGACATAGCCCGCTTCCGTCAGCGTTGTCGCGTCCGCCATGGTGAACGGCACGTCGAGGATGCGGGCGAGCGTCTGGGCCAGAAGCGTCTTGCCCGAGCCGGTCGGCCCGACCAGCAGGATGTTCGACTTCGCAAGCTCGACGTCGTTGTGCTTCGTCGCGTGGTTCAACCGCTTGTAGTGGTTGTGAACCGCAACGGAGAGCACCTTCTTGGCATGCTCCTGGCCGATGACGTAATCATCAAGGACCTTGCGGATCTCCTTGGGCGTCGGGACTCCGTCCTTCGCCTTCACCATCGAGGTCTTCGATTCCTCGCGAATGATGTCCATGCACAGCTCGACGCATTCATCGCAGATGAACACGGTCGGGCCCGCAATGAGCTTGCGCACCTCGTGCTGGCTTTTTCCGCAGAACGAGCAGTACAATGTGCTCTTCGTGTCGCTGCTCGCCTTGGTCATGGCCTTGTCTCCCTCGTTGCGGGTCAAAAACCGCCGCAACGCGCGGTTTGATTCGGTAAACCGGCTGTTCGGTTACCGTCACAGTAAACGCTACAGCATGCCATCAGATCGTTAACGTGCAACGATCCGATCACTATCGCCGCGATCGTCGTCACGGCGCATCATAAGGTTGGCGCACCGCGATGGCCAACCTCCTTTGTGTCGCAGCATCGTCATGCGACCGCTGCAGTGACCGCGCCGCCGTCCTCGGGCCTCTTGTCGATGACCTGGTCGATCAAGCCGAAGGCCTTCGCGTCCTCGGCGGACATGTAGTTGTCGCGCTCCAGCGCGTCCTCGATGTCCTTGTACGAACGTCCGGTGTGCTTCACGTAGATTTCATTAAGCCGCTTCTTCGTGTTGTCGAATTCGCGGGCGTAGATCATGATGTCGGTGACCTTGCCCTGATAGCCAGCGGAAGGCTGGTGCACCATGACGCGCGAGTTCGGCAAGGCGAAGCGCTGGCCGGGCGCGCCGGCCGTAAGCAGCAACGACCCCATGGAAGCGGCCATGCCGAGGCAGATCGTGGTCACTGGGGGCTTGATGAACTGCATCGTGTCGTAGATCGACATGCCGGCTGTCACCGCGCCTCCGGGCGAATTGATGTAGAAGGAAATTTCCTTCTTGGGATTGTCGGCTTCGAGGAAAAGCAGCTGCGCGACGATCAGTGATGCACCGTAATCCTCCACAGGGCCGGTGAGGAAGATGATGCGTTCGCGCAGGAGGCGAGAGTAGATGTCGAAGGCGCGTTCGCCCCGGCTTGACTGCTCAATCACCATCGGGACGAGATTGTTGTAGATTTCGACGGGATCGCGATCGCGGATCATGGACCATAGCTCCTGGTGCGCGGACAACGATTCGTCCGCGCTGGTTTTGCTAATGTAGTCACGACACCGCCGATTACAAACGCTAGCGCCACCCGTGCGCCGCTTCCGGCCATCAAGGTGAATCCGTCCGGGTTGCCGTACGCACCAGCTCCCTCGAATACCCCAGCGCCCAGCACTTCAGCATGTGCGCTGCTGCCAGGCACATGGTGCGTGAAGCTGGCGCTGACGCTGCGCAGATGTCGCGCATCTCCATGGACAGATAATGCGCCCTGATGATGATGTCCTGGAGCTGCTCGGTGTCGCGCTGGCGAAGCCGCTGGCCGTGAGGCGCGGCCATTCCGTGCACATCCATTGACATGGACTGAGAGCCGTTGATCTGGTCCTGGGGCATCTGCCACCTCCTTCGATAACGACGGCAGGTCGATGATTCGGGATATCGTGGGCAGGCACGTGCGGGCATTTGCGTGCAACTAGCGGGGCGCGCTATAGATATTCATGATCTCTCGCGCCGGTGACCTGACGCCCTCGAAGCCGTCTCCGGAATACAGCCGGGAGCAGGAGATTAAGATCCTCGAGGCTGTCGACCGCGTGGCCGGGTCCGGAGTGCTTGGGACGGGCGATCGCATGCCGGACCTGCTCGGCTACCTGGTGCGCGAGGAGCTTGCGGGGCGCGGAGACCGCATCAAGAGCTTCAGCATCGCAACCGACGTCCTTGGCCGCGGGAAAGGCTTCGACCCCCAGTCCGACAGCATTGCCCGGGCGGAGATGACGCGCTTGCGCAAAGCGATCAACCATTACAATGCCGGTCACTCGACCACCGATGCGGTGCGGATCACCATTCCGAAAGGCAGCTACCGCCCGGCAATCAACATCGCCGACCGCGCTCTTCTTGCACGCAGCTTTCTGCCTTCCGGAAGCAGATGGATTGTTTTCGTCGCGGTGGCGATGCTGGCCTGCGTCGCGGTGGGCATGGCGGCATGGTCCGCACTCCGGCGGACCCCCATCTCTCCAGCCGCCGCCCGACCAATAGCGCCCCCGCTCGTCGTGATGCAGCCAGCGGCCAGCCATGACAGAGGTCGCCTCGCCATGTTCGCCGCCGGGCTCCGGGGAGAGGTCGCGGCCGAGCTTGCAAAGCAGCAATGGTTGACGGTCATCCAGGCACCGCAGATGTCGGAGGTCGACGATGCATTGAAAAAGGCCGTACAGGGCCGAGCCGTCTATCTTGTCGAGATGCGCATCACCGACATGGGCGACAATTACACCGTCTCCACATTCCTGAAGCGCTGGCCGGATCAGGCCGTGCGATGGTCCGGCTACCATGACGGGCTTTTGCTTGCGCAGCAGACCGGCCGCATCCTCCGCAGTTTGGCGACCGAAATCGCGCGTGATCTGGCTTCACCTGGCGGCGCGATCGGCATGGCCGAAATCGGCCGGATCGATGGCGACGCCCGGCACGAGAAGCGCTTCGCCTGCCTTATCGGAATCCGGCAGTATTGGCGGAGCTATGACCCCGCGGTGCGCGCCGAGGCCGAAGCATGCCTGAAGAAGGCGGTCCCGGAGGACCCGGGGTTCATCTCAGGACGGGCTGCGCTGGCTTTGCTCAGCATCGAAAGCGCGCGTCAGGCGAGCGGCCCTGAGCGGCAGCGGCTTTTGGCCGAAGCGGGCAGGCAACTGGGCGATCCGAACGACGCCGACCTGATGGCCGCCGATGCCGAGATGGCGCTTGCGGCCTGCACGCAGGACAAGGCGCGATTGCGCATTGTGGCCAAGCGGATGCTCGCAGCCTATCCTAACAACCCCGATGTTCTGGCTGACGCCGGATCAAAACTCGGGCTGGCTGCCGGCGATTGGGCGCAAGCGCTTGATCTGCAGGCAAGGGCTAGGGCGCTGAACCCGCTGGCGGACCCATGGTACAGGCTTGCTGCGGTGGCGAAAGCCATGCTCGATGGCGACGCACTCGAAGCGCGCGATCAGATGTCAAGGACGCCGCAGCGGTTGTTTCGTACGGGGCACATCATAAGGCTCGCAGTGAGCGGGGCGGCTGGCGATATGCCCATGATGGCGGACGCCACTGCGCGCCTCGCCGAATTCGGCATTCGCGACCGCCATGCCGCTCGCGCCGCAATCGATGGCGAGTGCTGGAGCGACGACGTCAAGGAGGCCTTCGGGCGGGGCGTCGACGCTGCGATGCGATGACGCCACGCCAAACTGTTGCTGGCGCACCCCAGGGCCGCGACGAAAAAACGGCAGGTCTCCCCGCTGCTCCTGATTTCCGATGACCATGCGCCGCCGCGCTTTCGCGCGGCTTCTCACTCGGCCTTTTTCTTGGCCTTGGCCTTTGCTGGCTTCGCTTCCGCCGCGCCAGCTTCGGCCGCGCCAGCTTCGGCCGCTGGGACGTCGGCATCATCGTCAGCGAACAGTGTGTCCCGGTCGACCTTGCTGTCCTCGACCTTCATCTGCGCAAGGATGTGGTCGACGACCTTCTCCTCGAAGATCGGTGCGCGGATTTCGGCGAGCGCCTGCGGATTCTTGCGGTAGAACTCCCAGACCTGCTTTTCCTGGCCGGGATACTGGCGCGCGCGCTCGATCAGCGCCTGCGTCACCTCTTCGTCGGAAATCTGGATCTTGGCGCTGTCGCCGATCTCCGCAAGGACCAGCCCGAGGCGCACACGGCGCTCGGCGATCTTCATGTAGTCCGCCTTGGCGGCCTCTTCAGTCGTGCTCTCGTCGGCGAACGTCTTGTTCGCCTGCTTCATGTCGCTTTCGACCTGGGTCCAGACGTTGTTGAACTCCTGCTCCACAAGGGTGGGCGGAAGGTCGAACGCATAGCGGCTGTCAAGTTCGTCAAGCAGGGTCTTCTTGAGCTTGCGGCGCGACTGGGCATCCATTTCGCGCTGAAGCTGGGCCTTCACGGCATCCTTGAGCGCATCGAGGCTTTCCATGCCGAATGCCTTCGCCAGGCTTTCGTCGACCTTTACGGCGTCGGGGCTCTGGATGTCGGTGGCGGTCACGACGAAGGATGCAGCTTTGCCAGCAAGGTTGGCCGCGCCGTAATTCTCGGGGAAGCTGACGTTGACCGTGCGGGTCTCGCCGACTTTGGCGCCGAGCATCTGGTCTTCAAAGCCGGGGATGAACGAGTTCGAGCCCAGGACGAGGTCGATGCCTTCGCCCGTGCCACCATCGAACGTCACGCCATCGATGGAGCCCACGAAATCGATGATGAGCTTGTCGCCATTCTCGGCAACGGCGTCGGCGCCCTTGCTGGTGAACGCACGGTTCTGCGACGCCATGCGTTCGAGCGCTGCTGTCACGTCGGATTCAGGAGCCTCGGCCACAAGGCGCTTCAACGAGACGCCGGAATGGTCCACGACCTCGATCTTGGGCAACACTTCGACGGCGACGTTGAACGCCAGGTCGCCCTTCGCATCAAGCGCGGCTTCGATCTCTTCCTTGTTCTCCGGGAAGACGACCTTGGGCTCCATGGCGAAGCGGATGGAATTGTCGGCTGAGATCTTCTGGTTGGCTTCGTTGACGGCATTCTGCAGCACGTCGTTCATCACCGAGCGGCCGTACATCTTGCGCAGGTAGCCTGGCGGCACCTTGCCGGGGCGGAAGCCATTGATCTTGACCTTACCCTTCAGCCCCTCGAGTCCGTCGACAAGCCGGGTTTCGAGATCAGCGGCGGTCAGCACCACCTTGAATTCGCGCTTCAGGCCCGTGGAGAGGGTTTGTGTCACCTGCATCGTGCTGGTCCGTTCTTGAAATTCTGCTTGAGCAAACGTTCGTCACATCCTGCGCTGCAGCGACCTGCGCGGATGGCATCTGGTGCGGGCGGAGGGACTCGAACCCCCACGCCTTGCGGCGGTGGAACCTAAATCCACTGCGTCTACCAATTCCGCCACGCCCGCAAGCCAAACAGCATCCGCCAATACATAGCCATCAGGCCATAGCCAGCGTCGGATTTCGCAAGCCGTATAGCAGGTGTTGCCGGGAGTGCAGCAAAAAAATGCGCCGAGCGGCCAGACCGCCAAGCCTGCATGGCTGCAAGCATCGGCGCAAACGGCCAGCGACCCGCATTCCGAGCGAGAGCCACGGCCGGGCGGCCGCGTCCGCAACGGGCGCGTCCGCCTGATACTTGACGCCTTTTTCCAAGCTGCTATCCCGCCTCGATGTCAGATGAGCAAAGCCAAGGCGGGACGCTTGCCGCGCAGGGAAGCCGGCCGCTCGTGTCGCCGCAATTTCCCGAACGCCTCGTCGATGGATACCGCGCTTTCCTCGACGACCGCTTCCCGCGCGAGCAGCTTCGCTTCGAACAGCTTGCCGCCGAGGGGCAGAAGCCGCGCATAATGGTCATCGGCTGCTGCGACAGCCGCGTCTCGCCGGAAGTGATTTTCGACGCTGCGCCGGGCGAGATGTTCGTGATGCGCAATGTGGCGAACCTTGTGCCTCCCTACTCGCCGGACGAAGGCCTTCACGGCGTGTCCGCGGCGCTCGAATTCGCGGTCCAATCCCTCCGGGTCGAGCACATCGTCGTGCTGGGCCACGGGCGATGCGGCGGCATCCGCGCTTTCGCGGACGATGGCGCCGAGCCGCTGTCGCCGGGCGATTTCATCGGCAAGTGGGTCAGCCTCGTGGGTCATGCAGCCGCAAGGGCCGGCGGGCGGGGCAAAGGCGAGGCGCTGCCGGTCTATGTCGAACGGCTCGCGCTGGCGTCCATCGAGCAGTCGCTTGCGAACCTGCGGGCCTTCCCCTGCGTGCAGACGCTTGAGGACCGCGGCAAGCTCGGCCTCCACGGCGCATATTTCGATGTCGCCACCGGCGTGCTCATGAAGCTGGACCCCGTTTCGCTGCGTTTCGTGCCAGCGGTGGCGGAAATGCCTGAGCGCATCCGGATGATCCGCGCGGTGTCAGTCGAGCCTTGAGCGCCTGATAGCGCTTGAGTGCGCGCCTTCGCCTGTGCGAATGAGGCGGAATGAAACGTCGTTCGTCCTCACCATCGCTGACCCGCCGCGCCGCTCTCGGCGGCCTCCTTGCAGCGCCCTTCGCGATGCCTGCCCTGGCGCAGCAGCGCCAGCGCCTGGAGCAGCCTCGGCCGACGGACGCAGCCACTGGCCCACGCGACGCTCGCCATGTGCTCAATCTCGGACCGATGCGGACGCGGCTCAGGCCGAGCCCGCCTGTCGAATACGACGTATGGGGAACCGATGGCGCAACGCCGGCCCGGCCTTTGCGCATCAGGCTCGGGGACACCGCGCTTGTCACCGTGAACAACCGCACCGACACGGCGCTGGCGCTGCATTGGCAGGGCGTGCGGGGCGCGGCCGCGATGGACGGCGTCGGCGGCTTCTCGCAGGATCCGATCCAACCTGGCGGTTCGTTCGAATACAGGCTTACGCCGCCTGACGCCGGAACGTGCTTCTGGCGGCCGACAGTGCTTGGAAGCTCCGGCCCGGCGCAGGACAAGGGGCTTTTCGGTGCACTCGTGATCGAGGAGCCCACCCCGCCGCCGGTCGATCTCGACGTCGTCGTCATCGTCGACGACTGGCTGCTGACCGACGACAACAAGGTCGCAGGCTTTGAGCGCGGCCCCTCGCATGCGGCCGCGGGCAGGCTTGGCAGCTGGATCACGGTGAATGGCCGCTCAGCGCCCGAACGCATTCCTGTCGCGCAGGGCGCGCGGGTCCGGCTGAGGCTGATCTCGGCATGCAACGCGCGCATCATGCGCCTGCGGTTCGAGGGCATGCGGCCGTACGTGATCGCGGTCGACGGGCAGCCGACCGACAGCTTCGAGCCGTTGCGCGCGGCGCTGCCGTTCGCGCCCGGCAGCCGCTATGACATTCTGGTCGATGTCCCCAACGAGGCGGCCTCGGTTGGATCTGTCGTCGCGCAGCTTGGCGGCGGCGTGCCCCTGGTGATGCTGACCACGACCGACAGACCGATTGGCCGCCCTGCCCTGCCGCCGATCGGCCCTGTGCCCGAGAACAAGCTACTGCCAGCGGCCGTACGCCTGCAGGACGCCCATCGGGCCGAAATGACCATCGAAGGCGGTGCCAAGGCTGGCGCGGACGGAAAGCTCGATCTCAACGGTGTCGATCCGGAAAAGCCCTGGCTCGTCAACGGGGCCGCTGGCAGCGCGGATGGAAAGCCGCTCTTCAGCGTGCCGCGCGGCAAGCCAGTCGTGCTGGCCGTGACCAACAAGACCGCCTGGACCCAGGTCATACACCTGCACGGCCACACTGCGCGCCTGCTGCACCCGCTGGACGATGGCTGGGAGCCCTACTGGACCGACAACGCGCAAATTCCGGAAGGAAAGACGCTGCGCTTTGCATTTCGCGCCGACAATCCCGGAAAATGGCTAATCTCGTCCGGAGTCATTGAACGCTTCGACGCCGGATTGTGGGCCTGGTTCGAAGTGACGTGAAGGGCGTCTGACGTCGCCTAGCGCACCCGCGCCAGCAGCCGCATGAACACGGCGAGGCCAATGCCGAACGCGAGGCCGATCAACGCGCCGCGCCACATCATTTGCGGATTGAAGCCCCACAGGATGTTGCCGCCCTTGATGAGGGGAACGAGGATGCCGTTGCCCAGCAGCCAGGGACCGAGGAGGCCGAAGACCGCACCCCGCGCGATGTCCGGGCTCACCGGGATGCGTGGGCCGATGGCCGCATAACCGACGCCCCACAAACCGCCCCAGAACATGCTGTTGACCAGCGCCGGCACTGAGAACGGGCCAACGGCGCGCAGAGACCATGGAAAGTTCGGAATATAGCCCAGAAGGTGCAAGATAAGGATCATCGATTGGTGGAAGACGAGCACAGCGAGCGCGCCCGCGACAAAACCCATGGCCAGTTGCCTGATCGACATCACTCTACCCCCTAAAACGCCAGTCGCTCCAGCGTCATGCGGGTCTGATGTGAACCGTGTCAGGGCCTGCTGGCAAGCAGCAAAAATTGTGCCTTTCAAATAGGCATTTGCCTACGATTTGATCATCGCATGCAAAGGCTTTATGCAGCTGCATGAGCGCTTCGTCTGGCTTGCCGAGCAACCGATGGTATGACAATCGTGCTCGCCGGGCGCCTTTTGGCAGGAGCGTATCAAGATGAAGAAGATCGAAGCCATCATCAAGCCGTTCAAGCTCGATGAAGTGAAGGAAGCGCTGCAGGAGATCGGCCTGCAGGGCATCACCGTCATCGAGGCGAAGGGCTTCGGCCGGCAGAAGGGCCATACCGAGCTTTATCGCGGCGCGGAATATGTCGTCGATTTCCTGCCCAAGGTCAAAATCGAGATCGTCCTCAACGATGATCTGCTCGACAAGGCCATCAACGCCATCAAGACGGCGGCCCAGACGGGCCGGATCGGAGATGGCAAGATATTTGTATCTACGGTCGAGGAAGCGATCCGCATCCGCACCGGCGAGACGGGATCGGACGCGATCTGAGCCACCCCGCGAGGGCTGGCTTCGAGACAAGCCGAGACGTAACCCACCCGAAGCCCATCCGGGCGTCACCCCTGAAACTGAGAAGTTGAGGAAACACCGATGAAGACCGCCAAGGACGTCCTCAAGGCGATCAAGGACAACGACGTCAAGTATGTCGACTTTCGTTTCACTGATCCGCGCGGCAAGTGGCAGCATGTCACGTTCGACGTCTCGATGATCGACGAGGACATCTTTGCCGAAGGCACGATGTTCGACGGCTCCTCGATCGCTGGCTGGAAGGCCATCAACGAGTCCGACATGATCCTGATGCCCGATCCGACCACGGCCACGATGGACCCGTTCTTCTCGGCCTCCACAATGTCGATCGTCTGCGACATCCTCGAGCCATCGACCGGAGAGCCCTACAGCCGCGATCCGCGCGGCATCGCCAAGAAGGCCGAGGCCTACCTCAAGTCGACAGGAATCGGCGACACCATCTACATCGGCCCCGAAGCCGAGTTCTTCATCTTCGACGACGTCAAGTTCGCTGCCGACCCGTACAACACCGGCTTCAAGCTCGACAACGTCGAACTGCCGAGCAACGGCATGACCGACTATGAAGGTGGCAACATGGGCCACCGCATCCAGACAAAGGGCGGTTACTTCCCGGTTCCGCCGCTCGATTCCGCACAGGACATGCGCGGGGAGATGCTGGCCGCGATGGCCGCGATGGGCGTCACCGTCGAAAAGCATCACCACGAAGTTGCGTCCGCGCAGCATGAGCTGGGCATGAAGTACGACACGCTGGTCAAGATGGGCGACCAGATGCAGATCTATAAGTACGCGATCCACAACGTCGCGCAGTCCTACGGCAAGTCGGCGACGTTCATGCCGAAGCCCGTGTTCGGCGACAATGGTTCGGGCATGCACGTCCACCAGTCGATCTGGAAGGCCGGCAAGCCCATCATGGCCGGCAACATGTACGCCGACCTGAGCCAGGAGTGCCTCTGGTACATCGGCGGCATCATCAAGCATGCCAAGGCGCTGAACGCGTTCACCAACCCTTCGACGAACAGCTACAAGCGACTCGTCCCGGGCTACGAAGCTCCGGTGCTGCTGGCCTATTCCGCCCGCAACCGCTCGGCTTCGTGCCGCATTCCGTGGACGCAGTCGCCGAAGGCCAAGCGCGTTGAAGTGCGCTTCCCCGACCCGATGGCGAACCCGTATCTCGCCTTCGCAGCGATGCTGATGGCAGGCCTTGACGGCATCCAGAACAAGATCGACCCAGGCCCAGCCATGGACAAGGATCTTTACGACCTGCCGCCGAAGGAGCTGAAGAAGATCCCTACGGTGTGCGGCTCGCTGGACGAAGCGCTTGCCTGCCTCGACAAGGATCGCGGCTTCCTGAAAGCTGGCGGCGTTTTCAACGACGACTTCATCGACTCGTTCATCGAATTGAAGAAGGCCGAAGCCGACCGTTTCCGCATGACGCCGCATCCACTGGAATTCGTCATGTACTATTCGCTCTGAGTCTTCTAACGAGCGATGGACCCAAAGGGCGCAGGCGACTGCGCCCTTTTTTTGCGACGCGTGCGCCAGCCGACGCATCATTGCCGGCAGTGCAAGGCCGCCGCTTCTCCTGAACGCAAACCTTGATCCCGCATCAGGGCAATGGATGGCTTCGCTTCGCTGCAAGGCCGGAGTGCCGGTCAGGCAGCTGTCCGCGCCAATGCAAGTGTGCCGTAAGCGGCAAGCAGGCGCGTGCAGTGCCGATCACTGGTGAACGGGTCCTGCCAATACGCTTCGAAGGCAGCGGCGCCCCATCGCTCGGCAGCGCCGCCCATCGCTTCACGCAGCGCACTCGCCAGGCTCGGCGCCTCGCCCCGCTGGACATGCCGTCCAGTCTTCCCGTCCGCCACCCAGTCTGCGGCCCCCATCCGGCCGCTCACGATTGCCGGCACGCCCATGGCCATAGCCTCCAGCACCGTCATCGGGCCGGTCTCGAACCACAGCGAAGGCGCGACGACAGCTCGGGCCTGCGCGATCTCCGCGAAGACATCCTCCGGCGGGATCCAGCCGTGCAATTGTGAGCGTGGAAAAACCTTGGCGATCGCCGGCGCCACGGGCCCGTCGCCGACGAACCGAACATCGACGTCCGCGTCTCTGGCCGCCTCCGCGAGCAGAAGCACTCCCTTTTCTTCCGTCAGGCGGCCGAGGAACAGCAGATGGCTATTTTGCGCGACGTCCACGGGAGCGCGCCTCTCCGCCTCGATCATGTTCTCGACGGTGACATGGCGCGCATGCGCGGGCAGGAAGCTCTCCGCGAATTGGCGCGCGAACTCGGAGACATGCACGAAAGTCAGGTCCCGGCAGGCGGCCAACGCCCTGTCAGAGCGCCACTGCCGCGCCACGCGCACCAGCTTGTGCGCATAAGACGCGCGGTCGCAGTTGCTGCCGACGCAGGCGGCGCCCATCGGCTTCTTGTCGCATGGCCTGCCGGCCTGGAAATCAAAATGCCCCCCAACCGGACAGAACGAAAAGTAATCATGCATGGTGATGAAAACCGGCCGGCCGCTCTCCGCCGCAGCCCCGATCACCGATGGGGAAAACGCCTTGGTCCATTGGTGCAGATGAACAATGGCGTCGGCGGGTTGGCGCTGCAGAAGCGCGGACAGCCAGGTATGTCCTGCGGCGCTCCAGATGCCCTGCCGCGCGGCAGCCCATGCTTTGCCGACCTTCCAGACCTCCTCGGCCTGAAACATCTCAATGCTGATATTCGGATGCGCCAGCCTTGCCGACAGCGGCCCGACGGCACAGGCGAAGACCACATCGACGTCGGCATCGGCCAGACCTCTGGCGCTCTCGATGGCGACTTTCGCCGCTCCGCCATTGACGGAGCCGAAGTCGCTGACAATCACGACACGCATCGCCGCCTCACACACGAGGCCGGCCGCAGGATCGGACAAAGGCGACCGGACAATGCCGACGTTACGGGACGATCGTTGATTTAGGCTTACGTTCAGCCAATCCCGAGGCCGATGAGGCCGACGAACGCGGCGGCCGCAGCCGCCCACCAGAGCCAGTTCGACAAACGGGAACCATCTCCGACAGGAGGCGAAGCATCCTCGAAGGCGAAGGACTGGCCCGCCATGTCAGCTTCGCGCGACAGGCGGAGGGCGTCAAAACGGGTGCTGCGCGAGGCCATGACGCCAACCTTTCATCAATCAAGCCTACAGCCTACATGATTGCCGTTAAAAAACGGCGAAGGCATGGAGAATGTCAACAGAATCCTATGCTGAAACGCAGTAAAGGATGATTGTCCATCGCAAGTGCACCTGCAACCAGACGCCTCCTTGCGACTTTGCGAACTTGCTGACATCTTTCGGCGGCTCGTCCCTGTCTTTACGCAAAGTTGGCCGGAACGACGGCGGAATGTCGCGCCTCGCTGTCATCTGCTTGTCATGCCAGGTGCCTTTAAGCGAGAGACCGGCAATGATGCGGAACCATCGCGAGGGAGACAGATATGCTTGACCATCTGAGCAAATCGCAGGCTGCGGAAGAGTCGCAGAATGTCGGCAGTAATACGTCGGGAAACCCCACGATGGGGGAAATGATCGCGGAGCGGTTCAACCGGCGTGATCTCATGAAAGGCATACTCGCCGTGGCGGCCATGACGGCCACGGTCTCGCCCCTTGCCTTGGCGACGTCCCAGAACGCCGCGGCCCAGGGCGCGAACACCACGCCGAACTTCAATTTCAAGGAAGTGGCGGCCGGATCCGACGAGAACATCTACGTGGCGGAAGGATATGAAGCCGATGTGCTGATCCGCTGGGGCGACAAGGTGATGGCGGATGCGCCAGCCTTCGATCCGCAGACGCAGTCGCCGTTGGCCCAGGCCCGTCAGTTCGGCTACAACAACGACTACATCGGCTACATCCCGATCGACGGATCACGCCGCGGCCTGCTCGTCATCAATCACGAATACACCAATGAGGAACTGATGTTCCCGACCCTGTCGGGCCGCCAGGACCTCCGGAATGTCCGCTTCAAGGACATGACCAAAGACCTCGCCGACATCGAGATGATGGCGCATGGCGGCTCTGTCATCGAAGTCGCCCGCGGGGCAAACGGCAAATGGGCCGTGGTGGACAATTCAACCTTTGCACGCCGCATCACTGCCGAAACCGAGATGGAGATCGCCGGCCCCGCCGCCGGGCACGAGCGGATGCGCACAAGCTACGATCCGGCTGGCCGCAAGGTTCGCGGCATGCTGAACAACTGCGCCGGAGCGACGACGCCATGGGGCACGTGGCTGACCTGCGAAGAGAACGTGAATGGCTACTTCTGGGGCGCGCTGAGCGACAGCCATCCCGAGGCGCGCAACTACAAACGGATGGGCGTCCCGGGCAACTGGTACAATTGGGGCCAGCACCACGCCCGCTTCGACATCGTCAAGGAGCCCAACGAAGCCAATCGCTTCGGCTGGGTGGTGGAGATCGATCCGCGCGATCCGGCTTCTGTGCCCAAGAAGAGAACCGCGATGGGCCGCTTCAAGCATGAAGGGGCGGCGAACATCGTCAATAGCGACGGGCGATTCGTGGTCTACCAAGGCGACGACGAGCGCTTCGACTATGTCTACAAGTTCGTCACCGAGGCCGCCGTCGACCGCGCCGTGCCGTCCAACAACCGGGACATCCTCGACCGCGGCACGCTCTTCGTCGCTCGCTACAACGCGGATGGCAGCGGCGAATGGCTTCCGCTGATATTCGGACAAGGGCCGCTGACCGTCGCCAACGGCTTCAACAGCCAGGCCGACGTGCTGATCGAGACGCGCCGCGCCGCTGATCTTTTGGGCGCAACCAAGATGGACCGGCCCGAGGACGTCGAGGCCAATCCAAAGACCAACATGGTCTATGTCATGCTGACCAACAACAGCCGGCGTACGGCAGCGCAGGTTGACCCTGCCAACCCGCGCGCCGAGAACCGCTTCGGCCACATCATCGAGATGATGCCGGCCGGCGGCGACCACGCGGCCCTGACCTTCCGGTGGGAGGTTCTGCTTCGCTGCGGAGACCCTTCGGTGGCGGCGATCGGCGCAACGTTCAACGCCAATACGACCAAGGATGGCTGGTTCGGCATGCCGGACAACTGCGCCGTGGACGCTGACGGCCGCCTCTGGATCGCCACGGACGGCAACATGCCCTCCAAGACAGGCCGGGCCGATGGCGTTTGGGCTTTGGAGACCGAAGGGCCTGCGCGCGGCACGTCCAAGCTCTTCTTCCGCTGCCCGAACGGAGCCGAGCTCTGCGGGCCGGAACTGACGCCCGACCTCGAAACATTCTTCGTGGCGATCCAGCATCCCGGCGAGGCTGACGACGATGACCCCAATGCGAAGCCGGTGACATTCAACACGCCGACCACGCGGTGGCCCGACTTTAAGGAGGGGATTCCGCCGCGCCCATCGATCGTGGCGATCACCAAACGCGGCGGCGGCAAAATCGCCGTTTGATCACCCAAGTTCGCCCGATCGTGGTCATGATGATGCCACGAAACGTGATTAACCGATCGTTAACGGTTTCAGGACATGATTCTGGAATAAAGCAGAGTGGTCGCGCGGATGTACCGTGATCCTTGCCTTAAGACGGGTGGCCTCAAAGCCGCCCGTTTCGTTTTTCAGCCCTGCGATCCGGGCAGGGCACGCCATGAGCGCACAATTTCGTCGGCACGTGTCAGAACATCCTCGCGCGTCGACCCTGGCCTGTAGAGGCTCGAGCCAATGCCGAAACCCGATGCGCCCGCCGCCGAATACGCTGGCATCGTCGCGAGAGTGACGCCGCCGACAGGCACCATCCGCGTCGCTGGGGGAAAGACCGCGCGCATCGCCTTCAGCACCGATGGCGTCACCAACTCGCCAGGAAACAGCTTCAGCATGTCCGCTCCGGCCCGCAGCGCCGCGAAGCCTTCGCTGGGCGTGGCGACGCCAGGGGCGGAGATCAATTTAAGTTCCTTGCTGCGGGCGATGACGGCCGTATCCATGTTCGGCGACACGATGAGCCGCCCGCCGGCATGCGCCACGTCGGCCACCTGATCGACGTCGAGCACGGTCCCTGCGCCAATGACGGCGCGCGAGCCGATGGCGATGTTGAGACGCGCGATGGACCGCAACGGCTCCGGCGAATTGAGCGGCACCTCTATCATCGTGAAGCCGGCCGCCACCAGCGCTTCGCCGATGCCTTCGCATTCGTCGGGCCGGACGCCGCGCAGGATCGCGATCAGCGGCAGCGCCTCGAAGGCTTGCTCGAAAGTGATCATGCCATAGCCTCCACCACGGCCAATTGGCCGGCGACGACGCAGTCATCGGGCGCGGCGCGCAATTCTCGCCCGAGCAGGGCGGCGGCTTCCGTGTAGCGTCCCCCCAGGGCCTTTGTGCCGATGACGACGCCATGTCCGCCCGCCGGCAGAGCACAGACCAGTTCCGCGCCGATCAGCAGGCCGGAAAGGTAGTCCGCGAGTTCGTTCCCCGCGAGCCTGCCGAACAGTCCGAGCGTGCGGGCGCCGAACACGGCATTGAGCAGATCGCCAGGCATCCTCATCTCCTGCGCCGCAAGGACGCCGGCACGGAAGCCTTCGCCGGACGCCGCGCCTTCCTCGATCAGCCGGCCCAGGATCGTATGGTCCTTCAAGGCGGCGAAGACCTCGCCGGTCATGAAGCTGCGGAAAGACATCAGGGCGCCGCCTTCGACCTCGATGCATTTTGAATGCGTGCCCGGCATGATGAATGTGCCTCGATCGACGCGCATCAGCGCCAGCGCGCCGAAGACCTGCGTCTCCTCCCCGCGCATCACATCCGGCATCGAGCCCGCGGGCTCCTGCATCACGCCGGGAATGAGGCTGAGCGGGCCGAGGCCTTCCTCGCGCCACGCGACGATGCCGGCCGCGACCTGCCGGATGGAAGCGGGCGCGCCGACATAGGGCGCCTCGCGCCAGCCCTGGCGGCTCCCGATCATGCCCGACATGACAATGGGCAGCGCAGCGCAATCGCATGGCAGCGCCTGCAGCAGATCTTTCAGCACGTCAGCATGCGCGCCGGGCTCCACGGTCAGGATGCCGCGCGGCGCCTCGGTCTGCGCGACCGCAAGCCCTCCCCGCACCAGATAGGCCCGGAACGAACTCGTGCCCCAATCGACGCAGATGATGTCTTCAGCAGGCCTTGCAGCGTTCATGAAAGATCCCTTCGGCCAGACAGCCACGGGCCATGGCAGCTGGCAAGCCTCATTCTCAACAGGCAGCGCCTCGACGTTCACGTTTCATTTCGATGATTGCGGCGTGTCATGGCATACAGGCGGGAACGGCGAATCGTGTGGTGGTCATGGCAAGCAACGATCTTTTTGGCGACCTGGGCGACAGTGGCAAGCCTCAGCGTGCTGCGCCCGCCGCACCGCCGCGCACGGCGTCCGCCATCGCCGCCGCGGCTGCCAGAGCAGCGCCTGTGAAGCCCGCCGCCTCCCCGCGCGCCAACGGCGCTGCCGGCCTCTCGACGCCGGGCGAAGCGGGCTACAGCGCGTCCGACATCGAGGTGCTGGAAGGGCTTGAGCCCGTGCGCCGCCGTCCCGGCATGTACATCGGCGGCACGGACGAGAAAGCGCTCCACCATCTGTTCGCGGAAGTGATCGACAACTCCATGGATGAGGCGGTGGCCGGACACGCCACCTTCATCGAGGTCGAGCTCGAGGCGAGCGGGCATCTGAGCGTGATGGACAACGGCCGCGGCATCCCGGTCGATCCGCACCCGAAGTTTCCCACGAAGTCGGCGCTCGAAGTGATCATGACGACGCTGCACGCGGGCGGCAAATTCGATTCGAAGGTCTACGAGACCTCGGGCGGCCTGCACGGAGTCGGCATCTCGGTCGTCAACGCGTTGTCGGACGAGCTCGAGGTCGAGGTGGCGCGGGGGCAGACGCTATATCGCCAGACCTTCTCGCGCGGGCATGCCACCAGCAAGCTCGAAACCGTGGGCCGCGTGCAGAACCGGCGCGGCACCAGGGTGCGCTTCCATCCCGATGCGCAGATCTTCGGGGCGGGCGCGAAGTTCGATCCGGCCCGGCTGTTCCGGATGGCGCGCTCCAAGGCCTATCTGTTCGGCGGCGTCGAAATCCGCTGGAAGTGCGACCCTGCCCTGCTCGAAGGGCGCGACATCGCCGCTGAGGCCGTGTTCAAGTTCCCCGGCGGGCTGAAGGACTATCTGGCGCGCGACATCGAGGGCAAAGACCTCGTCGTCGACAACATCTTCGCCGGCAAGATCCAGAAGCCCGGCGGCCATGGCTCGCTGGAATGGGCGATCGCGTGGCTGGCGACGGGCGAGGACGGCTTCTCCTCGTCCTACTGCAACACCATCCCCACCGGTGATGGCGGCACCCATGAGCAGGGTCTGCGCGTGGCCTTGCTGCGCGGCCTGCGCGACCACGCCGAGCGCATCGGCCAAACAAAGCGCATGGCATCCGTCACCACCGACGACATCATGGCCACCTGCGCCTCGATGCTGTCGGTGTTCATCCGCGAGCCGGAGTTCCAGGGCCAGACCAAGGACAAGCTGGCCACGCTGGAAGCCGCGCGCATCGTCGAGAACGCCGTGCGCGACGGGTTCGACCATTGGCTGGCCGCCTCCCCCGCGCAGGCCACGCGCCTGCTGGACTGGACTGTCGACCGCGCCGACGAGCGCCTGCGCCGCCGCCTCGAAAAGGAGGTCTCCCGCAAGACCGCCACCCGCAAGCTTCGCCTGCCCGGCAAGCTGGCGGACTGCTCGAACGCGGGCGCTGCCGGCTCCGAGCTGTTCATCGTCGAGGGCGACAGCGCCGGGGGCAGCGCCAAGCAGGCCCGCAACCGCGCGACCCAGGCCGTGCTGCCCCTGCGCGGCAAGATCCTGAACGTGGCCAACGCCACGCGCGACAAGCTCAACGCCAACCAGCAGTTGCAGGACCTGGCGCTGGCGCTGGGCTGCGGGCTTGGCTCGGCCTACCGCGACGACGACCTGCGCTATGAGAAGGTCATCATCATGACCGACGCGGACGTGGACGGCGCGCACATCGCCTCGCTCCTCGTCACGTTCTTCTGGCGGCAGATGCCCAAGCTGGTCGACAAGGGCCACCTCTACCTCGCCATTCCGCCGCTCTACCGCCTCAGCCTCGGCGGCAAATCAGCCTACGCGCGCAATGAGGCGCACCGGGACGAACTCATCGCCACAGTGTTCAAGGGAAAGAGGCCCGACATCGGCCGCTTCAAGGGCCTCGGCGAGATGATGCCGGCGCAGCTCAAGGAGACCACGATGGACCCGAAAGCCCGCATCCTGCTCAAGGTCGTGGTCGAGCACGACGCCCGCGACGAGACCGCCGACACCGTGGAGCGCCTGATGGGCAACAAGCCCGAGGCGAGGTTCCTGTTCATCCAGGAACGCGCGGCGTTTGCGGCGGATCTAGTGGATATTTGAAATATTATTGCCATTTTTCGCAAGAAGGCAGATGATGTTCAGATCAAAGACATTATTTATCATTGGAGCCGGTGCAAGCAAAGAAGCTGATTTGCCAACTGGATTTGAATTAAAGAAGCTTATTTCACATTCGGTCGACATAAAATTCAAAAACGGGCAAGATAAAACAAGTGGTGATGACTTAATCACTGAAGCTTTACGTTTAATTACCAGGGATAAGCAAACAGGTCGTTCTGGCGATATAAATCCATATTTACGTGCTGGATCGGCAATAAGGGATGCGATGCATCAGTCGTTATCGATAGATGACTTTATTGACGCTCATAACGACAACAAAGAGATTGAGCTTGTCGGAAAACTTGCGATTGCGCGTTGTATTCTTGAGTCTGAACGGAAAAGTTTCCTATATTATGATCAGACGAAATCAGAAAATATCGATTTTTCTAGAACGGAGAACACTTGGTTTCCTGCACTTTTTCAAATGGCTTCGGAAAACGTCTCAAAGTTAAATGCACAGGCCTCTATGGAAAACCTGCAGTTTATTACGTTTAATTACGACCGTTCTTTGGAATTCTATTTAGTAAAATCATTCGTTAATTATTACAAAATGAGTGAGATTGAAGCTCAGAAAATTGTAAGCGAAGTTGCTATACTTCATCCATATGGTCAAGCTGGTTCTCTGCCTTGGCAAGATGGAACACCAAAGATCGCTTTTGGAGGAAATGGAACAGCGCGAGCAGACGAACTAGTCGCTGTGTCAAAAGGAATCAAAACGTTCACAGAACGTTTTGAGAATGATGAATTTTTGAATAGTATACGAAAGTGTGTTCGAGATGCAGAAACAATTGTATTTTCGGGTTTCGCGTTTCATCCTCAGAATTTAGAACTGATTGCGCCAGACAGTCTCGCAAATGCGCGGCGCATATTTGGAACCGCCAAAGGCATGTCAACCTACGATGCTAGCGCTATTAGTGCTGATTTGCCCACCTGGCTCAAGTGTAAACCTCAGCATGTCGAAGTGTTAATAAGTAAAGATCTTACAGCAGCCGGACTTTTCAGAGAATTTTGGCGTAGCATGCCAAGGGCAATCAATTAAAAGTTATCTAGCTTATTTACGCACTTAAATCTAAGTTTCTCACCTGCTCGCCACGACAAATCCCGATCCGATCAGCATCACGCCGGTCGCCTGGTTCAGCCGCCTGACCGTCCGCGTCGAGCTCAGCAGGCGGCGGGCGCGGTCGACCATCAGCATATAGCCGCTGTAGACCGCGAACGAGACGATGACGACGACGCTCATCAGCACGGCGAAATCGCCAGCGGACACCTGCGACAGATCGAGGAAGGTCGGCAGCAGCGCGCCGTAGAACAGGATGGGCTTGGGGTTTCCCAGCGTGACGAACAGGCCGAGGCCGAGGTCCTTCGACACGCTGCCGGCGCGCGGCGCCTGCGATGCCGCGGCGTCGATCTCGATGCGCGTCGAGGCCGCGCGGAAAGCCTGAACGCCAAGCCAGACGAGATAGGCCGCGCCCGCGTATTTCACGATCTGGAACAGCGGGCCCATCATGCTGGCGATGGCGGAAAGGCCCACCATGGCGATCGCGAGGAAAATCGCGTCGCCGATGACCAATCCTGCGGTGACCATCAGGCCGGAGCTGAAGCCGCCGGCGAGCGTGCGCGACAGGATCGCGACCAGCCCCGGCCCCGGCGACACGGCGAGGATGAAGAAGGCCCCGGCGAAGGCAACGGTCATTTCGATGGTCATGGCGTGTTCTCAAGCTCGCTATTGCATCCGGTCACTGGCTGACCAAGCGGCGAAGCTACAGCTGTCGCACAGTGGTGTCATCCCGACGACGCGGACCGCCTCGGGAAGGGGATCCACATTTCGACCTGCATGGACCCCTTCCCGGCCCCGAGGGCCGCCGGGGATGACACCGGTGCGGAAACGGACGAAGCCGAACGTGCCACCCGCGCCCCGCTCACCAAGCCTTAACCGTGTTGAGCGATGGTGCTGACGGTCCTATATCCAGCCCGGAGCCCTGCCATGCGTGGCCTCATTTCTTTCTTCTCCCGCTTCAGCGCCGACGAGCGCGGCACGATGGTGGCGAATGTCGCGAAGGCGGCGGTCGCCATCGCCTTCCTGTCGGTGATCGCGGCGAACATCATGAGCAACCGCATCGAGGCCCATGAGAAGGGCATCATGGCCGCCATTTCAAGCTCGGCGGCAACCAGCCGCGGGGTCGACACGCGCGCCACAGGCTCGATCATGCGCGACATCGACGGCTTGAAGATCGACCCCTGCGTGTTGCCTGCGAGGCGCTGACGGCTTCGGCCGGCGAGCCGTCCAGACGCACCGCATCGATCAGGCGCCTGACGAGCGCGCAGAAGCCGTCAAGCCTGCAGCCATTCCTTCAGCGCGAGCGTGACAGTCTCCGGCGATTCCAGCGTGCTGAGGTGGCCGCAACCCGCAATCTTCACGAGCCTTGAGCCGGCAATGCCGGCTGCGATCTCCTCGGATTCAGCGACCGGCGTGAGGATGTCCTCCGTGCCCACGAGCACCAGCGTCGGGACTGCGATGGCGGCCAGGTCCGTCCGCGAGTCAGGGCGGCCCATGATGGCGCGCTGCTGGCGCACGAAAGCCTCGGGCCCGGTCTCCAGCGCCATGCGCCGCGCGATCTCGCGCAGCGCCTGATCCTCGCGGCGGGCGGGGGCGACGAGCCGCTGCCACATCAGCGCCATGACGTTCTCGAAGCGCCCTCCTTCGGCCAACTCGATCATCTGCGTGCGCAAAGCGTTCGATTCCGGCGTCGGCGGCTTGGCGCTGGTGTCGAGCAGGGCCAGCCTGGTCACCCGTCCGGGCGCGCGGCGCATCACCTCGAAGGCCAGATAGCCGCCCATCGACAGCCCGCACAGGGCGAACCGCGCCGGCGCGGCATCCAGCAGCCGCTGCACGATGGCGGCGAAAGTGTCATCCAGCCGGTGCTCCGCAACGAAGACCTGCCGCCCGGCGCCGATGGCGCGCCACTGAGGCGCAAACAATTCGGCCGTGCAGGTGAGGCCGGGAATCATCACAATTGGTTCAGGCATGGCGTGCGGCCCCTCGGAGAACATCAACTTCGTTGACATTTCCCCTCAGTTGCCGCAAGTGCGGGGCGTCCGTCGGCGCACATACAGCCGCGCCATCGGTCGCCTTGTCCGGAAGCTGGGCGCCAGCGCTCCGAGAGACAAGCCGACAAACTGCAATCTTTCGGTGTGGAGCTTCGCCACCCGCCCTTGCAAAGCGCGTCATATGTCCGCCAACCTTCTGGACCAGAACACATGTCATTCAACGATCTCGGTCTGAGCGACAAAGTCCTCAGCGCCATCGCCTCAGCCGGCTACACCACGCCGACCCCCATTCAGGAACAGGCCATCCCGCATGTCATGGCGCGCCGCGACGTGCTCGGCATTGCGCAGACGGGCACCGGCAAGACGGCGGCCTTCACCCTGCCGATGATAACCGTGCTCGAGCAGGGCCGCGCACGCGCACGGATGCCGCGCACGCTGATCCTCGAGCCGACGCGCGAGCTTGCCGCGCAGGTCGAGGAAAACTTCATCAAGTACGGCGTTAACAACAAGCTGAGCGTTGCGCTGCTCATCGGCGGCATGTCGTTCAACGACCAGGACGTCAAGATCACGCGCGGCGTCGATGTGCTGATCGCCACGCCGGGGCGCCTGCTCGATCATTACGAGCGCGGCAAGCTTCTTCTCACGGGCATCGAGATCCTCGTGATCGACGAAGCGGACCGCATGCTGGACATGGGCTTCATTCCCGACATCGAGCGCATCACCAAGCTCGTGCCCTTCACGCGGCAGACGTTGTTCTTCACGGCGACGATGCCCGCTGAGATCACACGGATCACCGAGCAGTTCCTGCATAATCCCGTGCGGATCGAGGCCTCACGGCCAGCAACCGCCGCCGCCACCATCACGCAGCGCATCGTGGCGTCGCACTCGAAGGATTTCGAGAAGCGCGAGACGTTGCGCCGCCTGATCACGGACGCCGAGGATTTCAACACCGCGATCATCTTCGCCAACCGCAAGACCGAGGTCGCCAACCTTCACCGCTCGCTGCTCCGGCACAATTTCAAGGCCGTGGCCCTGCACGGCGATCTCGACCAACGCGCCCGGATGGCTGCGCTCGACGCCTTTAAGACCGGCGGCGCGAACATACTGGTCGCTTCAGACGTCGCGGCCCGCGGGCTCGACATTCCAGCGGTGAGCCATGTGTTCAACTACGACGTGCCTTTCCATGCCGACGATTACGTCCACCGGATCGGCCGCACCGGCCGCGCCGGCAAGCTCGGCGCCGCGTTCTCGATCGTGACGAAGCACGACGAGAAAATGGTCGCTGCGATCGAAAGGCTCATCGGCACGACGATCGAATGGCATGGCCCGCAGCTTTCCGGCCTTGGCGCGCCAAGCGCGAACGACGATGACGGCGAGCGCGGGAGCCGCGGCGGACGCGGCGGCCGTGAGCGCGGATCTGACCGCAGCCGGGGACGCGAACCGGCCTCCAGATCGGGCGGACGCAGCGAACGTGGCCGGGCCGAGACCAGTCCAGCACGCGAATCCAACATAGGGGCGCGCCCATCGAGGGAATCTGCACACGCCCCTGCGGAGAATGCACGCCCTGCGAAGGAAGCTGATAACGCCGCGAGGGAAGCTGAACGCCCCGCAACGGAGAGCAGACGCCCCAGGGACGATTCGCCTCGGCCACGCCTGCGCAAGTCTCGCGAGGCAACTGCGCAGGACCCGAAGCGCGAGTTCATCAAGGCAGTTCCCGAGCCGAGCCCCGCGCCGCGCCAGGCTGCCCGCAGGCCATTCGACCGCGATGACAGCGATGAAAAGCCGGTCAAGGGCCTGGGCGAGCACATGCCGGCCTTCATGTTGCGTCCTGCCAAAAAGGCGGCGCATTGAGACGTTGTTAAATTCGGCCGTGTAACTGTTCCAACCAGTGGAATTCTGGTCGGCAAGACAATGCCCGGTGGTCGAAGCAATATGAGCGACAACGTTGCTGCCAATGTGCTCGAGGACCTCGCGGCCATGGGCATCGCCGCTAGCCCACATGCATTTGAGATCTGGCACACGCATAAAAGCGGACTTGACCCAGCCCTCAGCCACGCCATCGCCGACCATCAACGCACGGGGCAGCCGCTGACCTCTGTGGTGCTGGAAGCGCTTTATTCAACGCACATCCTGAACGGCAAGACGATCCGCGTCGCGGAGCGTTCGAACCGCGCCGTGCTGATGGAGATCGACGGCATCGTCGAACTGATCCGCATCTCGCTTGGCTCCAGCACATCCTACAGCGAGACGCTGTCGATGCTGCTTGGCGACATGGTCAAGACCAACGATCCGGTTGCGCTCAAGGACATCGTCTCCACCCTGGTGCACGCCACGAAGGAGACTCAGTTCCTCAACCGCAAGCTGGAGACAGGGCTGAAGGCCGCCAAGATCGAAGTCACGGAACTGCGCAAGACGCTAGAGGACACCCGGCTCGAAGCGTTGAAGGACGCCCTGACCGGCATTTCGAACCGCCGGCATTTCGACCAGATCCTGCAGGAAGCCATCGACACCTGCCATCACAACCGCACTTCCTTTGCGCTGGTCATGGTCGACATCGACCATTTCAAGCACTTCAACGACGTCCATGGCCATTTGACGGGCGACAAGGTGCTGCGCGTCGTGGCACAGTCCCTGCGTGAGAAGTTCCCCAAGAAGGTCACCGTCGCCCGCTTTGGCGGCGAGGAATTCGCCGTCATCATGCCGGACGCCGACCTCATGGCTGGTTGGGTCGGCGCCGAGGCAGCCCGGCAGAGCATCCAGGCGCGCGAACTCGTCAAGCGCTCCACCGGCGAGAAGATGGGCCGCATCACGGTGTCTCTCGGTGTCGGAGTATGGCGGCGGACGGAATCCAGCACGTCGCTGATCTCACGGGCCGATTCGGCGTTGATGCAGGCCAAGCGCAATGGCCGCAACCGGACCGTGACGGAAGATCAGATCAACCTCGTCGCCGTGGCCTGATCCAGCTTCCGCTTGCTCTTGCCTTTGGCCTGCGCTCTCCGGGCCGCGTCTTCGGCTAGCCGGCACCATCTGCGCAACTCGTCCGGATCATCGTAGGCCGCATCAGGCAGAGCCCAATACGACATGGTGTGCGCCTTGCCGTTCTTGAAGTAAGAGAAAGCTCTTGAGCCGTGAAGCTCGAATGCCGGCGTCGTCACGTCGTCAGCCTTCATCCAGATGAGGCCTTGAGCCTCGATCGCCACGATGCGGCCATCTGCATAAACGCCATGGCCGCCAAACATGTGCCTGACCGCGACGTGGACAACCGGCTCGAAGAATTCGATGATGGAGCGAGAGTCCATCTTAGTTGGCCGGGACACCATCCTTGCGCGGCGTGATGGCCACCGATTCGCCGCACCCGCACGATGACGTCTGGTTTGGATTGTTGAAGACGAAGGTCGAGGACAGCTTGTCGACCTTGAAGTCGAGCTCCGTCCCGATCAGGAACAGAACCGCCATGCCATCCACGATGACCTTGGCGCCCTTCTCCTCGACCACTTCGTCGCCGGGCTTGATCTCGCTCGCCACGTCGAACGTGTACTCCATGCCGGCGCAGCCGCCCTTCTTGACGCCCACGCGCAAGCCGAGCGCGCCCTCGGCGCGCGACGCGATTTCGGCCACCCGGGCAGCCGCCGCGTCGGTCAGTGAAATCACTTTCAGACCAGGAATCGAAAACATCTCGCTCTTCCTCCCCGACAGGGTTCAAGGCCCTGCGTCTCTGGACAGATGCACCATACATAGGCATTCGTTGCCAATTCGTCGAGAGACGATAGGCTCCCAGCGGATCACAGCCGCACGATCTTTACAGAAAGCCGAACTTCATGCGCTCTTTCACGCCGGAGCACCTGCGCGACGTCACGGCCCGCGTGTTCACAGCCGCAGGCTGGCCGGATGGAGACGCGGCGGAGGTCGCGCGCCACTTTGTTCTGGCGAACCTGTCTGGCCATGACAGCCATGGCATCGGCATGCTTCCGCTCTACATCGCGGCCGTGAAGGACGGCCTCCTCAAGCCGTCCAACGTGCCTGCCGACCGCGCGGTCGCCCCACCCTTCCTGCACATCGACGCCAACCTGGCTCTCGGCCAGCCGACAGCAAGCAAGGCGGTCGCCCGCGCAGGAGACATGGCGCTGGCCGGAGGCGTGGCGATCCTCAATCTCGTCGACGCGCATCACATCGGCCGCATCGGCGACTATGCCGAACAGGCGGCGGCGCGCGGGCTCGTCTCGATGTTCTGGGTCAATGTCGCGGGCCGGGCCCCGATCGTCGCGCCGCACGGAGCGCGCGAGGCCAGGTGGGGCACAAACCCGCACGCCATCGGCGTGCCGACCGGCGATGACAATCCGCTCATCCTCGACTTCGCCACAAGCCGCATGGCGCACGGCAAGGCACGCGTGGCCCTGAACAAGGGCGAGCAAGTGGCCGACGGCTACCTGATCGATGCCGAGGGACGCGGCACGCAGGACCCCGCCGTCGTGTTTCCGCCGCTGCCGATGGGGGCCCTGCTGCCATTCGGCGATCACAAGGGAGCAGGGATCGCGCTCATCGCGGAGATCTTCAGCGCCGGCCTGACAGGAGGCGCGCTGATCAAGGACAAGCCCAACAAAAGCTGGATCATCAACAGCCTGTTCGGCGTGCTGATCGATCCGGCCCGGTTGGAGCCGGACCAAGACGCACGCCATGAGCGGATCGCCGCCATCGCAGACTATGTGCGCTCGGCGGCGCCGCGCGAAGGCCACGACAGGGTTCGCGCTCCCGGCGACATGGAGCGCGAGATGCGCGCGCACCGCTCCGTGCACGGCATACCGCTTGACGACGAGACATGGCGGCAGATCGTTGCGGCGGGCAGAGACTTCGGCGTCGACGTCGCCTGATTCACCACATATCCAGCGCGACGCGCGCTTCGTCGGACATCCGCGACTGATCCCAGGGCGGATCGAACGTCATGTTGACGGTGACGCCCGAAACCCCGCCGACAGCGCTGACGGCATTCTCGACCCAGCCCGGCATTTCGCCGGCCACCGGGCAGCCGGGGGCGGTCAACGTCATGTCGATTGTGACGTGACGCTCATCGGAGATGTCGACGCGGTATATGAGGCCGAGTTCGTAGATGTCCGACGGAATCTCGGGATCGTAGACGGTCTTGAGCGCGGCCACGATGTCATCGGTCAACCTGTCGATCTCGGCCGGCTCCAAGGTCCCACCTGGCGCGATGGTCGGCGCATTCGGCTTGATGTCATCAACCATGTCGGTCACGGGCGCATCCTCACGCAAAAAGGCTCTCGGCTTTCGCCAGAGCTTCGACCAGTTTATCCACTTCATCGCACGTATTGTAGAGCCCAAATGAGGCGCGGCATGTCGAGGTGACGCCAAATCGCGTCATCAAGGGCATCGTGCAATGGGTGCCGGCCCGGACCGCGACGCCGGACCTGTCGATCACGGTCGCCACGTCGTGGGCATGGGCTCCCGCCATTTCGAAGGAGAAGATCGCGCCCTTGTTCTCGGCATTGCCAATGATCCGGATCGAATTCATCCGGCTCAGGCGCTCGTGCGCATAGTCCCGAAGACGCGCCTCGTGCGCCATGATGTTTTCGGCTCCGAGCGCCATCATGTAATCCAGAGCCGCGCCGAGGCCGACGGCTTCCGTGATCGCAGGGGTTCCGGCCTCGAAGCGATGCGGCGGGTCGTTGTATGTGACCTCGTCCGTCGTGACCGTGACGATCATTTCCCCCCCGCCCTCGAATGGAGGGAGCTTCTCCCACCATTCCTTCCGGCCCCAGGTCACGCCGATCCCTGTCGGCCCATAGACCTTGTGTCCAGTGAAGACATAGAAGTCCGCGCCGAGGGTCTGGACGTCGACCGGCAGATGGACTGCGCCCTGGCTGCCGTCGACCACAAGCGGCACGCCGGCGGCGCGGGTCAGCATAGCGACGTCCGAGATGGGCACGATCGTGCCGAGGGCGTTCGACATATGGGTCAATGAAACGACCTTGGTGCGCGGCGTGATAAGCTTCGCGAACTCGTCGATCAGGAAATTGCCGTCTTCATCGACCGGCGCCCACTTGATCACGGCCCCGTGCCGCTCGCGCCAGAAATGCCAGGGGACGATGTTGGAGTGGTGCTCCATGATCGACAGGATGATCTCGTCGCCTTCGCCGATGTCCAGATGCCGGCCGAGGCAGGATGCCAGCATGTTGAGCCCGCCCGTCGATGAGCGGCAGAACACCACCTCCTCGGAACTGGAGGCGTTGAGGAACTGCCGCACGGTCTCACGCGCGTGCTCGTAGGCTTCGGTCGAGGCGTTGGCGAGATAATGCAGGCCACGATGCACGTTGGCGTAGTCCTCGCTCATCAACCTCGTCATGGCATCCATCACCTGCCGCGGCTTTTGCGCCGAGGCGCCATTGTCGAGATAGACCAGAGGCTTGCCATAGACCTGGCGTGCGAGGATGGGAAAGTCGGCACGGATCGCGTCGACGTCATATGGCCTGACCATCGCGTTCATGATGATGCTCCTCCACCGAGCAAGGCGTACGTTACGGTCCAGACGGCCGACGTGACGGCCAGGATTCCGAACACCCACAGCAGGCTGAACAGGATCCCGCGCCGGCGGCCGGCAATCCCCAGAATGTTCTGAGCCAGGACAGACATGACCGTGAGCAGGACGACAAGGCTGGCGAGCGAAAGCGCCAGGGACAGCAGGCCGACGCCGTCGGGCAGCCCGCCGCCCGCAAGGCCGAGCACGAGATCGACGACTGCGATGGCAAGCGAGATCACGATTGAAGCAGCCGCTGCAAGGTGCAGCCAGATGGCTGCCTGCATCGGAGTCGGTGCCCCGCCGAATTGCCGCGCCAACCAGCCTGTCGCCTGCGGGCCGCGCCAGATCACCAGCGCGGCGCCCGCCGCGATCGCGAAGATCATCGTCGGCAGCATGGGCCAGGCCAACATGACGTTGGACGGCTCATCGCCGAGCGCCCGATCCGTCATCGCCGACAAGCCGGACAACTCCGGAACGATGAAGCTGATGATGGTGACAACTGCGCCCAGCAGCATGCAGTTGACGAACTCCGGGCGTTGAAGCCCGTTCGCCGCGCGCCATTCCCCTGCTTCGCGGGATGCGCGCAGGGCAAATACTCCTTCGCTCACCAGCGCCGCCATCAAACGACTTTCCCCGCGTCGAGCCTGGCCGCCCTCGCCTGCAGCCAATCCTTCACCAACCCGTGCAGGATGTCGCGGATCGGCTCATCGTCGATGAAATCGATCGACGCGCCGACGAAGCTCTCGATCATCAGCGCCTCGGCCTCGGCCTTGGAGATGCCGCGCGACATCAGATAGAACAGCAATTCGTCGTCGAGAGCGCCGCAGGTCGCGCCATGGGCGCAAGCAACGTCGTCGGCGAAGATCTCGAGTTCGGGCTTGTTGTACATGGCGGCGCCGTCCGACAGGAGCACGGCGTTGGAGGCCATGCGGCCATCAGTCTTCTGCGCATGCGGCTGGACGATGATCTTGCCCTGGAACACGCCGGCCGCTTCATCATCGATGATGGTGCGGAACAATTCACGGCTCTCGCCGCCTGGTTCAGCCGCATGCTCCACGACAAGCGTCGAGTCCGCATGCTGCGCGCCGCTCAGCAGCGTCGCCCCGTTGATCTGAGCCCTGGCATCGCCGCCAGAGAATCGCGCGAACACCTGGTGGCGCGTAACGGCACCGGTGAGGGCGACGTTCACCGATGTCAGCGAGCTCCGGGCGCCAAGATCGGCGGTCAATGTGGAGAGCGCCACCGCGCCGGCGCTGTTCAAGCCAACGCGCACATGGTGCACGGCCGCATCATCCGCCGCGATGATCTCGACGACAGTGTTGGGCTGATGCGCCAGCGCGCCCTGCCCTTCATGGCTTTCGACGAGCGTGACCTTCGCTCCCTCCTCCACCACCATCAGCACGCGCGCGGCCGTTGCGACGGCGGTAGGCCCGGCCGTGACGAACCGCAACGCTATCGGGCCCGCCACATCGACGTGACGCGCCACATGGATGATGGCGCCATCGGTCATGAACGCGGTGTTGAGCGACATGGCGACATCGCCCGAGGCCAGCTGCAACGTGCCGATGCGGCTCAGCAGCGGATGACCCACTGTCAGCGCCTCGGCCAGCGAGACCACGCTGACGCCCGACGGAACGACGCCATCGGCGCCGACATGATGGCCATTGACGAACGACACCGTGACCACGCCTCGCCCCGCCAGAGGACTATGACCTTTCAGCGCCAACGCCGTCTCGGCAGCGTTCGGCCGATCCGCAAGTGGGGCGGCCTCGCGCATCGCGGAGCGAAGATCGGTGTACTTCCAAGCCTCGACGCGGCGTGTCGGCAGGCCTGAGGCGGCGATCTTCGCGTGTGCGAGTTCCCGCTCCACGGGAAGCCCAGGCAATCTTGCCCTGACGGCGGGAAAACGATCGATCAGCGCCGTCTCGGCAGCGCTGCGCATGAGTGTGACTTTCGCGTTCATGACAGCCTCACGCCGCGCTCTGGTAGTCACGGTAGCCATTCGCCTCGAGCTCCAGCGCCAGCTCCGGGCCGCCAGTCTTGACGATCTGCCCGCGGCTCATGACGTGGACCGTGTCGGGCTTGATGTAGTCGAGCAGGCGCTGGTAGTGCGTGATGACGAGGAAGGCATGCTCCGGATCACGCCGGGCATTGACGCCTTCCGCCACGATCTTCAACGCGTCGATGTCGAGGCCGGAATCGGTCTCGTCCATGATCGACATCTTCGGCTCGAGCAGCGTCATCTGCAGGATCTCCATGCGCTTCTTCTCGCCTCCGGAGAACCCGACGTTCAGCGGACGGCGAAGCATGTCCTTCGGGATTCCAAGCAGGTCGGCGGCCGTGTTGACGCGCCTGATGAATTCCGGCGTCGTCAGCTCGACCTCGCCGCGCTGCTTGCGTTGCGCGTTCATGGCCGCTTTCAGGAACGTCATGGTGGCGACGCCAGGGATCTCCATCGGATACTGGAACGCAAGGAAAAGGCCCGCGGCCGCCCGCTCGTCCGGCTCCATCGTGAGGATGTCCACGCCATCGAGCAGGATTTCGCCAGCCGTCACTTCGTAGTCCTGCTTTCCGGCGATGACATACGACAGCGTCGACTTGCCCGAGCCGTTCGGCCCCATGATGGCGGCGATCTCGCCCTTCCTGACCTTGAGGTTCAGGCCGTTGAGGATGACCTTGTCCTCGTCGGCGATCTTGACGTGCAGGTTGCGGATTTCGAGCATGATGATCTCACTTGTGCTGAAGGAAAGCGATCACTCGCTTTTGAAGGTCGTCGATGTCGGCGAGCCTTTGAGGCATTCCATTGATATCCGGCGCACGGAGATTGCCGACTTCGGTCGGATACCGAAAACGCGTCGCGGCGCCCGAGATGACATCGAACGACATGAACACTGCCCGAAGCGGATGCTGCGCAGGCAGCAAGGCGGCGAGCGCTTCGATGCTGTGCGTGATTCCGGCAAGACACTCTTCTTGTTCGAGCACTGCGCGCAGCAGTTTCTCGACGGATTGTTGCATGAAGAAAGCTGACTGATTGGGAAGCGTCGGCAAAAGCTGGCGAGCAGCCTCTATCTCTTCGCTGGCAAGCTGCAGGAAGCTCGCGATTCGCGCCTGCTTGATCTGTGTTTTTGAGAGGCGTGTCACGAACGATAGACCTCCCGCCCTTCGCGAACGACGCGGGCCGCAAATGACGTGTTCAGTTCCTGCGCGACCTCGAAAATCTCCGGATCATAGGGAATTATGTCACGGGCCAGTTCAGTGCCCATCGCCGCAAGGTGGACCGCATCGAAATCCTCGTTCCATTCTGCGCCCGGCTTGGCCACCACGACCAAGTCAAAATCGCTGTCCGGCCGATGATCCCCCCTTGCACGGCTGCCAAACAGCCAGATCGCCTGCGGATCGAGCTTGGCCACGAGCCGTGCGACAAGGCCCTGCAAGGCCTCGTCTTCGCTGGCATAGATGCCGATGTTGGCGCGAACAGCGGCCATGGCTCACCCAACGCTTCCCTCAAGCGAGATGCTGATCAGCTTCTGCGCTTCGACGGCGAACTCCATCGGCAGTTGCTGCAGCACGTCCTTGACGAAGCCGTTGACGATGAGGGCCGTGCTTTCCTCTGCGGTGAGGCCGCGCTGCATGCAGTAGAACAGCTGGTCCTCGGAGATCTTCGACGTCGTCGCCTCATGCTCGAAGGTGGCTGTCGAGGTCTTGCTCTCGATGTAGGGCACGGTGTGCGCCCCGCACTGGTTGCCGATCAGCAACGAGTCGCAGTTCGTGAAGTTGCGCGCGTTGGTGGCCTTGCGATGGGCCGAGACAAGCCCGCGATACGTGTTCTGCGAGTGGCCGGCGGAGATGCCCTTCGAGATGATGCGGCTCTTGGTGTTCTTGCCGAGATGGATCATCTTGGTGCCGCTGTCGACCTGCTGCATGCCGTTCGACACTGCGATCGAATAGAACTCGCCCTTGGAGCCGTCGCCGCGCAGGATGACCGACGGATACTTCCAGGTGATCGCCGAGCCGGTCTCCACCTGCGTCCACGAAATCTTGGAATTCCTGCCTCGGCAGTCGCCACGCTTGGTGACGAAGTTGTAGATGCCGCCCTTGCCGTTGGCGTCTCCGGGGTACCAGTTCTGCACCGTCGAGTATTTGATTTCGGCCTCATCCATCGTGATGAGCTCGACCACTGCGGCATGAAGCTGATTCTCGTCGCGCTGAGGGGCCGTGCACCCTTCGAGGTAACTCACGTACGAGCCCTCTTCGGCGATGATGAGCGTGCGCTCGAACTGGCCCGTGTTCTTCTCGTTGATGCGGAAATACGTCGACAATTCCATGGGGCAGCGCACGCCCTTTGGAATGTAGACGAACGAACCGTCAGTGAAGACGGCGGAGTTCAACGTCGCGTAGTAATTGTCCGTGACCGGCACGACCGTGCCGATATACTTGCGGACAAGCTCCGGATGGTCCTGCAGAGCATCGGAGATCGAGCAGAAGATCACGCCGACCTTGGCAAGCTCGGCGCGGAAAGTGGTGACGACCGACACCGAGTCGAACACCGCATCCACCGCCACCCGGTTCTGGGGCTCGACGCCGGCCAGTATCTCCTGCTCGCGCAGCGGGATGCCGAGCTTCTTGTAGGCGTCGAGGATGGCCGGATCGACCTCGTCGAGCGATTTCGGCGCGCCGTTCATCTTCGGCGCGGCATAATAGTATATGTCCTGGAAATCGATCTGTGGGTAGCTGACGCGCGCCCAGGTCGGTTCGGTCATGGTCTTCCAGCGCCGGAACGCATCCAGCCGCCACTCGAGCATCCACTCCGGCTCCTTCTTGCGAGCGGAGATGTAGCGAACCGTGTCCTCGGTCAACCCCTTTGCGGGCTTCTCCATCTCGACATCCGTGATGAAGCCGTACTTGTATTCCGAGACATCGATGGATTTGACCTGATCGATGGTTTCCTGAACAGCAGGCATCGTTTTCTTCCTTCTCCGCTTCGCGGGTTCAAGGCCCGCAAGTCGTCAAAACATTCCGGCTCAGGCCGCAGCCTGCGCCTTGCGCGCATTCACCCCGGCCAGCACGCCGGCATAAGCCTTCAAGAACCTGGCGACATCGACTTCCGTGGACGTGCGCCCCAAGCTCACCCTGAGCGCCGCCACCGCAAGATCCGGCTGCACGCCCATCGCCGCCAGCACACGCGATGACTTGACCTTGCCTGACGAGCAGGCCGACCCCGATGACACTGATACGCCGGCGAGATCAAGCAGGATCAGCGCGTTCTCGGCGCGGACATGTGGCGTAGCGAAGCAACTCGTGTTCGGCAGCCGGTGCGCCTCCGCCCCGAAGAACGCCGAATCCGGCGCCATCTCCAGGATCCGGGCCTCCAAATCATCGCGCAGGGTGGATTGCCTGACAGCTTCGGCCGCGATGTCGCGCAGCGCCGCGGATGCGGCCTCGCCGAAGCCGACGATGCCCGCGACGTTCTCGGTGCCGGCGCGCGCGCCTTTTTCCTGCCCTCCGCCGCGTATGAGGCGGTCGCGGACCTCGATGCGGTCCGAGCCGAACACGACTGCGCCCGCCCCTTTCGGTCCGCCTATCTTGTGCGCCGACAATGTCAGCACGTCGGCACCCAGCGTCGACATGTCGATGGCGACCTTTCCGGCAGCCTGCACGGCGTCCACATGCAGCAGCGCCTCCATTTCGCGGCAGATCAGGCCAAGTTCAGCGATAGGTTGGATGACGCCCGTCTCATTGTTGGCCAGATGGACGGAGACCAGCGCACGGCCCTCGCCATGTGAGCCGAGCGACCGCCTGACCCATTCGAGATCTATGACGCCGTCCCGCGACACGGGAATCACGTCGACGGCGTCTGCGGCGAACCTGTGCCCTTCCGTCACGCAGGGATGTTCGGTCGCGCCGATCATCAGCCGCGTGGTCGGCAAGCCGTCGTTCAATGTCAGCGAAGGGGTCAGCGCGAACGCGTTGGCCTCGGAGCCGCCGCTGGTGAAGACGACCATCCGCGACGGCGCATTGACCAGCCGGCCCACGGCTTCGCGCGCGCACTCGATGGCTGCGCGTGCCGCGCGGCCCTCCGCGTGGACCGATGACGGGTTTCCGCACAGCGCCAGCGACCGCATCACGGCGTCCACCACCTCGGCACGGATCGGGGCAGTGGCATTCCAGTCAAGGTAGCTTCGGTCGGCGCTGGTCATGTCGGCGAAAACCGCCCTTCCTGCAATAAAGCATCTGATTTCGTAGCGGCAGACGATAAATGCTTGAAATCGCACCTATGAGCCGTGCTATACGCCCTCACCCTTCACTGCGTACGATATCGGCAAGCCTGTTTGTTCTTGCTGTGTTCGAACGCTTAGAAGAATTCTAACAGCTCCAGATTTGGGCCGATCGCAGGAATAAGTCAAGAGATCGTCGCGATGTCGAGACCAACTGCCCGCGCCTGCCGCCCTGGAGACCATCCAATTTGCGAAGGTTGAGCGTCCATGCCTGAGGTTATCTTCAACGGTCCGTCGGGCCGCATCGAAGGCCGTTACCAGCCGTCGAAGAAGCGCAATGCGCCGCTTGCCATCGTGCTGCATCCTCATCCGCAGTTCGGCGGCACGATGAACAACCAGATCGTCTACAATTTGTTCTACACTTTCGTGGAGCGCGGGTTCTCGGCGCTTCGCTTCAATTTCCGCGGCGTCGGCCGCTCGCAGGGCGTGTTCGACCATGGACAGGGCGAACTGTCGGACGCCGCGTCCGCTCTGGACTGGGCGCAGGCCATCAACCCGGAAGCCAAGACGTGCTGGATCGCCGGCATGTCCTTCGGCGCCTGGATCGGAATGCAGCTTCTCATGCGCCGGCCGGAGATCGAGGGCTTCATCTCGATCGCCGCGATGGCCAACCGCTACGACTTCTCGTTTCTGGCGCCATGCCCATCGTCGGGGCTTTTCGTTCACGGCTCGGAGGACCGGGTCGCGCCCGTAAAGGACGTGATCAGCGTGATCGAGAAGGTCAAGACGCAGAAGGGCATCCAGATCGAGCATCAGACCGTCGAAGGCGCCAACCATTTTTTCGACGGCCGCGTCGACGAGTTGATGGACACGGTCAACACCTATCTCGACAAGCGCGTCGGGCCGAAGCCGCGCAAGGAGTGATCGAATAGGCTGGCCGGACGCTAGATGTTGAATCCGCCCGCCCTGAGCGCATCGCGGAACGCCTCGCACTCCGCAGCGTCGGAGTTCGGCATGTGGAAGACCTGATAACCGACCGACCTGGCGGCTGCTATGTTGACGGCGCTGTCGTCCACGAAGATCAGTTCGTCCGGCCGTATGCCCACGTCCCGCACGAAACGATGGTAGATGCGGTAATCAGGCTTGATCAGCCCGATGTCGGCCGACACGAGCGCATGGTCGAACAGGTTGAGGAAGTCGAAGCGGGCCCGCGCGATGTCGAACTTCTCACGGGCGAAATTGGTGATTGCATGAACCGCATGGCCGGCGTCCTTCAGGGCGCGGAGCGTGGCGACGTTGTCCTCGATGGAGCCAGCCACGCATTCGGACCAACGCACGTCGAAAGCGCGCAGGGGTGCCTCATATTGCGGGAACTGCGCGACCAGTTCGCCGATTCCATCCGCGAAAGGCCGGCCCGCATCCAGTTCGAGATTGACCCAGTGCAGACGTGTCGATTCAAGAAATGCGGCGTAGTCCTTGTCATTGCTGAAATAAGTGCGCAGCACCGCGTCAGGATCCCAGCGGATCAGGATGTTGCCGACGTCGAAGACGACAGCTTTCAGTTCCGGCATTGGCGCACCTCAACAGCCCCGCGAGTCCAGCGTGGATAGCACAGCCTGCCCCGCAGCAAGAATGCGGCCGCCATTTTTTGGCCTGCGGCCTAGCGCAAGGCCCGGCTTTCCGTGTTAGACGCAGCCACGGTTTCCGGCCGCACCGCTGCTCCTGGCCACTTTGCACGACACGATCATGACCGAGTTCAATCCGCGATCAGACTTTCTGCGCATCCTCCAGGAGCGCGGCTTCATCCATCAATGCTCGGACTTTGAAGGGCTCGATGCTTTGGCCTCGAAAGGCCAGGCGACCGGATACATTGGCTTCGACGCGACCGCGCCGTCGCTGCATGTCGGTTCGCTCGTGCAGATCATGATGCTCCATTGGCTGCAGCAGACAGGAAACCGCAGCGTCGTGCTGATGGGGGGCGGAACGACGATGGTCGGTGACCCGACCGGGAAGGACGAGTCGCGCAAGGTTCTATCGGTCGCCGACATCGAGGCGCACAAGGCGGGAATCCGCGGCGTCTTCGACAAGTTCGTACGCTTCGGCCAGGGTCCGAAAGACGCGGTCATGCTCGACAACGCCGAATGGCTGCTCAAGCTCAACTGGATCGAGATGCTGCGCGATGTCGGCCGGCATTTCTCGGTGAACCGGATGCTGTCCATGGACTCGGTCAAGCTCAGGCTCGAACGCGAGCAGGAGATGAGCTTCATCGAGTTCAACTACATGGTCCTGCAGTCCTATGATTTCGCGCACATGGCCAAGACGTTCGGCATGAACCTGCAGATGGGCGGCTCGGACCAATGGGGCAACATCGTCAACGGGGTCGACCTCGGCCGGCGAATGGGAACGCATCAGCTTTACGCACTGACGACGCCGCTGGTGACGACCGCTTCGGGCGCGAAGATGGGCAAGACTGCGGCAGGCGCCATCTGGCTCAACGCCGAAATGCTGAGCCCGTATGATTACTGGCAGTTCTTCCGCAATACGGGCGATGCGGACGTCGGCAAGTTCCTGAAGCTGTTCACGACGCTGCCGATGGGCGAAATCGCAAGGCTGGCCGCGCTTGGGGGCTCTGACATCAATCAGGCCAAGATGGTGCTGGCGACGGAGGCGACGGCGCTGCTGCATGGCCGCACAGCGGCCGAGGCGGCGGCGGAAACCGCCCGCAAGACCTTCGAGGAAGGCGTGATCGCGAGCGACCTGCCGACCGTGGACATCGCAGCGGACGATCTTTCAGGTGGGTTCGGGGTGCTCAGCGCCTTCGTGAAGGCAGGCATCGTGCCGTCGACCGGTGAAGCGCGCCGCCAGATCAAGAGCGGCGGCCTCAGGCTGAACGACGCCGTCGTCACGGACGAGCGGGCCAGCCTTGCACACGTCGACTTCAACGGCGATGGGATCGCCAAGCTTTCGATGGGCAAAAAGAAGCACGTGCTGCTGAAGCTGGTTTGAGGCCATCCGTCATCACGCGCGGAGCAAAGCGATCCAGCGAGCACCAAGGCTGGCTCGTCGCCACGCTCGCGATGACGAGGCGTTCATCCCGTCCGGTGCAGCAGGCTTACATAAAAGCCGTCCGTGCCGCAGCGCAGCGCCGTCAGCAGAAGGCCTAGGCCGTTGTGCGAGACATGCTGGGCCAGGCCGCCAAGGTCCGCATTCTCCGCAACATCGGATGGCAGCATGACGTCGAAGCCAGCGTGACGTCCCAGGAAGGCGCTGACCGCGTCGTCGTTTTCTTCCGGCAGGAGCGAGCAGGTCACATAGGCGATGCGGCCGCCCTTCTTGACGAGGCGCGCGGCGCGGTCCAGCACGGCTGCCTGCTCCTTGATGCGCTCGGCCAGCGCGCCGGGACGCAGCCGCCATTTCGCATCCGGATTGCGCCGCCATGTGCCGGAGCCCGTGCAAGGGGCGTCCACGAAGACCAGGTCGGCAAGGCCATCCAGATCAGCGACGGCATCATCGTTCCGAAGCTTCGGCGACCGCACCTGGACGTTGCGGGCTCCGGATCGCGTCACGCGCTCGTAGAGCGGCGCAAGGCGGCGGCTGTCGTTCTCGGTGGCGAAGATCTGGCCGCGGTTCTCCATCAGCGCCGAGAGCGACAACGTCTTGCCGCCCGCGCCTGCACAAAGATCGACCGCAAGGTCCGCAGCGTTCGCAAGCGAGAGCCTGGCGACAAGCTGCGAGCCTTCATCCTGGATTTCGAACAGGCCGTCGAGGAACGCCTTCTCCGTCTGCAGCGAAGGCCCGCGACCGTCCTCGCCGGCATAGAACCGCAGGCCGTCGAGCGAATACGGCGTCTCATCCGGCTTGAGATGCTCAAGCTCTTCCTTCAGCCGCTTGCGCGTGACCTTGAGGCTGTTGGCCCGGATGTCGATCGGCGCGCGGCTGGCGAAGGCCGCGACCTCATCGACCGCGTCGGAGCCGAAGGCGAGCTCCATCGAAGGCCAGATCCATTCGGGCGCGTCGGCGCGAACATGCGGGGGCGCCAAGTCGAGTGATCCGGCCAGCCTCGCCTGCTCGTCCGCCGAGAGCCTGTCCGGCGCATGGCGGTCGCCCGAGAAAAGAGCGGCGACGTCCGTAGGCGTCATGCCGCGGTGCAGCCTGAGGGCGCCCGCCATGATGGACCGAGGCGTCTCCGCGCCCATCAGCCAAGCGGCAGACGATTTGCAGCGCAGCGCGTCGTAGACGAGGCTCGCGATCGCGGCGCGGTCCCTCGATCCGGCGAAGCGGTGGCTGAGCCCCCAGTCCTTGAGCGCATCGGGCGCAGGGCGGCGGCGGTCGATCAGATCGGTCAAGGCTTCGATGGCGGCCTGAATGCGTGCGGCAGGTGTCATAGCGATCTGTTCAGTTTTTCATGGTTGATTGGCCGCAACACACTGCCGTCACAGTTTGGCTTGACGCGTGTGGAGCCTGCCTGAAAGTCTTCGCGTAGGCTGTGGACCCAAACACGCCCCAAGTCGATCCTTAAGTGCGCCCTCGGACGGGCGCACCGGAATCCCATGAAAGACAAACCATGACCAAGCTCTTCAAGCACGCCCCCACGGTTTTGGCCGCCTCGCTTCTCGCCGCCTCGCTAGCTGCGTGCGCACAACCGGCTCCGCCGAGCTACGAGCCGCCGTCCGCAAAGCGCGTCGACGCAAAGACAAACCTGGAATCGGGCCGGCGCTGATCGAGGGTTGAAGTCAGCGCGCCTCGCCCGCCATGACCATCGTCCAGTATGGACCGCTGCCGCCGTTGACGAGCGCGACGCCGACACGGGTCATGTCCGGCGTCTGCATGTTGCGCGCGTGGCTGTAGGACGCCGCCCACATCTGCATCGTCTCGGCGAAAGAACGGGTCCCCCAGGCGATGTTCTCGACCGCCGGGGCGCGCCCCACGCCGTTGGCCGCAAGCCTGCCCCGGAAATCGCCGCCGGCATCGTGGCTCAGGACGCCCTGCTGGGCCATCGCGGCGCTCTGGGCGCGTGCTGCGCGCGTCACGGCGGCGTCGATGCGAACGGGCTGCAGCCCGTATTGGCGGCGATAGGCGTTGACGCTCGCGAGCACTTCGCCGTTGTTGACGGCCCGGCCGGGTCCGGAGCTGGCATAGCCTGCGCCGACGTTCGGCGCGACGCACGCGCCCAGCGCAAGGCCGAGAGTCGCAAGAGAAGCGATGGCGAAAGAACGATGCGGCATGACGGGATCTCCGGGACGATGCGGCTCATCAGACACGAGGTTTGTTGACGGACCCTGAATAGGCGGTCCCGCATTTGATCGACAGCCTATGGCGTAAGCGGGGCGGCCTTGCCCCGGACTTGGCCAGATCCCGCTCGACTATGCTGATTGAAGCTACGCTTCAGCTGTTGCGCCCCGGGTAGTTCGGGCTCTCGCGCGTGATCATCACGTCATGGACGTGGCTCTCGCGCAGGCCTGCCGAGGTGATGCGGATGAAGCGGGCCTTGTCCTGGTAATCGCGCAGATCCTTGCCGCCGACATAGCCCATCGCGGCGCGCAGGCCTCCGGCCAATTGGTGCAGGACGCCGGAGACGGGCCCTTTGTAGGCCACCTGCCCCTCGATGCCCTCCGGCACCAGCTTCAGCGCGTCCTTGATGTCCTGCTGGAAATAGCGGTCGGCCGAGCCCCGCGCCATCGCCCCGACCGAGCCCATGCCGCGGTATGATTTGTACGAACGGCCCTGATAAAGGAACACCTCGCCCGGCGTTTCATCAGTCCCGGCCAGAAGCGAGCCGACCATCGCGCATGACGCGCCAGCCGCCAACGCCTTGGCGAAATCACCCGAATACTTGATGCCGCCATCGGCGATCACCGGCACTCCGGCCTTCCTTGCGGCAGACACGGCGTCCATGATCGCGGTGAGCTGCGGAACGCCGACGCCGGCGACGATGCGCGTCGTGCAGATCGAGCCCGGCCCGATCCCGACCTTGACCGCATCGGCGCCCGCATCGATCAACGCCTGCGCCCCGCCAGCCGTCGCCACGTTTCCGGCGATGACCTGAACGGCGTTCGACAGTCGCTTGACGCGCGCGACGCTGGCCAGCACGCCGGCCGAATGGCCATGCGCGGTGTCCACGACGATGACGTCCGCGCCCGCATCGACCAGAAGTTCCGAGCGTTCGAAGCCGGCATCCCCGGTCGTCGTCGCAGCGGCCACAAGAAGGCGGCCCTGCCCGTCCTTGGCGGCATTCGGATGCGCGACCTGCTTTTCGATGTCCTTGACCGTTATCAGCCCGATGCAGCGGAAGTGCTCGTCCACCACCAGAAGCTTCTCGATGCGGAACTGATGCAGCGTACGCTTGGCTTCGACCTGCGTGACGCCCTCTCGCACCGTGATCAGGCGGTCCTTGGTCATCAGCTCGGCGACAGGCTGCCCAGCGTCGGAGGCGAAGCGCACGTCCCGGTTGGTGAGAATGCCGACGAGCTTGCCCTTGTGGCCCTGCGGTCCGCGCTCGACGACGGGCACGCCCGAGATGCGGTGCCGCTTCATCAGTTCGAGCGCATCGGCGAGGGTCTCGTCTGGAAAAATGGTGATGGGGTTCATCACCATGCCGGACTCGTATTTCTTGACCTGCCGCACCTGCTCGGCCTGAAGGTCAGCGTCGAGATTGCGATGGATCACGCCAAGCCCGCCCGCCTGCGCCATCGCGATGGCCATCCGCGACTCGGTCACAGTGTCCATGGCGGATGCGACGAGCGGCAAATTCAGCGAGATCGCGCGCGTAAGCTGGGTGCGGACGTCGACATGCGCCGGCAGCACCTCAGACGGGCCGGGCTCGAGCAGGACATCGTCGAATGTCAGGCCTTCGCGGATCATGCGGTCAGCAAACTCGGCCATAGGGTCAACCTTTCAGATCGCATGTCCAGGCGGTGCCGGGCACTGCTGGTCGACGCGTTCGGCTATCACGCATGGGCGCAGAGTCAAAGACGAAAGAGTTCATTGCGCCGCCAGGTGCGGGAGACCGCGTCCTGGCTGATGCGGATGGCATCGCCCGGGCACGCGGAGGCTGCCGCGCATCACTGATCTCTCGGGCCGATGTCCAAAGCCAGCTGCACGGCCGCCGCAGACGCCGGAGGCGATGTGTCCCGCAAGGATGTGAGGAACTGCTGCGCGTCGCCGACAATCTCGCTCCGCCGTGCGCCGCTGAACTTCGCGAGCGTCCTGTAAGGCATGGCCATGCGTGGGTTCCGTCCCAGCTTCGCTTCGTTCTCGATCAGGAAATTCCAGTACAGGTAATTGAATGGGCACGCTTTCGGCCCGGCCTTGATGGTGGGGTCATACACGCAGTCAGCGCAGTAGTCGGACATGCGGTTGATGTAGGAGCCAGAGGCGGCGTAGGGCTTCGACGCCAGCAGGCCGTCATCCGCGAACATCACCATGCCATGCACGTTGGGCAACTCCACCCATTCGTAGGCGTCGATGTAGACGGCGAGATACCAGGCCTCGATCTCTGCCGGCATGATGCCCGCCAACAAGGCGAAATTGCCTGTCACCATCAGCCGCTGGATATGATGCCCGTAGGCATTGCGCCTTATCTCGCCGATGGCCTGAGCCATGCAGTTCAACTCGGTCTCGCCGGACCAGTAGAACCATGGCAGCGGCCGCTGCGCCTCAAGCGCATTTGTCGCCGCATAGTCCGGCATCCTGGCCCAATAGATGCCGCGCACGTATTCGCGCCAGCCGAGGATCTGCCGGATGAAGCCCTCGACCGCGTTGAGCGGCGCACGGCCGGCCTTCCACTCCGCCTCCGCTCGGGCGCAAGCCTCGCGCGCGGTCAACAGGCCGGTGTTGAGATAGGGCGATATGATCGAGTGGAACAGAAACGGCTCCCCCGTCGTCATCGCGTCCTGGTAGTCTCCGAACTGCGGAAGGCAGACCGTGATGAAATGGTCGAGCGCCTCCAGCGCCTCGGATCGCGTCACGGCCCAGCCGAACGTGTCCAGGTCGCCGAAATGCTTCCCGAACCGCGTTTCGACCAGCGCCATCACCTCCCGCGTGACCGCATCCGGCGCAAACCGGGCGCGCCTCGGCGGCTTGATCGCCGCCGGAAGCGACTTGCGGTTGTCATGGTCGAAGTTCCACTGTCCTCCAGCCGGTTCATCGCCATCCATGAGCACGGAATGCTCACGGCGCATCTCCCTGTAGAAAAACTCCATCCGGAGGGACCTGCGGCCCTCAGCCCAGCGCTGGAATGAGGCGCGGCTGGCATAGAAGCGGTCATCGTTCAGGATCTCGACCGGCAGGCCGATCTCGTCCTGCCATGTCCGCATGTCCGCCAGCACCCGCCACTCGCCGGGCTCGGCGACGACGATCCGCGAAGGTTTGCAGCGCACAGCGGCGCGCGCCAATTCCCCGCGGAACGAGCCCGAATTTTCGGGGTCATCCAGCTTGACGTACTCAACCTTGATGCCGCCTGCGCGAAGTTCGTCGGCGAAATGGCGCATCGCCGACAGGACCATGACGATCTTCTGCTTGTGATGCGGCACGTAGGTCGTCTCGCCCTGCACCTCGGCCATCAGGACGACGTCCCGCGCCTTGTCGATGCCGCGAAGGCTGGCGACGTCGTAAGTCAACTGGTCGCCGAGCACGAAGCGAAGCGTGCTCACGGGCGTGTCTCCGCAGAGCGGCTTCGGCGACGCGGGTCGTCCTTGCACCGATCAGAACACGTCTTGACCTCGTCCCACACCTTCTCCCATTTCTTGCGCCAGGCGAACGGGCGGTTGCAGGCCTGACACATCTTCGTCGCCAGATCGCCTTTGCGTACCATTTTCGGCATGACGCTCAGCCCTTCGTACGCAGCATCGACCTGCCGCCGTCCACGCCGATGATCTGGCCGGTGACCCAGCCGGCATCGCCCGACATCAGGAAGGCGCCCATCGCGGCGATGTCGTCAGCTTCGCCCAACCTTGGCAGCGCGTGCATCTGCGCGATGGCGGCCGCCATCTGCTCGTTGCCGGTCAGCCCCTTGGCGAGCGGCGTGCGCGTAAGCGAGGGAGCGATGCAGTTGACCCGGATCTTCGGAGCAAGCTCGGCGCCCAGCGCCAACGTCAGACCTTCGACCGCGCCCTTCGCCATGGCGATCGATGCGTGGGCCGTGAAGCCCTGCGAGACCGCGACGGTGGAGAAGAGCAGGATCGAAGACGTGCCGTCCGCGGCTCTCAGGGCCGGCAGCGCCGCCTGAACCGCACGCGCGGCGCCCAGTGCGTTGAGGCGGAAATCGTTCTCGAAATCTGCGTCAGTAAGCCTGGCGATGGGCTTGAGGTTGATCGATCCGACGCAATACGCCAAGCCGTTGAGGGCTCCGCCGGCTGCCTCGACAGCGGACTTCAGGGCGGCGGCGTCCAGCACATCCGCAACGGCGCTGGACGCGCCGAGTTCGCTGGCCAAGGCCGCCAGCTTGGCGGCATCGCGGCCGATCAAGTGCACCGGCTTGCCCGCGGCAGCCAGGCGCCGCGCGAGGGCCGAGCCCACTCCGCCAGCGGCGCCGACGATGATCGTGATGTCAGACATTTGGATGAGGCCTTGGGTTGAGGAAACTTGCCTGAAAGTGCTTACGGGCCACGCCTACGAATGGTTCAGGGCGCAATCGAGGCCGCAGCTCCCTCAGTGCCCGAGCCTGCCCGTCCGCACGATGGCGCGGAATGACGCGGGCGGACTGGCGCTGCGCATTGGCGACCAGAAGCGGCCTCCCGCTACATGCGCCAGCCGCGCCAAGGTGGCGTCTTGGCGGCAGGGCATGAATTAGCCACGTTCTGGGAGCGCATTCCGCAAGGGGTTGGGCAATCTCAAAATGCCAGGGAGGCAAGGATGCCGCAAGAACTTCACACTGACGCATCGCAGACGGACCGACTCTCAAGACGCGGCGCGCTGCGTACGCTGGGCGCGGGGGTCGCCCTTGCGGCGATAGGAACGCCCGTCTCCGCACAGACGCCTCCGCCAGGCCCGCCCAGCACTGTCACGAACCCGCCGCGCGACTTCAGTCCAAGGGGAGCCCCGACCACATACTTCTGGGATCCGGACATCATCGCGGTGGATCCGAGCTTCAACGGCATCGCGCAGCCGAACGCGCCGGTCCAGCGGCTTTGGACAGGCGCGCTATGGTCAGAGGGCCCGGCTTGGAATGCCCAGGGGCGATACCTGGTCTGGAGCGACATTCCCAACAATCGGCAGATGCGGTGGCTGCAGGACGACGGCCGGGTGACGGTATTCCGCAACCCTTCGAATAACAGCAATGGCAACACCTTCGATTTCCAAGGGCGGCAGCTGTCGTGCGAGCACCTCACCCGGCGCGTGGTCCGCTACGAGCTGGATGGTTCGGTCAGCATCCTGGCCGACCGCTTCGACGGCAAGCGCCTGAACTCTCCGAATGACGTGGTGCCGCATCCCGACGGCAGCTACTGGTTCACCGATCCGCCCTATGGCGGCCAATTGTACGAAGGCGCGCCCGATGAGGCCGGCGGTCCAAGCAACGCGAACGGGCGACTGCGAAACCGCGTCGGGCAGGCAGCCGAGATCGGGTCGGCGCGCCGTGAACTTCCGACGAACTGCTACAGGATCGACCCCAGCGGCCGCGTCGACCTCGTTGTCACGGAACAGCAGGTGCCCGATCCGAACGGGCTGTGCTTCTCACCGGACTACAGGAAGCTCTATGTCGCCAGCACGGGCAAAGGACCGGGAGACACGGGGCCAGGCGGAAAGGGAGACATGCATGTCTTCGATGTCGGCGCCGACAACAAGCTGAGCAACCAGAAGCTGTTCAGCGACTTCATGGTCGACGGCGTCAAATGCGGTCCCGACGGGGTCCGTGCCGACGTCGACGGAAACCTGTGGTGCTCCAGCAATGCCGGACGCAGCGTCGGCTACAGCGGGGTGACGGTCTGGCACCCTGAAGGCCGGCTGATCGGCCGCATCCGCTTGCCCGAGGTCTGCGGAAACGTCTGCTTCGGCGGGCCTAAGCGCAACCGCCTGTTCATGGCGTCAAGCCAGTCGCTGTACGCCGTCTACGTCAACACGCAAGGCGCCGCACCGGGCTGACATGGACGTGCTGGCTGAGATATGCCGGGTTCGCGGCGGCCATGTGCCGCCGCGGTTCCGCGCCATCGGTCAACGGCGCGGCTTAACCGTCATGGGCATGCCGCCGGCCGGCCTGAGCGTGATGCGCTGCAGCGGCTCCGGCTCGCCGGGCCCGGCGTAGCTGAAGCGCAGGCGTTTCGTCAGCGTCGCCAGCGCGATCATCGCTTCGACCATCGCAAATTGCATGCCCACGCAGATGCGGGGACCCGCGCCGAAGGGCAGGAAGGCATACCGGTCGATCTTGTTGCGCTCTGCGGGCAGGAAGCGTTGCGGCTTGAAATGGCCCGGGCTGTCCCACAGCTGCTTGTGGCGGTGGATGACATAGGGCGGGATGACCACAAGCGCGCCCTTCGGAATGGCCACGCCCTCCGCGACGTCGTCATTGATGGCGCTTCGCGTCAGCGTCGAGACGGGCGGATAAAGCCGCATCGCCTCCTCGATCACCGCGCGCGTCATGGCCAGCCTGTCGCCGTCGAGAGCTGCAGCGACGATATCGTCGCCCGCTGTGTCGGCCTCCCGCTCGACTTCCTCGAGTATATCCGGCGCGCGCGCGAGCAGATACAGCGCCCAGGTCAGCACGTTGGCGGTCGTCTCATGCCCCGCGCCGATGAACGTGACGATGTTTGCGCCGACCTCCGTTTCGCTCAGGCCTTCGCCATTCTCAGGGTCCCGCGCCGCGATCAGGGCTGTCAGCAAATCCGCAGGCGCCTGCCTGCCGTCGGCGATCATCGCGTTGCGCGCCGTGACGATCTCGCGGACGGTGCGTTCGAAGAAGCGTATCGACGGTTGCGCCATGATGCGCCCGATGCGCGGAATCCAGGCCGGCGCGTTGAAGATGTCGAGCGGATCGATCCGCCCCTGCGTTTCGAAATAACGTGACAGGGCCGCTCCGAACGCCTCGGCGCCTCCGTCGATCACGTTGGAGAACAATGTCGCCGCAAGCACGTCGAAGGTCAGCGTGGTCATCAACCGCGACACATCGATGACATGGCCCGGCCTGCGGCGCGCGAGCTTTCCTGCATGCGCCTCAACCGGAGGCAGCATGGCCTCGGCCAGCGCCGCGACGCGCCGAGGGGTGAACAAGGGCGCCACCGTTCGGCGCGCACGCTTCCAGGCATCTCCTTCGGCGGTCAACAGTCCGTCGCCGAGACCTGGCGACAGGACGCGCAACTGAAGGTCGTCCTTGCGATAATTGATGACGTTGTCGACCAGCACATGCCGGATCGCCTTGGGATCAGCGAGGAAGACGCCGTAGCCGAACATGCCGGGCCCGACGAGATGCATCTCTTCGAAATGCGCCCTTCGCCAAATGGTCAACGGGTTGCGCCGCAAGGCGAGCAGCAGCTCAAGCCGGTTCAGTTGGTCGGCATGCGGCTGCGGGGCTGGCGGGCGGAAAGGCCGGGGCGGGGCGGTGGCGTAGGCAGTGGCGGACACGGGAGCAAGCCTCCTTGCCCATCGAACATAGGCAACGGCGCCTTGCCCGGCCATCGGACGAATGGCCGCGCAGGGTGCGGGCTCGCTTGTTTATGCCGTCCCGGCGCGATGCGCCCTGTTCACGTCACCACGGCGCCGATGGCCATGGCGACGGCCGCCTGGGTTGGATCGATCACTGGAATCCCGAGCGCCTCCTCCAGCGGCTTGCGATGCCGGGCCATTCCGGCGCAGCCCATGACGATTGACCGGGCTCCATCGGACTTGAGCAGCTCGCCCACCTCGATCATCCGTGCCAGCGTGCCTTCGCCTGACGCCGTCTCGGCGACGCTCATCTCCAGCGCCCGCTCGCCGACCAGCCGTTCCATCAGCCCCATCTGCCGCATGTAGCGGTAGTGGCGGGGTATCGAGCGGCTCTTGATGGCGATGACGCCGAAGCTTTCGGCCCGCGCGAGAGCCGTCAGCACGCCGCTTTCGGCGATGCCGAAAACGGGGCGCGCGGTCCCCTCCCGGCAGACATGAAGGCCGGGGTCGGAATAGCAGGCGATGACGAACGCCGAAGTCTCGCTGTCCGCCTCCACAAGGCGGCGCAGCGGCAATGCGACGCTCTCGACATGCTCCTGCGTCTCGATGCCGAAAGGGCCCTCAAGCAGTGTGTGGCAGATGATGTCCACCGCCGGGCTGGCGAAGCAGGACACCGCATCCCGCAATCCCTGCGTCACGGCTTCATTCGAGTTCGGGTTGATGACGAGGATGCGTCTGGCTGACATGTGCGGATTCCGGTTGCCGCTTGATCTTGGGCCATCGCATCGGGCGTGTCACGTCATCCGCATCGCATGCGGGCTTGCGCAAGGCTCGGGCCGAGCGCAGGGGTGGCTCGTCCGCCGTGCGCGGCGCACATGGCCATCCCGGCGCAATGCCCGGATGACACGGGAGCGCCTCCACGCCTATCTTGCGGCAAGGGGAGATTTCCAATGCCGGCGCCAGTCCATGATCTTGTCATCCGCAACGGCACGGTGGTCACCGTCACCGATGTGTTCAAGGCCGACATCGGCGTCAAGGGCGGCAAGATCGCAGCCATCGGCTTGTCCCTGCCGGCGGGGCGCGAGGAAATCGACGCACGCGGAAAGCATGTGCTGCCGGGCGGGATCGACAGCCACACCCATATCGAGCAGTTGTCGGCAGGCGGGCTGATGAACGCCGACACTTTTGAAAGCGCGACCCGGGCGGCGGCCTTCGGCGGGACGACCACGGTGATCTCGTTCGCCGCACAACATAAGGGGATGAGCCTGCGCAAGGTCGTCGAGGACTACCAGGTGCTTGCGGCACGCGGCGCGATGATCGATTACGCCTTCCACATGATCGTGTCGGACCCCACCGAGGCGACGTTGGCGAAAGACCTGCCCGCGCTGATCGCCGAAGGCCATTCGTCGATCAAGCTCTTCATGACGTATGACAAGCTGAAGGTGGACGACGACACCCTGCTCGACGTGCTTCAGGTGGCGCGCGAGAACAAGGCCCTTGTGTGCGTGCATGCCGAGAACCACGGGATGATCGCCTGGATGAGCGCGAGGCTGCTGGCGCAGGGCAAGACTGCCCCGAAACATCACGCCGCAAGCCATCCACGCGCCTCCGAGACCGAAGCCTTCACGCGGCTGATCTCCGCCGCTGCGCTGGTCGACCAACCGATCATGATCTTCCATGTGTCGACCGCCGAGGGGGCGGCCATCGTTGGCGACGCCAGGCGGCAGGGGCTGAAGGTGTTCGCGGAAACTTGCCCGCAATACCTTTTCCTCACGGCCGCCGACCTCGACCGGCCCGGCCTGGAGGGCGCGAAGTTCATGTGCTCCCCGCCGCCGCGCGAGGTGTCCGACCAGGACGCCCTGTGGCATGCGCTGGCGCTGCGCGACCTTCAGACGATCTCCTCCGACCATGCGCCTTACAGGTTCGACGCATCCGGCAAGCTGTCCGGCGGGCCGGGCTCCACATTCAAGCAGATCGCCAACGGGCTGCCCGGGCTCGAGACGCGCATGCCGTTGCTGTTCGACGCAATTGTGTCGAGGAAGCGCCCCGAATTTCGCGGCCGTGCGCTGCAAAGCTTCGTCGATTTGACCGCCACCCAGCCCGCGCAGATCTATAATCTCGCGGGAAAGGGCTCCATCGCGATCGGTTGGGACGCCGACCTTGCGATTTGGGACGCCAACAAGCGCGTGACGCTGACAGACGAGTTGATGGTGGGCAATTCCGGCTACACGCCGTTCGCAGGCCGCACCGTCAAGGGCTGGCCCGAGACCGTGCTTGTGCGCGGCAAGATGGTGGCACATGGCGGACAGGTTGTGGGCATGGCAGGATCAGGGCGGCATATTCCGCGTGCCGGTGGTTGGGCGGCCGAGCCTGCGGGGAGATGAAGTGACTGCAGCAATGCAGTCGTTTCAGGTTGGCGTGGACCGAAACCTCGGCTGTGATGCCCTTCTCCCCTTGCGGGAGAAGGTGGGCAACGCCCGGAAGAGGGGTTGGTATGACATTCCGGCATGATCGCACGCCCCTCTTCCGCCCTTCGGTCACCTTCTGCCGCAAGGGGAAAAGGCATAACTGCCGACCTTGTGCAGAACCTTGACCGCAAACGATGGCTGGGTCGCACCAAATTGCCGCCTTGACCCTTCGTCCCAACGGCCCGACAGTGTCGACAACGACAGGAGCGCGTCATGAAAATCGCCCTGATGCAGATGAATTCCGTGAGCGACAAGGCAGCCAACATTGCGCAGGCCCACGACCTGGTCACGCGCGCCGTCGATCTCGAGGGGCCGGACTGGGTCTGCCTGCCTGAACATTTCGACTGGGCTGGCGGCACGGCCGCCGACAAGATCGCCAACGCCGATGGACCTCGCGGCGGGCCGGCGTTTGATTTCGCCCAGGAGATTGCAGCAAAGCTTGGGATCTGGGTCCATGCCGGCTCGTTCATGGTCAAGGTCGAGGGCGAGAACCGCATCTACAATACGACGGTGGCCTTCAACCGTGCGGGCGAGCCTGTGGCCCGATACGAAAAGATCCACCTGTTCGACATCACAGCGCCGGGAGGGCAGGTCTACAACGAGTCAGCCGTGGTGAAGCCCGGCTCGCAGATCGTCACGTATGATTGCGAGGGACTCACGGTAGGTTGCTCCATCTGCTACGACATCCGTTTTCCCGAGCTGTTCCAGGCGCTTGCCGCACGCGGCGCAGACCTGATCGCCCTGCCGGCAGCCTTCACGCTGCAGACGGGAAAGGACCACTGGGAGGTTCTGAGCCGCGCGCGCGCCATTGAGAACGAGTGCTATTTCGCGGCATGCGCGCAGACCGGATCGTATCAGGCCGGCGGCGAGACGCGTTTCACCTACGGGCACTCGCTGGTGGCGGACCCCTGGGGGCACGTGGTGGCGAAGGCGTCAGATGGCGTGGGCTTCATCGCGACGCGGCTTGATCCCGCGCTGATCTCGAAAGTCCGGAGCATGATTCCGGTTGCGGCGCACAAGGTGCTGGACCGGAATGAGCCTGCAAAGGCCGTCAGGGCGGCCTGATCGCCTATGGTCAGGCCAAACAAGCCAGCGCCACCTCAAGTGCCCGCGCTCCGTCATGGCCGGAGACCCTGATGGGTCCGCGCCCCCGTATGGCGTCGAGGAACGCGTCGATCTCGGCCCGCAAAGGCTCGATGAACGGAACGCTGAGGCTGCGGCTGACGAAGCTGCCTTCTGCGAGCCGGTCCGGCAATCCATCCGGCGTGAAGCCCGAGAACTCGTTCACGGACCGCAGGAGCATGTCGCAGACGATGAAACGCTTCGCTGTCGAGACGCTGATCCGGCGTTCCTTGAACGGCGTCAGCCAGTTTGTGTTGATATGCGCCAGAGCACCGTTCGCAAGGCGGAACTGAAGGAATGCGATGTCCTCATGCTGGCCGCGGGCGCGGGTCAGCAACGACTGGTGCTCAACGATCTCGGAGCCACTGAGCCAGCGGATCAGGTCGATGTCGTGGACTCCCAGATCGGTGACGATGCCCACGTCGCTGATGCGCGGCGGAAACGGCCCGACCCGCGAAATTGCGATCGAGATGATGTCTTCCCCGTTGATGGCCTCGAACAATGTCCGGATCGCAGGATTGAACCGCTCGACATGACCGACCGTGAGCACAATTCCGCGCGCTGTGGCCCGGGCGATCAGATCATGCGCTTCGGCGCTCGTGGCGGCGATCGGCTTTTCGACAAGCACATGCACGCCTGCCTCGATCAGCCGGACCGCCACTTCGTGGTGCTGGACCGTCGGCACCGCCACGATCGCTGCGTCGACGCCGCGGGCTATGGCCTGATCCAGGTCCGACATGCCTTCCGTCTGCGCCATCGCGGCGATCTGGTCACGGACGACAGCATCGGAATCCACGATGCCGATCAGGTCGACCGACGGCAGGGCCGACAGGATGCGGGCGTGATTGCGGCCCATCGAACCTGCACCGACGACGATGAGCTTCAGCGGATTAGGATCTGTCTTCATGTGAGGGGCGCTTGTCTTTGTGGTTGGCTGGACCCTGCCAAATCACGCGCCGGGCTGCGCCGGGAGCAAACACGTCTGCCGGATTACGTCAAGCCGAGGCGGACCCGGCGTCGAAAGGCCATCATCGACGCCGAGCACGTGGCCTGTTCAGTCCTGCTCAAGAAATATTGATGTAACGAACGGCGGCGGCCATGCGAACGCTATCGTGCTTCACCTGCGCCGGCCCGGCGCGGGCCGGGCCATCCTGCAAGGCCAGCCATGACTGTCGATACGATGACCGGCGCGGACCTCGTGGCGCAGCGGCTGAGCGCCGCCGGCATCCGGCACGCCTTCGGAATGCCGGGCGGCGAGGTGCTTGCGCTCGTGGCCGCGCTGGGGCGGGCGGGCATCAGGTTCATCCTCACGCGGCACGAAACCGCGGCCGGCTTCATGGCGGAGGCTGTGTGGCACGCCACAGGCGCGCCAGGGCTTCTCGTCACGACGCTGGGGCCTGGGCTGACCAACGCGGTCAACGTCATCGCCAACGCCCATCAGGACCGCGTGCCCATGATCGTGGTCAGCGGCTGCGTCGATGCCGGGCTGGCGGAAAGCTACACCCACCAGATCATCGACCACGCAGCGCTGATGCGGCCCATCACCAAGGCGACCCTGAGGGCGCAGACGGGCAGCGAGGACCTCGTGACAGACAAGGCGCTGGCCATCGCCCTGAGGGGCCGCCCTGGACCGGTGCACATCGACCTGCCGATCAGCGTCGCCGAGGCGCGCATTCCTGTACGCGAGGTGATCGTCTCGGCTCCCCCTGCCCCGACGATTCCGGCAGACCTGGAGCCCATGCGCCGGATGTTGGAGAACTCGAAGCGGCCGCTGATCCTGGCAGGGCTCGACCTCCTGACACGGGATGGCGCCGCGGCCCTGCAGGCTTTCGCAGAGGCGACGAAGGCTCCGGTGCTGACCACCTACAAAGCCAAGGGCATGCTGCCGGACGGGCACGCTTTGCTCATCGGCGCCGCGGGGCTTTCGCCGAAGGCGGACGCCATCGTCATGCCGTTGATCGATGCGTCGGACCTCGTCATCCTGGCAGGATATGATCCGATCGAGATGCGGCAAGGTTGGCGCAACCCTTGGCCGGCGACCAAACCGGTGCTCGAACTCACAGCGGAGGCCATGTCGCATGGCATGCACTCCGCAAGCCTGATCCATGAAGGCTGCGTCGCCACCGCGCTTTCCGCGCTTGCGAGGTCGATGCCGGAACGCGCCGGATGGCCTGATCAATCGCCCGAAACGGCGAAGCACGCGCTGTCAGCCGCTTTCGCGCGGCCCGCCGATAGGCCCTGGGGCCCGCACGCCGTCTTCGAGACGATGCGACGCGCTTCACCGCAGCACGTCATCGCGACTGCCGACTCCGGCGCGCACCGCATCCTGCTGAGCCAGATGTGGAGCTGTCCCGCTCCCCGCAGCCTGCTGCAGTCGTCGGGCTTCTGCACGATGGGCGGCGCGCTGCCCCTCGCCGCCGGCCACGCGTTCGCCACGGGTCGCCACACGCTGTGCTTCGTCGGCGACGCCGGGCTCGAGATGGTGCTCGGCGAGCTTGCCACCTTGCGCGACCTGGAGCTTCCGGTCGTCATCGTCTGCCTCGTCGACAACGCCTTGTCGCTGATTGAAATGAAGCAGCGCCAGATGCAGTTGCCGCGCCAAGGCGTCGATTTCGGCGGCACCGACTTCGCAGCCGTCGCCCGAGCGCTGGGCGGGCATGGAGCGAATGTCACGACCGTCGCCGATCTAGAGGCGGAAGCATCGGCGGCGTTCGCGCGCAAGGGCTTCACGCTTCTGGCGGCTGTCATCGGCGACCGCGCCTACGACGGCGCATTCTGATGCGGCAGGATCTGCTGCAGGTCGATGGCCCGGCAAGCGCGCCGACGCCGCTGTCGCCGTCGCCTGGAACCGTGGCCGGCAAGCCGGCGCGAGACCAGCGCCTGGATTTCTTCCGCGGCCTCGGCATGCTGATCATCTTCATCGCGCACGCGCCGGGCAATCCATGGAACAGCTGGATACCGGCGCGCTTCGGATTCTCGTCCGCCACCGAGCTTTTCGTGTTCTGCTCCGGCCTTGCCAGCGCGCTGGCGTTCGGCGGCACGTACCTCAAGCGCGGCTGGCTCCTGGGCACGGCCCGGATCGGCTTCCGGGTCTGGCAGGTCTACTGGGCCCATATCAGCCTGTTCGTCGCGCTCGCCGCGCTCGCGGCCGCCGTCAAGCAGCTCGGATGGGGCGACGCCTATTACGAAGAGCATATCGCGCCGATCGCGCAGGACCCGGGCGGCGCCATCCTCGGGCTGGTCACGCTGCGCTGGCTGCCGGGCTATCTCGACATCCTGCCGATGTATCTGGTCATCCTTGCGCTTGCGCCAGCGATGATGGCGCTCCGGCGCGTCCAGGGCATGTTGCCTTTCGTCCTGAGCGCCGGCCTTTACGCGCTGGTCTGGGGAGCGGGCCTGAACCTGAGCGGCAACCCGTGGTCGGGCTTCGGATGGTTCTTCAATCCTTTCGCCTGGCAGTTGATCTTCTTCATCGGCTTCGCCTTCGGCATGGGGTGGCTGAAGCCGCCAGCCTATGGGCAGAAGCGGCTCATTGCGATCTGCGCCGTCGTCGTGGTCGCGGCCATTCCTTTCAGCTTCTGGGGCTTCACCAACGCCTTTCCCGAACTCGCCTCGGCGCAGCGATGGCTTCTATCGGGCGAAGAAAAGACCAATCTTCACCCGCTGCGGATCGTGCATTTCCTTGCG
>JANOCI010000092.1:0-7743 GCA_031412095.1 Allobosea sp.
TCTTCGCGCGTCCTCCGGCGTTGATCCGGCGCCTCGATCTCAAGGGTGATTTTCACAGTGCCGGACGGATCAAGCTGATCCCGCAAATCCTGCGGCAATTTCTCGACCGGGTAATGGCTTCGAACGATCTTGTTCATCGCAGCGTCCTCTCGCGAAACGTTACCACAGCCTCATGCAAAGGTCTTGCGCGGATCGAACGCATCCCTGACCGCCTCGCCGATAAACACCAGCAGCGACAGCAGCAGCGAGATCACGAGAAAGCCCGATAGCCCAAGCCAGGGCGCCTGCAGGTTGTTCTTGCCCTGCGCCAGAAGTTCGCCCAGCGAGGGCGATCCGGGCGGCAGGCCGAAGCCAAGGAAATCCAGCGACGTCAACGTCGTGATCGAGCCGTTGAGCACGAACGGCATGTAGGTCAGCGTCGCGACCATGGCGTTGGGCAGCAGATGCTTGACCATGATCTTCGCATTGGAGAGCCCCAGCGCGCGGGCGGCCCGCACATACTCGAAGTTGCGGGCGCGCAGGAATTCGGCCCGGACCACGCTCACCAGCGAGACCCACGAGAACAGCAGCAGAATGCCGAGCAGGACGAAGAAGCTCGGGGTGATCACCGATGAGATGATGATCAGGAGGTAGAGGGAGGGTATCGAGGTCCAGATCTCTATGAAGCGCTGGAAGATCAGGTCGGTCCAGCCGCCGAAATAACCCTGCACCGCGCCTGCGGCGATGCCGATGGCGGACGAGATGATGGCGAGCGTCAGCCCGAACAGCACCGACAGCCTGAAGCCGTAGATCAGCCGGGCCACGACGTCGCGGCCCTGGTCATCCGTGCCGAGCCAGTTCCACTCGATGTCGCGGCAGCCTGTGCCGCCAGCTTTCTCCGCCTGCACCCTGCATTGGCTGTCGTTCAGAAGCCATGTCGGCGGCGCAGGCGCGGGGACCGGCAGATCGAGGTTGTGCGTCGAATAAGAGAACCGCACCGGCGGCCAGACCGCATAGCCGTTCTCGCTGATCTCTTTCTGGATGAGGGGATCGCGATAGTCGGTGCGTGCGAGGAAGCCGCCGAACTTCTCCTCGGGATAGTCGATCGCGATGGGAAACAGGACCTCGCCCTTGTACTTCACCATGATGGGCCTGTCGTTGGCGATCACCTCCGCCAGCAGGCAGAGCATGAACAGGGCGATGAAGATCCAGAACGACCATGATCCGCGCTTGTTGGCCCGGAAGTTAGCGAGGCGGCGCTGGTTGATGGGCGACAGGAAGGGGCGCTTCGGCGGGGCAGGCGGCGCTTCGGGGCGGATGACAGCGGCGTCCATGTCAGGTCTCCCGCGTCTCGAAGTCGATGCGCGGATCGATCCAGGTGTACATCAGGTCCGAAATGAGGTGCACGACGAGGCCCACGAGCGAGAAGATGAAGAGCGTCGCGAAGACGACGGGATAGTCGCGGTTCACGATGGCCTCGAAAGACAGCAGGCCCAGCCCGTCCAGGGAGAAGATGGTCTCGATCAGCAGCGAGCCGGTGAACAGCGCGCCGACGAAGGCGCCCGGGAACCCCGCGATGATGATCAGCATGGCGTTGCGGAAGACATGGCCGTACAGCACCCGGTTTTCGGACAGCCCCTTCATGCGGGCCGTCAGCACGTATTGCTTGCGGATCTCGTCGAGGAAGGAGTTCTTCGTGAGCAGCGTCTTGGTGGCGAAGATCCCGATGGCCATGGCCGTGACGGGAAGCGCGATGTGCCAGATGTAGTCGAGGATCTGCAGATGCCACGGCATGTCCTTCCAGCCTTCCGAGGTCAGTCCGCGCAGCGGGAAGATCTGGAAGAACGATCCTCCGGCGAAAAGCACGATGAGCAGGATGGCGAACAGGAAGCCGGGGATGGCGTAGCCGAGGATGACGATGCCCGATGTCCACACGTCGAAAGGCGAGCCGTCGGACACCGCCTTCCTGATGCCTAGAGGGATCGACACGGCGTAGCCGATGATCAGGATCCAGAGCCCGAGCGAGATCGACACCGGCAGCTTCTCCTTGATCAGCTGCAGCACGGGTGCGTCGCGGAAGTAGCTCTTGCCGAAATTGAAGGTCGAGTAGTCGACCAGCATCTTGAGGAAACGCTTATGCGCCGGCTTGTCGAAGCCGAACTGCTTTTCGAGCTCCTTGATGAACTGGGGATCGAGGCCTTGCGCGCCGCGATAGGCGGAGGTCACGTCGCCCGCCGTGCCGCCGCTGGATTGCGCGCCGCCCGCCATGTCTCCGCCGCCGCCCCCCAGACGGCCCGCAATGCCCGAATCCTGGCCTTGAAGCTGGGCGATCATGCGCTCGACCGGCCCGCCGGGCGCGAATTGCACCAGGATGAACGAGATCAGCATGATGCCCAGCAGGGTTGGAATCATCAGAAGGACCCGGCGGGCGATGTAGGCGAGCATGATGCCTCAGGCCCTCCCGATCTTCCGGGCCTTGTCGGGATTGAACCACCATGTCGCCGGCGCTCCCTCGCCGAACTTCGGCTGCACGCCCGGACGCTCGTACATGTCCCAATAGGCCAGCCAGACCGTCGGCGCGTGCCACATCGGAACCCAGTAGCGGCCGGCGCGGAAGACCCTGTCGAGAGCCTTGCAGGCCACCACGACCTCCTTGTAGGAGCCGGCGTTGGCGATGCGCTCGATGAGCGCGTCGATGGCGGGATCCTTGATGCCGGCGTAGTTGCGCGAGCCTGGCGTGCGGGCGGACTCGGACCCCATCACGATGCGCAGGCTGTCGCCCGGGATCTGCGAGCCGCCGAGCGCCAGGCTCGCCATGTCGAAGTCGAAGTCGTTGGTGCGCCGCTGGTATTGCGCAGGATCGACGGTCCTGAGGCGCCCCTCGATGCCCAGGCGCTTCAGGTTGGCGATGTAGGGCTGCGTATGCGGATGCAGCGCCGGGTTGGAATCCAGGAATTCGATCTCGAAAGGCTTGCCGTCCGGCAGCTTCATCACGGCGCCTTCGCGCTTGCACCCGGCCGCCAGCAGCAATTCGTTGGCGCGGCGGAGCAGGGCGCGGTCATTGCCGGAGCCATCCGAGGCGGGCGGGACCCATGGCTCGGCGAAGACCTCCTGATCGAGCGTCGCGCGGAACGGCTCGAGCAGCGCGAGCTCCTCCGGCGAGGGCAGGCCTTCGGCCTTCTTGTCGGATTTCTCGAAGAAGGAAGCCGTCCGGGCCCTGAGGCCGAACATGATGTTCTTGTTTGTCCATTCGAAGTCGAAGCACAGCGCGATGGCCTCCCTGACGCGCTTGTCCCTGAACATGTCGCGGCGTGTGTTGAAGTACCAGCCCTGGCTGGCGGTCACGGCCGTCCGGGGCAGCTCCTCGCGCTTGACGCGCCCGTCGCGCAGGGCCGGGAAATCGTAGCCTGTGGCCCATTGCCGGGCGGTGTATTCTTCCTGGTAGGTGACCGTGCCGGCCTTGAAGGCCTCGAACGCCACGTTCCGGTCCCGGAAGTACTCGTAGCGGATGCGGTCGAAATTATTGAGCCCGACATTCACGGGCAGGTCGCGCCCCCAATAATCGGCTACCCGCTCGTACTCCATGTGCCGGCCCTGCTCGAAACGGCCCATGCGGTAGGCGCCCGAACCCAGGATTGGTTCGAGGATGGCGGCTTCGAAGTCCCGTCCCTCCCAGAACTTCTTCGAGAAGACGCTCAACGATGCGACCAGCAGGTGAAGGTCGCGGCTCCTCTTCGGAGCGAGCCTCACCGTGACGGTGCGTGGATCGTCGACGGTGACGCTTTCGAGCTCGCGCAGGAGCAGACGATAGGACGAGTGGCCCTTCGCCTTGATGATGTTCATCGAGAACGCGACATCTTCGGCGGTCAGGGGCGAGCCGTCGTGGAAGCGCGCCTCGTCGCGCAGCCTGAAGCGGTAGGCAAGCCTGTCGGGGGAGATCAGGATGGATTTCGCCAGAAGGCCATAGGCGGTCAGCGGCTCGTCGGCGTGGCTGGTGACGAGGCTGTCGAAGATCAGTTCCGTGCCGCCGACGCCATCGCCCTTGTCGACGAAGGAATTGAGGGTGTTGAAGGTGTCGAAGCTCTGGTTGCCGCCGCCGGAGCGCAGCTGGATCGTGACGTAGCCGCCCTTCGGCGCCGCAGGGTTGACGTAGGCGAAGTGCTTGAAATCGGGAGGCAGCGCCAGTTCGCCGAAGGTCGAAAGGCCATGGGCCTCGGTCCAACCTGCCTCCGCGAAGGCGCGGCTGGCGATGAAAACCGGCCCGGCGGCGAGCATTGCTGCGCCGCCCTTCAACGCGCCGCGTCGCGTCACGTCGCGTGATGATCGCGGCGGCGATGGCGGCGAAGCTGGCTTGGTCATGTGGCGTCTCCCGTGGAAACGTACTGATTCGCTTGCACCATATGTCGCTCCGTCGAGGATGTGCCAGCGCTCTTGATGCCGCAAAATGAAAAAGCCGGGCGTCGGACCCGGCTCGTCATGATCAATTCCGTGTCAGGCAGGGCCGGGACCCGGTCGATGCGCTCACTTCAGCGAAGCGAGATACGCGATGATGTCGGCGCGCTGGTCCGGCCTCGCAACGCCGGCATAGCTCATCGACGTGCCTGGCAGGTAGGCGCTGGGCTTCTTCAGGAAGGCGTCAAGCTCTTCGACGCCCCAGTTCTCGCCCTTCGCCTTGCGCTCCTTGATGGCGGCGGAATAGGCGAAGCCGTCGATGTGTCCCTTCGGCCCGTCGACAACCTTCCACAGGTTCGGGCCGACCTTGTTGGCTCCTCCGCTCTCGAAGGAGTGGCAGGCCTTGCATGCGCCGACAGCGCGTTCGCCGCGCGCCACGTCGGCGACCTGCAGGCGTTCCGCGACGGGCTTCTCAGCTTCGGCGGCAGGACCCGCCGGAGCCGCGGCCACTACGCCCCCTGGAAGGTCATATCCCGGAACGGTCGGCTTCACAGGGCTGACGACGATGCCAGCCAGCATGTTGAGGCTCATCACGAGCAGCGCGCTGCCGAGGACGACGCCCGCGATCTTGTTCAGCTCAAACGAGTCCATCGTCCGCCTTGTCCCCCGGGCTGCGCAAGACGGCAACCTGAACCTTCGACACCAGGCAGGCGCAGGCCTGCCGAACGTGCTGCTGATTAGCCGCTTTGCGGTTGTGTTTGCAACTCCTATAAGCGCCTCGGCGTTTGAGACTTTTTGACGCCGTCCGAGATGATTGCGAGATCATCGCCCAGATCATCGTGCAAAGTTCCGCCAGCCATGTCCGATCCCCTCATCCTGATACCGGCGCGGCTCGCCGCCACGCGGCTCCCCAACAAGCCGCTCGCGGACATCAACGGAACGCCGATGATCGTCCATGTCTGGCGGCGCGCGATGGAGGCCGGCATCGGGCCCGTGGCGGTCGCCACCGATTCCAGCGAGATCCTCAATGCGGTCGAGGCAGCGGGCGGGCGGGCCGTGATGACCCGCTCGGATCACCCGTCGGGTTCGGACCGCATCAAGGAGGCTGCCGACGTGCTCGACCCGGAGGGCCGCCACGACGTCATCGTCAACCTGCAGGGGGATTTCCCCACCATCGATCCTTCCGCCATCGCCATCTCGATCGAACCGTTGGCGGACCTGGCCGTGCATATCTCCACGCTCGCCGCCGAGATCACGGACGATGACGAGAAGACGGCGCCGAGCGTGGTCAAGCTGATCGGCTCGCCCGTGTCGGCCGGCCGGATGCGCGCGCTGTACTTCACGCGGGCCACTGCGCCCTCCGGCGAGGGGCCGCTCTATCACCATGTCGGGGTCTACGCCTATCGCCGACGCGCGCTGGAGCGCTTCGTCTCGCTGCCTCCCTCGCCGCTCGAGCTTCGCGAGAAGCTGGAGCAGTTGCGGGCGCTGGAGGACGGCATGCGCATCGATGCCCGCATCATCGGCCACGTTCCGCGCGGCGTCGACACGCACGAAGACCTGGTGCGCGCCCGCGCCATCCTTGCGGGGCGATAGCTTGCAGCGCAGGAAATGAGGCGGCGGCGCTTGCAATATGGCGGCGGCGCTTGCAAACCCGCCATCTGACATCAAACGAAGCCCACCACATCCAGCCAGGCCATCACGCGCTAAGCTCCGGCGAGCGCGCCATGCTCCGAGGAGCCTTCAATGACCGTCGTCTGCTACCAGGGCGAGCCTGGCGCCTATTCGCAAGCCGCGGCTCTGGAGGTGTTCCCGCACTGCACGCCGCTGGCCTGCCCGACCTTCGTCGATGCTCTGGCGGCCGTGAGCGACGGCGAGGCGCGCTACGGCATGATCCCAATCGAGAATTCGACCGTGGGGCGCGTGGGCGACATCTATCAGCTTCTGCCGAAATCCGGACTGCACATCGTCGGCGAGTTCTTCCTTCCCATCCATTTCCAGCTCATGGCGGCGAAGGGCGCGACGTTCGACACGATCAGGACCGCCGAAAGCCATGTCGTGGCGCTCGGCCAGAACATGAAGGTCATCAGGCAGCACAAGCTGAGCCCCGTCATCGCCAGCGACACGGCCGGCTCGGCGCGAGCGGTGGCGGAGGCGAACGACCCCTCGCGCGCCGCGCTGGCGTCGCGGCTCGCGGCCGAGATCTATGGCCTCGAGATCCTCGCCCAGGACGTCGAGGACGAGAAGCACAACACGACGCGCTTCGTGATCCTGTCGAAGTATCCCGAATACGCGCGCGCGGGCGCCGGCCCCACCATCACGAGCTTCGTGTTCCTCGTGCGGAACATTCCGGCGGCGCTGTACAAGGCCATGGGCGGCTTCGCCACCAACGGGGTCAACATGACGAAGCTGGAGAGCTACATGCAGGACGGGCACTTCTCCGCCACCATGTTCTACTCCGACGTGGACGGGCATCCCGACGATCCGGCCCTGCAGCGTGCGCTGGAGGAGCTGAATTACTTCTCCCGAGAGGTCAAGATCCTGGGCGTCTATCCCGCCCACCCGTTCCGGCAGAGCTTCAAGGATGGCGTGCCGGCATGAGGCTTGGCGTGCCGGGCATGCCCGCGGCGGGCAGGCCCCGTCATGCGGCGGCCTTGAAGCCCACGGCGACCCAATAGGGCACGCCCTCCCTGAAGGCGATGTCGCGCAGCCCCGCATCGGTCATCAGGCGCGTGATCTCGGCGCGCGTGAAGCGGCGCTCCAGCCGCGTGCCGAAGCGGTCGAGCGCATCGGTCCGCATCGTGTAGAACGACTTGTCGCGGTAGGCGCTCAGCGGCCAGTTGCCGACGCTGGCGCCAGCCTTCTCCAGACGCAGGGCGAGCCTGGCGAGCGGGAAATAGACGATGCCGGCGATGCCCTCGGTGACCACGCGCCGCACGGCGAAAGGCAGCCGGCTGATGATGCCGCGGAAGACGTCGGAGACCTGCCACATCATGCGGAAGTAGGCCGGCTTGTTGTCGAAGCGGTAGTAGAGGTAGAGCAGCAGCGGCGCGCCGTCCTTCAGCTTCGCCACGCATGATCTGATGGCGGCGGCCGTGTCCGGGACATGGTGCAGGACGCCGAGCGAATAGCCGAAGTCCTGGCTGCCGTCGGGCATGTCCCAGGCGTCGACGCTCGCATGATGGAAGCGGACATTCGAAAGCCCGGCAAGGTTTGCGCGGGCCACACCGAGCGCCTCGCCCGAAGCGTCGACGCAGTTCAGGACGCCGACCTTCGCTGCGACGGACAAGGCCCAGCGGCCGCTGCCGCAGCCCATGTCGAAACCTTCAGGGCGGGGCGGCAGCACATGCCATGGAAAGATCGAGAAGTAGTCCT
>JANOCI010000093.1:0-8471 GCA_031412095.1 Allobosea sp.
GGGCTTCGTGGTCTTCAACCAGACGCCGTTCTACGCCGAGTCGGGCGGCCAGGTTGGCGATGCGGGCACGATCGGCGGAGACGGCTTCTGCGCCGACGTCGTGGACACGCAGAAAAAGGTCGGCGACGTCTTCGTCCATGAGGTCAAGGTGACCGAGGGCGAGATGCTGATTGGCAAGGCGGCGCTGCTGGCCATCGACGACGCGCGGCGAAGCGCAATCCGTTCGAACCATTCGGCCACGCATCTGCTGCACGAAGCACTGAGGCTCACCCTTGGCGATCACGTCGCGCAGAAGGGCTCGATGGTTGCGCCAGAGCGCCTGCGATTCGATTTCAGCCACCCGAAAGGCATTTCGGAGGCCGACCTCGAAAAGGTCGAGGCGATCGCGAACCGCATCGTGCTGCAGAACGAACCTGTCGTCACCCGCCTGATGGGCGTCGACGATGCCATCGCATCCGGCGCACGCGCTCTTTTCGGCGAGAAATACGGCGATGAGGTGCGCGTGGTCTCGATGGGTACGGTGCGTGATGGCGACGACCGTGGCAAGACGTTCTCGATCGAGCTGTGCGGCGGAACGCATGCCGGCGCGACCGGCGACATCGGGCTGATCGCCATCGTCAACGAAGGCGCCGTGGCCGCCGGGGTCAGGCGGCTGGAGGCGATGACAGGCGACGCGGCGCGGCGGCATCTGTCGCGCGAGAGCAAGAGGCTTCAACAGCTTGCAGGCCTGATGAGGACGACGCCGGCCGATGCCGCCGACCGTCTGGCCAGCCTCATCGACGAACGCCGCAAGCTCGAGCGGGAACTGTCGGACGCCCGCAAGAAGCTTGCGATGGGCGGCGCGGCAGGCGCGAATCCTGTGAAGGAAGTCGCCGGCGTCCGGTTCCTGGGCCGGTCGATCTCCGGCGTCGAGATGAAGGACCTCAAGTCCCTGGCTGACGATGCGCGCAAGCAGGTCGTATCAGGCGTGGTCGCCATCGTCGGCGTCGGCGAGGATGGCAAGGCCGGCGTCGTGGTGGCGGTCACCGAGGACATGACGCTCCGCTTCGATGCGGTCGCCCTGGTGCGCGCAGCGTCCGAAGCGCTCGGCGGCAAGGGCGGGGGCGGCCGGCGCGACATGGCCCAGGCGGGTGGTCCAGAGGGCGAGAACGCCGACGCCGCGTTGGCGGCCGTGGAGGCGGCCCTCGCGGGCTAGATCATGCTAAGCTGGAGCATGCTCCATGCGAAGGACGGGGTCCGCTTCCCCGCAGCATGCCCCGTCGCCGGCGAGCAGCCGCTTCAATGCATGCGCCGGCCTTTCTCGTTTCAGCAGGCGCCCGACCGGTCAGGCGGTCATCGCGCGGGTCAGGTTTTCGCTGATCTTGTCGAGGAACCCGGTGGTCGAGAGCCAGCGCTGGTCGGCGCCGACCAGCAGCGCAAGATCCTTTGTCATGAAGCCTGCCTCCACCGTGTCGACGCAGACCTTCTCAAGCGTGTCGGCGAACTTCGACAAAGCGAGGTTGTTGTCGAGCTTGGCGCGGTGCTTGAGGCCCCCCGTCCAGGCATAGATCGAAGCGATGGAGTTGGTGGAGGTCTCCTTGCCCTTCTGATGCTCGCGGTAATGGCGCGTCACGGTGCCGTGCGCGGCCTCCGACTCGACGATCTGCCCATCGGGCGTCATCAGCACCGAGGTCATCAAACCAAGCGAGCCGAAGCCTTGCGCCACGATGTCGGACTGCACGTCGCCATCGTAATTCTTCGTGGCCCAGACATAGCCGCCGGACCACTTGAGGGCCGAAGCCACCATGTCGTCGATCAGGCGATGCTCGTAAGTGAGCTTGAGCGCCTCGAACTTCATCTTGAATTCGGCCTCGAAGACCTCCTCAAAGATGTCCTTGAAGCGGCCGTCGTAGACCTTGAGAATGGTGTTCTTGGTCGAAAGGTAGACCGGCAGCTTGCGGTTGAGGCCATAGTTCAACGAAGCGCGGGCGAAGTCGCGGATGGAATCGTCCAGATTGTACATGGCCAGCGCCACGCCGGCGCCAGGCGACTGATAGACCTCGCGCTCTATGACCTTGCCGTCTTCGCCGACGAACTTCATCGTCAGCGTTCCCTTGCCGGGGAACCGGAAATCCGTGGCGCGATACTGGTCGCCGAAGGCATGACGCCCGACGATGATCGGCGCGGTCCAGCCGGGCACCAGGCGCGGCACGTTCTTGCAGATGATCGGCTCGCGGAAGATCACCCCGCCAAGGATGTTGCGGATCGTGCCGTTGGGCGATTTCCACATCTCCTTGAGGTTGAACTCCTTCACGCGCGCCTCGTCCGGCGTGATCGTGGCGCACTTGACGGCGACCCCGTGCTTCTTCGTGGCCATGGCTGCGTCGACGGTGACCTGGTCGTTGGTGGCGTCGCGATGCTCGATGCCGAGATCGTAATACTCAAGGTTCACATCGAGATAAGGATGGATCAGCTTGTCCTTGATGTACTGCCAGATGATGCGCGTCATCTCGTCGCCGTCCATTTCGACGACGGTGCCAGCGACCTTGATCTTGTTCATGGATGAGACCTTCCCGCGGAGTTGTCCGGACGCCACTTGCCGCGCCACCTGTCGCTGCGCTGTCTAGCCCGGCCGTGGTGCATGCAGCAAGCACGGCTTTCGGCGGATGGTTACAATCACGGGCTATTGTCAGCGCACCCATCTCGCCACCGCAGCGAAGTTGCGTTATGCGCCTACCATGACCGGCGCCGGAACCAACCATGCCTCTGATGATCTGAGCGGCCCAGGCCCCGTCATCATCCTCGTCGAGCCTCAACTGGCCGAAAACATCGGCATGGTGGCGCGGGCGATGGCGAATTTCGGCCTCTCCGAGTTGCGCCTGGTCAAGCCGCGGGACGGCTGGCCCACTGGCGGCGGGCTGCCCAAGGGCGCGCATCAGGCCGCCTCGGGCGCGCTGCATGTGCTTCACGGCGCCAAGCTGTTTCCCGATGCATGCGCCGCCATCGCCGATCTCAACCAGGTGTTCGCCACGACCGCCCGAAACCGCGGGCAGATGAAGCGGGTCTACACGCCCGCCGAAATGATGCCGGACGTTGCCGCCCTCATCGCATCGTCGCAGCGCGTCGGGATCATGTTCGGGTGCGAGCGCACGGGCCTGGAGAACGATGAGATCAGTCTTGCCGACGCCATCGTGACATTCCCCGTCAACCCGCAATTCGCTTCGCTCAACCTGGCGCAGGCCGTGCTGCTGATGGGATATGAGTGGTTTCACGCGCGCCATGGCGACGTGAAGCCGTTCAGCGAGGCCGAGCCGCCGCCCGCGCCGCGCGAGATGGTGGTGTCGCTCTTCGACTATCTTGAGAATGAGCTCGAGGACGGCGGCTTCTTTCCGCCCGACAAGCGCGACATCATGGCGCGAAACCTGCGCGACATCCTGCACAGGCTCACCATGAGCGAGCAGGACTGCCGCACCTTGCGCGGCGCGGTGCATGCGCTGGCCGAAGGCAGGAAGCGCCGCGCCAAGGATGGCCCTCCGCCCTGATCGCGGCCTCGAAAGCCGCCGGGAAGCTGGCGGGAAGCCAGCGGGAAGCCCCTTTGGAAAGTCCCTTGGAAAGCCCCTTGCGCTGAGGCATAGTTCATATCTGAACGAACGGACCTCGCCATGACAGCCATGCTTTCCTCCGCCGCCCTGTACTCATCCGGGCAGGGCGTCGCGACCATCACGCTCAACAGGCCCGAGAAGCTGAACGCCTTTTCGGCGCAGATGTTCGAGGGCATCCGGTTTGGCCTCGACCAGGCCGAGAAGGATCCGAACGTGCGCGTGGTCATCTTCACCGGCCAGGGCCGCGCCTTCTCGTCCGGGCAGGACCTGACCGAAAAGCTGCCCGTGGGCGATGACGGGCGCATCAACCTCGGACCGCCGCTGGAGCGCGACTACAACCCGCTTGCGCTGAAGCTGATGAGCTATCCGAAGATCACCGTGGCCGCCATCAATGGCCCTGCCGTCGGCGCCGCGGCCAATCTCGTCCTGGCTTGCGACCTCGTCGTCGCTGCGCGCTCCGCCTATTTCCAGCAAGCGTTCGCCAGGATCGCGCTCATCCCCGATGCCGGAGGCACCTGGCTTCTGCCCCGCATCGTCGGCTCGAAGCTGGCGCTCGCGCTGATGCTGACCGGCGACAGGGTGAGCGCGGAGGAAGGCCAGCGCATGGGCCTGATCTACAAGGTTTTCGACGATCCGGACTTCGCCGCCGACGTCGCAGGCTTCGTCGCGCCCTTCGCCCAGGGTCCGGCGGGAGCCTACCGGCTGATCAAGGAAGCTCTCGCCAAGTCGCTCGACCACGATTTCGCAGCGCAGCTGCAGCTCGAGGCGGACCTGCAGAACAAGGCCGGCAAGAGCGACGATTTCCAGGAGGCGATCATGGCGTTCATGATGAAGCGGCCGCCGGTGTTCAAGGGGCAGTGAGCGGGCATGGCTCGACATAGACGTTATGACCATCTATATGGTCATCTCGATCAGGAGGTCGAGATGGTCGATGTCAGCATTGCGGAGGCGAAGGCGAAGTTCAGCGAGATCGTCTCACGGGTCGAACACGGCAGCGTGCAGGTGATCACGCGGCGCGGAAAGCCCGTCGCGAAAATCGTGCCCATTCGTCAGGTCGGTGAGATCGATGTTGATGCGCTGCGGAGCTTTGTCCAATCGCAGCCGGATAAAAACGGTGACGCAGGTGAGTTCATGCGCTGGCTTCGCGACACGGATCGTTACTGACCGTGCTTCTCGATACGTCGGTAATAGTATCCGCGCTGATCCGCGAAGATGCTTCCGAGCGTGTCCACTCATGGCTAGCCTCGAACCGGGCGCCGCTGTCCATCGCCAGTTGGACCATCCCTGAATTTTCCTCAGCGCTCTCCGCCAAGGTCCGGAACCGCGAGATCTCGCGAGACATCGGCCGGGAAGCGCAGGAGACATTCCGCTACACGATCATCACTCAACTTTTTGTCATGCCGATTGAACGCTCGCATTTTGAGCAGGCGTCTTCTCTGTGCGGGCAGCCTGACCTCAATTTGCGGGCTGGAGACGCGCTTCAGATAGTTGCCGCGCTTCAGGCGGCTATGCCAATCGTCACGCTCGACAAACAGATGGCACTTACCGCCCGGTTGCTTGGACTGACGGTCGAAATGCCTTGACCCTCACCTCTTCAGCCGCGCCATCAGGCTTGACGTGTCCCACCTTGCGCCGCCCATGGCCTGCACTTCGGCATAGAACTGGTCGACCAGCGCTGTGACGGGGAGCGTCGCGCCGTTGCGGCGGGCTTCGCTCAGCACGATACCGAGGTCCTTGCGCATCCAGTCGACCGCAAAGCCGAACTCGAACTCGCCCCTGTTCATGGTCTTGTGGCGGTTCTCCATCTGCCAGGACCCGGCCGCTCCCTTCGAGATGACCTCGACCACCGCTTCGATGTCGAGCCCGGCCTTCTGGCCGAAATGCAGCCCTTCGGACAGGCCCTGCACCAGCCCTGCGATGCAGATCTGGTTGATCATCTTGGTGAGTTGGCCTGCGCCGGACGGTCCGAGCAGCTTGCACATGCGCGCGAAGCTGGCGATCACAGGTTCAGCCTTGGCGTATGGCGCGGCGTCGCCGCCGCACATCACGGTCAGCACGCCGTTCTGCGCGCCCGCCTGCCCGCCCGACACGGGAGCGTCGATGAAGTCGAAGCCGTGGGCCTTTGCGGCAGCGTGAAGTTCGCGCGCCACATCGGCGGAGGCGGTGGTGTGGTCGACGAAGACCGTGCCCTTTCCCATGGCGGAGAAGGCGCCGCCCTCGCCCACGGTAACTGCGCACAGGTCGTCGTCATTGCCGACGCAGGCGAAGACGATATCCTGCCCGGCGGCGGCCTCGGCCGGCGTCTTCGCCGCCTTGCCGCCGTGTTCGGCCACCCATGCTTCAGCTTTCGTGAACGTGCGGTTGTAGACCGTGACCTCATGGCCGCCCTTGGCCTTCAGGTGCCCCGCCATCGGATATCCCATCACGCCGAGACCCAGGAATGCGACTTTCATGACAGGCTCCGAAACAGGTGAGAGTTCATGAGTGTCGCCCTAGCGCAACACTCAGGCGTGCGCCAGTGCACAGCTGAAGATTGTCATTGGCCATTAACCCGACTCATTGCAGCTTATGGCTGTCGGCACTGTCGCCGGCTTCATTCAGAAAGGAGGTGATCCAGTGTCTCATTGTCATCATTCGCGGTCTCAACAGGGCTGGGTCCTCTCTGCGCAGAGGCTCGGCGTCTGATCGGACTTGCGTTCGACAATGCCAACGAGATCGGGAAGGGGCGGCTGCGAGGCTGCCCCTTTTCATTTTTGAGACGATCAAACAGCCATATTTCATAGTGTCGCCTGTAACTTGACGCAATACGTTCTGTTCCGTACATTCTGCACTGATGAGAATTCGGAACGTCATCCACAAGGGTTTGCGACGGTTCGTCGAAGACGATGACCCGTCGGGCGTCCAGCCAGCAGTTGTGGAGAAGCTTCGGCGCATCATCACGTTCCTGCAAGACATGCGGGACGAAGGCGAACTTCGGAACGTCCCAAGCTGGAAGGCACACCAACTGACTGGTGACCGCAAGGGCGTCTGGAGCCTTTTCGTCCCCAAGAACTGGCGGTTGACGTTTCGGATCGACCGCACGGACATCGAGATCATCGACCTGGATTACGTGGACTATCACTAAGGAGCCTGTCATGGACGCAAACGGCATCCGCATGAAGAGCCCTGCCCACCCCGGCGGCTTTCTGCGCTCGGAGATCATCGAGCCTCTGGACTTGTCGGTCACCGACGCGGCAAAAGCACTCGGCGTCACGCGCCCGGCCCTCTCCGCCTTGCTCAACCAGCGCGCGGACCTTTCACCGGAAATGGCGCTGCGCATCGAAAAGGCCTTCGAGGTCTCAATGGACACGCTGATGCGCATGCAGAACAGCTATGACATTGCGCGGGCGCGCAAGCGCGAGGGCGAAATCAAGGTCGAGAGGTTCACGCCAAAAGCGGCGTGAGGCTTGGCGTCTGATCGGACCAGCGTTCGACAATGCCTGCGAGATCGGAAAGGGACGGCGCAAGCTGACCCTATCTATTATAGAGGATAGAGTGGCACTGGAGAAAACTCTGAACCGCGTTGCATAGATTAAGATTTATGCAACACGCTGTGGCCCAGTGGTTTCAACAAGATCCGCGCTTCATAAGTCCCCGGTGCCTTACTCACCGCACCACCACATGCCGCGTCAGCCGCTTCTCCATCACGTCCCACAGCCGCCGGATGATCTCGACCATGGCGAGGTAGATCAGCGCGGCGTAGAGGTAGATGCTGAGGTCGAAGGAGCGCGAGAAGGCCAGCCGCGTCGCGCCCATCAGGTCGAACAGCGTCACCAGCGAGGCCACCGACGACGATTTGATCATCACCACCAGCTCGTTGCCGAGAGGGCGCAGAGCCACGATCATGGCCTGCGGCAGGATCACGTGGCGGAGCGTGTCGACGCGGTGCAGCCCCAGCGCCTGGGCGCCCTCGAACTGGCCCTTGCCTATGGACTGGATCGCCCCGCGGAACACCTCGCACTGATAGGCGGCGGTGTTGATCGTGAAGGTGAAGAGTGCGCAATAGAACGGCTCGCGGAACAGCCACCACAGGCCGACATCCTGCCAGAAGGGGCGAAGCTGGCCGAGCCCGTAATAGACCAGGAAAAGCTGGCACAGGAGCGGGGTGCCGCGGAAGAAGGTGGTGTAGCCGCCCACAAGCCCGCCTGCCCAGCGCGGGCCGTAGAGCCGGGCAAGCGCCAGCCCGAGGCCGATGACGAAGCCCAGGGAGACGGATATGGCCACGAGCTGCAGCGTGATGCCGAGGCCCGCCGCCATGCGGCAACCATAGTTCTGGAGCGACTCCGAACCGATCCAAAAGCCGGGCTGCTCGCACCATGCGCCTTGCCAGCTCATTTCATCTGCCCTCCAAAGGCGGCGAAGCCGCGGTTGGAGCGCCTTTCGAGCTTCTCGAAGAACCACCAGGAGATCAGCGAGAACACGAGATAGATCAGGGATGCGGCGACGAAAAACAGCAGCGGCTCCTTCGTGTTCGAGGAGCCGCGCTGGGCGATGAACATGATGTCCTGCAAGGTGATGACGGAGACGAGCGACGTCTCCTTGAGCAGGACCATCCAGTTGTTGCCGAGCCCGGGAAGCGCCACGCGCATGAGCTGCGGAAACACGATCAGCCGGAACACCTGCGCACGCGAGAGGCCGAGCGCCGCGCCCGCCTCCCGCTGGCCCTTCGGGATGGCGTTCAGCGCGCCGACCCAGACCTCCGACGAGAACGCGGCGAGGACGATGCCCAGAGCGACCATGCCGGCCGCGAAGGGGTGGATGGAGAAGCCGGTGATGCCGACCTTCTCAAGCGCCTGCTGCAGGAGGATCTGCACGCCGAAATAGATGATGTAGAGCGTCAGCAACTCCGGG
>JANOCI010000094.1:0-15368 GCA_031412095.1 Allobosea sp.
GAACGCGATGTTGAGATCGCGGAAAGCGTTCTCCGAGAGCTTGACCAACTCCGCCACACGCGCCGTGGTCGCGATGCAGGCGCCGTTGACGAAGCGGCCGTAGAAGTCGAGGGCGCGCTGGGTGCAAAGCGGCGTGATGCCGCCGACGCAGCGGTCGTTGGAGACCAGTTCCTGCATGATGCGTCCGGGCAGGACGCGTTCGGGGCAATAGGCGACGCTGACCATCGCGTCGTCCTGTTCGCCCTCCGCGATGGCGAGGTCCGGACGCCGGGCCCTCAGCCGCGCGGCCAGGCCATCGCTCGTCCCGACAGGCGACGTCGATTCGAGGATGATTAGGTCGCCAGGCTTCAGCACGTCGACGATGCTGTCCGCAGCCGCATGGACGGCTGTGAGGTCAGGGCGCTTCTGGTCGTCGATCGGCGTAGGCACGGCGATCAGGAACACCTTGGCTGGCTCCGCCCGAAGGCTGGCCCGCAACAGGCCAAGGCGCACCGAACGCTGCACCAGGCCATCAAGATCGGGCTCGACGATATGGGTCTCCCCAGCGTTGATGTTGTCCACGACGGATGGATTGACGTCGACGCCCAGCACGGAGATGTCCCGCGAGGAGACCAGGGCGGCCGTCGGAAGTCCGATGTAGCCAAGGCCGATGACGCAGCAATAAGGGTTTAAACGAGACATTTCTGATCCATCAAGATGTCGAGAATCTGCTGGCAGCTTGTGCCGTCGCCGAAGGGGTTATGGGCTTTCGCCATCGCGGCATAGGCGTCGGCGTCATCCAGCAGCGCAGTCACGGCGCCAGTGATCGCGGGGGTGGAGGTTCCCACCAGCCGGGCCGTGCCTGCGTCGACGCCTTCGGGACGCTCTGTCGTGTTGCGCATGACGAGGACGGGTTTGCCGAATGCCGGAGCCTCCTCCTGCAGGCCGCCTGAATCGGTCAGCACGATCTCGCACGCGGCGAGCAGCCGGATCATGGAGAGGTAATCGAGCGGAGGCAGCAGGCGGACCCCGGGCAGGCCGCCAAGCCGGGCATTGATGGCCTCGCTCACATTCGGGTTGCGATGGACCGGCAATGCGATCGCCACGTCCTCGCGTCCCGCCAGCTGCGCCAGGGCGTCGATGATGTGATGGAGCGGTTCGCCGAAATTCTCGCGACGATGGCACGTCACCAGCACCAGCCGCCGCTTGCCGGCCCACCTGATGACGTCATCCGCCTCGGCCGAGACGGCATGCCCGTCGCTGATCCTTGCGTTCATCCACTGCAATGCGTCGATGACGGTGTTGCCCGTGACGAACACGCTGTCCGCTTTCACGCTTTCGGCCAGCAACGAGCGGGCGGCGCGTTCCGTCGGCGCGAAATGGTAGTTCGCGATCGCCGAAATGATCTTGCGGTTGGCCTCCTCCGGCCACGGCTCCAGCATGCTGCCGCTGCGCAGCCCCGCCTCCACATGGCCGATCGGCACCTTGCCGTAGAAGGCTGCGAGCGCGCCGGTCATGGCGGTCGTCGTGTCGCCCTGGACGATGACGACGGACGGATCATCCTGCTTGATGACGGCGGATATGTCCGTGAGCAGCCGCGACGTCAGCGATTCGAGCGACTGGTTCGGCGTCATCACGTTGAGGTCATGGTCCGGGACGATGCCGAAGGCCTCCAGGACCTGGTCCAGCATGCCCCGATGCTGCCCTGTCACGACGATGCTGACGGGGAGTCCGCGCTCGCGGATGGCGAGGGCGAGCGGCGCGAGCTTGATGGCTTCCGGGCGGGTCCCGAAGATGAGCTGCAGAGGCCGCATGCTCACGGCTGCCCTGCCGTCTTGGAGCCTTCCGGGGTCTTTCGCGATGTGAGGCGCCTGAAGAACGCCTGAGACAGGAGCCAGAGAAACTCGGCGTTCGTCGTGGCGTACCGACGCCACATCCGCCGCGGCTCCTGATAGATGCGGTAGGCCCATTCGAGGCCCCAAAGGCGTGCCCAGCGCGGCGCACGCTTCACATAGCCCGACAGCACGTCGAACGAGCCGCCGACGCCCATGATGAAGGGCGTGGTGAGCCGGGAGCCATTGCGGGCTAGAAAACGTTCCTTGGCTGGTGTCGGCATGCCGATGAAAAGGCAATCGGCATTGCTGCGCTCGATGTCGGCCAGAATCTGCGGCTCCTCAACGGCGGTGAAATAGCCATGATGGACGCCCGCGAAGGCGATATCCGGAAACCTCTGCATGGTCTTCTCGACGGCGCCCCTGACGATGTCGACCTTGGCGCCCAGGAAGTACGGCTTGTAGCCTCGGTCGGCGCACAGCCGCAGCACGGACCCCATGAGGTCTATGCCGGCCACCCGCTCCGGCACGGGCGTGCCCAGCAATCTCATGCCCCAGACGATGCCCATCCCGTCAATGCCGATGATGTCCGCGCTTTCGACGTCCTGGCGCAACTCAGGGTCGGCGCGCATTTTGACCAGCTTGGCGACATTCAGCGCAACATGCCTCAGCGGACGGCCAGTCGCCATGGCGTGATTGATGCGCTCAAGCGTTTCGTCAAGCGTCAGGACATCGACGGGCGTGTCAAGGAATGTTGCTCTCATGCTTTTTTCATCACAATATTTAAATTGTATTCATGTAGGGATTCCGCGGCGCATCCAATCCAAGATCTGTCATACTGTAGAATAGCAAAGTCTTGTTCAAACAAAGGCAAGCCCGAGTTTTTGCCTGACAATTTGCCGTCCTTGAGGGGCGTATCATCTCGGAGCCACTCGGTCCAGCCAGCCAGCACGTCTGCGCCGGAGCCAGATGCGCAAACGGCCGTCTTAACCTTCCGTCATTTGTCTTTCGACGCCTTGCAACTTCTCACCAACGGCCCCGCAGCTTTGGCAAAGAGCCTGAAGCCCACTTCTGAACGCGCAACTTTATTGCAGGATCAAAAGCATCCGTCGACCCGTTCCCGCTCGATGGCGGCGTGGCGTCGGCATCCTCATTTCATGCCAGACGCTGGAGCCTTGCCAGTCTTTCGCCTGCTGGTTTGGCCGGATCAAGGCGGGCAAGGCGCATCACCAGACAATCCCAGAGCGCCGAGCATCGCCTGCCGCTGGCCCGGCCTTGCGTCGTCCACCAGCCCGAACGGACCGTCGTAATGGAAGAACGCCCAGCCGAAGCGATTGACGTCGATAGCCTCCCGCATGTCGCGCAGCCAACGGACCTTGTCCGGGCACGATGCGCCTAGACGTCCGGGCGCCGAGCCGTAGATGCCGAACTCACCAAGGAATATCCGCTGCCTCGGCACGGAATTCCTGTCCGCCCATGCGGCGACCAGAGCCAGGCGCCGGTCAAGCAGCCTTCGGCCTGCTCCGCTGGCGAGATATCCCTGAAGGACGCGGCGCACGTCGGCCCGCGCCCGGTCACGCTGCTGCTCGTCGACCTGCGCGAGGCTGGCTTCGGCGAGCGCAAGCGTGTTGTCGACATCGATGCGCGGCGCCGCCGGCCAAGGCAGCCCGCCGAGATGCTTCTCCGGCCAGCGGATGAAGGGCGCACCTTGATGCGTGAACACGAAAGGCTCATAGAAATGAAAGGTGAAGACGAGATTAGGGTCGGCCCAGCGCGACGGCTGCAGCGCCAGCAGGCCCTCGATGGCGGAAACACATGAACCTGTGACGACAAGCGGCAGAGAAGCGCTTTTTGCGCGCGCCGCGCCGATCATGGCGTCCAGCTTGCCATTCCATGCGTCCTGGTCGGCTCCGGCGCACTTGAGCCGCGGCTCATTCATCAATTCAAGCGCGACCCGGTCCTGCGGCAAGGCGGAGAGGCGCTCGGCGAACTCGGCCACCACGCCGACATAGGACTTGAACACGGCGTCGTCCGTCCCGCGGATCACCGCGCTTTCGCCGTACAGTTGGTGCCGGCTGTTCGGGTGCAGGTCGAGCACGACATCAAGGCCTTCGTCCAGCGCAGCCTGTACGCCATGGAACACGAGCACCCAGGCCTGCTCCTTCCGCGGCCCGTCCAGCACCCAGAATGACGCAGGATCGACGCCAAGGCGGATGCCCCGAAAGCCGAGCCGCTTGATCTGCTTGAGGTCCGCGCGCCTTTTCTGATGGCGGGCAGGGTCGTAAGCCGGCGACAGCACGCCCGGCCGGTCGAGCGCCACATATCGGGGCCAGGTGAACCAGTCGGTCAGATTGACGAAGCGAGACAGGTCAATCGCCTGCGCGGGCGCTGCAGCGCACATACAAAAGGCGATGGCCGCGAGGAGCCGCGCGCCGAAAGCCCATGCGGCGATGCCTGCCTTTGCGGGCCTAGCTGCGCAGGACATGCAAATAGAACCTGGATTTAACGCTATTGGGGCTCTTCTCAACCGCTGCGAGGATGCGCAGGCGGCCGATTTGCGAGCTGCCGCCATAGATCTCCACCATCGTGCGCCAGTTCGGGTTCTCCAGGATCTCGCGCACGTCCTTCTCCATGCTGGACTGCAGGCCAACGGGCACTTCGCCGGCTGCATTGGCGATGAAAGCGACGCGGCGCGGCATGATCCACGCTTCGCTCGGCGCGAGGCGGTACGATTCCGTCAGCATGCCGATGGCGGCCTCATCGAAGCCGCGCCGCGCTGCGCTGATCTGCGCCAGCACCAGCCAGACGTTGCCTTGATTTGCCGCACAGTCCACGCTTTCGCGGAAAGCGGTTTCCGCAAGGTCCAGCCTTGCCTGATCGGGATCCTTCGCGGGGTCTGCATAAGCGGATGCGAGAAGCAGCGTTCCCCCGGCGCGCAGCAGATCGGCCCGGCAACGCAGATTGTTCCGCTCCTGCTGAAAGACGTCCACCGCCTCCGACAGATCCGACGGAGAGACGACCCCGCCGCTGCTCAAGGTCAGCGCAGGCTGAAGCAGTTGCTGGCCAAGCACCTCAAGGCGCCAGGTGGCGCCGATCCAGCCGATGAAAGCCGCCGCGCTCATGACGCCCAGGATTCGCGGGATGAAAAGGGACAGAGGCATCGGCTTCGCGCTGCTGTCCTGATCAGGAGCGGGCCGGGTTTGAACCGTAGCCATATTGATATCCGTAGCCGGGCCTTGCCGAGGTTTCGAACAGATTGAAACGTTTTGCGTCGATCCTGTTCAGCACCACGCCGCTGATCTTGGCCTTCACCTCGGGCGCGTCCTGCAGCACCCTCTCGAGATGCTTGCGCTGCACCTGGCCCCAGGCGACGACATAAACGAAGGTGTCGACCAGCGGCGCCACGGCGCGCGCATCGAACGTGCCGCTCAAAGGCGCGAGATCGATCACGATCACATCGAATTCGACGGTCAGCTGGCTGAGCAGCGTCTTGAAGCCTTCGGTGGCCAGGAATTCGGCGGACTGCGAGGCCTTCAGCCGCGAGTTGGCCGGAAGGAATGCAAGCCCGGTGGTCGCATCATGGCACAGCAGGCTGCGCCAGTTCGCGCCGGCGATCACGTCCGGTATGCCGACATCGTCGGTCGGCCGCAGCTTGCGCGACAGGGAGGGATTGCGAACGTCGCCATCGATCAGCAGGACCTTCGAGCCGGACTGCGTCAGGTGCTGCGCGAAGTTCGACGCGATCGTGCTCTTGCCCTCGCCGGCGCCTGTCGAGGTGATGCCGATGATCAGCGGCTGGTCGGCGGCCGAACGCAGGCTGAGCGACACGCGCAGGCTGCGGAACGCCTCGGCGAACGGTGAAAGAGGATAATGGATGACGTGCCGCAGGATTCCGGCGGACATCGGCAGCAGGCGACGCTCCTGATTGGCTCCGCCACCTGAATCCTCCAGCGCCTGCAGCGAGCCCCTGCGCAGCGGCATGGGATCGTCATCGGCCTGCAGATCCTCCAGAAGCGCGAGCACGGGGCGGCCGACATCGTTCTCCGCATCGACGATGCGGCGCACGGTGCCGTCGACCCTGTCCCTGATCAGCGCGGCGGCGACGCCTGTGAGCAGCCCGCCCATGAGCGCGCCGAGCAGCACCAGCGAAAGCCGCGTGTTCGATGGCCGGATGGGGCGGGTCGCCAGCGCGACGATGCGCGCATCCATCATCGGCATGCTCTCCTGCTGCAGGATCTCCTTGTAGCGGTTCGAGAAGGTCTCGAGCAGCTGCTTGTTCGACATGGCTTCGCGCTGCAGTTCGCGAAGGAAGATCTCCTTGTCGCGCATGCCGCCGAACTCCCTGCTCAGGCGAACCTGCGTGGCTTCTGCGGCCTGCTGCTTCTGGAGCGCGATGTCGTAGGTGGTCTTGAGCGATTCCTGCAGGCGCTTGAACTCCTCCTCGAGCTGGCGTCGCAGCGAGCGCTGCTCCGACCGGGCGTCGAGAACCAGCCTGTGGCTGGCGCCAAACCGTTGCTCAAGCTCCTTCTCACGTCGCGCCAGGTCGCTCGCCTGCTGCCGGAGCCGCCCGATCACGCCTTCGGAGCTCAGGTCGATCGCGCCGGTGTCGTAATCTCCGGCCTGGATCAGCGCGCCGACCTGATTGTAGCGCACGAGCGCTTCAGACGTCTGGGCCTGCAGGATGGAGATCTGGCCCGTCAAGTCGCTGATCTGCTGGTCGATCAGCAGGCGGCCGCCGACTTCGACAAGATTGTGCAGTTTCTTGTAGGATTCCACAGCTTCTTCGGAGCGCACGAGACGCCCGCGCAACTCGTCCGCCCGATCCTGGAGCCATTTGGAGGCCCGGCGCGTAGCTTCGAAGCGGGCCGCGATCTGCTGGTCGAGGTAAACCTCTGCCGCGGCGTTCGCGATCACCGCCGACTTCTCGGGATTCAGCGCCGCGAAGCCGATCTCGATGATGTAGCTCATGCCGGAGCGCTGGACGGAGAGCTGCCGCTGGAAACGTCCGATGGTGTTGCGCTCCGCGTCGCTTGCCGCTGTCGGGGAAGAGCCGGAGAGCAGCCGCAAAACCGGGGAAATCAGTGACCGCAAGGCGCCCACGTGGTTGAACTCGGGGTCATCAACCAGCTTCAGGCGGCGCACGACGCCCTCCGCGACAGAATCCGACTTGAGGATTTCGACCTGGCTGTCGACGAAGCCGGAGTCGACCGTCGGCAAGGCGATGACCTGCTGGCTTTGCAGGACGTTTCCGCGGGCGGGATCGATGAGGAGCGACGTCGTGGCGCGATACTCGGACGGCCGCATGGCGACATAGAGCAAGGCGATGACCATCACGGACGCCGTCACCATCAGGACAAAGCGGACCTGCCGCCGGATGGTCGCGATGAACTCGAGCAGGATCGCGTCGATCTGGACTTCAGCAGCCACTTCCGCCGACGGGCCGGCGGGTTGCCAGCGTTCCGTCCGTGAACGCGGCGGCAAGTCAATCTTGTTCATTCGCGCCAATTTCCCGCATCAATGCTTGGTCATCATGAAGCGAAGTGACTGAATCAGCGTTCGCCGGGGCGACCAAAACGCACTCGCAAGGCGGCATCAAGGCACGGTTGGGCTCACGGAGGCTGAGCCTGACGCCAAATTCGTGGCTCGGGCGGCCGTAAAGGAGTCAGCTGAGCTTCCGATCACGCTGTTGAACAGATTGCTGCGCGCTGTCTCGATGCTGCCGGCGGTCCCGCTGCCGTAGGAGCCGGGCGCAAAGCCGGTCCCGAGCGCCGGCGCCGGTCCCCCGCCGCCACCTCCGCCGCCGCCGATGCCTGCGAAGGCCGCCGTCGCGGTTCCGCCTGTCGTGTTGACGAAGGCGCTGAGGAACTCAGGATCGCCGATCGTGGCGACGCGCGCCTGGATCGCTCCTGCGACATCGGGCCTCACCTGGACGCAGGCGAGCGCGGCGCTGGCGAGACCCGAAGCGATCGCGATGCGCTGGTTCGGGCTGGCGGAGGCCACGATGCTCATCACAGCCTCGAGGGTCGCCGAAGACGTTGCGACCATGGCGCGGACTTCGCCAGACAGTCCGCCGCCGCCCAAGGCGTATTGCGTCAGGAGCGCGGGCGGATTCGCCAGGAACGCGGAGATCCGTTCGGCTGGCCAATCCCGGCCGGGCGCCAGGCATGAGGCCGGCGTTCCGGCGGCTGGAGCGCCTGCAGAGGCCGTCGGCGTCGCGGGGGCCTGCGCCAGTCCGGGCGCGGACTGCGGCGATCCGGATGGCACGGTTAGGGGCGCGGTCCCCGGCGCCGTGTTCAGGCCGGGCGCTTGCGGGGCAGGCGGAACAAAGGCGGACGGCACCGTGACGGAGCCGATGCTGGGCTGCGTGACCGACGTGGACGCCTGCTGCGTGGCGGGGCTGACCAAAACAGGGCTCTGCGCAAAAGCGGGCCATGCGGCGCAGGTCAAGCTGGACGATACGAGAAAAATTCGTGATATTTCAAATGTAAACTTCATAAGTTGATTTTATGCCAAACGGCTATATGACGCAATAGCGTTCGTTCTGTGTTGCGGGACATGGTTACGACGTCATGCAGCCACATTCCAACGAACATGTCGTCCTTGAGTCGATGGCCAGGGTTCGACCATGTCATCGCATAGTTTCGAGCATATGGAATCATCAAAGATGTCACAAACTAAAATTGGGCTTAAAGCTTTCAAGTATACTCTGAAATTTGCTTGGCGTTCTGCAATTTCTATGTTTGGACGCTATCCACGTCAATGCACGGTGTGCGGCCACGAGGGCCGCTTCTTCGCTTATGGCTACCCGCTGGTGGCCGATATCCTGTGCCCAAGCTGCGGCTCGCTGGAGAGGCACAGGCTGCTGACCCTCATGGATGCGCGTGAGAAGCTCTTCGCGGGCAAGGACGTGCTGCACTTCGCGCCGGAAGCCTGCCTGCGTGGCTATCTGGCCGACCAGAGGCCCAAATCGTACCGGACCGCGGACCTTTTCGCATCGAATGTCGACCTGAAGCTCAACATCGAGCAGATCGACCTGCCCGACGCCACTGCCGACGTCATCCTGTGCCTGCATGTGCTCGAGCATGTGGACGACCGGAAGGCGATCGCGGAGCTGCACCGCATCCTTCGGCCGGGCGGCGTGCTCGTCGCGATGTTCCCGATCGTCGAAGGTTGGCAGGAGACGTTCGAAGATTCCACCAAGACCACGCCCGAAGACCGGCTGCTTTACTTCGGGCAGCATGACCATGCCCGCTTCTTCGGCAGCGATGCGCGGTCCCGGCTGGCTGCGCCCGGCTTCACGGTGACCGAATTCACCGCCGAAGAGCCGGATGTGTCCCGTCACGGGCTTCAGCGCGGCGAGAAGATCTTCATCTGCAGGAAGGCCTGATGCCGCAAGGGCGGGGAGATCAGCTAAGCATCCTGCGCCAAGACGTCCTGGCCCATGGCGTTTGCTGCAAGCTGGCCATACGTCCGCTTGATCGCGGCATGCCGCAGATGGTCGAAGCCGCCCTTGGCCTGATGGTCGGCGATTGCTGATTTCAGCCTTGCCTCAGCGCCATGGAGATGTTCCAGGCCCCGGGCGATGTCCGCTGCATCGTCAGGATGGCAGCGATGGCCTGCGACGCCGGCGTTGAACAATCCGTCGACGCCGCGGTCCGCCGACCACATGATCGGCAGCCCTGCAAACAGCGCCTCGACGTGCACGAGGCCATAGCTCTCGCGGCGTGTGGGCAGCACGAAGGCGGCGTATCCATGCAGGCGCCTTTGCATCTCGTCGGCCGCAAGCGGGCCGCGCAACGTCACGTGACGTCCTGCGCCGGCAGCATCGATCATTGCCTGCGCTGCAAGGACATCGCCGGGCGCGCCGCCGCCGAAGACATCGATATGAAGGTCCGGTTGCGTCCGTCCGGCCAGGACCGCCGCCTTGGCCAGGCCGTCGAGATTCTTGCGCGCGGCGGACATCAGGTGAAAGACGGAGACGAAGCGTGGCCGGCCAATGACAGGAGCGGCGCGCATGTCGTCCGTCTCGGTGAGGCACGGCAGGAGCGTGATGCGCGGCGCCGGGAACCCAAGCGTCTGCGCGATTGCGCTCCGCGACCAGGGCGCCAGGCTGACGACGCCTGCCGCGCCTTCGAGGATGGTTCGGTAACGGGTGCGCAGGTCGCGCCGGACGCCGAGGATCTTCAGGTCCGTATCGCCCTGGATGGAGACCAGGTAGGGCGTGCCCAGCGCCTTCGCGAGTTCCTCGACGACCAGTCCTTCCACAGTCAGCTTGTGCGCGTGGAGGAGCGCTGCCTGGACTTCGCTCTTACGGATGTCCTCCAGGATGGTTGCCGCCACCTCGAGAAGTCGGGTGCGCAAAAAGAGCCCCCTGGCCGGAGCCTTGTACGCGACCGCCGTCACGCCCGGGCCGGACGGAAGCATCGCGGTTCCCGAGCGGCCGGACTGCCTGTTGAGCGAATAGACGCGGTGCTCGAAATCCGGCGAAGCGGCGACCAGCCTCTTGATGACCGCCGTCTTGCCCGGCACCATCGCGTCGGGAAAATCTGCGGTGATGTGCACGATCAGCGGACGCAAGTGTCGCCGTCTCCATAGTGGAAGCAGGTTTCGCGGCAGGCCCGTCGGTATGGTGCATCGCCGCCATCCGTTCAACAAGAAAGGCGCCAGCTTCCGCTGACGCCTCGATGTTCGTGTCCCGGAGGCCGGGCCGCTGGAGATCAGACGATGAAGTCGGACAGCGTCAGCGGGCCACCAGAGGTGGTGATGCTGATGACGAAATCGTTCGCTTCGTCGTTGTTGAAATCGACGGTCGCAAGGAACCAGTTGGTCGCCGTGCCGCCGCCCGGAGCGATGCTGACATCAGCGCCGCCGCCTGCGGTCAAGTCGATCTTGTCGATGCCGACAGCGAAATCGAGGATCGAATCGCGAGTCGTGTTGGTCAGGCCAGCATCGGTCGCGCTGGTGTAGAGATAGGTGTCGACGCCTGCGCCGCCCTGCATCACGTCGTTGCCTGCGCCGCCGAAGATCACGTCGTCGCCATCGCCGCCATTGAGATTGTCGCGGTCGGCGCCGCCATCGAGGTAATCGTTGTTGTTGCCGCCGACGAGCGTGTCGCTGCCGGCGCCGCCGAGCAGGGAGTCATCGCCGTCGCCGCCGCGAATGCCGTCATTGCCGCCTTCGCCCGAGATCGTGTCGTTGCCGGCAAGGCCGCTGATCGCGTCGTTGCCGAGGCCGCCAGCGATGACGTTGGCCTGGCCGTTGCCCGTGATGGCGTCGTTGCCGTCGCCGCCGATGACGTTCTCGATGTCGATCAGCACGTCGATGCCAGTCACGCCGCTTGCGGTGCCGGCCGTGAGGTTGACGACGACGTCGCCGAGGTTGTTCTGGAAGGTCGCGGTGTCGTTGCCGGCTCCGCCGTCGATCGTGTCGTCGCCGAGGCCGCCCGAAAGCAGATCATCGTCAGCGCCGCCCGACAGGAAGTCGTTGCCGCCATTGCCGTAAATCGTGTCGTTGCCGGCATCGCCATAAAGCATGTCGTCGAAGTCGACCCCGATGGCGCCGGAGTCGCCAAAGATCACGTCGTTACCGCCGCCGCCGTTGATGGTGTCCATGCCGCCATCGCCGCGGATCGCATCGTCGCCGGTGCCGCCAAAGACGACGTCATTGCCTGCAGCCGCGCGAACCGAGTCGTTTCCGCCGTCGACCGACCCAGACTGGCCGTCGAGATAGATCATGTCGTTGCCGGATGTGCCGCGAATGGTGTTCGCGATGTTCGTCCCGAGAAAAACAGCCATGTCAATTCCTTTTCAGTCATTCCGTGTCAATGCATCTGGCGCTGACATAACACGGCTGTTTCGTGGTTATCAAGGGGTGAACTCCAGTATCGTAAACTGGTCCTCCGCTTCAATTGTAACTTAATTATCAGCCTGTCGGCTCAAGGGTGGATCGGGTCGGAAATGCCCCCCGAACGCCCCCCGCTGCCGGACAACGCAGGAGAAAGACGCTTTTTGCGACGTTTTGGCGGCTCATGCGATGATGCTGCATTAACCATGCGTTTGCCTAACTGGGGTTAAGCTCGGGCGGCGCCGGATCCACTCCGGTCACGGACACCTGAAACACGCCATGACCGTCCCCATTCCATCCGGCCAGCTCATCCTACAGCGCATCAAGGCGCCGCTGGCGCATGCGGCGTTCTTCTCGGCGCTCGTCAACCTTCTGATGCTGACGGGCTCGCTCTACATGCTTCAGGTCTATGACCGCGTTCTCGCCAGCCGCTCCGTGCCGACGTTGCTCGTGCTGTCGATCCTGGCTCTCGGCGCCTACCTCCTGCAAGGGTTCCTCGATGCGATCAGGACGAAGCTGATCTCGCGCATCGGAGCCATGATCGACCGCATCCTCGCCGGCCACGCCGCCACCGCCCTGTTCGATTTTCCGCTGCGCGGCGCCGCGCCCGAGCAGGCCACGCAGCCGCTTCGCGATATCGACGCCGTGCGCAGCTTCGCGTCCGGCCAGGGGCCCGTCGCACTCATGGACCTTCCGTTCCTGCCGCTCTTCGTCATCGGCTGCTTCATCCTCCACCCCTGGCTGGGCTGGCTGGCCGTCGCGGGCTCGCTGTTCGTCGTCGCCATGACCGTCTGGCTTGAGATCAGGTCGAAGAAGCTTGGCAGGGATGCGCAGGAGACAGCCGCCTCTCGCGCGGTCCTGGCCGAAGAAGGAACGCGCAATGCGATGTCGATCGTCGCGCTGGGCATGGCCGACGTCTTCCGCTCGCGTTTCGAGACCGCGCATGGCCGGCTCGTGAGCAGCAGCCTGACGCTCTCCGAAATCTCGAGCAGCATCGGCGCGACCGCGAAGACGAGCCGCTATGTCCTGCAATCGGCGGTCCTTGCGCTTGGCGCCTATCTGGTGATCAAGGGCGAAATGTCGGCCGGCGCCATCATCGCGGCCTCGATCCTGACGAGCCGGGCGCTGGCCCCCATCGAACTGGCCGTCACGCAGTGGAAGCAGTTCGTGGCGGCCCGGCAGAGCTTCCGCCGCCTCATGCACACCATCGCCCTCGGCGCACGCCGCGAGCGCGACATGGAGCTGCCCGGCCCGCGGCGGACGCTGTCCGTCGAGAATCTCGACGTCAACGTCCCGAACGTGCCGGGCCGCAGGTTGATCCAGGACGTCAGGCTTAGGCTCAACGCCGGTGAGGTGCTCGGGCTTGTCGGACGCTCGGGCTCCGGAAAGTCGACGCTGGCGAAGGCGTTGGTCGGCCTCATGCCTCCGGCGCGGGGCGCCATCCGCCTCGATGGCGCGTTCATCCATCAATGGGGCCCGGAACAGCTCGGGCGCTGCATCGGGTTCGCGCCGCAGGACGTCGAGCTGTTCAACGGCACGATCGCGGAGAACATCGCCCGCTTCGCGCGCCAGCCAAACTCGCGCGCCGTCCTCAAGGCGGCCGAGGCCGCCGGTGCGCATGACATCATCGTGGGCATGCCGGATGGCTATGAGACCCGCATCGGGGCCGGCGGAGCTGCGCTGTCAGGCGGGCAGAAGCAGCGCATCGCCCTGGCGCGCGCGCTCTACGGCGACCCGTTCCTCATCGTTCTGGACGAGCCGAACGCCAACCTCGACGCGGACGGCAACAAGGCGCTCCATGCCGCCATCGCCGGGGCGCGCAGCCGCGGGGCCATCGTCATTATCATAACGCAGCGCCTGACCGGCCTCGACGGGGCCGATTTCGTCGGCGTGATGCGCGATGGCAGGCTCGTCTCGTTCGGGCCGAGGGGCGACATGCTGCGCGGCGCGGAAGAGACGCTCGACGGCGTGATGAACTCCCCCAACGCCGCGGCGCCTGACCTCGTCGGCGCCGCCCGCCAAAGGATGGCGATTTGAGGCAACGCTGACCACCTCGACCCTCCCTTCGCCGCCGCGCCGCCTGCACGCCGGCACAAGCCTGCCGAATAGACCTAGCACCGGACCACCCCAGCGATGCCTCATGACAAGCCCCAGGATGCCGCCGCCGATGAGGCGGCCATTGACGAAGCCGAGTATCGCGCGATGCGCCGCCTCTGGCGCGCCGGTTACATCGCCGTGGGGCTCAGCTTCGGGGCGCTGACGGCGACGAGCGGTTGGGCGACGATCAGCGGCGCGGTCGTCGCTCCCGCGCAGATCGTGGTCGAGTCGAACGCGCGGCGTGTCCAGCATCCAGCCGGCGGCGTCGTCGCAAAGGTGTTCGTGCGCGAAGGCGACCTGGTCAAGGCCGGCGATGTTCTCGTGCGCCTCGATGCAACCGCAGCCAGAGCCAATGCCGAAATCCTGCGCGCGCAAGTCGATGAACTGGCGCTCAAGGCGGTGCGCCTCGAGGCTGAGAGGGACGACGCGCCCGCAGTGCTGGCGCCGCGCGCCATGGCCTTGCGGCTGGGGTCGGATCACACCGGAAGGCGGCTGCGCGAAGAGCAGGCCATCCTCGAAGGCCGCAGGGCGGGACGGGACGGGCAGATCGGCCAGGTGCGCTCGCGCATGCTTCAGCTGCGCGCCGAGAGGGCGGGACTGGGCCGCCAGCTTGCCGCCCGCGAGCGGGAGCTGGCCTTGGTCAACCGGGATCTCGAGGGCATCCGCAAGCTGTATCAGCGCAACCTGACGCCGCTTAGCCGGCTCTCCCAGCTCGAGCGCGACGCAGCGGTGCTGGAGGGCACGAGCGGGCAGCTCCTCGCGCAGATCGCGCAGCTCGACGGCCGGCTTTCGGAAACCGAGATGCAGGCCGTCCTGATCGCCGATACGTTCCGCAACGACGTGCTGCGCGAGCTCAAGGAAGCGGCTGGCAAGCTGGCGGAGGCTTCGGAGCGCCTGACGGCGGCCGAGGACCAGCATCTGCGCGTCGACCTGAAAGCGCCCGCATCCGGCTTCGTGCACCAGTCGATCCTGCATACGGAGGGCGGCGTGCTGAACGCAGGCGAGACGGCGATGCTCATCTTGCCCACCGACGATGCGCTCAACCTCGAGGCGCGCGTCCAGCCCCAGGACATCGACCTTGTGCATGCGGGGCAGATGGCGAAAGTCCGGCTGCATGCCTTCAACGCACGGGTGACGCCCGAACTCGACGCCGTCGTGACCAGGATCGCAGCTGACGTCGCCAGGGAGCCGCAGACGGGAGCGACTTATTATATAGTGCGGCTGCACCTGCCGCCGGAACAGGTCAAGCGGCTGGGCGCCGACAGGCTTCTGCCGGGCATGCAGGCGGATGTGCTGATCGAGACCGACCGCAGGACGCTGATCTCATATCTCGCCAAGCCTATCCAGGACCAGTTCGCGCGGGCGCTGCGCGAGCGCTAACGAAATGCGCAAGAGCCGGCTGCGCCAGCCGGCCGGGACACGATTTGCCGCCGCCATGCCCTTCACAGCCGGCGCCTCAGGCTCTACATACATGAGGCGGGGCTGCCCGGTTCGTCAGGGAAATGTATCCCCGGGCCCTTATTGATCCGTCCGGGAGCTGTCTCTGACCTGGTCCGTGGACCAGGACAAACGGCGCCCACCTACATTGTAGGTGTCCCGGGATCGAAAACCCAACGG
>JANOCI010000095.1:0-39181 GCA_031412095.1 Allobosea sp.
GCCGGCGAGGCCATCGCGGCCTTCGCGCTTTCGGAGCCGCGGTCGGGCTCCGACGTCGCCGCCATGGACATGACGGCGACCCGCGACGGCGACGATTTCGTGCTGACGGGCGAAAAGACCTGGATCTCGAATGGCGGCATCGCTGACTTCTACGTGACCTTCGCACGCACCGGCGAGGCGCCCGGCGCACGCGGCCTGTCGGCCTTCCTGGTGGCGGCCGACGCGCCCGGTCTGTCGGTTGCCGAGCGCATCACGGTGGTGGCGCCGCATCCGCTGGCGCGGCTGTCCTTCGACGGCGTGCGGCTGCCGTCCTCTGCGCTGATCGGCAGGGCGGGCGACGGCTTCAAGATGGCGATGGCCGTGCTCGACGTGTTTCGCTCCACGGTCGGCGCCGCGGCGCTCGGTTTCGCACGGCGCGCGCTCGACGAGAGCGTGTCGCGCGCCTCCTCGCGCCAGCTGTTTGGCGCGCCGCTCGGCGACCTGCAGATGGTGCAGGGCCATATCGCCGACATGGCGCTCGACGTCGATGCGGCCGCACTTCTCGTCTACCGCGCCGCCTGGACCAAGGATTCGGGCGCGCCGCGCGTGACGCGCGAAGCCGCCATGGCCAAGCTGTATGCGACCGACCGGGCGCAGAGCGTGATCGACAAGGCCGTGCAGCTGCATGGCGGCGACGGCGTGCGCCAGGGCCACATCATCGAGAGCCTGTACCGCGAAATCAGGGCGCTGCGCATCTATGAAGGCGCCTCTGACGTGCAGAAGGTTGTGATCGCGCGCCAGACCATGGCGGCGGCTCAAGGGTAACAAAACAGGGGGACGAGCGACATGACGAAGGAACTGCAGAAGGGCATCACCAAGAACGGCGTCGGCTTCGACGGCGTGAAGTGGAACATCCTCGGCCAGACCTATTTTCCCAAGGCCGTGTGCGAAGCAACATTCGCCTTCGAGACCAACAGCGCGCCCGGCCAGTTCGTGCCGGTCCACATCCATCCCGGGCAGGACGAGTTCATCCTGGTGCAGGAAGGCGTGCTGGACCTGAAGCTTGATGGCGCCTGGGTCCAGGCGAAGGCTGGCGATCTCGTCCGCCTCCCGCGCGGCATCCCGCACGGCTACTTCAACAAATCGGACAAGCCTGCGAAGGCCCTGTTCTGGGTCTCGCCGTCACGCACGCTGGAGGCGTTGTTCGACAGTCTGCACGATGTCGCGGACCCGGCTGAAGTGGTGGCCATCTCAGCCCGACATGAGGTCGAGTTTCTGCCGCCCGAGGCAAATCTCTGATCGGGCCGCCTGCCTTGATCAGGCGACCTGCCGTTGGGCGCTGGTGATGGTCTCGCGGAGCCCGCGGGAGACCTCATCGGCGTCATGCGCAACGTTCCTCACGGTGCGGGAGGCATCGCCCGTTTCGACCGCGACCTGAACCAGGGCCGCAAGGTCGGCGTTCACCTGCTCCGAGGCGATGGCCTGCTGGCTGGACGCCGCGGCGATCATGCCGATGCGGCCCGAGATCGACTGCACGTCGCCCACGATGCGGGTCATGCCGGACACGACGGCCCGTGTCGCTGTCTGGATCGACTGAAGCTGCCCCGCGATCTCCTGGCTGGCCCGCCCGGACTGTTCGGCGAGCTGCTTCACCTCGGAGGCCACCACCGAGAAACCGCGCCCTGCCTCGCCGGCACGGGCCGCCTCGATCGTGGCGTTCAGCGCCAGCAGGTTCGTCTGCCCGGCGATGGCGCTGATGGTTCCGGCGAAACTGGCGATGCGCTCAAGCGTCGATTCCAGGTCGCCGATACGGACTTCGATGTCTTGCGCGGATGAGAACACATTCTGCGATTCGCTGGCGGCATCGGACGAGTTCCGCGAGATCTCGGCGATCGAGGCCGACAGCTCCTGCGTGGTCGTCGCCAGGGAATCAATGCGTTCGTGCGTGTTGCCGGATAGCGTGGTGACGTTCTGGGACGCATCCTGCAGCCGCGCCGAAACCTGCTCGAGCTGTGCGATCGCGTCCGGCAGCTGCTCCAGCACGAATCCTTCAAGTTGCTTGTTGATGGCGATGACGCGCTGCTCGCTTTCGAACAACTTCGTGATGTCGATGGCGAAGCCGGCGACGGAACCGTTCTTCAGCTTGATCTTCGCGACGCGAAGCAGGCTGCCGTCGGGATACCTGCGGTCGGCCATCGCGCTGTTGCCGTCCCTCTGCAGGGCCACCCGCTCGCGTACATAACCGTCCAGATCGCCGGCGATGCCATTCCGGATGGCGGCCGCACGCACAAGGTCGGGATAATGGATCGGCGTCTTCAACGTGCTCCAGATGTCCCCGTAGATGGCGCTGTAGCAGTCGCTGCAGATGATCAGATGGTCGTCCGGACCGTACAGCGCGATGCGGAAGGGAGAGACCCTGACCAGCTCCTCGAGCTGCGCGAGGCGGCTGTCGCGCTCCTGCCCGTCGTTGGCGACGGCGACCGCGGCTGGAGTTCTCTTAAGCTGCATCAGCCCGAAGGTTGCCGCGAACCCGGCCGCCACGAGGGCGGCAGGCAGAGCCCATTGCAGCATGGCATGGACTGCGAGCACCGAGCCGCAAGCGGCCAGAAGGAACGCCGCATCGATCCCGATTCTCACCAGGCGGTCGTTTGCAGTCAAGGTAACGTTGGACACATCAGCACCGTGAGGACGAAGAGGCAGGCTGGCGCACAGAGTGAATCAACGTTGCTAAGAAAGCATGAAGCGTCCTGTTCACGGCGGGCTAGCAGGCGGCCAAGTCGCCCGAAAGGTGCGCCGGGGCGGGAATCTGTCAGGCCATCGCAGCCTTCACCGTTTCAACGAGTTGCTTCATGGTGAACGGCTTGGGCAAGAAGTGAAAGCTTTCGCCTTCAGGCAGGTTCTTCTTGAAAGCTTCCTCGGCATAGCCTGACACGAACACGAACCGCGTCTTGGGATTTCGCTTGCGCAGCTCGCCGAGCAGCGTCGGGCCATCCATCTCGGGCATCACCACGTCCGACACGACAAGGTCGACGTCACGGCCATGGGCTTCGAGCTCGCGCAGGGCCGCTACGCCCGATTCCGCCTCGAGCACGGTGTATCCGCGCGATGTCAGCATGCGCGCATTGAGGGAGCGGACGGCGTCCTCGTCTTCGACGAGCAGGATGACGCCTGCACCTGTGTGGTCGATCGGGGCGGCCGGCTGCACGGCGGCGATCCTGGCTTTCGCGTCCGCCGCGATCTCGTCCGCTGTCGGCACATGCCGCGGCAGGAAGATCCGGAACGTTGTGCCCTGCCCGACTTTGGATTCGGCGAAGACGAAGCCTCCGGTCTGCTTCACTATGCCATAGACCATCGAAAGGCCAAGGCCGGTGCCCTTGCCGACGTCCTTCGTCGTGAAGAACGGCTCGAATATCTTGTCGATGATCTCCTGCGGTATGCCGGAGCCGGTGTCCTCGACCTCGAGGAGCACGTAGTCGCCCTTGGGCATCGAGGCATAGGCGAGATCCTGCGACTCCGCCTCGGTGACGTTTCGAGTGCGGAGGGTCAGCTTGCCGCCGGGCCTCATCGCGTCGCGCGCATTGACCGCAAGGTTGACGATGACCTGCTCCAGCTGGCCCACATCGGCCTTGACCGGCCAAAGGTCACGGCCATGGCGCACATCGAGGCCGATCGTGTCGCCCACGACCCGCTTCAGCATCAGCGAAAGGTCGGACAGCACGTCGCCGTACTCAAGCACCTGCGGGCGCAAGGTCTGGCGGCGGGAGAACGCCAGCAACTGGCGCACCAGCGATGCTGCCCGGAGAGCATTCTGCTTGATCTGCATGATGTCCTGGAAGGACGGATCGGTGGGCTTGTGGCTGGCCAGCAGGAAGTCGGAGGCGTTGAGGATCACCTGCAGCACATTGTTGAAGTCATGCGCGATGCCGCCGGCGAGCTGGCCCACGGACTGCATCTTCTGCGCCTGGTCGATGTTCTCCTTCAGCTTGCGTTCGGACGTGGTCTCGAGCGCGTAGACGATGGCCTTTTCCTCGCCCCCTTCGCCATCGATGACGGGCGCCAGGAACAGCCGGGCGGAGCGGTCGTCATCCCCGGTTATCGAGACGTCGAGAGGTTTGATGTCGGCATTGCCGACCCCCGCCGAAGCCAGCGCCGGCTGCAGCAAGGTCCAGTCCGCCTCTTTGATGAGGGCCTTGATGCTCGTTGCGGGCAGGCCCGAGGATAGCTTCGCGAACGCAGCGTTCGAGCGCACGATGCGCCCGTCCGCTCCGACCGTCGCAATGGCCATCGGCGTGTTGTTGAAGAAACGCGCCAGCCGCGCCTCGGCGGCGGTGCCTGCATCAGCCCCGACCTCGCCCGGCGTACGGTTCAGGACCAGCGTGCGCGACGCGCCTGGCTTGCCGTCCTGCCCGAAGGCCACCTCGTGATGCAGCCTGACCGGAAGCGACTGGCCATTGCGGCGGCGCAGGTCGACATCCACGACCTCGGTGCGGACTTCGCCTGGCTTGCCGCCTATCGCGGAGACGAGCGCGACGGCGTTGACCGGGGCTATGTCCTTCAGCAGGAGCCCGCCGGAGCCCACCTTTGCGAGGTCGTAGTCGAGCCATCCCGCAAGCGTCGCGTTGAGGTACGGCACCGAGCCGTCCGGGTCGATGGACATGAAGCCCGCGGGAGCATGATCGAGGAAGTCTATGGCCTGCTGCAGTTCCTGAAAGACGTTCTCCTGTCCTTCACGCTCGCGGGTGATGTCCCGCACCCGCCAAAGCGTCGCGTTCTTGCCGTCGGGGCGCGCCGTCATGCTGACCGAAACACGATACCAGCCCGCTTCGCCCCTGCCGGTCAGCGGCGGCGAGAGACGGATCTCGTCAGCCTGGGAGCGTCCCTCGCGCGCGGCGAGGGCCAGGCGATAGACCACCTCGGAAACATCAGAACCGCCCGAGAACAGCCGTTCGACAGGTTTGATGTCCGATACCGTCGCTGCGCCTGACAACGTCTGGTAGGCGCGGTTGGCGTAGATGATCCGGTTGTCCGCCTCGGTGACGATCACGCCGTCATCCGCCTCGTCGACGATCGTGCGGGTCAGGTCGTTGCGGCCTGAGCGTCCGGAGAACTGCACCAGGCCGATGGCGAGCCCGAACAGGCAGAACACGCCGATCACCGACAGCAGGCCTAAAAACACGAGGATCAGGGGCTGCGCCCATTCATTGGCCAAAAACCCGAGCGCGACCGCCGCTCCGACGATCCCGCCGGCGACGAGCAGCAGCAGCCCGATGCTGCCCGAACTGTCTGACCGGTCGATGGCGGCCTTCTGGCCAATGCGGTCGTGGGTCATGCCCTGTCAGCCTTCGTTTGCCTGCAGTTCGCGATGGATCGCAGGAATTTGCAATTAGGCGCGGCGACGCCGGGTGCGCAAGACGAAACCGATGACTTCCGCCACCGCTTTGTAATGCTCGACCGGCACGGCCTCATCGAGCTCCGTCGTGGCGTGCAGCGCGCGCGCAAGCGGCACGTTCTCGATGATCGGCACGCCATGCTCGCCGGCGACCTCGCGTATCTTCAGGGCCATGGAATCGACGCCCTTGGCGACGCAGATGGGCGCCTCCATCCCGGCTTCGTACTTGAGCGCCACCGCGTAGTGCGTCGGGTTCGTGACGATCACCGTGGCCTCGGGGACCTTGGCCATCATCCGCTTCTTCAGCATCTGCGTCCGCATCTGGCGCAGCTTCGCCTTGATCTCCGGATTCCCGTCGCTGTCCTTGTATTCCTGCTTCAGCTCCTCCCGCGTCATCCGCTGGCGCTTCATCCAGCTGAAGCGCTGATAGACGAAGTCGCCCACGCCGACGAAGAAGTAGATCGACAGGACGCCCACCATCAGCTTGATCAGGATGACGGAGGTCGCCGGCAGGATGGCCGCGGCATCCATCCGGGTGAAGGCGTCGAGCCGGTCATGCTCGTTCCACAGCACCGTGCCCACCACGAAGCCGACGATCAGGATCTTGAGCAGGCCCTTGACGAAATTGGCGACCGCATCCTTGCCGAAGATGCGCTTGGCCCCCTGCATCGGCGAAATCTTGTTGAACTTCGGCATGAGCGGCTCGAACGTCCACAACGGCCGGTGCTGGACAAGGCAGCCCAGCAACGAGGCGACGAGGATGACGCCGAGCAGGAAGCTGTTGGCGATCAGCGCATTGTAGAAGCCCTTCGCGGTGACCCATTGGAACGCCATGCCGCTGGACGGCACCTGATGGGCGTTCATGAGGAAGGAGCGCATGCTGAGCGACGTCTCGCGCAGGGCATGAGCCCCGCCCATCACGACGGCGAGCGTGAAGCCGCCAAGGACGAAGAACGTGTTGAGCTCGATGCTCTTGGCGATGTCGCCCCGGTTGGCCGCGTCCTCGAGACGCTTCTGGGTGGGCTCTTCTGTCTTGTCGTCGGCCTCCTTCTCGTCAGACACGGATCACCCTCCCGAAATCTGCTTGAGGAAACCGCCGAGCTCGCTGAGGAACACCGTCATCATCACGCCGACCAGAGCCGCCATGATGGCCATGCCAAGCAGGATCGAGGCTGGCGCTCCGAGGAAGAAGACCTGGAACTGCGGCATCAGGCGCGCAAGGATGCCGAGGCCCAGGTTGAACAGCAGCCCGAAGGCGATGAACGGCGCCGAGATCTGCACGGCGATCGCAAACGATTTGGACACCGCCTGCAGCCCCATCGCGGACGCGTCGCCGACCGAGGGGAAGGCTCCGGGCGGGAGCACGGTGTAGCTGTTGTGGATCGCGCCGATCGCCAGATGGTGGAGGTCGGTGACCATGATGAGGGTGACGCCCAGAATCGTCAGGAAGTTGCCTATCGACGGGTTCTGCTGCCCCATCGCAGGATCGACGGCGGTGGCGAACCCGAGGCCGATCTGGTTCGCCATGATCACCCCGGCCGTCTGCAGCGCCGCCATGATCAACCTGGCGGACAGGCCAAGGATCGCCCCGATCAGGATTTCGGAAATGAGCAGCGCCATCAGCGCGGCGGGATCGGCCGGAACCTGCATCAGCGGCCGCGCCACTGGCATCAGCAGAAGCGCGAGGAACACGGCTACGGCCAGCTTGGCGCGATTGAGCACGAAGCGCTCGCCAAGCCCCGGCAGCAGCATCACCATCGTACCCACGCGGGCGAACACCAGCATGAACAGTGCCGCCAGATCGGGCAGGATGGTGACGGACATGGGCTTCCTGGACGCCGGTGCATTGTCGGCAGGTTCAAGGCGCTGACGGCCGGAGGCCACGAACGCCAGGCTCCGGCCCCACGCTGGAGCCACGCTCAGCCGCCCGCTGCGATTCGCGCCGCCACGCGCATCATATAGCTTGCGAGGGCGTCGCCCATGAAAGGAAGAAAAAGCATCATCGACGCGAAGACGGCGATGATCTTGGGAACGAACACGAGCGTCTGCTCCTGGATCTGCGTCAGCGCCTGAAGAAGCGAGATGGCAAGGCCGATGGCGAGCGCCACCAGCATCACCGGCGCGCCTGCCTTCAGGAACGTGACGATGCCGTCGCGCCCGATGTCGAGGATCATGGCTCCGGTCATCAGACTTGCATCCTCATGATTTCCTCATATGCGGCGATCACCCGGTCGCGCACGGCTACGAGCGTCTCGATGGCGGCTTCGCTTTCGGCGACCGCCGTCACGACGTTGATGAGGTCGGCCTGCCCTCCCACGGCGGCGCTGACTTGCGCATCCGCCTTGGCGCCGGCCGCGCCGACGCCTTCGACGGCTTGCTTGACCATTGCGGAAAAGTCGGGGATCTGGCCGCCGAGCGCGCCCGCTCCCTGCGCCGGCTTGGCGACGAGCGTCTTCGCGCCCAGGTTCTGCGCGGCGGAATAAGCGCCGGCGACGAATGTCGATGTGGTCATTCAGCCCTCCCCAGTCAGGCTCTCAGGATTTCGATGGTGCGCGAGATCATGCGGCGGGCCGACGAGATCACGTTCAGGTTGGCCTCGTAGCTGCGCTGGGCCTCGCGCATGTCCATGGTCTCGATCAACGAATTGACATTCGGCATCTTGACTTCGCCGTTCACGTCCGCGGCCGGATGTCCCGGATCGATGCGCGTGCGGAAGGGGGCGGAGTCGGTGCGCACGCGGCCGAGTTCGACCGTCTTGACCCCAAGCTCGCGGTCGAGCTGGCCCTTGAAGGTGGGGACCTTGCGGCGATAGGGGTCCGCACCCGGCCTGTCGGCGGTCGAATCCGCGTTCGCCAGGTTCTCCGATATCACCTTCATGCGTCCGGACTGTACGCGAAGGCCTGATGCGGCTGCGACGATGCTCTTGAGCAGATCCATGGCGACAGTCCCTTACCTTCCGCGCCCGATGGCGATCTTCATCAGGCCCATGCTCTTCTGGTAAAGCGAGGCGGCGAGCTGATAGTCCTGGTTGTTCTGGGCGACCTTCAGCATCTCGTCCTCGAGATTGACCCCATTGCCGGAGGGCGTCGTCTCGAAGCGGCGCTGCGCGTTCGTCGGGCCGTTCGGGTTCGCGCCCCCGATCGTCATATGGGCAGCCTCGGTGCGCGCCATCTGCAGTCCGGACTGGGCACGGGCAGGCGGCTTCACGTCAAGCGGCCGAAATCCGGGCGTGTCGGCGTTGGAGACGTTCTCCGCGAGCACCTTCTGCCGGGCATGATGCCAGCTCATCCGCGCCTTCAGGGCATCGAAGAGGGGGAGTCCGCCAATAGCCATGTGATCCGAACCTTTGCGCGTCAGTAGGCAATAATTGCCGCGCCCATGGTTAACGGACCCTTAAGTTTGCTGAGTCTGGAATTTGATTTAACGAGATGCTAACCATAAGCGGAGCAACGCTGCATCCAATTGCAAAGTTGCGCGCCAGCAGGACCTCCATTGAGGAAATGCCGGCCTGAAACGTCGAGGACGAAGACATCGTGTTTGGCTTCAATGAACTGTCGACGCCAGTCAAGGCGATCATCGCTCTGGCCCTGGTGCTGTTGCTGGTGGTCATCGCCGGCCTGATCTTGCGGCGTGTGGCGGGCGGCGGCCTGAAGCTGACCGGCCAGGCCAACAGGGCGCGCCAGCCGCGGCTGGGCATCGTCGACATTTTCGAAATGGACCGCCAGCGCCAGCTTGTCCTGCTCCGGCGCGACAATGTCGAGCATCTCGTGATGATCGGCGGACCGAACGATCTGGTCATCGAAGCGAGCATCCTGCGCACCGGCGCGCGTGCGCAGGTGCCCATGGCGGCCGAAGGCCTCGAGTTGCCGCCTCTGCCCGAGCAGGTCGTCGTGACGCCGCCCCTGCCGCTGAGGCGGCCGCCGCAAATGGCGCCGGAGCCTGTTCCAGCCTCCGTTCCCACGCCGCTTTCGCCCCCTGCCCCGCCGCCGCCCACCATCGCACCCACGCCTGCTGCTTCTGTGCCTGCTGCTTCTGCGCCTGCCGCCCCTGCGTATGTCCAGCCCGCTCGGTCAGCTAAGCCCTCGCCTGATATTGCAGCAGCGGGAGCGGCTGCGGCCGGCATCGCAAGCCTTGCGGCCTCAGCCAACGCGGCTCCTGCTCCTGCTCCTGCTCCGGTCACTGGGCCGGCTGCGGCCCAGCCATCGCCGGCGAACAGTCCGCAGCAACCTGCGGTCCAGCCGGCTCCGATCATCGAGCCGCGCTTTCCCATCACGCCGCCAACATCGCCCCAGCCGCCGCTCAAGCCCATCATCGAGCCGATCGCCCCGCCCGCCGCCGCAAAAGCATCGCCGAACGAACTCGATGACATGACGCGGCAGCTCGAAGAGGCGCTGAAGCGGCCCTTCAGCGGCGTGAAGGCCCCCAATTCGTTCGCTACTGCGTCCATCGCCCAGTCTTATGGGGCCGCGACGCCCGTTCCGCCAGTCAACGCCCCCACCACGCCAGCGCCCGATGCAGCGCCGCCTTCCCAGCCAAAGCGCGATGACGCTGACGCTGCGATCGGTGACAACGACGCTCCGCCCCTCTCGCGGCGCGAGGCTTCGACGAAGGATGCAGACAAGCCGATGTCGGGCTTGGCCCTGCCGCAAGACCGGCTGCACGAGCGCCATGCCGACAAGGACGAGCTGGCCGCAGACGGAAAAGCTCCAATTGACATCGAGGAAGACTTTCCCCTCGATTTTGAACGCGAACTCACCGCAGCGCTCTCGGCTGACCGCCCGGACATGGCGCAGCCTCAGGTAGTGCAGCCAGGGCCGCGCTCAAGTCCCGCGCCAACCCTGGAGCCTGCACTGGTTGAAGCGTCTCGCAAGTCGGAAGCCGACAAGCCAAAGGTCGATGCATCTTCACGCGAGAATTCGGCCAGCGACAACGCATCAGGCGTCATGCCCTCCGCTGCATCCGTAGTTGCAGCAGAAGTCGTTACCGACGAGCACGCGTTGGCGCAGTGGCGACCGGACACCGAGACATCGCAGGATCAGCCTGGCAAAGCGCGCGAGCCACACCAGCCGGCGGCCCAGCCTGCACTTAAGCCCGCCGCGGAGGCAGCAGCCCCGGTGGAACCGCCGAAGGCCGCTGCAGTCGGGGCGGGAAGCTCCAGCCTCGATCCATTCTCCGTCGATGCGATCGAAGCCGAATTCGCGCGCCTGCTGAACCGGAGCGCGCCGTCCAAGAATTGAGGCATGGCATGCATCGGCGCCGCGCGCGGGCGCATGCCTTCCGCCGTCGTGCGGCACGGGCGCATCCACGTCCAATGCTTCGCGCCTTGTGCGTGCTCATTCCACCGGAGTGCAAACCCGACTACCGTGCAGCGCTGCGAAGGTGAGTCGGATTGCACGCCCAGACTATCCCCATGACGACTGAAGAGCCGCATCCTGCTTTCGGTGGGCGCCGCGACAGGCTGCACTCTTCGTCGCTTGCGGCGGGGGCCGCAGCATGTCTCGTTCTCCTCGCCCTGACAGCTCCGGCCGCAGCGCAGACCATGACGCTTGATTTCGGCGCCGGCGGAGGCGTGACGGAACGCGCGCTGCAGCTGATCGCGTTGATCACGGTGCTGTCGCTGGCCCCGTCCATCCTGATCATGGTCACGTCGTTCACGCGCATCGTGGTCGTTCTGTCGCTGCTGCGCTCAGCGCTTGGCACCCAGACGGCCCCGCCCAATGCGGTGATCACGGGGCTGGCGCTGTTCCTGACCTTCTTCATCATGGCGCCGACATTCCGCGAGGCGTATCAGGTCGCGGCGGTTCCCCTGCTTGCGAACCAGATCACGCCGCAGCAGGCGTTCGAGCGCGGCGTCCAGCCGTTCCGCGCATTCATGCTCAAGCACGTACGGGAGAAGGACCTGGCGCTTTTCATCGAATTGGCGAAGGAGCCCCTTCCCGCGACGCCAGAGGAGGTCAGCCTTCAGGTCCTGGTGCCGGCCTTCATGATTTCGGAGTTGAGGCGGGCCTTCGAGATCGGCTTCCTGCTGTTCGTGCCGTTCCTGATCATCGATCTCGTGGTGGCGTCGATCCTGATGTCCGTCGGCATGATGATGCTGCCGCCAGTCATCATCGCGCTGCCGTTCAAGCTGATCTTCTTCGTGCTGGTCGACGGCTGGGGCCTGGTCGCGGGCTCCCTCGTGAAGAGCTACGGCAGTTGAACGCCGGACCTGTGGCCGTTCCTTGATTCCGTGACCGGAGGCGCGGCCTCGCCAACATGGCCACGGCCGCGCCTTCGTCCGTGTGCGTCTCAGGGCCTACATCAGGCCTGCATTTTTCAGCGCGCGCCGCAGCAGGTCGATGTCGGCTTCGCTCCGCATCGGCGCCGGATGCGCCGGGTTTGCAGCAGGTCCCGCAGATTGCGGAGAGAACCCGCCAAGTGCGCCGCCCGTGTGCGCCGGCCCGCGCGTGGTGGGCGCGTTTCGCCAGCCGTCATCGCTTTCGGCAGCTGCTGCTGGCCGGAGATGCGGCCGTCCGGTCGCTGCGCCGCCCACCCGCGGGGCGCCCGACTGCTGCTGAAGCGCCATGAGGAAGCGGTTGATCAGCATCACCTGCTCCGGCCCGATCTGCGTGCCGACCATCATGGACTGCGCGGCGTTGACCTGCGCGTCGAGGCCAAGCGCCCGCAAGATATTTGGAAGGCCGGCCCCGCTGCGTCCCGGGTCTCCGAATTCGATCGGCGTGCTGGTCTGCTTGATGATCTGGAACAGCCGCTCGACGCGCCGCGCATCCTTGGCTTCGAACTGCCCCCGGAAGTCAGGATGATGCGCCAGCACCAATGCCGCCATGCCGGTGACATGGGGAGCGGCCATCGACGTGCCGTCCCAGGCCGCAAAGCCATCCGGCGGCAGCGACGAGACGATCGCCACGCCTGGACCGCAGACATCGATTTCAGGGCCGAAGCAGCTGAACTTGGCCGGGAAGTAGCCTTGCCGGCCCTCGAACGACTCGAGCACCTGGGTTCCGTGATAGCTGTCGGCCGGAAACTCCCCGACTTTCCCGATCGCCGATACCGCGAGGACGTGCGGCGTTGACGCGGGGAATTGCACCGGCCCGCCTGAGTTGCCGGCTGCGACGATGCAGGCCAGCCCCATCTGCTTGGCGCGGACGATGCGCTCCTCGACGATCCGTGACGGTTCGCCGCCGCCCAAACTGAGATTGGCGACGTCGATGCCATTCTCCATGCAATAGTCCAGCGCCTGGACGAGGCTGCTGAACTGTCCGCCCGGGAAGATCCGGATGACGTGGACCTCGGCGGCGGGCGCAAAGCCCCTGACGCCCTTGCTGTCGGAGCTGACGGGCCCGCCTGCGATGATGCCCGCGCAATGCGAGCCATGGCCGATCGTGTCCACCGTCCACGCGGAAGGATCTCCGCCGACGACGCTGAGGCCGGGGCCCATCGCATGCAGATTACGGTGTGTCGGCTGCGCGGCGCCGGAATCGATGACGGCGACCTTGATGCCCGCTCCGTCGTATTCCGCCGGCAGATGGCCGAGCCCCATCGCCGACTGTCCCCATCCGAGCAGCTGCTGGTCGGGAAACCGCTGCAGTTGCGCAGCAAGAGGCTTGACGCTCACGCGGTTCAGCGCGGACGGCCGGATGTTCGGCTTCGACAGCCAGAAACTCCAGTGATCGGACTTCGGCTTCACATACAGCGCCCGGATCGTGTCGGGGCTCTCGCCCGTCACTGACATCGAAGCGCGGCCCGATGCGTCCGTCACGGCCTGGGCGGGCCAGACGCTGCCGAACAGATAGACCTCAGCACCGGGGAGCGGCCCATTTGCTCCGAGCACCTCGATCGTCGTCTCGAACCCATCGCCGAGCGGCACGACGACGCCGGGATTGGCCAAGGTGGTCTCGGAAGGCCCGGTGTCCAGGCCAAAAGTCAATGGCGCATCCCGCTCGACCATCAGCCGGGGGCCGGCCTGGTTCTGCAGCTGCTTCGCCTTGTCGACCGTCATCGACGCCAGCACCAGCGAGCCAAGCCCGCCGCCGCCATCGCTTTGCAGGCCGAGCAAGCGCGGCGGCGGTATGGTGCTCAGCACCTCGATGTCCGGAGCGTCCCTCAGTTGGCCCACTATGAAGTCAGCGCTCAGCGGCTGCAGGCCCATCGCTTCGCGTGGCTGCAGCATGAATTTGGATCGCCGGGGGCCGACGGACATCACCTCCAGCTCAGGCGTCGGGATGGCGGCCCCATTGCTGTCGTTCGTCGCCGCTGGCTGCCGGGGCGAGGGTTGCAGCGTCGGAGATGGAGCGGACGACGCGCCGGCTGCGGGCTTCGAGGGATCAGGCTTCGCAGGCGGAGCATTGCCGGGCGCGCCGGCGGAAGGCGCGTCGACGCCAGGCCCGCTCATGTCGATGGGTGAAGCCTGAGGCTGCGGCGCGGGAGCGGGCGGGGCAGTTGGAAGGGCGGCGCCCGCGGATGGCTTGGGCTGCGGCTGGGTCGACAGATCGCGGACAGGCAGATCCGTTGACGCTGGCGCAACACCGCCGCCTGAGATGTGCGCGGCTCCATAGCTGCCGTTTGTGCTGCTCGCAGTGGCAGGCGCGCTTTGCATCGTCGGCTCGGCTGCCGATGCTGCCTCGGATGGAGTGTTTCGGGCGGCGGATTGCGCCTTGCGAATGTTGGCCATTGGGTCGGCTCCTATTGCCGTTGCCGCCTGCAAGTCTGCGCTTGCTCGCCTGCGAGGCGTGCGGACAAAACTGGTTGCACGTGATTATCCGCGAGCTTGCCGTCGCGGATTTCGATGGCCGGGCCCAGCCCGCGCCACCTGATCGGCGCTCAGGGCGGATCGAGGATGCGATCCCGCTCGATGATCAGCCGGCCCGAGAATTCGCGCTGGATCTGCTCGGCGGTCGCATCTTGCATGGTGACGACCACCACGTCCGATGCGATGCTTTCGACCATGCCGATGCCGGGATCGCCCTGCGCCCTGTTCGCGAAGACGCCGTTGCGGACATCTTCGCCCTGGACGAGCCAACGGAGTGCATCATTGATGGGGTCCGGCATGTCGCATCCTCCGATTGCCTGTTCAGTCGGGCATTGTCCGCCTCGCATCGGTCCTGGCTGCAAGTCCGGGCCAGGACCGAATGCTTTGGGCAGGAACGTCATCCGCGCGCGTCGGCGATGTGACTATCTTGATGCGCGCGGATGGAGGTCAATGCACCGAGCCTCCCTGCTGCTGCATCAGCGTCTGGAGCACGGGAGCGACCTGCTGCAAGATGCCGGCGGCATCCTGTGGGGAGAGGTAGCCGCCCTGCTGGCCCGCCTGAGCCTGATGGGGGTAAGGCCTGCCGGACACGTTCTTCGGAGAAACCCCGCCGCCGGCCTGATAAAGGCCGAGCGTCTTGCCAGCGTCGTGGATGCCGCCAGCGGCCTGGCCCAGGCCGGACGCGACCTGGCCGACATTCTTGGCGAGGTTGCCCATCTTGTTCCAGACATTCCAGAAGCTCTGGAGCTCGATCTCGCTCACCGGCTCAGCGGCCGGCTGGTGCATCTGGGGACCGCCCGTGTCGAACACCCCGAGCTGCTGGCCGATCTGCACGCCGGTGCCGACGGCGCGGCCGATCTTGCGGAACGTGTTCCAGAAGCCCTGCATCTCCAGTTCGCTCACCGGCTCGGCGGCCTGCGACTGCATCTGGGGGGCGCCCGCATCAAACGGCAGGAAGCCGCCAGCGATGCCGCCGGCAATGCTGCCGACTGTGCGCCCGGTATTGCCGCCGAAGTGCTTGCCGATGATCCCGCCAGCCGCCTTGCCGAGAAGGGAGCCGAAGAAGCCCTGCGGATCGAGCTGCGCGTTTCCCTGCGGATAACCCTGTGAATAGCCCTGGGGGTAGCCTTGCTGGCCATAGTTTTGATATGTGGACATCGAACGCTCCGTTTTCCAAATGGTTTGCGGTCCTTGCCGGTGCGCAAGGAGCCAAGGGACTTGCCAGGCGCCGTGTTCGGCGGTCGCCGGGCAAGCAACTGATCCGACGAAACTGCATGCGCATTCCCGTCCGGTCGTTCTTGTGTCTAGGCATGCTGCGTGAGAAGCTCGTGATCGGCAGCGTGAAAACAGCGTGAAAGCGGCAGGGCGGGCGCTGTCCTCGCCGGTCGGAAGGCCAACGGGCTCATGGGGGCATGACTCAGCGGCGGGACTTGTCCTCCCCCGCGCCACAACGGCTTGTCGGCGTCGTCCGGCGTTGCGCGCAGGCGCAGTGCAGTTTTCCAGGGACGATGTCATGGCCTGAGGGGAACCGGCATGACCCGCGCATCGCTGCAGCTCTTCGGCGGTTTCGTCGCGCTGTCTGAAGACGGCAGGACAGTGCCTCTGACCGTCCGCAAGGCGGCCGCGCTCATCGGGCTGCTCGCCGTCGATGCAGGCCGCAGCCGCCATCGCGCCAGGATTTGCTCGCTGTTATGGGAGGATGCCGGCGAGACGCAGTCCCGCGCAAGCTTGCGGCAGCTTCTTGCGGCGATCCGGCGTGCATTTGGGCCCCATTCGCCCATCGTCGTCGCCGAAGGCGAGACATTGTGCCTGTCACCCGATGTGGATGTCGATGTCGCCCGCTTTCAGGAGCTGGCGCAGTCAGGTCGCGACGACGACGTCATGTCGGCCTGCGAGCTGTTCCGCGGAGACTTGCTGGAGGGGCTGCAGATCGACAGCTCAAGCTTTGAAGCCTGGCTCGCCGGAGAGCGCATGCGCCTCCGCGACCTGGCGGCAAGCGCCATTCTGGATGACGCAGGCAGGAGGCCGGACAGGGCCCTGCTGGCGGCTCGCATGTCTCTTGCGCAGCGGCTGCTGGCCCTTGATCCTTCGCATGAAGGACTGCACCGCGCCGTCATGAGCATGCACGCCAGCCAGGGCCGGTTGGCGGATGCGTTGAAGCAGTATGAGCGCTGCAGGCAGATCCTGCACAAGGATCTCGGCGTTCGGCCTGATGCATTGACGGAACAGCTCGTCCGAGAGATCCGCTCGCGGCGGATCGCGCGGCGATCGGCCGAGCCAACCGGCGACGCATTGCCCATCGCTGCGCCGCGGCCGGCGAGCCATGCGCCGGATGGCGACAGCCCGCGCCAGGCCGTCCTGCGGCCCGTGACGGTGCTGCACCTCGACCTGTCATATCTCGATGATCCGCCGATCGAAGGCGATCCCGAGGCGCAGGACGCATTGCAGTCCCATGTCAGCGGGCTGGTCGCGCATGCGGCATCCGATTACGGCGGCTGCCTGCAGGCCAGGCTAGGGCTCGTGCACGTCTGCCTGTTCGGGCTCGATCAGGCGCACGGCGACGACCCGTTGCGTACGGTTCGGGCCGCCCTGCGCATCCGTGAGCAGCTGGCGAGCCTCAGGATCGGAAGCGGGCAGGCGATCCGTTTTCGCGCGGGGATGGCGTTTGGCGCGCTTCTTGTCAGGGACAGAGGCGACGAAGGAACACGGAACGTCAGTGGCGAAGCTCTTGACGAAGCGCGCAAGCTTGCTCAGTCGGCTTCGCCTGGCGAAATTGTCGTGGCGGCGGAGCTCGCGCCGGCGCTCAGCGGCAGCGTGGACCTGTCGCATGACGAGTCGGGGCGCTCGCCGTCCATCATCCAGCTTTCCGACCGGTGGCGCAGCCAACCGCCTTTGCCGTTCATCGGCAGACGGGTCGAGCTCGTGCAATTCGAGCAGATGCTGGCTGCGGCGCGGTCATCCGGCTCTGGCGCCGCCGTGATCATTCGCGGCGAGCCCGGGATCGGGAAGACCAGGCTGATCGCGGAAATCGAACGCATGGCCGGCGCAATGGGTTTCGGCTGGCATATGGCGGTGCTGGAGGACCTGCCGCCGGGCGTGATGCCGGACCCCATCGCCACGATCGCGCGGTCGATGATGCGCGCCTGCGGCGGCGGCCTCGGTGCCGAGCCGGATGCGAACGCCCATCCTGGCCAGATCTTCATGGACGATCTGATCGGGCAGGCCCAGCCATCGGACGTCGACTCGGCCTTTGGCGGCCTCGCCGCCTCCGAATGGGAGGCAGGAAGGAAGCAGGCGCTGACCGACTTGCTGCATTCCGCCTGCCAGGCGCGGCCCGCCGTCATCGTCGTCGAGAATATCCACTGGATCGACGAAAGGTCGCTTAACGACATCTCGACATTGGCGAACGCGATGGCGGAATACCCCTGCGTGCTCGTGCTGACCACGAGGATACCCGAGCCCGAACGCAAGCGGCCTCTGGCGGAATGGCATTCCCTGCCTGTGACACGGCTGACGCTGAAGCTGTTCTCGGCGACCGAAGCCGAGGCCTTCGCCCAGAGCTTCCCGGCAGCAGCGATGGAGGAGCCGAAGCGCATCCTCGACTTGTCTGGCGGAAACCCGCTGTTCCTCGATCAGCTTCTTCGGAGCTCCAACACCGACATAAAGCGGCTGGCGAACATCGCCAGCACAGTCCTGGCCCGCCTGGATGCGCTGCCGGACATCGACCGCTGTGCGCTGGACGCCGCCTCGGTCCTGCACCGCGCCTTCGACGAGGACACCATCCGGTTCATGGTGGACGACTCCAACTATGACATTGGCTCTCTTGTCGATCATGGCCTCCTCCGCGCCTCGCCGGGCGGCCTGTCCTTTGTCCACCTTGTGGTCAAGGATGTGGTGCGCGCTTCGCTTCTGACCGCGGCACGAAGGAACTGGAACCATCGGGCGGCGCTGTGGTTCGAGGGCAAGGATGCCGGCCGCCGCGCCACGCATCTCGAGAACGCCGGCGACCCCGCAGCGCCCTCGGCCTATCTCCAGGCTGCCCGGCACGAGGTTGCCGAGCGACGCTTCGAGAGGGCGCTGGCGCTGGCCGAGCGTGGATGGCTGATCGCGACGGACCCGGATCAGCGCTTCGAGATCGCTATGGCGTCCGCCGACCTGTGGCGCCAGCTTGGACGCACCGCGCAGGCCATGATGCGCTACGCCGACGCCGCCCAGATCGCGACCTGCGGAAAGGCGCGCGCGCAGGCAGAATTAGGGATTGCAGCCGCCGCGCGCATGACGGGCGACGTGTCGTTCGGCATGCAGACGCTGGACCGGGCCCTCGAACACCTGGACGCAAGGCGTCAGAGTGAAATCAGCTCCGATCCCTGCGCGCTCGAGCATGCCAGGATCGCCTACTATCGCGGCAGTTTTCACTTTCTACGCGGTGAGATCGATGACTGCGCGAAAATGCAGGACATCGCCCTTGCCCAAGCCATCGCCAGCGGGGAGCCGGACTGGATCGCGCGCGCCTATGGCGGCGTCGGCGATGCGGATCACGCACGCGGAGACATGCATAGCGCCATCCTGAACTTCCGTAAGGCGCTGAGCTATGCGGCTCGCTCGAAACTGGCTGACGCCGAGATTGCCAACCGTGTCGCGCTGGCGTCCGCGCGTCAGTTCATCGGTGAATTGCGGCAGGCTCTGGCCGACGCTGACGAGGCGGCGGGGCAAGCAGCGCGGCTGAATAACCTCTATATCGAAATGCAGGCGCTCAACGTCAAGGCGGACCTGCTGATCGATGCGGAGCAGTTCGACAGGGCAAAGCATGCTCTGGACCGCGCGCTGGCGATCTGCACGCAGCTTGGCAATTCACGCTTCAAGGCGTCGCTGCTCGGCAGCCTTGGCAGGCTGCATCTGTGCGAGGGCGATCTGCACCGCGCGGAGATCAACGTCGACCGGGCGCTGGACGCTGCCCGCCAGTCGGATCCGGGCTTCGTCGGCCCGAAGCTTCATGCGCTGAAGGCCCGCATCGACGCCGCGCTGTATTGCACGTCTGATGCGCTGGCCGAAGGCCGCGCCATCCTCGACGCCAATCCGAGCGCGCAGAACGCGTTATGGTTCGAGCGCGACGCAATCGAAGCCTGCATCGCGGCCGGTCAGCCGGACCTCGCTCTCGAGCATGTCGATCGGCTGTTTGCCCTGGGGCGGCGTTGGAGCCTTCCCTGGGCCTTGTTCTTCGCGGCCAGAGGTCGTGCGCTGCTGGATTTCAGCAACGGCGCGCCGCATGAGGAGCTGGAGCCACAGCTGATGCAGCTGGCGCGGCAGGCTGAAGCCGACGGGTTCCTTCAGGCGCTGACGGCGCTTGCAGAGGCGGCCGCCGCCGCCCGGACGATGACGCCGGAGCGCGGCGTCGGCTGACGCCGCTCAAGCAGAGGTGAGCCTAGCCTGCTCCCGTTCAGTCGTGCGCAAGCGACGTCGCTTCGATCGGCGCCCATGATGGCGCATGGCACCCCATTCCTGGTCTTATCGAGCGCGCGTACGGCGAGAAAGCAATGCCTCCGGAAGCGCTTGATGCCTGTCTTGAAAATACCGACCGGTTGGTATTATTTTTGGAGACGGCGGCGTACATTGAAATGAGCCGCTGCCGCCAGAACATGATTCAGAGGGTGCTCAACGCGAAAACCGGTCCACTTTTCGCAGCATGCACTGGAGCCGTTCACTCGGGCCAGTTTCGGAAAGGCGACATCATGAAAGCGATCACAGCATGCCTCTGGTTCGATGGCAAGGCGGCGGAAGCGGCGGCGTTCTACACCTCCCTGCTGCCCGACAGCCGCGTGCTTCGGGCAAGGCTGGCGACGTGCTGACGGTTGAGTTCACGCTGATGAAACAGCCTTTCGTGGGGCTGAACGGCGGCCCGCACTTCACCTTCAACGAGGCCGTCTCCTTCCAGATCCCGGTGGAGACGCAGGAAGAGGTCGACCGCCTGTCGAACGCTCTGTCCGCCGTGCCCGAGGCCGAGCAATGCGGATGGGTCAAGGACCGCTACGGCCTTTCGTGGCAGATCGTGCCCGTTCGCCTCACCCAGCTTATCGGCGATGCCGACCACGTCTGCGCCAGGCGTGTCTTCGAGGCCATGATGGCCATGAAGCGGATCGACATCGCGGCGATCGAGCGTGCCGCTCACGGATGATGCGCAGCTGGATAGCGTCGCGAAGCAGCACGATGCAATTGCCGATCCTGCCGGGCCAACGCTACGGAAGCTCAGCCAGGCCGGCCCGGGGCGGCTGGCGCGGGTTGCGCCGGCGGGCTTTCGGCCTGCTTCGGCGCGCCCTCCGGAGCTGAAGCCTGCTTGTCGTCCGGCTTCGCCTGGCGGCTCCTGAGGCTGGATGCGTAATCGGGATAGCGCTTGCGGTACTCCGACATGAACTCCATCAGCGTATCGGCATTTGCGACCGAGCGCGCCATTTCGCGGATGTCGCCGGCGGCGGCCCTGGCGGAGCCGGTCACGAAGGCGAATGTCCGGGCATCCGGCGTCTGCGCCATGGCGGCAGCATATTTCGCACGAAGCCTGTCGATGGAAAGGGCCTCGGTCGCCATCACATAGGCGACGGCGGCGCGCATCGCGTCGGCTCTTTGCCGCTCGTCGAGCGGCTCGCCGCCCCGCCAGGCTTCACCCAGGATGCGCTCGTGCGCCTCCCCGGCCTCACGCCAGCGTCGGGCGGTCCACAGGATGTCCGCCCTGAGGCGGTCCACTTCCGGCCCCCGCTCGTTGCCGAGGATCTCCAGCGCCAGGTCGGTGCGCGAGAGATCGGACAAGCCTTTCGCCTCCAGCAACTGCCGTGCCCGCTTCACGTCGCGCGGCAGTTCCGGCAGCCTCGTCGAGGACAGCGCGCGCAGGGCGTCCGCCGGCTTCCCGTTCATCAGCCGGATCATGGCGAGCCGCGTTGCCACTGTGGCGCGGGCGGCCCCCGTCAGGCGGTTGTCGATCTGGTGCTGAAGAAGCTCCGCCGCCTGATCGAGCAGATCGAGCTCCACGAGCCGGTCCGCGAGCCGCCGGATGATCTCGTCGCCGCGCCGTCCGATCGGCAGGAACTCCTTGAAATCGTAGAACAGCGCCAGGGCGTCGATGCGCGGAATGCGGTCGGCCTTGCCCGAAGTGAACAATTCCTCGAACTGCCGTGCGGTCTCATCGTGCAGCTTGCGCGTTATTGGATGGTCCGGGAACGAGCCGTTGGCTTTCCGCGCCACGCCGAAAGCCTCGCGCCAGCGCTGCTGCCCGGCATAGATCGCTCCAAGCTCGCCGATCGCCTCGATCTCGACCTCATCGCCGCGCCAGATGAACGACACTGTCTCGAGGCGGGCCAGGCCCTCTTCCGGCGAAATCGATGCGTCGGCCTCCCGGTCAGCGAGTTGCACGCTCTTGAGCTGCGCGCGCGCGGCGACGGGCCGGTGGCCGGAATCGAACAGCGCGCGGTATCCGGCAAGCGCCGCTTCGGGCCGGCCGCTGATGTCGTCGAGTTGCGCCCTGAGGAATTCGACTTCGTCACGTGGCAGGTAGGTCGGCGACAGCGCCCCGAGGATCGCGAGCTCCCGCTCGGCGATGGCCTGATCGCGCATGGCGATGGCGGAGCGCACGAATTCCTGCCGGATCAGGGCCTGCAGTTGATCGGGATAGGCATCGATGATGTCGTTGCCGCGCCGCAAGCCCGCCAGCGCTCGCGGGAAGCTGCCTTGCCTCGAATCGTTGACCGCCCGCCACAACGCAGCTTCCGGATCGTCTTTCAGGAATGGCGCGGAAAGCGTGGTCTCGGCATCGGCGGAGCGCTGCAGCATGGTCTGCGCCATCGCGCGCATCATGTGGGCCTTCCGGTCGTTGCGCATGTTCGGGTCTTCGCGCAGCACGTTCGCGATAGGCCCGAGCGCTTCCGCATCCAGCCCGTTCGCAAGCTGGAAGGTCGCCAAAGCCATGCGTGCCGCCGTCCGCTCGGACCTCGGAGCTGCGGCCGCGCGCCGCGTCAGGTCGTTCAGCCGTTCGCGCGCGCTGCCCAGCCTGAACTCGGCCCATTGCGCTTTGTCGGGCACAAGCGCGACCTGCGCCGTTTCAGCAGAAGCTGCGGCCTTGTCCTGCACGGTCGAGATCGCGAGGCCGGCCCCCCGCGAGATGATGACCTCGCCAACCCCTGCCCTCACGGTCACGTCGTCGGCCAGGGCGAGGACCGCCACGCCCTGCATGGTCTGCTCGAGCAGGAACTCGACGAAGCGCTGCGGCTTCGGCACTGCGGAAGCCGGCCCGAACGCGGTCGCGACCGCGTGGTTGAAGCCCCCTTCCGAAGCGATCCAGTGAACGCCGGACACCTGTGCAAGCGGCAGCATGAGCACCGTCTGTCCACGCTCGTCAGCAGTTCGGCGCACAGTTAGAGGCTCGACCGCCTGCACGCCCTTGTCGCCGGCCGTCAGCGACCATCGCAGGCCGTCCGCGCCGAGCCTGACGAGTCCCGGCTGCTTCATCTGCAGGCGCAGGACCGTCGCCTTGCCTTCCTTGCTTGCGCTGGCCGCCGCGACGTGGGTTGGCGCGGCCGCGAGGATGTCTGCGGCTTCGATCGCATCGATGGTGTCGAACACGACCACGACGTCGCCTCGGTCCTGGAATGCGGCTGCGGCGGTGCGGCGCGGAAACACGAAGTCGATCCGCGCGCCGTCATCCTGCGCCGTGGCCTTTATCTGCACGGGTTGCGGCGCGACGGGCGCAACGGCGGCAGGCATAGGTTCGGCCTTCGCCTCGGCGGAGGGCGCAGCGGCCGGTTGCGCAGGCTTCAGCGCGGGCTTCGCGCCAGCCATTGCGGGAGCGGGGCTCACCGGCGGCGTCCCGGCTGCTGCTTGGGAGCCGGGCGGAGGAGGCGCTTCGGGCGAGGCCGCCGGCCTCTGCGTGTCGACCATGTCGACGATGAACCCATCCTCCTCGCGGAAACCCTTGATCGCGAAGCGCTCCGGGATGGCCAGCTTGAACCTCAACGTGCCATCGACCGCTTCGAGCCGGTCGAGCTTGACGCCGTCCGGCAGCACCGAACGCAGCTTCGACCCTTCGATCCGGAGCGGGGCGTGCATGGTGATGTCGATCGCGCCGGGATCGATCTTGTGGTCCACGTTGACGAAGGCAGGGATGTCGAAGACGAGCCGCGACAGCGTCGGCAGCACGGAGGCGCGCACCTCGATCTCACGCACTTCCGATTGTTCGCGGCTGCGCTGGACCGTGCGGGCGACAGCCTCGGCGGTCCGCACCCGCTTCGCCAGATCCTCAACGATCTCCGGAGGCAGGCCCGGCAGCATGCCTGACCAGTTCTCCGGTATGAGGTCGATGAAGACTTTCTCGCCGGCCTCCAGCACGTTGACAGTATAGGGCCTGGTGAGCGCGAAACGGATGCCGCGGCCGTCAGGGTCTACGCGCGCCACCGACAGATAAGCGGGCATCTCGCGGGTGACGCGGTCTGCAGCCAGGTTCACGGGATCGCTGAAATTGACGACCAGCACGCCGTTCGACACGCGCGCCGTGACCTTCTGCGCCGTGGGCAGCGTGAACAGCAGCCGTCCGTAATTGCGTTCCTCGGCGCCCTTGAGCATGGCTGGCGCAGTCTGCGCGAGCGCATTGTCCTGAGGCATGCCGGCCAGCAGGGCCGCGATGCTCACGCCGAACAGGACCTTGCGAAATGACACCAACGCCGCGACCGCCATCTAACGCCACACTACAGGGCTTGCTCCACAGGACCGAGGAGACAACCCGGAGCCGACGGTGCACGAACGAGGTTAGCGCCGGGTTAAGCGGCCTTCGAGCGCCCAGTTGCGCGGAGGCGCGATCTTACCTGATGAACTGGTCGATGTAATCCGCCCCAAGCCCGTTCGAGGCATAATGAGCGCGGCATTTGTCGATGCGCGTGAAGACATCGTCATAGCCCAGCATCTTGCCGTCCGGATCGACATAGATCATCGCGCCGTTGACCTGGAACATGGTGATCATCTCTTCGACATGGGGATCGACGACAAGCGTATGGGTCTCGCCGGCGCCTCATAGACGTAGGCGCCTTCGGTCGCGACCCAGTCGTGCTCGAGGTAGCGCCATTGGCCCTTGAGGACGTAGCCATGGACCGGCTGCGGATGGCGATGGCGGGACAGCACGCCGGCGCGCCGGACCCTCAGCAGGTTCATCCAGTAGCCGCGGCTGGCCGACATGCACAGGGGCCTGAACCAGACATTGTCGTCCACCGGCACCCAGATGCGTTCGTCGGTGGGTATCGCGTTGGGAACCACCAGCTCTGGCGGCGATTCCGCTGGCTGGGGATGGCGGTAAGGCAGCCATTTCTCCGCCTGGGTCACGTCGGCTGCGAGGGGGCTGACCTTGTTCATGGCAAGTTCCTTTCCGTATGGATCAAAGCGTCAGGTAGCCGCCATCGACCGGCAGGATCGCTCCGGTGATGAAGCGCGCTTCATCCGAGATCAGGAAGCGCACCACCGGACCAATATCGTCCGGAGTGCCCCACCTGTCCATCGGCGTGCGGGCCAGGATGCCCGCCGAGCGGCCTTCGTCGTCCTGCAGGGCGCGCGTCAGGTCCGTGGCGATCCAACCCGGCGCCACCGCATTGACCCTGATGCCCTCCTTCGCCCAAGCCGCAGCGAGCGACTTCGTCAGTTGCGCGATGCCGCCCTTGGACGCAGCGTAGCCCGGTGCGACGGCAGAGCCGAAATACGAGAGCATCGACGCCAGGTTGACGATGGACCCGCCGCTCTCCGCCAGTTTCGAGCGCGCATGGACGCAGCAGCGCATCGTCCCCACGAGGTTCACCTCCAGCGTCAGGCGGAAGGCGTCGATCTCGAACTCCTTGCCGCCGCGCTGGATGATGCCCGCCGCGTTGACCAGAGCGTCGAGCCGACCGAACCCGTCGAAGAGGTTGCGGACAGCCCCGTCATCGGTGACGTCGAGCCGGCGAAATGTGACCCCTTGATGCGGCGACGCGGCTTCGACCTCTTCGTGGCTGACGCCCGTGGCCGTCACCGCATACCCGACTTTGGCCAGCGCGACGGCCGCGCCGTAGCCGATGCCCCGCGCGCCGCCCGTCACCAGCGCTGTCCTGATTGGCGCCATCGTCATCATGTCCCGGCGCGCGAAGGTGCGGCGAGAGAAGCATAGCGCGGCCGTGCGGCCTTCCGGAAGCCCGGAATGGGCGAGCCTACAACCCTCCGGCGCATGCCCCGCAGGCAGGATGCATGCGGTTTTGGCTCCTTTCACCGCGCAATGGAGCGATTTCGAATTTGAATTTTTCAGAACACGGTGAATTGGCGTCGCGTTCAGGGAATGTGGCGTTGTCTCGCCGTGCAAGTCGGTCTATAGCACCGCGAAACTTGGTGTTGCATGTCGACTCGACCTGTCGTGATGTCGACGTCAGCCATCAAGATGGAAAGGGTCACACAATGAACCTTGCATCAAAGGGGCAGCCCATGGCCAAGCAGATCATCATCAGCTCCGATTATAAACCGACCGACGAAGAGCCCTTCATGAGCGACCGTCAGCGGGTCTATTTCAGGCAGAAGCTCATCCGCTGGAAAGAGGACATCCTCAAGGAAGCGAAGGACACCATCCTCGCGCTTCAGGCGGAGAACGAAAATCATCCGGACATCGCCGACCGCGCCTCTTCGGAGACCGATCGGGCGATCGAGCTGCGCGCACGTGACCGCCAGCGCAAGCTGATATCCAAGATCGACTCGGCCATCGCCCGCATCGACGACGGTTCCTACGGCTTTTGCGAAGAGACGGGGGAGCCGATTTCCCTGCGCCGCCTGGAAGCCCGCCCGATCGCGACATTGTCGATCGAAGCGCAGGAGCGCCATGAGCGCAACGAACGGGTGTTCCGCGACGATTGATGCCGCTGTCAGCGCTCGTGAGATGTTCTTGGCCAGCCGCTAGGCTGGCCATTTTGTTTGCGCCATGCGCCGCGCCCAAGCGCCGGAAATCGGGTGGCCCGCAGATGCGCCTCGCGGTACCCCGGGCCGTCATCACACGGGCACGCTCATGCTCCCGGCCACGCACCCCGCCATCCTCCCCGCCGTCTTCCACCGCCTGACCGTGGTCGCAGCCGCCTTCCGAGGCGCGGACCAACTGATGATCGCAGGCACGCCGCTTGTCGCCGCCGCCCTGTTCGGCGCGGGGCCGGAGATCGTCGGCCTGCTCGTGGCTTTCCAGGGCTCGGCCTGGCTGATCGTCTCTTTGCCGGCTGGCGTGATGATCGACAGGATCGCTCCGTTCGATGGGCTGAAGCGCGGCATGATGCTGGCCGTGGCCGGCGTCGGGCTGGCATTGGCGGGTCTGGCGCTCCACAGCCTGCCGCTGTTCGCCTTCGGGACGTTCGTCAGCGCCAGCGCCGCCGTCGTGGGCTTTCTGTCGGAAAGCGCAAGCGTGCAGTCCATCGTGCCGGGGACGGGCCTGCCACGCGCAAATGCCAGGTTGCAGCTGGTCCAGTCGGCGGCGTCGCTCGCCGGGCCTGCCATCATGGGCTACGCTGTGCTCACCGGCTGGACCTCGGCCGCCTATGGCGCGGCGCTGGCTATCGCTGCAGCCGGCCTGATCTTCGCATTGGGCTTCGGCCGCCAGCCGCCGCGCGCGTCCCGGACGAGGGCTCCACTGGCCGAGATCGCGGAAGGCTTCGCCTTCGTGCGGACGCAGCCGCTCCTGCTCGGCATCGTTGCGTGCGCTCTGTTCTGGAACATGGCGTTCTTCGCCTTGATTGCGGTGTTCGTGCCGTTCGCCCTCGGGCCGGTCGGCCTTGACGCCGGCCAGGCGGGCTTCGCCCAATCCGCCATGGGGGTGGGTTCGCTTGCCGCGGCGCTGACGGCCGCTCACGCGCTGGCGCGGCTGTCGCCGCGCGCCATCCTTCTGTTCGGGCCGGCAAGCTCCCTTCTGGCTGCTGCGTTGCTGGCATTGTCTCCGAGGACCGGCGGCATGCTTTTGCCGGTCGTCAGCTTCGCGCTCCTCGGCTTCGGTCCGATCCTCTGGTTCGTCTGCCAGAACAGCATCCGCCAGCTCGTCACTCCCGGCCGCCTGCTCGGCCGCGTCGGCTCCGTCATCCAGGTCGCGATCTACGGCGTGCGCTCCATCGGCGCGCTCATCGGGGGGCTCGTGGCGGCCCGGCTCGGCTTCGACGCAGCATTTTGGCTGATCGTCGCGTTGTTCGCTCTGTCGACCGCGTCGGTCCTCACGTCGGCGCTGGGAAGCCTGCGCAAGATGCCGACCGCTGCACCGCCCCCGCTTCAGGCCGACGCAGCGTGACGGCGCCTTGGCCGTCATGTCGCCGCGCAGCTTCGACGCTGAACGGCGCCCGCGCCGGCGAAGTCGTGACGCAGAAAGACCCGTGTGGGAGACACGGGGCTTTCATGGGTTGCGGAAAGGCGATGTCGGGGAGCGTCGCCAGTTCCGCGATGGCGGCCGGATGGGCCGGCGGCCATCATGTCGCCTTCAAACGCCTTGGGGGAGCTGCGTCTTTCGGGCTTCAGGTCTTGGCGTCAGAATGGCAGGAGCACATCCATCACCTGCTGGCCATACCGGGGCTGCTGCACGTCCGTGATCTGGCCGCGGCCGCCATAGGCGATGCGGGCCTGCGCGATCTTGCTCGAATCGACCGTATTGTCGCTGTCGATGTCCTCGGGCCGCACGACCCCGGCCACGATCAGCTCACGCACCTCGAAGTTGATGCGGATCTCCTGCTTGCCCTCGATCACGAGGTTTCCGTTCGGCAGCACCTGGTTGACGACGGCGGCGACGTTCGTGCTCAACTGTTCGGAGCGGCGGACCGATCCCGCGCCCTGCGTCGTGGTGCTCGAGTTGGTGTTGTAGAGCGATCCAGGACTGACGCTCTCCGGCAGGATCTGCGGAAGGGCGGATTCGACCCCGAACAGGTTGGGCACGCCCATGCTGTCCTTTCCCGTGCGCGAGCGGCTGGTCTGGTTCTGGAGCTCGGCCCGATCGGTCACCCTGACCTTGACGGTCACGAGATCGCCGATCTGGCGTGCGCGCTGGTCCTTGAAGAAGGCGCGCGAACCCTGCCGCCAGAGCGAGTTGGGGCCGAACGAGACATGCTCCGGCGTCGGCATCGGCATCCTGACCGGCTTGTAGCCGCTCTGCGCCGTCGAGTCCTCGATCGCCGACAGCGCGGGCGGTTTGCCGACATTGGCGAGCCTGTCCGCGGCGCCGCAGGCGGAGAGCACGATGCCGATGCTTGCAACGGCGAGGATGCGGGCCATCGGCCCCATGTCGGCGTTCTTGATGATGGACGGGGTCATTTTGCCTCTCTTCTCAATTGGCGAGCGCGACACGGCCAGCCGGCGCGCCGTTGACGGCGACGCGGCCCGCACCGACGACGGTGGCTTGCAGGATCTTCTTGGACTGGATGTTCATCACGGAGATGATGTCGCCTTGGGCGCCAGCCTCCTGTGCACGGCCGCGCATGCTGAGCATCAGGCCGGGCGCCTCATACATCACCGTCACGACCTCGTTGCGGGCCACGATCTCCTGCCGCTGGAGATCCGCGGTGCGCATGACCTGGCCTGCCGCGAGCGCCCGGCGGGCGGACTTGCCGATCGCGGCTGCAGCTTCCACGATGACGTCGGACGCGGCGCCTTCACGCGGACGCCGCTCGATGCCGAGGTCAGCCGACTGCAGGATCTCGCCACGGTTGACGGCGCGGACCGGCACGATGACATCGACGGTCTCGACCATCTGTCCGGTGATGCGCACAGGCTTGAGGCGCATCGCAGCGCTGCCGGGCAGCATGAGCGTGGCGGCGAGGCGGCGGCTGCGTGCGTCGTAGACGAGATCCTGAGTCTGCAAGGCGCCGCGCAGTTCGGGTTCGGCGACGATGACCGGCGCGCCCGTGTCGAGGCTGAGCGTCAGCGCCCGCGCGTCGACCCCGTAGCGTTCTGCGATGGCGCTGCGGACCGCGGCCTCGATGTCGACCATCCCGATGCGGCGGGCGGCGCGCGTGACCACGACCTGGGCATGGCCGCCATCCACGACGGATTCAATGCCTTGCGCCTGGACGGCTTCGACGATGCGCGACGCCTGGATCGTGCCGGTCTCCCCAAGCGCAGGAGCGCGGAAAGCTGGCTGGCTTGCTAAACCGAGGGGCAGGTTCGACACGAGGTCGCCAAGCGTGAGGATGTCGCGGGTGGCGGTGATGTCGGCCTTGAGCGTCGGCTTGGCTGACGCGAGCGTGGCGCGCAGCAAGGGCCGCCCCGACGCTGCGAGCGCCCCATGGGCGAAGACGGCGAAGCCCGCTGCGATCAGGCCCAATGCGATGATGCGATTGCGTGTCATGATCCATCACCCTCTGAAGAGCTGGCTGGTGGCCTGCATCATCTGGTCCGAAGCCGAGATGACGCGGGAGTTCATTTCGTAGGCGCGCTGGGCTGCGATCAGCGAAGAGATTTCGACCACGGCGTTGACGTTCGATTCCTCCAGGTAGTTCTGCTGGAGGTTGCCCATTCCCTCTCCGCCTGGCGCGCCGTCGATGGCAGGGCCGGACCCTGCCGTCTCGACGAACAGGTTGTCGCCGATGGATTCGAGGCCGACACGGTTGACGAAGCGGGATAGCTGAAGCTGCCCCAGGTCCTGCGGCGCGGTCTGGCCCGGGATCAGCGCCTGCACCTGACCAGACGAGCTCACCGTCACGCCGCGCGAGTTCTGCGGCACGTTGATGCCGGGTTCCACGATGTAGCCGTCCTTGGTGACGAGCTGGCCTTGGCTGTCGAGATCGAAGGAGCCGTCGCGGGTGTAGGCCGTGCGGCCATCCGGCATTCGGATCCGGAAGAAGCCGTCGCCGCGAATGGCAAGGTCATATTCCTTGTCGGTCTGGGTCATGTTGCCCTGGCTCATGACGCGCCCGGTCGCCACGGTCTTGACGCCGGAGCCCACGAAGGTGCCGGCGGGAACCTGGGTGCCCTGGTCCGAGGTGGCCGATCCGGCGCGGCGCAGGTTCTCGTAGAGCAGGTCCTGGAAATGCACGCGCTGGCGCTTGTATCCGTTGGTGCGGACGTTCGCGATGTTGTTCGAGATGACCTGGACGTTGAGTTCCTGGGCCATCATGCCGGTTGCAGCGGTGTAGAGAGCTCTCATGAGCCTGACTCCTCAATCTCGTTCAGCTCTGCACATCCGCCAGCCGGCGAATGGCGTCGCGCCTGAGCTCATCGGTGCGGCCCATGATGCTGGTGAGGCTCGAATAGGCGCGCTGCACCTCGACCAGTCGGCTCATCTCGAGCACAGGCTTGACGTTGGAGCGCTCGATCATCCCGGTTTCGACCCGCACCTGCGGGCCGGCAGGCTGAGGCTGCGCTCCGCTGGAGAACAGGTTGCCGCCCTCGTTGCGCAGGTCCTTCGGATTGGCGAAGCGCGACAGCCTGAGCTTTCCGCGGTTGCCCTGGTCGGTGAGCACCGTGCCGTCCTCGGCGATGCGCACGCCCGTTTCATTGGTGGAGATCTCGATCGGGCCGTTCTCGCCGACCACCCTGAGCCCGCCCTGGGTCACCATCTGGCCCCGCGAATTGATCTCGAACCCGCCATCGCGGGTGAAGCGGTTCTGCCCGTTGGCGGTCTGGACGGTGAAATAGGCGTCCCCGCGGACGGCTGCATCGAGCGGATTGCCGGTCCGTTCCATCATCCCTGCCGTCAGGTCGACCGGCGTGCCCTGGTCGATCACATACGACACGCGCTTGTTCTCGCCGGGAAAGGTCTCCGCCTTCGCCGTCGGCATCAGGTGCTCGGCGAAGCGAGCGGAGCGGTTCTTGAAGCCATTGGTGTTGATGTTCGCCACGTTGTTGGCGATCACATCCATCTCGCGCCGCAAGGCCATCTGGCGCGACAAACCGACGAGAAGAGCATTCTCCATCGCACGAACTCCCATCTATCCCGCAATGGCCGGGACGCTCCCCAGCGCAGCCATCGCCGAGAAGCGGTCGCACAGCTCGTGCCAACCCACGCAGGATATTTTTATCGTTTGAAATCAGCGTCTTGATGCCTATCACAGCGAAACGTCGGCCTGAGCCGCTTTGTCATGAAGGCAAATTCAACCCGGCAATTCCTGCCGCATTTAACGAGGCGTTAACCATGAAACGCCAGGGTGGGTTTCAAGGGGCGCAATCCGCGCCAAGCTCCGATCAGAAGCTGGAACGGCCATGGCCAAGAAACCGAAGACTCCCGAGGTCGAGGGAGAGGAGGGCGAGAAGAAGCCTGGCGGCGTCAAGGCGCTGTTGGGCAACAAGCTCGTGCTCGGCGGCCTTGTCGCCGTGCTTGCGCTCGGCGGCGGGGGCGGCTGGTACTTCTTCATCAAGAGCAAGCCTGACGCCGACCAGATGGCCGACGCTTCGAAGGAAAAAAAGAAGACCGGCTTCGTCGAGATGAAGGAGATGCTGATCAACATCTCCGGCGCTCAGGCCGGCGAGCGGCAGAACTTCATCAAAGTGAAGGTGGCGCTCGAGATCGCCGATTCCAAGATGGCTCCCGACATCCAGCCCTTGCTTCCGCGCGTCGAGGACATGTTTCAGGTCTATCTCAGGGAATTGCGCCCGGCTGACCTTGAAGGCTCGGCCGGCACGTTCCGCTTGAAGGAAGAGTTGCTGCGCCGGGTCAATGTGGCCGTCCATCCGGCCAAGGTCGATGCCGTGCTGTTCAAGGAACTGCTGGTTCAGTAACTCCCGATCGTGATCGGCCAAGGCATGCACAGGCGAATATGATGAGCGGACCAGACGACACCGACGGCGCCGGCGCCGACCAGGACAACCTGGCCGACGAGTGGGGAGCCGCGCTCGCCGAACAGGGCGTGGAGGGCGGCAGCGGAGACATGATGGCGGCCGAATGGGCCACCATGCTCGATACGCAGACCAATTTCGACGATGTCGAGAGCGGCGTCGACCGCCTGATGAATCAGGACGAGATCGACTCGATGCTCGGCTTCTCGATCGGCGAGATGGGTGCGGGCGGACGTGCGGGCATTCGGGCGATCGTTGATTCAGGCACGATCTCCTACGAACGCCTCCCGATGCTCGAAATCATCTTCGAGCGCATGGTCAGGCATCTGTCGACCTCGTTGCGCAACTTCTTCAACGACAACGTCGAAGTCACGCTCGATGCGATCAGGTCCGTTCGCTTCGGCGATTACGTCAACTCCATTCCCCTTCCCGCAATGATTGCAGTGTTCAAAGCCGAAGAGTGGGACAATTTCGGCCTCGTCACGGTCGAGTCGTCGCTGACCTACGCCGTGCTCGACACCATGCTGGGCGGCAAGCGCGGCGGCGGTCCGGTCCGCCAGGACGGACGCCCGTTCACCACCATCGAGATGAACCTCCTCAAGCGCATGGTCAGCGTCGTGCTGACCGATGCGGAGACTGCGTTCCGTCCTCTCTCCCCGGTAGCCTTCAGGGTGGACCGGATCGAGACAAATCCACGCTTCGCCACGATCTCACGCCCTGCGAATGCCGCGATCAGGGTCGATCTCCGGCTGGATATGGAAGGGCGCGGCGGCTCGCTACAGATCCTGCTGCCTTACGCCACCATCGAGCCCGTCCGCGACCTGCTGCTCGAAAGCTTCATGGGCGAGAAGATCGGCCGCGATCCGATCTGGGAAAGCCATCTGGCGACCGAGATTTTCCAGGCCAATGCACCTGTCGAAGCCGTGCTGCATCAGGAGAAGATGCCGCTTTCGCGCGTCATGAACCTCGACGTCGGCGATACGCTGATCTTCGATGCTCGGCCGGACAGGTTCGTGACGCTGCGCTGCGGCGATTTCTGCGTCACAGAGGGCCGTGTGGGCCGCGTCGACGACAAGATCGCCATCCAGACCATCGCGCCGCTGCGCCGCTCCAGGACGACGATCGCGACCTTCGACGCCACGACCCCGCGCACGGGAGACGTGCGCTGACATCGCAAAGCCTGAAATGAGAACCGTCTCCGTGCGCCGAACCATACAGAATGATGAACTTGCCTTTCCGAGGAACCCAGCATGAGCTTCACGATCGCCCTTGTCGCCGACCTGCTGGTGGCGGTCCTGCTGGTCGCCACGATAGCGACCTGCATCGTGCTGTCGCGGCGCATCGAGCGCCTGAAGGCCGATGAGACGGCGATGCGCCGGACGATTGGCGAACTCATGGCGGCGACCGATAGCGCCGAGAGGGCCATCTCGGGCCTGAAGCAGACCGTCTCGACCTGCGACAAGAGCCTGGGCGAGCGGTTGCGGACGGCTGAGCGCTATGCCGCCGATCTTGCCACGCAGGTTCAGGCGGGCGAACAGGTCATGGAGCGGATCAGCAAGATCGTCGAAGCATCCCGGCTGATCGCGCCGGCGCCCGCCAATGCGGATGGCGAGACGGCAAGCCCCGCCGCGCGCCGCCTTACAGACGCGGCCGACATGGCGGCCGCCATAACCCAGCGCGCCGTGCGCCGTCTCGACGGCCACGCGGCCTGAAGCCGATGCTGATGCTTGATCGCCGCCGCCTCATCCCGGCCGTCATCCTCGGCGCCATGGGCCTGTTGTCGCTCAAGGTGATCTCGTGGATGGGCATCGGCGACAATTTCAACTTCACGCCGCTGGTCGATCAGGTTTCGCCGCCGAGCGCCCGCGTCAATCCGGATGGCACCTACAACGTCGGCGACTTCAAGGGCGTCACGCAGATGTGGGCCCGCGCGCGCGAACCTTATGTGATTCCGTCCCCCGAGGTCACTGGCTCCGTTCCGGCGAAGGACAAGGACGCGCCGGCCAAAGACGCCGCCGCGAAGGATCAGGCCGCGCAGGCCATGCCCGCCGAGGCCTCGATCAAGGACAGGTCTGCCGTGATGAACCAGGGCCAGCGCGCGCTTTCGCCAGCGGAGCGCGCATTGGTCGACAGGCTTGGCGAACGGCGCGACGCCATCGACGCCCGGCAGCGGGAGTTGGACATGCGCGAGAAGCTGCTGGAGACCGCAGAGCGCAAGCTTGACGGCCGCGTGGGCGAGCTCAAGGCGGTCGAGGACAAGCTCGACGCCAAGAAGGAGGAGAAGGACGGCGCCGAAGCGCAAGGGCTCAAGAGGCTCGTCATCATGTACGAGAACATGAAGCCCAAGGATGCCGCCCGCGTCTTCGATCGCCTGCCGTCGGACGTGCTGGTGCCGGTCGTGCTTCAGATGAACCCGCGGAAGATGTCGGAGGTGCTGGCTTCAATGTCGTCCGAAGCAGCCGAGAAGCTGACCGTTTCGCTCGCCAACCGCGCGCGCGCCACCCGCGGCGACGATGCGGCTCCAATCGCGGTCCCTATGCCGACGAGCGAACTGCAGGCGATACCGACGCCGCGCCGCCCTTGAGCTGTGCCAGTCGCCGCCTTCATTGCAAAGGGCCTCGCCAAACTCCGCATGACGTCTGATTGATGCTGGATTGACGTATGGTGAGTAGCTTCTCCCTCATTGCAGCGAGGTCCTGCGATCGGATGGAGATCAGCCATGTGCGAACAAGCGACATCTTGGCGTCAGCCAGAACTGAAGGCCAGCCTGTTTCACGGAAGCATGGTTCCTGGCGCGGGGCTCGTGCCGCTGGCCGCGATCGCCTTGCCGACCGGCGAATTCGTGGTCGGAGCCATCGAGCCGATCACGAGGCGCGTCCCTGTCTTGCAAGCGTGCCGCAAAGCCGCGTTCGCCGTCATGTTGGCAAGCGTGACGTTCATGAAGTTGCAGACCCCCTCGGTAGCCCGCGAATTCGGCCATGAGCGTTTGGCCTGCGTGGCGTGGGATGTCCAGCTTCGCTACATGATCGAGCAACGCGTGCAGCTTGCCACTCTTCCGGCCCTGGAGGGCGAGGTCATCCTTGACGAGGTGAAGCACGCATCACGACTGTGCGACGTAGGCAGGTTCCGTGCCGCGCTTGACCGCTTTGCCGCGCTTCACAACATGCTGTCCGGCGAAGACGAGGGGCGCGACGAGCAAGGCTGAGCCGAAGACGGCTGTTTCACCGTCGGAGCTTGGGCGTCAACGGCCGCTGCTCCACCGCCGATGAACCTTTGGACGTGCGCATATCGTTGCTATAGCGGCGCCGTCGAAGCCGGCGGCTCACTTCGCCGGGTTCTTGATCGGGATCCGCCCTTGGCCAGCGCTCTGGAACCGAACGGCGAATGCGCGGCTGGCTATGATCCCCATCGCCCCAGGAACGCGGATCGCTTTCGCATGATCTCCAGGCCCAATGCCGTGGGAGCGGTGAACGGCGGACGGTCGTGGACCTCGCCGAGCCCGATCCGCTCGGCCAGAAGACGCTTGCCATAGGTGTGGAGCGAGGCGAGCGACTGCATGATGAACGTGACGATGGGAAGCGCCTGCACATAAAGCGCCTCCGCCCCAGCCTCGTCGCCTGCCCGCATGCGCCGATCGATCTCGATCATGACGTCCAGAAGCTCCGGAGCCGGTATCAGGCCAGACGCACCCGCCCGTATCATATCGGGCCACTCCAGGCCGGCCCTGCCTGCGAAGACGGCGAAATGCCGCCCGGTCTCCGCGACCAGTTGCGCTGTCTCCAGCGCCGAGCCCTCGCCTTTCAGCAACGTGAAGCCCGGATGGCGCGCACGCAGCTCGTTGAAGGCGGCGGACGAAAGGGCTGCACCGAGGAACTGAGGCGCGTGCTGTATCGCGACTGGCATGTTGGCGCGCGCCATCATGGCGCTGAATGAGGAGATGAGATCCGCTTCGCTGCCGACCGCCTCAGGCGCGGGCTGAAGTATGAGCCAGGACGCCCCCTCCTCCCTGGCATGGTCGATCAGCTTGCCGCGCTCGCTTGGCTCGGCGCCGCCAATCGTCACGGCGACAGGCACGCGCGGCCCTGCCGCGCGCAGCGTGAGGCTGATCAGGTGGAGTTTTTCGGCGATGCCGAGCTTCATGATCTCGGTGGCCAGGCCGAGCACGGCCAGACCTGCCGGCTCGAGCGCGAGGCAGGCTTCGATCTGCGCCGTCATGGCCCCGTCGTCGATCCGGCCGTCGCTGGTGAAATAACAGTACAGGATCGGGTAGACGCCCGCGTGTCCCGCCGGATGCTTCAACGCCATGCGCCTGCCCTGCCTTCTGGATCAACGCCCCAGCTTCGCCAATTCGACGGCGACACGCAACTCGATATGGGCAAGCACATCGTCAAGCTGCGGATCGTCGCTCGTCTCGCGACGATGTTCGAGCTGCGCCTTCAGTTGGCTCAGGTTCGCGATCGGCACGATGCCCGCCAGCAACGCCGCCTTGAGCCGGTCGAGGCCGTCGAGAAGGTCGTGCCCCCGCTTGACCTGCCGCTTCTTGCGCTCGGTGGAATCCTCATTGGCCTGAAGCGCAAGCAGTCCGTCCATCGGCATCGCCGCCGACACGCCGGTCATGGCCTGCGAGGCGACCTTCGATCCGTCGAGCGAAAAGCGCGCGCCTGTCCCCTGCTGAGGCCGCGCGGCGGAGGAAGCGGTGCGCTGGATCGCAGATCGTGGATCGATGGGGAACATGTCCCACCTTGCCGTGAACATGGTTAACGATGCGTTGCTGCCCGGCAGAACTTGCCGCACCCGGCAGGAACGGTCATGCGCAAAGACCGCCAACCTGTGCCGGAATGTCGGCAAACCATTGATCTAACGAGATAAAGCTCCCGATGCCGCATTGGCACGGTCCTCGCAACGCCAGCTTCAGAATCCTTGCGTGAGCCAGGCCCCTTGCGGGCCATCTCGCGAAAGGCGCCAGATGCATCAGCCGAGCCCGAACGTGCCAGTCATGACCGCCCGCCCGCTCCAAGTTCTTGCCGCCGCCGCGCTGGTCGCCCTTGGCGCCCTGGCGTCCATGCCGGCTCAGGCCATGTCCCGCATCAAGGATCTGGCTTCCGTCGAAGGCGTGCGCCAGAACCAGCTGGTCGGATACGGCATCGTGGTGGGCCTGAACGGCACCGGCGACACGCTCAATAACGCCCCGTTCACGCGCCAGTCGGCGCAGGCCATGCTGGAGCGCCTCGGCGTCAACACGCGCGGCGCCAACATGCGCACCGCCAACATGGCTGCGGTCATCGTGACGGCCACGTTGCCCGCCTTTTCGACGCAAGGAAGCAAGGTCGACGTCACCGTGTCGTCGCTGGGCGACGCCAAATCGCTCCAGGGCGGCACGCTGCTCGTCACGCCGCTGCTCGGCGCGGACGGCGAGGTCTATGCCGTGAGCCAGGGCGCGGTGGCCATCTCCGGCTTCTCCGCGCAGGGCGACGCCGCCAGCGTGACCCGCGGCGTGCCGACGGTCGGGCGCATCGCGAACGGGGCCATGGTTGAGCGCGAGATCGAGTTCGCGCTCAACAAGCTCAAGTCCCTGCGGCTGTCGCTGCGCAACCCGGACTTCACCACCGCCAGGCGCATGGCCGCCGCCATCAACGACTTCATGGGCTCGGCAACGGCGGAGCCCACCGATCCCTCGACCGTCGTGATCCAGATCCCGCCCAAATACGAGGGGAACATGATCCGCCTGCTGACGGAGATCGAGCAACTGCGCGTCGAGCCCGACCAGACGGCCCGCATCGTGATCGACGAGCGCTCGGGCATCATCGTCATGGGCCGCGACGTGAAAGTCTCCACGGTGGCGGTGGCGCAGGGCAACCTGACCGTCACCATCTCGGAACAGCCCCAGGTGTCGCAGCCCGGGGTCCTGTCGAACGGCGTCACCGCCGTCGTGCCCCGCACCGCCGTGAAGGTCGACACGGAAGGCGGCAACAAACTGGCCATCGTCAAGGAAAGCGTTTCGCTGCGCGATCTCGTCGATGGCCTGAACGCCCTTGGCATCGGTCCGCGCGACATGATCTCCATCCTGCAGGCGATCAAGACAGCCGGCGCCCTTCAAGCAGAAATCGAGGTGATGTGATGACACTTGCCCTATCCGGACTTGCCCTTCCCGCCGCCAAGCTCGCCCTCGGCGCCGCCGCCACAGCGCTTGGCGCAGTCAACAAGGCGTTGAACCAGAACGAGCAGAAGACCAAGAAGACGGCCGACGACTTCGAGACGATGTTCCTCGAGAACATGATGTCCCAGGTGTTCCCTCAGGAATCACAGGAGGGTCCGCTAGGCGAAAACGGGACGGGCGGCGGCGTCTACCGCGGCATGCTCGTCAACGAATACGCCAAGAGCGTCGCCAAGTCCGGCGGCATCGGCATCTCGGACACGATCTATCGCCAGATGCTGCAGATGCAGGAGCGCTCCGGTGCAAAGTGAGACGCCTCAAGGCGAGCGTGCCCGCGTCTCCAGCGCGCCGGAAGCCCGGCAGCTGGTCGATGCGGTGATGACGACGCTGGGCAGCCTCGCCCATGTCATCGGCGAGGAGACGCAGCTCATGCGCGAAGGCCAGGTCGGCGCCGCGCTGGAGCGCGAGCCGAAGAAGACCGAGCTGTCCGGCAAATACATGCGCGGCCTCGAGGTGCTGAAGGCCAATGCCGTAGCCCTCGCCCGCTTCGTGCCAGACGACGTGAAGCGGCTGAAGGGCGCCCATCAGGAGTTCAGCGAGCTCCTCGAGACCAACCAGGCGGTCCTCGCGACGGCGCGGGCGGTGTCGGAGACGATCGTGCGCAACCTGGCGAAGGAAGCCGGCCGCACCAGCCAGCCGCAAGGCTATGGCCGCAGCGGATACGGCTCGGTCTCCGAACCGCCGCAAAGGCAAAGCGCAGGTCCGATCATGGTTAGCAAGAAGCTCTGAAAAGCAAAACTTGCTTCCATTACGTCAATTTACGATTCACCAATCTTTCTTACCGACCCTTAAAGTCTTTGTGACAACCTGACGGTGCCATCAATGCGGATGGCGCGGACCAGGAGGGTCTGGATATGGATCTCGGGGGGGTTAAACTGGCTCCCGCCGCCGCAGGCCCCGCGCTTGCGAACCGTGTGGAGCCCACGCAAGGCGGCGCGAAGGCGGTCGCTACAGTTCTGCCGTCTCGGGACGCGGTGCGTGCTGTCGGCGATGCGCCTGCCGTGCGGATCGACGTCAAGCTCGATCGCTCGGCCGAGCAGTTGAGCCGCGAGGCGACGCTCCGCGATTTCATCCAGAGACGCAATAT
>JANOCI010000096.1:0-12019 GCA_031412095.1 Allobosea sp.
CGCAAGGTCCCAACGCGTGACGCGCCTTCTCAGCATGGCCAGCGCGGCGCTCAGGGCGAGGCCGGCGGCGGCAAGCCCGGCCAGCTGGTTGGGATTGTCCGACAGGCCCATCAGACGCCCGAAGTAGATGTCGAAGTACCATAGCGCGGCGGAAAGCGGATACAGCGCGACCGCGATCGCCACGACGGCGAAACAATAGGCCGCCAGATAATTGCGCAGGAGCGCGACGCGGTCCGCCAGGCTTGCGTCCGTGAAGCTCACCCAACCGAGGACGACGACCGTGATGTAGACGGCTGCGATCAATTCCCGGATGCTCAGGTGTTCCTCGAAGAACATGGCGGATACGCTCGCGCCAGCCACGAAGGCCGCCAGCATCAGCAGCATGAACCTGGCGAAGTAGACATCCGCCGCCGTGAGGCGGGCGCGGCTGCTATAGATCAGGTAGACCGAGGCCAGCAGTCCGGTGACCTCGAAAATGCCGAGATTCTCGCCAAGCAGGCGAAGCTGCTTCAGCAGGACCCCGATGATCGAGATGATGAGAATATGGCCGGCCAGCGAGATGCGGGCCTTGAGCGCAGTGCCTCGAACCGGCGCCATGGGGGATGCGCCGGCCGTCATGAAGGGCGCGCCAGCCGGCGGGGCTTCCGGTCCGTTCCGCCAGGCGTCGCCTGCCCGGGCTTCATCGGCGACAGCCGGTCACGAAGCGCCGCCGGGCCTGCGCACGACGCCCATCGCGTAGACGCCGACGATCCAGAAGACCGTGAGGACCATGGCCAGGACCGCGCCGCGCAGGAGGTTGACGAGAAGGCTCATGGCATCGCTGTAGTCGCCCCGCGACGGGCTGCGGACCACGTCGAGCATGCGGAAGGGCGGTTGGGCTGTCGAAATCGACTCAACCGCTGCCAACTTCTGGCCATTCCGGACAAAATCTTCGAGAGCCTTCTCCTGTTCCTCGGACATGTTGTCCATCGATCCGCGGATGCGGACCATTGTGCCCCGATCCGTACGCTTCAACAGTTCGAGGTCACGGTTGATCTCGATGATCCTAGGATCGTCATGGTCATCGTCCTTGCGCTGCTGGAGCACCCTGAGCTGCTCGCTCAAGGCGTCGACGCCATAAAAGAACAATGGGGCGCTGCGGGTGTCTTGAGTCTGCGTGCCTGCCTTGCGCGAGGCGTCCACCGCAACGGTGACGGGCCCTCCGGTCGCAGGCTTGATGATGTCGGCGGCCTGCGCGATCTTGATGCCTTCCTGCAACTGAAGGATGAGCGCCTCGCGCTTGGACCTTGCTTCGAGCTGCAGCGCTTCCTTTTCCTTCTGCAGCAGGCTTTCCTTCATTCGTTGCGGCGTCGCAGTCGACAGAAGAAGCCGCAACTGCGTGAGCTCCACATCGATCGCCGAGCTTCGCTCTCGCCATGTCTCGGATATGGCGTTTTCCTCGGCCAGCACAAACAACTCGTTCAGAAGCCAGACGCCAATTTGCGGGTGCGTCCCTCTCACGGTGACGCGCACGCTTCGGCCCGTTGGAGCCTCTCGCTCGTTGTCATCGGTGCGCAGCGCGGAAAATGTAATCCTTTCGTCGCTCATCATCTGCCACGACAGATTAGCGAAGAATGGCACAGGCAACTTCCGGCTCCTTACGCGCTCGATCGCCGTGAGGCCTGTCGTCCGTCGGTTCAGCTCGCGTACAAGGCGGTCGAGCGCCTGCTCGTTGTTGATGCTGTAGACATCGGGAGCCAGGATCTTGTTGAGCTCGCTCCTTTCCGCAGCCGTGACCACGGCGGAAGCCGGCGCTCCGGCGATCGTCCCGATCAGCATCATCACCACGCCGAGGACGGCCCCGACCGCGCCGGCGATGACGATCAGCCTCCTGCGCGACGAAAGCTCGGCAAGGATGTGAGGGATGCTGAGCCGCTCCATCAAGCCCAGAAAGCCCTCTTGCCTGGTCTCGAAGGCCTGCCTGCTCTCCAAGGCCTGCCTGGTCTCCAAGGCTTGCCTGGTCTCCACGGAAGGTGTGGTTGGCGTCGTCATGAATTCAGGCCTTCCTCATCAGCTGCATATGCAGCGCCGGCCGGCCGCGATCGGGGCGGACGGCTCACTCGAGACCGCCAATACAGCGGCGAAAAGACAAGGTCCAGCACGCCATGCGGCCAGCGGGCCCGAAGCGCCGGCTTCGCATCCCGGCGGTCACAGCCGCCAGAGGTTGACGCCTTCGGGCGTGCCGTGCCGCGGCAGCGCGGACTTGACGTCGATGACCAGGCCGCGCCCGCCCTTGAGCTTGCCGGCCATGCCCGCCCATCCGCCCGACAGGAAATGCTCATGCGACACCGCCAGGATCACGGCGTCGGACGGACGCAAATCGGCGACCGGCACAATCGAAAGGCCGTATTCATGCTTGCACTCGTCCGGGTCCGCGAACGGGTCGGCCACCTGCACGTCGATGCCGAACGCCTCAAGCTCACGGACGACGTCGATGACCTTCGAGTTCCGGATGTCCGGCACGTTTTCCTTGAACGTGATGCCCAGCACCGTGACGGAGCGGCCTAATCCGTCGCGCAGCAGATGCTTGATGCATTCGCGCGCCACCCAGGGGCCCATGCTGTCGTTCACGGCCCGCCCCGACAGGATGACCTGCGGATTATATCCGGCGCGCTGGGCGCGGTGCGTGAGATAATACGGGTCCACCCCGATGCAGTGGCCGCCGACGAGGCCAGGCGTGAACTTGAGGAAGTTCCACTTCGTGCCCGCCGCTTGAAGGACGTCGGCGGTGTCCACGTCAAGCCGCTTGAAGATCTGCGACAGCTCGTTCATCAGCGCAATGTTGATGTCGCGCTGGATGTTCTCGATGACCTTGGCGGCTTCGGCGACCTTGATGTTCGGCGCCCTGTGGACTCCCGCCGTGACGACCGCCCCGTAGACGTCGGCGACCACGTCCAGCGTGGCTTCGTCCTGGCCGGACACGACCTTGGTGATGGTCTCGAAGCGCCGGTTCGGATCGCCGGGGTTGATGCGCTCGGGGCTGTAGCCGACATGGAAATCGACGCCGCAGGCGAGGCCGGACACCTGCTCCAGGATAGGCACGCAGTCCTCCTCGGTCGCGCCGGGATAGACGGTCGATTCATAGACGACGATGTCGCCCTTCTTGAGGACGCGGCCCACCGTGCGCGACGCCGCCAGCACGATCGACATGTCCGGCGTGTTGCCCTCGTCGATCGGCGTCGGAACCGTGACGATGAAGAAGTCGGCCCTGCGCAGGTCGTCGACCTCCGCCGAAAGCGTCATGTCGAGGGCACGCAGCTCCTCCTCCCTGACCTCGCGCGTGCGGTCATGAAAGCCCTTGAGCTCCGCGATGCGGCGTTGATCGATGTCGAAGCCGATCTCCAGCGCCCCTGTGCGGGCGAAAGCGACGGCCACCGGCAACCCGACATAGCCGAGGCCGAGCACGGCGATTCGGCGCTTCTGTGAATTCGGGTTCAATATCAAGCCTGCGGTGCGCGAAAACGAGCGTTACTATCGAGGTGGCGGCGGCCTTGTCAATCGGCCGCCCGCCCTGCCTCGCGCCCGAAGCGGTGCAGGCGAGGGATGCGGCGAGGCCTGTGCCGGCGCAGATCCAGGAGCCGGCTTTCTGAAGCAGGGATCAGCGGCGCACCTTTGGCAGGCCTCGAGGGAAGTTCGAAAACGTGACCGATTGCAGTCGTTTAGTTGGCGGGCGGCGCCAAAAGCAGTTCCTCTCCCACGCAGCATGCTTTAGAAAACGGCTATGAACGTGCTCCCGACGCCGACCGCCGACATCGAGCCCTCGCCCTTGCCGAGCCGGATCGCCCTGGTCGATGTCGCGCGAGGACTGGCGCTGGCGGCCATGTTCGTCTTTCATTTCGCCTGGGACCTTTCGTTCCTCAAGCTCATCGCCACGGACATCGCGCAGCACCCTGGCTGGCGTCTGTTCGCCCATGCCATCGCGGGCAGTTTCCTGACGCTTGCCGGCCTCAGCATTGGCCTTGCGCATGCCGACGGCATCCGATGGAAGAGGTTCTGGCGGCGGCTCGCCGTGCTGGGGCTCGCGGCCCTCGCGGTCACGGCCGGAACGTGGGCGGCGCTGCCCGATGGCGTCGTGATGTTCGGCATCCTGCACTGCATCGCCCTGGGCTCGCTCGCATGCCTCGCATTCATCCGCGGGCCATGGTGGGCGCCATTGCCTGCCGCGCTGCTCGTGGCCGTCCTGCCGGGGATCGCGACGGGCGCGGGCTGGTCAGGGCTGCAGGACAGCATCGAGGGCGGAGCCCTGTCCGCGGTCTGGCAGCATCTGGGGCTGGGCACGACGGCTCCCGACGCCGTCGATTTCGTGCCGCTGTTCCCCTGGCTCGCCTTCATGCTGGCGGGCTTGTCGGCGGGCCTCGCGCTGGCGCGGACCGGAACCGGCAAGGGCCTGCGCACGCGCCTCGCCAGCGTCGGGCTGCCCCGCTTCGCGAGGCCGGCGGCCTGGGCGGGGCGCAACAGCCTGCTGATCTACCTGATCCACCAGCCCATCCTGATCGGCGGCCTGATGGCCTTGATATGGCTGGCGCCGGGCCTGACCGACAGCCTCCGCAGCGCGACGGTGGAGAAAGTGCGCAGCGCCTGCGTGATGGAGTGCCGGATGACGCGCTCGGCCGAGGTCTGCGCCGCCGGCTGCAACTGCATGCTCGAAGCGCTGCGGCGGGACAGGTCCCAATATGAGCGGATCGTCATCATGGGGCAGGGCGGCCCCGGCAGCGAGCAGGCCATCGCCGACGCCTCGATGATGTGCTTCAAGCCGGCACCGTCCAACTAGGCTGGAGCGCGTCGTCCAGCAGCCGGTGCGGACCCGAGCCTGCTTCAGCATTGACCTGCCGGCGCAATCGGACCAAACGAAGTCCGGCAAGAGTTGGATGCGATGAAATTTCTCGATCAGGCAAAAGTCTACATCAAGGCCGGTGACGGCGGGGCGGGGTGCATCTCCTTCCGCCGCGAGAAGTTCATCGAGCATGGCGGGCCTGACGGCGGCGACGGCGGACGCGGCGGCGATGTCTGGGCCGAGTGCGTCGACGGGCTGAACACGCTGATCGATTTCCGCTATTCGCAGCACTTCAAGGCCAAGGTCGGCGGGCACGGCATGGGCGCGCTGCGGGCCGGCGGCAAGGGCACGGACGCCGTGCTCAGGGTGCCGCCCGGCACGCAGGTCTACGCGGAGGACGGCGAGACCCTGCTGTTCGACATCACCAGGCCGGGCGAGCGGGTGCTGTTGGCCAAGGGCGGCAATGGCGGCTTCGGCAACGCTTATTTCAAGACGTCCAGCAACCAGTCGCCGCGGCGCGCCAATCCTGGCCTCGCCGGCGAGGAAGCCACCATCATCCTCAAGTTGAAGCTGATCGCCGATGCAGGCCTCGTCGGGTTGCCGAACGCCGGCAAGTCGACTTTCCTCGCCACCGTCACCGCGGCGCGCCCCAAGATCGCGGCCTATCCGTTCACCACGCTGCATCCCGGCCTCGGGGTCGGCAGCGTCGACACGCGCGAGTTCGTGCTGGCGGACATTCCGGGCCTGATCGAAGGCGCGCACGAAGGGGTCGGCCTGGGCGACAGGTTCCTTGGCCATGTCGAGCGCTGCCGCGCGCTGCTCCATCTGGTCGACGGCACCACCGAACATGCCGGAAAAGCCTACAGGACCGTGCGCAAGGAGTTGGAGGCGTATGGCGGCGCATTGACCGACAAGCCCGAGATCGTGGCGCTGTCCAAGGCGGATGCGCTCGATCCCGCCACCTTGAAGGAGCAGACGGCCCGGCTCAAGCGCGCGGCGAAACGCACGCCGCTGGTTTTGTCGTCGGCCTCCGGGCTGGGCGTTCAGGAGGCTCTGCGCGCGCTGCTGGGCATCATCGACGAGGTGCGGGCGGCCGAGGCCAAGGAGATCGCCCCCCCCGCCCATATCGGCTGGCAGCCCTGACCGAGATCGGCCCGACGCGCTTGACCACCAGAACGCCACAGCTGTCGCAGTTCCGCCGGATCGTCATCAAGGTCGGGTCTGCCCTGCTGGTCGACCGGTCCAAGGGCCGCGCCCGCCATGGCTGGCTGGCGGCGCTGGCCGAGGACATCGCCGAGCTCCACGGGCGCGGCGCGGACGTGCAGGTCGTCTCGTCAGGGGCCATCGCGCTGGGCCGCACGATCCTGGGCCTTCCGGCCGGCGCCCTCAAGCTGGAGCACAGCCAGGCTGCGGCGGCCGTGGGGCAGATCGCGCTGGCGCGGACCTGGGCCGAGGCGCTGGGCCATCATGGCATCACGGCAGGGCAGATCCTGGTGACGCTGGCCGACACCGAAGAGCGGCAGCGCTATCTCAACGCGCGCGCCACCATCGGCCGCCTGCTGGAGCTGCGGGCCGTGCCGGTGATCAACGAGAACGACACGGTCGCTACGAGCGAGATCCGCTATGGCGACAACGACCGGCTGGCGGCGCGCGTCGCGACCATGACCGGGGCCGACCTGCTGGTGCTGTTCTCGGACATCGACGGGCTCTACACGGCTCCGCCGGCCAGCGACCCGGGTGCGGAGCACATTCCCGTCGTGCCGCGCATCACCGCCCGGATCGAGGCGATGGCGGGCGGAGCGGCGTCGGAGCTGTCGCGCGGCGGCATGACGACCAAGATCGAGGCGGGCAAGATCGCGGTTTCGGGCGGCGCGCACATGCTGATCGCGGACGGCCGTCCGAAGAACCCTCTGGCGGCCGTGGCCAATGGCGCGCGCTGCACGTGGTTCCTGTCGGCCTCGACGCCCGCGAGCGCCCGCAAGAGCTGGATCGGCGGCACGCTGGAGCCGCGCGGCGTCATCCACATCGACGCGGGGGCCGCGAGAGCCCTGGCCACGGGCGCGAGCCTGCTGCCCGTCGGCGTGAATCGCGTCGAAGGCGAGTTCCAGCGCGGCGACGCCGTCGTGATCCGGGATGCCGGCGGCACCGAATTGGGCCGCGGGCTCGTGGCCTACGACGCGTCCGAAGCCAGGCTCGTGCTCGGCAAGCCGTCGAAAGGCATCGAAGCAGCACTCGGGCATCCGGGCCAGGCTGAGATGATCCACCGCGACGACATGGCGTTGGTGATCGAGGTCAGGGGATAAGCCCGCCCTCCGCAGGCGGCCGACAAGCCGAGATCCGCCGCGCGCGGCCTCATCTTTCAGGCTTCCTGAAGCGGGCGATCATCGGCGAGCTCCATGTGGCGGGAACGGCCTCGATGAGCCGCAACGCGCCGATGGCCGCCATCAGGCTCATGATTCTCGCCACGGCCGGGTTCTGGCGGGCTTTGTAGAGCGGGTCTCCGGCCAGCCGCCGGACCGCGTTCGCCATGATCTTCGCATCGAATGCGACCGCCAGCCCGTTCTGCCGGGCGATGGCGTCGAGACGCCGCGCCGTGACGAAGTTGAGGCTGTCCCACAGCCCGGGAAAGCGCTTCCGGACACGCGGAAACACGAAACGCGTGAGCGACGGGATGAGCGGGACCAAGGGAATGCCGAAATGGGGCTCATACGGCACCGTGTAATTGGGACAAAGATGCACCATCGCGCCGTCCGGCTCCATCAGCGCCGCCATAGCCCTGAAGGCCTCATCGAGATCGTTGATGTGCTCCACGACGTTGACTGAGAATATCAGGCCGAATCGCCCATGCCTGTCCGAATCGAGGTCGGCGACGGCAAGCGGAAGTGCATTGAAGCCGCCGGGCCGCGCAACGCGCGCGCCGATGTCCTGCGCAATCAAAGACATGAAGGCGAACCCGGTGGCCGAGGGTTCGATGCCGACGATGTCATAGCCATGTTCGGCCAGAAAGCCCGAGAGGATGCCGATGCCCGAGCCGATCTCCAGGATCTTGAGCCCCGGCCGAAGCAACGGCGCGACAAGGCGCAGGCCCACGAGGCTTTCGTTGGCGTAGATGCCGATCAGCCCGCTGGCCTCTTCGAGCGGCATGCCGCACCGCACGGCCGCCGCCTCGACGAGGTCCGGCGTCACGACGCGGGCGATGAACGCGTTCAGCTTCTCGTCCAGCCCGGCATCGCGCGGGCAATTCAGGTCGGCCTCGCCGTCCATCCGCTCACGATCCATTGGCCGCCCTCACTTCTGGGCCTGGATCAAGCCGAAGGCGCCGACCAGGATCGCGATCAACCCGATCAGCACGAACTCGGCCGTCGTCACACGCTCGCCGAGCGTGACGTGCGCGCCAAGCGCCACGAGCGGCGAGACGATGGCGGCCGCCGGCAGCATGAAGCTGAGCGGCAGCTTCGTCATCGCGGCGTACCACATCGCGGCGCCGGCCAGGACCAGCAGGCCAGCGGTCCACAAGCCGATGTCGACCACGGCATGCCTGACAGTCAGCCATAGTCCATGCCCTTGCTCGCCTTGCAGCCCGAGCGCGTTGAATCGCCATTTGATCATCAGTTGCGACGCGATGAGCAGAAGTATGCTCAACACGAACAGCAGGGCGGCCACTCTGGTGGAAATCATCGCTCACGCTCCGGCCTGTCCGCTGTGCGCCAAGCGCCGGCATCGACATCAGGTTTGTCATCGTCCAGCGCCTTGATAGGCCAGGTCCGCAGCGACCGCCACTGCCAGTTGACGGGCCCACACGCCAGGCAACCGGGCGGCCGCTGCTGGACATCGACCCATGCCGCTTCTATAGCTCGCCCTCTGTCCAGCAGGTATCCATATCCGTCCGAGGTGTCTCTTGTTGCCGTCACACGTGGCTTTCTACCGCTGCCCCGCCGATCATGGCCCGCTGGCGTTCGAGGCTGACCCGCGCAACCCACAAGGCGGATTTCTGGTCTCGGAGGCCGGCCGGCGCTACCCGGTGGACGACGGCATCCCGAACCTTATCCATCCGGAGACGCTGAGCAAGGTCGAGGCCGATACCAAGGCCGAGTACGACAGGGTCGCGGATGACATCTACGACCGTGCCGTCGACTGGCAGTTCGCGTCCTTTCTCGAGGACGAGGACAAGGTCCGCGAGACGATGGTTGAGCTTCTGCATCTCGAGCCGGGCACGAAGGTGCTGGAGATCGGCTGTGGCACGGGCCGCGACTCCTTCAGGCTCGCAAGGCGCCTGGGCCCTTCGGGCGCGCTGCACATGCAGGACCTGTCGCCGCGCATGGTCAAGGTCTGTCGCGACAAGATGGGCGGCTACGCGTCGGATTTCGGGTTCACCTGCGAGCTTGCATACTCCGCCTCCAACGGCACCGCCCTGCCATATGAGGACGGCGCCTTCGACGCGGTGTTCCATTTCGGCGGCTTCAATCACTTCGGAGACCTCAAGCGGGGCGCTGCCGAGCTGGCGCGGGTGGTCAAACGCGGGGGGCGAGTGCTCTACGGCGACGAAGCCGTGGCGCCGTGGCTCAAGGGCAGCGAATTCGATGGGATCGTCACAGCCAACAATGCGCTGTTCAAGGCCGACATCCCGCTCACGTCGTTGCCCCAAAGCGCGCGCGATGTGACGGTCAGATGGCTGATCGCGAACTGCTTTTACGTGATCGCCTTCACCAAGGGCGAGGGACCGCCGCCGCTCGACCTCGACCTGCCGCATTCGGGCGTGCGCGGCGGCTCACTGCGGACGCGCTACTTCGGCGTGCTCGAGGGCGTTTCGCCAGACACCAAGCAACTGACAGCGAAGGCCGCGGCCGCCGCAGGGATGAGCATCCATGACTGGCTCGAAAAAGTCCTGAAAGACGCGGCCGCCGGGCAGGCCCGCACATGAGCCGCGTCGTCCTCTTCGGAACGGGACGGGGCGCGGACGTCGCCCACCGGTTCCTGGCGGCGGACACCGGGCACGAGGTCGTGGCGTTCACGGTCGACGCCGAGAGGATCCGCGGCGACAGCCATCGCGGCCTTCCTGTCGTCGCTTTCGAGGAGGTCGAGAGGCTCTATCCGCCGGAAAGCGTGCGCATGCTGATCCTGCTCGGATACCAGCAGATGAACGGGCTCCGCCAACAGAAATACCTCGCGGCGAAAGCGAAGGGCTACACGCTCGAGAGCTATGTCGCGTCGAACATCTTCAAGGCCGAGCCTCTCTCGATCGGCGAGAACTGCTTCATCCTCGACAACCAGTCGATCAGCCTCGACGTCGTGATCGGCAACAACGTCGTGATGTGGTCCTCCAACCATATCGGCGATCTGACGACGATCGCCGACCATGCCTGGATTTCGAGCCATGTGACGGTCGCCGCCGGCGTCAGGATCGAGGAGCGGGCTTTCCTCGGCATCGGCGCGACCGTGACCAATGGCGTCACGATCGGGCAGGAGTCTTTCATCGGCGCCGGTTTGATGGTAGCGAACTCGACCCAGGCCAAGAGCGTCCATCTTCACGGGCAACCTCAACTTGATTTCGAGTCGCGTCCGTTCATGCGGATGATGATCGCTTCCGGAAAACTGTAGCAGGTTCGTATGAGCTGGACAAAGATCGGCCATGTCTATGCGCCGGACGGCACGCGGCCTTGGGGCCGGAAATACGCCGCCAATCCCATCGCCGAGCATATCTACGGCGGCAGGTTCCGCATCCATTTCTCGGCTCGCGACGACGAGAACCGTTCCGCCATCGGCTGGGTCGAGATCGACATGGCGGATCCGACCCGCGTGCTGGACGAGTCGCGAGAAGCGGAACTTCTGCCAGGCGAGGATGCATTCTTCGACGATTCGGGCTGCTCGATCGGGTGCATCGTGAAGGTCGGGGAGAAGCGCCATCTCTATTACATGGGCTGGCACCTGACGCAGCGCGTGCCATGGCAGAACCAGCTCGGGCTGGCGATCAGCGACGGCCCCGGCCAACCCTTCCGCCGTTGGTCGCGGTTTCCCATGCTCGCGCTAGACGACAACGACCCGTACACCCTGTCCTATCCCTGGGTGCTGCACGACGAGGGCCGCTTCAAGATGTGGTATGGCTCGAATGTCGCATGGGGGAAGACGCAGAACGACATGCGTCACCTCATCAAGTACGCTGAATCCGACGACGGCATCCATTGGGACCGCAAGAACGTCATCGCCATCGACTTCGGGTTCGAGGGCGAATACGCGATCTGCAAGCCGTGCGTGCTCAAGGAAGACGGCCTCTACAAGATGTGGTTCTGCTCGCGCGGCGACCGGTACCGGATCCGATATGCGGAGTCGCATGACGGTGTGTCGTGGACGCGAATCGGGCTCATGGACAAGATCGACGTGTCGGCGGACGGCTGGGACAGCGACATGATCGAGTATCCTTGCGTGTTCGACCACAGACGCGAGCGCTACCTGCTCTATTCCGGCAACCATTACGGCCTGGCCGGCTTCGGCATCGCGAGGTGGACGTCATGACCTCGCCTATCCTGGAGCGCATGTTCTCCGACATCATGCAGCGCGAGGTCACCGGCCTCAGCCCTCAGGTCCGGCTGGTCGACGTGCCTGGATGGGATTCCATTATGATGGTCAGGCTGATGCTGAAGCTCGAGGAGATGCTCGACCGTGAGCTGAGCGACGCCGAGCTCGAGGGCATCGACGCCGTCGCGGACGTGCAGCGGCTCGCCGGGCTGGAATAGCGGCATGCTCGCACGCCGGCAGGGCTGGATCGTCGTCACCGGCGCCGGAGGTGCGCTGGGCCGCGCGTTTGTGAAAGCCTACGCGTCGCAAGGTTTGAAGGTTCTCGCGCTCGACCAGGACCCCGCCGCATTGTCCGGCCTTGAAATGGGCGGCAACGCCGTGGCGCATGCTGTCGACCTGACGGATGCCGCGGCGCTGCAGGAGGCTCTGGATACCGTCATTCCGCGCCGTGATCCGATCGCCCTGCTGGTCAACGCTGTCGGGCTGATCTGGAACGAGCCCGTGCTGGCGCTCAAGGGAGCGCGCTTCGAGGCGCACGCGATCGACAGCTTCACGCGCGTGGTCAGCGCGAACCTTACTGCAAGCTTCGCGGCGGCGACGCGCGTGGCCTCGCGCATGGCGAGGACCGGCGGCGGCGCGATCGTGAACTTCAGCTCGATCTCGGCGAAGGGCAATGCCGGCCAAGCGGCCTAC
>JANOCI010000097.1:0-17819 GCA_031412095.1 Allobosea sp.
TCCTTCGCGCTCCATCCTGGCGAGACGCTGGCGCTGGTCGGCGAGTCAGGCTCGGGCAAATCGGTGACCGCGCTCTCGGTCCTGAAGCTGCTGCAATATCCGCCGGCCTCGCATCCGGCAGGCCGCGTGATGTTCATGGGCAAGGACCTGCTGACCGCCTCCGAGGATGAGTTGAGGCAGGTGCGCGGCAACGACATCACCATGGTGTTCCAGGAGCCCATGACCTCGCTCAACCCGCTTCACACCATCGAGACCCAGATCGGCGAAATCCTGGCCCTGCACAAGGGCCTGGCGGGGTCGGCGGCGCGCATCCGCACGCTCGAATTGCTCGATCTGGTCGGCATCCGCAATGCAGCGGAACGGCTGGACGCGTATCCGCATCAACTTTCCGGCGGGCAGAGGCAGCGCGTGATGATCGCCATGGCGCTGGCCAACGAGCCGAAGCTGCTGATCGCCGATGAGCCGACGACGGCGCTCGACGTCACGGTGCAGGCGCAGATCCTCAAGCTGCTCAAGGATCTGCAGCAGCGCCTCGGCATGGCGATGCTGTTCATCACCCATGACCTGGGCATCGTGCGCCGCATCTCCGACAGGGTCTGCGTCATGCTCAAGGGCAAGATCGTCGAGCAAGGCAAGGTGGCCGACGTGTTCGGCGCGCCTCGGCATGCCTACACCCAGCGGCTGCTCGCCGCCGAGCCGAAAGGCAAGCCTCGCCCGATTCCCCCCGATGCGAAGACGATCCTCAAGGCCGGCCCCCTCAAGATATGGTTTCCGATCAAGAAGGGGTTCCTGCGCTCCACGGTCGGTCATGTGAAGGCTGTCGACGGCGTCTCGATCACCATCCGCGAGGGCGAGACGGTGGGCGTCGTGGGCGAGTCGGGCTCCGGCAAGACGACGCTCGGCCTGGCGATCCTGAGGCTCATCTCCTCGCAGGGCCCGGTCGTCTTCCTCGGCGAGAACATCGACGGGCTGAAATCGGCGGCTATGCGGCCGCGGCGGCGCGCCATGCAGGTGGTCTTCCAGGATCCCTATGGCTCGCTGAGCCCGCGCCTATCCATCGCCGGCATCGTCGAGGAGGGCCTGCTGGTCCAGGACAAGAGCCTTTCCTATGAGCAGCGCCGCGATGTCGTCGCCCGGGCGCTCGTCGACGTCGGCCTCGATCCGTCGGCCATGGACCGCTATCCGCACGAGTTCTCCGGCGGCCAGCGCCAGCGCATCGCCATTGCGCGCGCCATGGCGCTTAACCCCCGCTTCGTCGTGCTCGATGAGCCCACGTCCGCGCTCGACATGTCCGTGCAGGCCCAGATCGTGGACTTGCTGCGCGACCTGCAGGACAAGCGCGGCCTGGCTTACATGTTCATCAGCCATGACCTCAAGGTCGTGCGCGCCCTGTCGCACCGCGTGCTGGTGATGCAGGACGGCAAGGTGGTGGAGGAAGGCGAAGGCGAGGCCATCTTCGCCAGGCCGCAGACGGACTACACGCGGGCGCTGTTCGCCGCCGCGTTCAATCTTGACGCCGCCGCCTCCGCCCTCGCCGTGCGGGAGTGAGCGAATGCCCCGCGCCATCATCATCGTGCTGGATTCGGTCGGCTGCGGGGCATCGGCCGACGCCGCCGAGTATGGCGACGCGGGCGCCGACACGCTCGGACACATCGCCGAACACTGTGCGGCGGGGCTTGGCGACAGGGCAGGATTGCGGGCCGGGCCGCTGAACCTGCCGAACATGGCGGCTCTCGGCCTCAGCGCGGCTCATCACGCGTCGACAGGGCAGGGGCTCGCGGGAGTGCCTTGGCCGGATGCGCCGGCCGGCGCCTACGGATGCGCCGTGGAGGTCAGCCAGGGCAAGGACACGCCGTCCGGCCACTGGGAGATGGCCGGCTGCCCGGTGCCGTTCAAATGGGGCTATTTCCGCGACAAGCAGAATTCATTCCCGCCCGATCTCGTCGCAGCGATCATTCGCCAAGGCGACATTCCCGGCATCCTTGGCAATTGCCATGCAGCCGGCACGGCGGTGATCGATGATTTCGGCCCCGAGCACATGCGCTACGGCAAGCCCATCTGCTACACGTCGGTCGACAGCGTCCTGCAGATCGCGGCGCACGAGGAGGCTTTCGGCTTGGAGCGGCTTTACGGCCTGTGCAGGACCGTGCGCAGGCTTGTCGATCCTCTCAACATCGGCCGCGTGATCGCCCGCCCGTTCGTGGGCACCCCATCGGCCGGCTTCACCCGCACGCCGAACCGGAAGGATTTCGCCGTCAGCCCGCCCAACGCCACGATCCTGGACCGGGCGCATGACGCGGGCCGGTCGATCGTCACCGTCGGCAAGATCGGCGACATCTTCGCCCATCGCAACACCGGCACGGAACTGAAGGGCGTCAGCAACGACAGCCATTTCTCCATGGCGGTCGAGGCCATGCAGGATTTGCCCGATGGCGGCTTCGCCTTCGTCAACCTGGTCGATTTCGACACCGAGTTCGGCCACCGCCGCGATGTCCCGGGCTATGCCGCCGCACTGGAGGCCTTCGACGCCAGGCTGCCGGAACTGCAGGCCGGGCTGAGGCTAGGCGATCTGGCGGTCATCACCGCCGACCACGGCAACGATCCGACCTGGCCTGGCACCGACCACACGCGCGAACACGTTCCCATCCTCGCCTTCGGCCCTCGGATGGCAGGCCGCGCCATCGGCAAGCGCCCCAGTTTCGCCGACATCGGCCAGACCGTCGCAAGCCATCTCGGGCTCGCCCCGCTTCCGGCCGGGACAAGCTGGATGTGATGGGTTGATTTGATCGCACCCTTCGTCTATCCAGCGGCGGCTGGTGATCGTTCGAGTGCCCATGGCTCGCGAAGCAAACGCACCCGGCGCTGCGGTAGCTCAGTGGTAGAGCACACCATTGGTAATGGTGAGGTCGAGAGTTCAATCCTCTCTCGCAGCACCACCTTTTTTTCACAGAAAATCAAGGTGTTGTGGGGTATCAAGGACTTATGAAGCCGCCCGGTGGTACACGCGGGTGGTACACAATGATCCTCAGAATGCCCAATCCTTGGCGTCATCCGAAAACCGGCATGTGGCACTTGCGGCAGCGTTTGCCGTCGAATCTCGCTGCAAGAATGAAGGGCCAGGTTGTTTCGCTGCCAATCGGTGATCGCTTTGTCAGCACGAAGATTGGCGCAGCGGTCAAGGTCAGTCTCGGTACACATGATCCACAAACGGCCAAGGCGCGACACGCGATAGCGGAAGCTGCCCTACATTCGCACTATGATGCCATACGCCACGGCCCGACGCCCCTCACACAACGCGAGGTCATGGCGATTGCCGGTGATGCCTATCGCGAGCTAGCCGAAAGCGCGGGCGACAATCCCGGCAAGCCATCAACATGGGCGAAGCTGCGCTCTATCGGTATATCAAGCCGTAATGACCCGGCCTTCTTTGAGCAGTGGTTTGGTTCATCCGCTGATGAGCACATACGCCGGAAAGGTCGCGTCACCGATGCCGAGAGCCGCACCCGTGTGATGACTGCCATTGCAGACGCTTATGACGATGCCACTAAGACCCTGCATCAGAAGGCGACAGGCGACTATACGCCTGACCCTGCCGCCCTGCGCTTCCCGTCTTGGCCTGATGCGGCACAAGCTAAGCCAGTCGTAGCGAAAGGCTCTGCAATCTCGGCACGGGAACTGCTGGACAAGTGGACGGCTGGACGGGGCAAGAACCTCGCTAAGAACACCGTGCATCGTTACACAACCACATTCAGAAGCTTCATTGCACTCTTTGGCACCAAAGACGTGCGGTCGCTGACTGATGATGACTTGTGGGCTTGGATGGTGCATCGCCGCGATGTGGACGGGGTGAAGATCGAAGTCATCAATAAGAATGACCGGGTAGCAGTATCGAGCATCTTCAAATGGGCGATGACCCGCGATGGTGGTCAGCTCCTATCTGCCAACCCGCTTGCTGCACTGGAGATGATGGAAGGCGTCAAGACGGTCTCTGAAGGTCGCGAGAAGCCGTTCAGGGAAGCCGAATGGAAGGCCATCCTGAAAGCCACACGCGCCGTGCCAGACAACGTCAGGCATCCCTACGCCAGCGCCTGCAAGCGCTACGTGCCTTGGCTATGCGCACATACAGCGGCACGCGTCGCCAGCATCACGGCACTGACAAAAAGTGATGTGCGGCAAGAGGAAGGCATATGGGTGATCGATCTGATGCACACCAAGACGGGTAAGGCACGCTCGATACCACTGCACCAGCAGGTGATTGACGAAGGCTTCCTGAACTACGTCGCCAAACTCAAGGATGGTCAGCCGCTCTTTTATACGCCCAAGAGCAAGCACGCTCCGGAGAATCAAAAAAGCCCTGCGGAAAACGCTGCGAACGAGCTTGCAAAATGGGTAGGTACGGTTGTGACCTTGCCGAAAGTCGTTTCTCCGAACCATGCTTGGCGGCATACTTGGGGTCAGAGGGCTACCGGGCTTGTAGATGTAACCTTTCGAGACTGGATCGCGCTGCGAGGACCTAGGAGTGTCGGCAGGGCTTATGAGTCGCCATCCGTGACCCTCTTGAAGCGGGAAGCCATCGACAAGTTCCCGCGCTATGAGCTTGGCGATTGACGCGCTGGCCTAGCACAAGAACGAAAAAGACAGATTCCCGCTGACACACGCTCATATGTTTTGTGGCAAGCAGGGAGAGGGCAGGACGGCCCCATGCAGGAACCGCCCCGCTCTTGGTGAGGTGTTATTGTCTTAGGGTCTCATTGAGCGCAGCCAAGACGTTGCAGGGCAGATCGAACCCGGTCGCTGGATCGAAGCTTGGATCGAGAGCAACGCAAGCTGCCACATAGTTCTTGTTCTCACTGCGCGGTCTGATCTTCAAGTTCTCAGGGCGTATGTCGTGACGCAGGGTAGCATCGATGTATGCAACCTCCCATCCCTTGCGTGGAAGCTTGATGCCCCGCTTGTGCATCTCTGCCATGATGACCAAACGTGCCAGTGGCATGTAGCGTGCTCTTGCAGACTTGCCGCGCCGCCTCCGTCCGGGCTCATAGGCCGTGGTCTTGGGATAGAAGCGCTTGTGCTTGCCATCTTCGTCGCGCTGATTGTCATGGTTCCACATGAACTTGCCGGTCGTCAGATACGGCCTGATTGCGTCCAGCTGCCTTTTGAGAATGTCCACGGGCCTGCCATAAGACAGGGGCAGGTGGTGATACTCCCGGTCTTGCGCATCGAGAAAGACTGGAAGGTTGAGAGGGGCGGTCTTGGTTGTCCGCTTGCGTGTTGGAGAGGCTTGAATGGTGTGTTGCATTTGATGTGGCTCCTTGTTGTCCACGAGCCGCAAAGACGTACAGAACCACCCCGTGACGATGGCTGGAAGGCCAAAGCGCAGGGATGGTTTTGTGGCTTGCAGCGGGTTGTTTTGAAGGTGATGCCGCCCGTGTCTTGTCGAGACGGTGGCGTTCGGTAGTGGCGTTGCGCTGATCGCTTGATGCGACGCGGGCGCAGGACGTTACGCTTGATAGAGAGAAGGTGAAGCTTCGCTCCTACACCCCAATGGCTTGGTGGCTAGGCTCTCTGACTGACCACTAGGCCTGCCACCTAAGCCCATACTCTAAGCTTAGCATGGCGTGTACTGTGTAGTGTCTATATCCACCCTCCTGCCCAAGCCTCAGGTCAAGGCCTCATGCCATTGAGATGGTGATGATGCGAAGCAGCCATCTACTCTAGGTCCGTCAGTCGGTTCGCTGCTTGTCCGTGGTGAAGTTGAAAAGTCCGATGCGCCCCGTCACCACGTCCGCGTCACGGCGAAACCAGACACGACGCTCGCCAGCCAGCCGCGCTCTAGCGCAGAGATACAAGCCGCGTCCGAACGCATAGCCATGAAAGCCATGGGCACCAAAGGTTAGGCTAAACCTACGGGTGATCAATAGGTTGAAGTAGTCATACATGTGTCGTGCCTCATTGGTTGATTGGAGAGGCAAGAAGTGCATTTGGCGTTTTGAACTACAAGTCTTGACCGAAACTCATTTCGATCTACATTCATTGGCATGAGAGTGCTGCACCATTGCACGGCACCATTGCATGACTACGTGCTACTGACTTTCAGCTTTAACGCTCTGGCCGAACGCTTCAGCCATGGGCGGACAATGCAATGTTCAACCGCCCTGCAAGGTTCCTGACTGAGGACGGATACCACTGGCCAGCGCCCTTTCCCCGTGGCGTCGTGATGCCTCTGCGGTTGAACTCAGCAGCAATGCCAGCGAGCGAACGGACGCCATCGGCAAGCACTGCTTCTAGGATTGGCTTCAGGTCTCCGGCCTTTGCATCGGCCTTGGCCACGGCTGCGCTACGGCTAGCTCCATTGCCCTTGCCAGCCTTCAGCAGCGCCGCCGCGCCATTCGGGTTGCCAAGCTTGACGCCCCGCTTCCTTGCCGCCGCTAGGGCTTCCTTGGTGCGCTTGGACGTGGCTTCCCGCTCTTGCTGCGCGACCAGTGCCATGATCCCTATTGTGAGGTTATTGGCGTCTGGCAAGTCAGCCGCAACGAAGTCAACGCCCGCGTCTCGCATCGTGAGAAGGAAGGCGGCATTGCGCGAGAGCCGATCTAGCTTGGCAATGACCAGTGTAGCACCCGTGACCTTGGCCAGATGAATGGCCTTGTGCAGCTCCGGCCTATCGTTGCGCTTCCCGCTCTCGACTTCGGTAAAGGTTGCGGTGACGATTGCTCCAATGCGGTTCGCATAGCCTGCGATGGCATCCGCTTGTGCTTCTAGCCCAAGGCCGGACTGCCCCTGCTTTTGCGTGGAAACGCGGCGATAGGCGACGATGCGTGATGCGTGATGAACAGTGTGCTGTCTATATCCATCTGGCGAGTTTTTCGTGGTCATGGTGATTACGCTCCATACAAATTGACGAAACGGACGTTAGGCCAGATTGTATGAACTGACTAGCGGTGGCTGCCGGAATGGTGAACGCGGCATGGGCATGGCACTTACCCTGAAAAACCTTGCACCCAGCTTGCATGGCGCTTCGAGGGGTAGCCATGGGGACAATCCGTGCGCGTGTTCTTTGTCAGAGGGGTTTGGAAATCCACTGCGGAACATTTGGCTGCTGAAACAACGCCTTTCCTAACCACTGCAAATGGTTGAAGACTGCGAGTCTCTTTACTCTCGCGCCGGATGCACACACCACGTGACCCTTCGTCCTGATCCGCTGCTTGCCACCGTTGCCGAACTGGCATCCCGTCCGGGTCATGAGAAGGTGCGGACGCTGATCACGTCGCTTCTCACGGATCACCTTGGCGCGAAGTCCACGGACATCACCTTTGAAAAGCGGGTGGTGGAAATCAAGGGCCGCATAGACGCCCTGCTTGGCCGCACCGTGATCGAGTTCAAGAGCAACCTTTCGAAGGAGCGCAAGGACGCGGATGCCCAGCTCGCCAGCTACTTGCCGCATCGTGAGAAAGAGACGGGCGAACCGTGGATTGGCATTGCCACCGATGGCTTGGACTACACCGCGCACCGAGTCCGGGATGGGGTGCTTGTCACCCTTGGCAGCATCAAGGCGAAAACTGACAACCCACGGGCACTGACGTCATGGCTTGAAAGCGTCGTGCTGCTTGCCGATAGCCTTCCGCCAGACGTGGAAGTGATCCGCCGTGAACTTGGCCGCGAAAGCGTCACCTATGCCTATGCCATCCGTGAGATTGAAACCCTCTGGCAACACCAGAAGGAACACCCGGAAGCCATCCTGAAGCGCGACTTATGGCATCGGCTTCTTGGCCTTGCCTATGGTTCCGATGTGGAAGCGCCCGCGCTCTTCCTTCAGCACACCTATCTGACCATCGTCGCCAAGGTCATCGCCACGCTGGCCTTCGAGGAAGACCCGCTGATTGATGGCGAGTCGCTGCTATCAGGCCGCACCTTCGAGAATGCGGGCATCACTGGCACCGTTGAGAATGACTTCTTCGATTGGCTTCTTGTCGATCCGCGCGGCCCGGCCTTGGTGACGCAGATCGCTTCGCAGGTGAAGCGCTTCCGCTTGCAGGACATTCAGGTGGACGTGCTGAAGGGCCTCTATGAAAGCCTCATAGACCCTGACCAGCGGCACTATCTTGGCGAGTACTACACCCCGGACTGGCTTGCGGAACGGATCGTGGAAGCCGCCGTGGACAAGCCCTTGGAGCAACGTGTCATGGACCCGTCCTGCGGTTCGGGCACCTTCCTCTTCCACGCCATCCGCCACCTTGTGAAGGCAGGGCAGGCCGCGAAGCTTCCGCCGAAAGACATCGTGCAACTGGCCTTGGACCGGATTGCCGGGATTGAGGTCCACCCGGTCGCGGTGATCTTTGCCCGCACGACATTCCTTCTGGCCTTGCTTCCCGTGCTGCGCTTGGGGCGGCCCGCCACCATCTCCATTCCGGTCTTCCTTGGTGATGCGCTGCAATGGAGCATCCGCGATCTTTTCAATGCCCAGGAACTTGAAGTGGTGGTGCCCGCGCCCGGCGAAGCCCTGAAGGATATGGCCCCGGTCATTCGTGGCAACACGTCATCGTCCACCGTTGCAGGCCGCACCACACTGCGCTTCCCCGGCACGATTGCCAGCTCGAAAGACCTTTTGGACGACATCATCAAGGCGATGCTGGACTTGTCGGAACGCAAGCCCGCTGCCCCGGCTGCCTCACTGGCTGCCTTCGTGAAGTCGGCTGGCGTCGTGTCAGATGGTGACATCAACACCTTGACTGAGACCTACACCCGGCTTGTGAAGCTGCAAGAGGAAGGCCGCAACCACATCTGGGGCTATGTCGTGCGCAACCTCTCGCGCCCCGTCTGGTTGTCTGGCGAAGCGCAGAAGGCCGATGTGATTGTCGGCAACCCGCCATGGGTTCGTTACTCATTCATGGGTGAGGCGCTGAAAGCCCGCTTCAAGGAAGAATGCCAAGCAACGGGCCTATGGGTTGGCGGCAAGGTCGCAACATCGCAGGATATGTGCGCTTACTTCTTTGCCCGGATTGCCCAGCTCTACTTGCGCAAGACCGTGACCAATGGCGTTTCCGGCAAGATGGCGATGGTGCTGCCCTATGCTGCGATGCGCATGGAGCCTTACAAGGAGTTCCTGAAAGGGCGCTTCAAGGATGATCGTTCGGTGGGGCGCGATGTGCGCATGGAGTTCACCGACGCATGGACCTTCGATCACGAGGTGCAACCGCTCTTCCCGGTGCCAGCATGTGTGCTCTTCGCCAGCGTGACAAAGAAGATCGGCACGACACTGCCCACGAAGGTTCTGGCCTATCACGGCACATTGCCGCGCCGGGATGCGTCACGGGCTGAAGCGGACAAGGCGCTATCAGTCGAGACAACGCCATGGCCGCGTGAAAAGGTTCTGGCGACAAGCCCCTACAAGGAACGCTTTAAGCAGGGCGCAACGTTGGTGCCCCGGCGGTTCATCTTTGTGGAACGGGTCAATCAAGGGCGATTGGGCAATAACGCTGAAGCCCCATATCTCAAGGGCCGTGTTTCCTCTCAGGATAAGAAACCGTGGAATCAGATTGCACCGGTAGAAGGAGCGGTGGAAATTGGCTTTGTGCGACCTTGCTTTCTAGGCGAGAACATCGCGCCATTCCGTCCATTGCAGCCGCTTGAAGCCGTCATTCCATGGGATGAGAAGAGCGCGAAGATGCTGGAAGCACCTACTGCTATGGCTCGCGGCCACACAATGCTTTCCCGATGGCTGGCGTCCGCAGAAGAAAAATGGAATGCGAACCGGTCAAGCAAGATCACTTGGAACGAGCAAGTTGATTATTTCGGCAAGCTCACTGCCCAATTTCCTATTGCGCCATTGCGTGTAATCTTTGCGGCATCGGGCACCAACCTCGCAGCGTGCTTCCTCGAAAACCGCAGCGCCGTGGTGGAGCATGTGCTTTACGCTTGCAACGTGAGCACGCCGGAAGAAGGGCATTTCCTTACTGCCATTTTGAATGCTGAAGCGTTGCAGTCACGTGCAAAACGTTTTCAAGCGCAAGGCCAGTTTGGAGCACGACATTTTGACAAGGTGGTGTTCAACCTCCCAATCCCGATCTTTGATCCAAAGAACGCCTTCCACAATGAACTGGCGAAAGCAGGCAGGCGGGCGGCATCCGTGGCTGGCCTCGTGCCGCTGGACGAAGGGGCGCACTTCACGCGCCACCGCAAGCGCATCCGTGAAGCCCTCATTGAAGACGGTGTGATGGGTGAAATCGAAACGCTTGTTGAAAAGATGCTAGGGGCGTGAAGGCGATGGTCACTGCTTCAACATTTTTTGCGCGTTGTCCAAACTGCCATGGTGGTCGCAGATGCGAAGTGTTCGGCGAAACCTCCCAGACGCATAGCGAAGATTATCACTGCCGAACTGAATGGCGGCTTTTGAAATGCACGTCATGTAACGACGTTTTCACGTCAATACGGTTTGAAGACTACGAGAGCGGGGATTACGTCTACAATTCGGACACAAACGAAGACGAGTTTGTTCATAAAACAACGGACACGTCTTGGCCGCCATTCAGGAAAAGGCCCATTCCCGATATCATCTCAGGCTTCTTATTCCCAGATACTTTGGAAAGCGCCATAGTTGAAACCTACGGTGCATTCAATGCAGACCTACCCATGCTTGCGGCGGTTGGAGCGCGTTCCTGCTTTGATATTGCTGCGGTACTACTTGGAGCTACGGAATCTGCCCGATTTAATCAAAAACTAGATGCCTTAGTCGAGTCAAAGCATATCACTTCCGATGTTCGTAGCATGTTAAATGTATTGGTCGATGCCGGAGGTGCCTCTATTCATCGTGGATGGAAACCAAAGGATGGAGACATGCAAACAATTTTGGAAGTCCTTGAGCATTTTCTCGACGATAATTTTGTTCGAGCGGAAAGACTGAAGTTGCTCGATGCAAAAACCCAAAAACTTCGCACTAAGATACCACCTCGATCAAGGTAGTCTTTGGCTAGCTAGATGGTGGCCTGCGCTTCCGGCGAATGCCTTTCCGATAGGCCGCCAAGCCTTGCGAGGGCAGCTTCACGGCTTCTAGGCAAGCCCGCATGGCGTCCACGTTGGCGCGTCCGGGGTAAAGCCCCATGGTCAAGGGCAGCGGCCCGTCTGACTTGATGTCGTGCCCGTGACGGACTACGCGGTGAACGAAGAGTTCTTCAAGGCCGTGTGAGCATCAGGCAACTCGCCCGCTAGAACACACCGGTGGTACACAACATCCAACTTGACGCCAATCGTTCTAAGCAATATCAATGACTTACAACCAATCTGGTCGGTTTCAATCCTCTCTCGCAGCACCACTCGACCTTGAAGTCCGGTCAATCGGGCAGGTTGGGTGGAGAACGGCCTTTGAAGGCCGTCGCCTGTCAGCCGATCGCGGCCCGTGTGCACGAAATGATGTAATCCTGCGTGTCTGCATCCAGATAGGGGTGCATCGGCAGCGCGAGCACTTCATGGCAGACCCGGTCCGACACCGGCAATCCGTTGCCGGCGACCGGGAAATGCCTGTAGGCCGTCTGCTGGTGCAAAGGTTTGGGATAGTAGATCGCAGTCGGGATCCCGTTCCCCTTCAGCGCCTCGATGACATGGCCGCGCTTGCCCGCGTCGACGCGGATGACATATTGCGCCCAGGTCGACACGCAGCCATCCAGCACGCTAGGCGTCACGGCGACATCCTTCAGGCCTTCGTCATAGCGTGCGGCGACGGTCTGGCGCTGCTCGATCTCCTCGCTGAAGACTGAGAGCTTCAGCGACAGGACGGCGGCCTGCAGCGTATCGAGCCGCGAGTTCACGCCGATCCTGACATTGTCGTACTTGTCGCTTCCGCGGCCATGCACATGCAGCGAGCGGATGGCCTCGTGGTGATCGTCGTTCGGCAGCAGGATGGCGCCGCCGTCGCCATAGGCGCCGAGAGGCTTGGCCGGGAAGAAGCTGGTCGTGGCGAAATCCCCGATGGAGCCTGCGGTGCGGCCCTTGTAGGAGCCGCCGAAACCCTGCGCCGAATCGGCGATCAGCACGAGGCCGTTGTCCTTGCAGAAGGCGCTGATCGGATCGTAGTCCGCCGGCTGGCCGAAGAGATCCACCGCGATGACCGCGCGGACCTTCAGATTGTTCTGTGCGGCCGTCGCCATGGCATGGCCGAGCGACCTCACGTCCATGTTGTAGGTGGCTTCGTCGATGTCGACGAAGATCGGCGTCGCCCCGAGCCAGGCGACCACCTCCGCCGTCGCGGCGAAGGTGAACGACGGGCAGATCACCGCCTCCCCCGGCCTCAGCTTCATCGCCATCAGAGGCAGCGCGATCGCGTCCGTGCCATTGGCGCAGCCGATGGCGTGCTTGGCGCCGCAGAAGGCGGCGAGCTCGTCCTCAAAGCGCTTGACCTCGGGGCCGAGGATGTAGCTGCCCTCATGCACCACCTTCAGGATCGCCTCGTCCATGGCCGGCCCGATGCGGCGGCGCTGCGCCTTGAGGTCAATGAAGTCGATCTTGGCGCGGTTCATGAGGCTCTCTCCCGGGCTCGCCCACCGCCGCGCCATAATGCGCGGAGTCAGCAGCCGGTCTCCGGTGGGATGGCGAGACGTTGCGCATTCACGTAGCTTATCCACGCGCTGGCCGGCAACACCTCTGGCATCACTCATAGCGACCGCCGTGATATTCCGGCTAATCACAACTTTTTGCCCGATGTTGCAGGTGGCTTCACACTTGGGGAAGTCACTGACGCCACAGTGCTGGTCAGCGCGATCTATGCCGCGTCAAAGCGCAGAGCTGCCAGACGTTGATCTGCCGCAAATTCATGAAAGCCCACGCATGGCAAAATCGCATGATGCAACATAACCTTCCATTCTTGGTTTCTGTGCTGACGCTTGGCGTCCTTGCGCCCATGGATGCAGTGTCCGCGCAAGACACCAAGGCAGGACAGTCACTCGCTCGTCAGTACTGCGCTGAATGTCACGCCATCGGTCGTTCGGGACGAAGCACGAGGCCAGCGGCAACTCCCTTTCGCCTGATACCTCAACGCTACCCCGTGGAAGCATTAGAGGAAGCCTTCGGCGAGGGCATCACCGGAAGCCACAAAGGAATGCCCGACTTTCAGTTCTCTCCACGTCAGATCGATGACCTGTTGGGCTACATCCGCACTCTGGCGCGCCACTGAACATTTACGCGCTCACATCGCCCACCTCGCAAGGCGCGAAACCTTGCATCGCAGGCGTCACCGCCTAAACCAGAGCCATGTCCGATTCGCTGTCCGCTGCGCGCAGCACGTTGAAAACCACGTTCGGCTACGACGACTTCCGCTCGGGCCAGCGCGAGGTCATCGAGGCCGTCCTGGCCGGGCGGGACGTGCTGGCTGTGATGCCCACGGGCTCCGGCAAGTCGATGTGCTACCAGCTTCCCGCCCTCGTCGAGGGCGGGCTGACCGTCGTCGTGTCGCCGCTCATCGCCCTGATGCGCGACCAGGTGAAGCAGATGGCCGCGGCCGGCGTCGGCGCCGTCACGCTGAACTCGCTCAACAGCGACCAGCAGACCGCCGACGCCTGGCGCTCCCTGCGCCAGGGCGACACGCATCTGGTCTATGTCTCGCCCGAACGGCTCGCCATGGAGGGCACAAGCGCGCGGTTGGCAGAATTGGGAGTGGCCCGGCTGGCGATCGACGAGGCGCACTGCGTCTCGCAGTGGGGGCATGATTTCCGCCCCGAATACCGCGAGATGCGCCGTCTCCGCAAAGCGCTCGGCATGCCGCCTGTGCTGGCCTTGACCGCCACGGCGGACCAGGCCACGCGCGCCGACATCGCGGCCCAGCTGTTCGACGCCGACCCGGTCATGTTTGTGCATGGCTTCGACAGGCCGAACATCGCGCTCAGGTTCGAGCCCAAGGATCAGCCGAGGCGGCAGATCGAGGCCTTCCTGGCCGGCCGCAAGGGGCAGTCCGGCATCATCTACTGCTCGTCGCGCAAGCGCACGGAGGCGTTGGCCGAATGGTTGAGCGGGAAGGGCTGGCGCGCCGTGTCCTATCACGCCGGGATGGAGCAGGAGAGCCGCAACCGCAACCAGGACATCTTCCAGCAGGAGGACGGCGTCATCGTTTGCGCCACCATCGCGTTCGGCATGGGGGTCAACAAGCCCGACGTGCGCTACGTGATCCATGCCGACATGCCGGGCTCGATCGAAAGCTACTACCAGGAGATCGGCCGCGCCGGGCGCGACGGCTTGCCCGCCGCCACGCTGACGCTATACGGCCTGGACGACATGGCTCTGCGCCGCCGGCAGATCGACGAGAAGGACATGGCGGAGGACCGCAAGCGCATCGAGCACCGCAAGCTCGACGCCATGACGGCCCTGTGCGAGGCGTCGAGCTGCAGGCGCGGCGCGCTTTTGTCGTATTTTGGCGAGAGCGCAGTGGCCTGCCAGGGCTGCGACCTGTGCGGCGGCGGCGCCAGGACGCTCTACGATGGGCTGATCGACGCGCAGAAGGCGTTGTCGGCCATGCTGCGGACCGGCCAGCGCTTCGGCGCGGCGCACATCGCGGACGTGCTGGTGGGCAAGCGCACCGACGCCATCGCCAAGCAGAGGCACGACGAGATAAAGACCTTCGGCGTTGGCAAGGACAAGGGCGCCAAGAGCTGGATGAGCATCATCCGGCAGTTGTTCGCAGCGGGCGCCGTGGCGCACAGGGACGAGCATGGCGGCCTGGTCGTCACCGAAAAAGGCGAGGATCTCCTGCGCGGCCGCGACGGCATCCGCCTGCGCGCCGAGACGTCGGGAGAGCGCTTGGCCCGGATCCGCAGCGCAGCCGGCCCCTATGGCAACCCGTTGGATGATGTCGACGACGCGGTCTTTCAGCGCCTGCGCGCCCTGCGCGCCGAGATTTCCCGCGAGGAGGGCATCGCCGCCTACATGGTCTTCCCGGACCGTACGTTGATCGACATGATCCGCGAAAAGCCTTCCGACCTCGATCAGATGGCGCGTGTGCAGGGCGTCGGCGAGCGCAAGCTGAAGGCCTATGGCGACGTCTTCCTGAGCGCCTTGTGGGAAGCCTGACGGCGGCATTGCCATCACGGCCCGCAAGCGCCTACCTTCGGCCGTCAAGGCCCTGAACGCGAGGACGCATCATGACATCGCCGGCCGACACGTCCCTTGCCGACCGCCTGCACCGCTGCCATTCGAGCGTCGTCTATGACGTGATGCGCAACCAGGGCAGCCCGCCCCGCGTCCTGCCGCGCCATGTGAGGGGCGTCGACCCCCTGATGAAATGCGCCGGGCCGGTGATGACGGTGCGCGGGCGGCCCGACCCGACGCTGAGCCAGCACGACACGCTCCATGCATGGTCGGGCGTGCTCTCGAAAGCCAGGACCGGACATGTCCTGATCTGCCAGCCGCAGGACGACATCCGCGCACTGATGGGCGGGCTCTCGGCTGAAGCGCTGAAGATCAAGGGCGTGCGCGGCTACATCGTCGACGGCGGCTGCCGGGACGCGCAAGATGTCGTGAACCAGGATTTTCCCGTGTTCTGCCGGTTCTATTCGCCGATCGACATCGTCGGCAACTGGCGCGCCGACGCCTTCGACGAAGGGATCATCTTCGGCCAACACGTTGTGCGGCCATCCGATTACGTACTGGCCGACCGCGACGGCATCGTGCTCATACCGGGCGACGGGATCGAGGATGTGCTTGCGGCGGCCGAAGCGAAGATGGCGGCCGAGGGCGGCATGATGGCCGCCATCCGCGCCGGCGTCGATCCGCAGGAAGCCTACATGAAGCACCGGGTGTTCTGATTTCTTCTCCCTCCTCGCCACGCGGGGAGGGCCGGGGTGGGGTGGTGCGCCCAAGAAGCTGACAGAAAGTGCCCCACCCTTACCCTCCCCACATGGTGGGGAGGGAGGTGGCCGGCAGCGCGGGTGTAGGTGCCCCCCGTTTAGACCTCCGCCAGTCCGCGCTTTTCGAGCAATGCCTCCGGCGTCGGCATCCGGCCCCTGAAAGCGGTGTAGAGCTCCGCCGGATCGCGGGAGTTGCCGGCCGAGTAGATGTGGCGCTTGAGCTTCCCCGCCGTTGCGGCGTCGAACACGTCGCCCGTCTCGCGGAAGGCGTCGAAGGCATCGGCGTCCATGACCTCGCTCCACAAATACGAATAATATCCGGCGGAATAGCCATCGCCGGAGAACACGTGCGTGAAGTGCGGGGTCTTGTGGCGCATGCCGATCTCCGGCGGCATGCCGATCCGCGCCAACTCCCTGTCCTGGAAGGCGATGGGGTCGATCTCTCCCACGTCCTCGACTTCATGGAACGCCATGTCGACCAGCGCCGACGACGTGTACTCCACGGTCGCGAAACCCTGGTTGAAGGTCTGCGCCGCCTTGACCTTGTCCATCAGCGCCTGCGGCATCGCCTCTCCGGTCTCGGCATGGACGCAGTAGCGGCCCATCACCTCGGGGGTCGCGAACCAGTGCTCGTAAAGCTGCGACGGCAGCTCGACGAAGTCACGGCTGACGGAGGTGCCCGAAACCGACGGATACTTCACCTCCGACAAAAGCCCGTGCAGGGCGTGGCCGAACTCGTGGAAGAGCGTGCGCGCATCGTCCAGCGACAGCAGGGCCGGCTGGCCCTCCGCCGGCTTGGCGAAATTGCAGACATTGACGATGATCGGGCGGACCTCGCCATCGAGCTTGTCCTGGCGGCGGTAGGCGCTCATCCAGGCGCCCGAGCGCTTCGAGGCCCGGGCGAAGTAATCGCCGATGAACAGGCCGACATGCCGCCCTCCCGTCTCCGACACCTCCCAAATGCGCACGTCGGGGTGGTAGCCCTTCAGGTCGGGCCTTTCCTCGAACGCCAGCCCGAAGAGCCGTGACGCGCAGTCGAATGACGCCTCTATGATTTTGCCGAGCTGCAGATAGGGCTTGAGCGTGCCCTCATCGAGGGCGAAGCGGGCGCTCCGGACCTTTTCGGAATAGTAATGCCAGTCCCATGCGGCGATGGGGTCGTTCTGGCCCATGGTTCGGGCGAGTTTCGCAAGGTCGGCGGCCTCCCCGGCGGCGCGGCGCTTGGCGGGCTCCCACACCATTTCAAGCAGCCCGCGCACGGCGGCAGGCTCCTTCGCCATCGTGCCGTCCAGCTTGAGGGCCGCGAAGTTGCGGTAGCCGAGCAGCCTCGCCTTCTCGGCCCTGAGCCTCACCATCTCGGCGACGACCGACCTGTTGTCGGTGTCTCCGCCATTTGCGCCACGGGCGTCCCAGGCCTTGCGGGCCTTCTCGCGCAGGTCGCGGCGCGATGAGAACGTCAGGAACGGCTCGACGATGGACCGGCTCACCGTGACGGCATGCTTGCCCGGATGACCCCGGTCGTCGGCAGCCTTCGCCATCGCCGCCTTCAGGAAATCCGGCAGGCCGGCGAGGTCGGTCTCGTCCTCGAGGATCAGCGCATAGCTCGCCTCGTCCTTCAGCACGTTCTGCGAGAATTGCGTGCCGAGCGTCGACAGGCGTTCGTTGATCGCCTTCAGCCGCGTCTTGTCGGCGTCGTCCAGGCGGGCCCCGGAGCGCACGAAGCCCTTGTGCGTAAGCTCAAGCACGCGGTCCTGTTCGGGCGAGATGGCGAGCGAGGCGCGCTGCTCGTTGAGCGCATCGACGCGGGCGAAGAGCTGGGCGTTCATGCTGATCGCCGACCAATGCCGGGACATGACGGGGGCCATCTCCCGCTCGATGGCCTGAAGCGCCTCGTTCGTGTCTGCGCCCGACAGGTTGTAGAACACCCCGGCGGCGCGGTCGAGGTCGTCGCCTGCGCGCTCGAGGGCGTCGATGACGTTGGCGAACGTCACGGGC
>JANOCI010000098.1:0-51665 GCA_031412095.1 Allobosea sp.
CGATGACGGCCGCATCGCGTCCTATGGCTGCATGGGCGGCGACGGTCAGCCCCAATTTCAGGCGCAGGTCCTGTCGCGCTACCGCATGGGCATGAGCGTGGCCGATGCCGTCGATGCGCCGCGCTTCCTGTTCGGCAAGACATGGGGCACGAATTCGACCTCGCTCAAGATCGAGAACCGCTTCGACCACATGGTCGTGGCAAGGCTCGCCGCAGCCGGGCATGCGCTCGAGGAGTGGGGCGTGCCTTACGACGACCAGTTCGGGCATGCCGGCCTGTTGGTGAGGCACCCGAAAGGGCACGTCGAGGCGACTCACGATCCAAGGTCGGACGGCGACGCAAAAGGACTTTGATCGTTACGGCAAGGGTTTGGCCCGGAGCATGCTTTGGTGTGGATCGGCGGATTTGAGGACGACTGAACATGCACGATGACAGCTTCAGATGCTGGGTTCCGTTCCCTGACGTTCCGGTCGCCCATTCAGGCGCCGGACCGCTGAAAGGCCTGACGCTGGCGGTCAAGGATCTGTACGATGTGAAAGGCTACCCCACCGGAGCCGGCTCGCCGCATGTGCTGGCGATGTCCGGCCTCAAGAAGGCCCATGCGCCGCTGGTGTCAGCCTTCCTAAAGGCCGGCGCGCGCTTCGTCGGCAAGACGGTGACCGACGAGCTGGCGTTCTCGCTCAATGGCAAGAACGCTCACTTCGGCTCGCCGATCAATGCGGCCGCGCCGGAGCGCATTACGGGAGGCTCCTCGTCCGGCTCCGCGTCGGCGGTGTCGGCCAGGCTAGCCGATGTGGCGCTCGGCACCGACACGGGCGGCTCGGTGCGCGCGCCGGCCAGCTATTGCGGCTTGTTCGGCATCAGGCCGACCCACGGCCGGCTCTCGCTCAAGGGCTGCTGGCCGCTGGCGGACTCGTTCGACACGGCGGGCTTCTTCACGCGTGACGGCGGCACGTTCACCCGCGTCGCGGATGCTGTCCTCGGCAAGGACAGGACCCCGCTTCCGCAAAGCCCAAGGCTGCTCATCGCCGTTGACATGTTCAAGCTGGCCGTGCCGGACGCCGAGGCCATCCTGCGCGATGTCGTGCGCCGGCTCTCGCTCACCATGGGCGACATGCAGGAGGTCAACCTCACAAAGGACATCGATGCGCTGTATTGGGCTTTCCGCTGGCTGCAGGGCCGCGAGGCATGGGAGGCCGACGGCGACATGATCGACCGTTTCAACCCGCCGCTCGGACCAGGCGTCGCCGAACGCTTCGCCTTCGCGCGCACCGTCACCGAGGCCCAGGTCGAGACCGCCACCAAGACCCGCAATGCCTGCCGCGCCGCCGTCAAGAAGCTGCTTGGCAAGGATGGCGTGATCCTGATGCCGACCGTGCCGGATGCTGCGCCCCTGACCACGACCAACGAGGCCGATCTCGACAACTTCCGCAATCGGGCCCTCCGGCTTTTGTGCCCATCCGGACTGACGGGCTTTCCGCAGGTCTCCATCCCGGTTGCGCAGCGCGACGGGGCGCCGCTCGGCCTGTCGATCCTCGGCCCGCCCGGCAGCGATCTGTCGCTCTGCCATCTGGCCGGCAGGATCGAGGCGGCGGCGCGGCTGAGGATCGCGTGATGGCTCACGACCACGACCACGATCATCATCACCGCGATCACGATGAGGGGCACAGCCATCTGACGCGCATCGAAGCGCGCGTGAAGGCGCTCGAGACGCTGCTGGTCGCGAAGGGCCTGGTCGATCCTGCGGCGCTCGATCAGATCATCGACACCTACGAGACGAAGATCGGTCCTCGCAATGGCGCGCGCGTCGTGGCGAAGGCCTGGTCCGACGGCAGCTATGCAGCGAGGCTCAAGGCCGACGCAACCGCCGCCATCGCCGAGCTTGGGTACACGGGCCGGCAGGGCGAGCATATGGTCGCGGTCTTCAACGATGCCGCCACGCACCACATGGTCGTGTGCACGCTCTGCTCCTGCTATCCATGGTCGGTGCTGGGCCTGCCGCCGGTATGGTACAAGTCCGCTCCCTATCGTTCGCGCGCGGTCCTTGATCCGCGCGGCGTCCTGGCCGAGTTCGGCGTCACGCTGCCGGAGACCGCCACGTTGCGTGTTTGGGATTCCACCGCTGAAACGCGCTATCTCGTCATCCCGCAGCGTCCGCCGAACACGGACGGCTGGAGCGAGGACAGGCTGGCGGCGCTCGTCTCGCGCGACGCGATGATCGGGACCGGCCTCGCCCTCGATCCGGAGGATGCAGCCGCATGAACGGCGCACAGGATCTTGGCGGCCAGATGGGCTTCGGGCCCATCGGCATCGAAGCGGACGAGCCGCTCTTCCACGGCGATTGGGAGAAGCGGGCGCTTGCGCTCACCCTTTGCGCCGGCGCGATGGGCCATTGGAGCATCGATGAAAGCCGGCATGCGCGCGAGACGCTGCATCCCGTGGATTACCTCTCGTCGAGCTATTACGAGATCTGGATCAAGGGGCTGGAGAAGCTGCTTTCGCGCCACGGATTCGTGAGCGCCGAAGAGCTGTCGCGCGGCATGCCGCTGTCTCCATCCACGGAACCGAAACGCGTGCTGAAGGCCGACATGGTCGCCGCAGTCCTGGCGCGCGGGGGCCCGACCAACCGCGACAGGCCGGGCGCGCCGCGCCTTCAGGTGGGCGACAGGGTCCGGACCATCGTCGTCAATCCTGCGGGCCACACGCGCCTGCCACGCTATGCCCGCGGCAAGACGGGCGTGGTGGAGCGGCTCCACGGAGCCCATGTCTTTCCGGACGCGAGCGCGCATGGCCAGGGCGAGCAACCGGATTGGCTTTACACCGTTGCGTTCAATGCCCGCGAACTGTGGGGCCGCGATGCCGACGCCAACAGCATCGTCAGCATCGATGCCTGGGAAAGCTATCTGACGGAGGATGCGTCTTGAGCCAGCCTGGCCTGATGGCGGCGCTTCAGGGATCGGCGCCGCTGCCGTGCGACGCCGCCGGGCCGGTCTTCGCCGAACCTTGGCAGGCACAGGCCTTTGCGATGGTGGTCGCGCTCCACAGGCGGGGCGTCTTCACATGGCCCGAATGGGCGGAGGCGCTGTCCGCCGAGATTGCCGAACATGGCGGCGCGGATGACGGCACGCATTATTATGTGCACTGGCTGGAGGCGCTGGAGCACATCTGCATCGCCAGGAACATCGTGGCGCATGCCCATATCGATGAAGCGGCGGATGCCTGGAGGCGCGCCGCCGAAGCCACGCCCCACGGCAAGGCGATCGAACTCTCCAATGATCCGCAGACGCGCGGACGCCTTCCGGGGTGACGCCGGATCCTGAATTTGCGGCTCCGCCGGGTTTGGCGCACGGTTGTCCGATACGCACCACGACGCAGACTGCGCTTGCCGTAGTCTGCGCGCCCTTGCCAAATCGCGGCCTCGACGGCGGGAACGTCCCATTGCGGTTGACTTGTCGGCAGCGAAAAGCCACGTCCACCTCTGGACGGCAGGCGGCGGCAGAGCGCGGACAGGTGTTTCATGGATTTTGACGGCTGGATGCGCTCGTTCGCCGAATTCGCGCAGGCCAATGCAGCCTGGGCGCCGCTCATCGTCTTCGCCGTCGCGTTTGGCGAATGCGTCGCCTTCCTCTCGTTCCTCATTCCGGCGACGGCGTTCTTCACCGTCTTCGCCACGGCGGCGGGCGCAAGCGGGCTGGCTCCGCTGCCGCTTGCGCTGGCGGCCAGCGCGGGGGCGGGCCTGGGCTTCTGGGCGTCATACTGGGTCGGCCTGGCGGTCGGGCCGAAGGCGAAGCATTACTGGCCCTTCACCAGGAGCCCCGAACTGCTGACGCGGGGCCACGACTTCTTTGAAAGATGGGGTGCGCCCGGAGTGTTCTTCGGCCATTTCGTCGGGCCTGTCCGCGCCGTCATCGCCATCACGGCAGGCATCGTCAGGATGCCGCCGCTTCAGTTCCATCTGGCCAACTGGAGCGCTTCCCTGGTCTGGGGCTTCATGTTCTTTTACGGCTTTGGCCTTTTCGGCCAGCAACTTAGCCGCTGATTGCCTGCACCGGCGGCATGGCGCGAAGATGAACGGCGGCTGCCAGCGCCGTTCAGGGCAGCTTCACGGCGACTTCGTAATATCGACATCAACCGGTCTTGATGCGCAAGCAGCCTTGCGCTCAACTCCGGTGGAAGGCGGGCTTGGCCAACTGGCTATTCCCCGTGGACATGCATGGTTCGGCCCGGCGAACCCTGTCATGCTTTTTCACAACCGGTCGCATCCCTTGGGGGATATGGACATGACGAAGAGCCGCTTTCTTGCCACTGTCGCCGCCGTGTTGATGGTCGCAAGCCCCGTGTTGGCCCAGACCGCACAACCGGTCGCGCCAAGCACACCCACCATGCCTGCCCGCCCCGCCGTCCCTGCACCTGCCGCTCCTGCAGCAGCGCAGCCCGCCATGCCGGCCCGGCCTGCAACACCCGCCGCCGCAACACCTGCAGCGACGACACCGGCAGCAAAGATCGTCAACATCAACACAGCGTCCGCGGACGAACTCGATACGTTGAAGGGCATCGGGCCTGCACGGGCCAAGAAGATCATCGAAGAGCGCGCGAAGGTCCGCTTCCGCAACTTCGACGATCTCGTTCAGCGCAACGTGCTTCCGTCGAACGTCGAAGCCGACCTGCGCGGCAAGATTTCGTTCTGAGCCGCAATCGCTTCCTGCGACGACCCCGGCGGGCCATCCCCGCCGGGGTTTTTTGTTGACTTCGAGCCGTCGAGCCGTCACAGCGCCGAAATGACGAGCCCCGGCACCACGAGCAACATCGCGCCTGCCCGTCTGGCGCTCGCCGTCATCGCCGCAGCGCTCCTTTTCCGGCTTGCCCTGGCGGCGACAGTCGGCCTCGGCACCGATGAGATCTATACGCTGGCCATCTCGCGCCGCCTGTCGTGGTCGTATTTCGACCATCCGCCGCTGCATCAATGGCTCGCGCATGCATCGGCGAAGCTGCTGGGCGAAGGCAGGCAAGTGCGCCTGCCGTTCATCCTATTGTTCGCCGGCACGTCCTGGCTGCTGTTCCTGGTCACGCGCAGGCTCTACGGCGCCCCGGCCGGGCTCTGGGCGGTCATCACGCTCAACCTCTCGGGCTTCTTCACCCTTTCCGCCGGCAGCTGGGTCGTTCCGGACGGCGTGCTGCTGTTCGCGCTCGCGGTCACCGGGTATGCGCTGGCGCGGAGGTTCTTCGCCGATGGCGATGAGCCATCCCGCCGCTGGACCGATTGGCTTCTGGCCGGGCTGGGCCTCGGGCTCGCCGGCCTGGCGAAGTATCACGCGGCGCTCGCGGCGCTCGGCATCGCGCTGTTCCTCCTGCTGTCGCCACGCGGCAGGGCCGAGCTGCGCCATCCTGCGCCATGGGCGGCGGCTGCGCTGGCCTTGGGCATCGTGGCTCCCGTCGTGGCGTGGAACATGCAGAACGGCTGGGCCTCGTTCCTGTTTCAGGCCGGCCGCACCCAAGGCGCCGGCTTCACTCCCTGGCTCGCGCCGGCGTCGCTTCTGGCGCAGGCCGGCTGGCTCCTGCCATGGGTGTTCGTGCCGCTGCTCGCCGGAGCGCTGCTGGCCTGGCGGACCGCGCGCGACGCACGTTTCTGGTTCCTGGTGGCTCTCGCGCTGCCGAGCATCGCCGTGTTCACGTTGCTGCCGATGTTCGGAAACCTCGGCCTGCCGCACTGGGCGATGCCGGGCTGGTTCTTCTTCATGCCGCTGGCGGGCCTCCATCTCTCGAGGCTGGCCGAGGCCGGTCCGCGCCCCGCCATCTGGAGCCGCCGCGCGGCCATCGGCTCGGCGGCTCTGCTGGCGCTTGTTGGGAGCCATGCCGCGACCGGATGGCTGGCGCGCGTCTTTCCTCAGATCCCACGCAGCGACCCGACCCTGGAGACCTTTGGCTGGGACCAGTTGCGCGGACAGGTTGCGCAGATGCGGCTCGTGCCCGAGGGGGGCTTCATCGTCGCAGACAGCTGGCAGAACGCCGGGCGGATCGACGTGGCTTTGGAAGGCCGGGCGCAAGTCCTGCCCGGCACGCTGGACCCGCGCCACTATGCCTTCATCGTCAGCCAGCCTGACCTGATCGGCCGCGACGCCGTGCTCATCGTCCGCGCCCGGCGCGAGGCGCAGATGCGCGCCGCGATGCAAGGCCATTTCGCCAGCCTCGGCCCCGGCGTGCCCTTGTCGCTGGGGCGCTCGGGACTGGCGGAGATCGCGTTGGTGGCCATCCCGGCCACCCAGTTCACCCGGCCGCTGCCATGGGCCTATGGATCGCGGCCATGAATGCTCCCTCCGCGCTGCCGGCCATGGCCGACCTGACGGTCGTGGTCCCCACCTTCAACGAGGCGGAGAATGTCGCCCCGCTCATCAGCCGGCTTGAAGCGGCGCTGTCCGGCATCCGCTACGAGGTTATCTTCGTGGACGATGACTCGCCCGATGGCACCGCGAGCCAGGTGCGCCAGCAAAGCGAGCGCAACCCGCGCATCCGCTGCATCAGGCGCATCGGCCGCAGGGGCCTGTCCAGCGCCTGCGTGGAAGGCATGCTCGCCGGGCAGGGCAATGTCGTGGCGCTGATGGATGGCGACCTCCAGCATGACGAGATGGTGCTGCCGACGCTGTACGAACTGGTCAGGTCCGGCCAGGCCGACCTCGCCGTCGCCAGCAGGTATGTCGACGGCGGGAGCGCTTCCTCGTTCAGCGAGGCGCGGGGCAAGGGCAGCCGCCTCGCGACAGACCTGGCGCGCCGCATCCTGAAGATCGGGTTCAACGATCCGATGAGCGGATTCTTCGCAACCCGGCGCGACGTGATCGAAGCCGCCGCCCCCAGGCTGTCGGGCGAAGGGTTCAAGATCCTCCTCGACATCGCAGCCAGCCATCCCAAGCCCCTGAAGGTCGCTGAGGTGCCGTTCATATTTGGAACGCGCCTGCACGGCGAATCCAAGATGGACAACCGCGTCGTCGCGGATTTCCTTGGGCTGCTGGTGGCCAAGGCGACAGGCGGAATCGTCTCGATCCGCTTCCTGACCTTCGCCGCGGTCGGCTTGTCGGGGGTGGTGGTGCACCTGCTCGCGCTGCGCGGCCTGCTGGCGATAAGCTGGCTGCCGTTCGCCGCCGCCCAGGCTGGTGCGACGCTCGTGGCGATGACCACCAATTTCACGCTCAACAACAGCCTGACCTACCGCGACCGGGCGCTGAAGGGGGCGCGTTTCGTCGCCGGCCTGCTTGGCTTTTACCTGGTCTGCAGCGTCGGAGCGGTGGCCAATGTCGGCGTCGCCACCTGGATGTTCGAGGGCCAGCAACTGTGGTGGGTCGCTGGCCTTGCGGGCGCCGCCATGGGCGCGGTGTGGAACTATGTCTTCAGCGACCTGATCGTCTGGCGCAGGAAGCGCTGACGGCTCACGCGGTGCGCTGACGGCGTCCTGGCGCCATCACCCGTCTGCGCCGACCTTCAGCGAGCGCATGATGCCCGCGCTGGCCGCCACCGCGGCGGTGTCGAAGAACTGCGTCAGCGACTTGATCTTCCCGCCTTCCAGGATGATGTGGTCGAACACCTCGATCTGGAAAGGCTGCCCCGTCGCCAGCGAGGTCGACATGGCCGACCAGCGCACCGCCGCCGAGGTCTCGTTGGCTACGATGTCCTCGACGAAGAAATCCCGCATCTTGAAGTCGAGGTAGATCAGTTCGATCATGCGGCGGATTTCGGCATGGCCGATCCGCAAGCCGGCAAATGGCAGGCCAGCGCCCTTGCCAAGCAGCACCCAGCGGGCGTCCGGCGTGAAAGCCGATAGAAACAGGTCGAGATCGTTCAATGACAGCGCCTCGTAGGCGGCATCGAGCCGATCGACGATTTCGATGAAGGGTTGGCCCATTGACATATCGTCGCGCCTTTGCAGATAGAAATCAATCACGAGAAGATGTCGGGGTAAATGAGCCTGACGCGTCAAGTCAGCGTCAATCCGCCTCAGGTCGGTTGGAGACGTTGAATTCACGGTCATGAAAAAGGCCCCGCGGCAAAGCGGGGCCTTTGTGATGGCGAGGCGTTGCTTCCCGGGCGTGACGTGCCGCGGATGGACCGGCGTTCAGTTCTTCGACTTGTCGACCAGCGCCTTCGCCTTGATCCACGGCATCATGTCGCGCAGCTTTGCGCCGACTTCCTCGATCGGGTGCGCCGCCATGCGGGCGCGGGTGGCCTTGAACGATGTCTGGTTGACCTTGTTCTCCAGCATCCAGTCACGCGTGAACTTGCCGGACTGGATGTCCGTGAGAACCCGCTTCATCTCGGCCTTGGTCTCGGCCGTGACGATGCGCGGTCCGGTGACGTACTCGCCGTATTCGGCCGTGTTCGAGATCGAATAGTTCATGTTCGCGATGCCGCCTTCGTAGATCAGGTCGACGATGAGCTTCACCTCGTGCAGGCACTCGAAATAGGCCATCTCCGGCGCGTAGCCGGCTTCCGTCAACGTCTCGTAGCCGGCCTTGATCAGCTCCACCAGGCCGCCGCACAGCACCACCTGCTCGCCGAACAGGTCGGTCTCGCACTCTTCCTTGAAGGTGGTCTCGATGATGCCGGCCCGGCCGCCGCCATTGGCAGAAGCGTAGGACAGGCCAAGGTCATGCGCATTGCCCGAGGCGTCCTGATGGATCGCGATGAGGGTCGGCACGCCGCCGCCGCGCTGGTACTCGGAGCGCACCGTATGGCCCGGGCCCTTCGGCGCGATCATGAACACGTCGATGTCCTTGCGGGCCTCGATCAGGTTGAAATGGATGTTGAGGCCGTGCGCGAAGCACAGCGCCGAACCCGGCTTCATGTTGTCGTGCAGATCGTCGCGGTAGATGTCGCCCTGGAGCTCGTCAGGCGTCAGCATCATCATCAGGTCCGCCCACTTGGCGGCTTCGGCCGGGGTCATGCAGGCGAAGCCGGCTGCCTCAGCCTTCGCGCGCGTGGCCGAGCTGGCCTTCAGCGCGATGCGCACGTCCTTGACGCCCGAGTCGCGGAGGTTGAGCGCGTGGGCATGCCCCTGGCTGCCGTAGCCGACGATGCAGACCTTCTTGCCCTTGATCAGGTTCAGGTCGGCGTCACGATCATAATACACGCGCATGGATGTTTCCTCTTGGGATGCGGTCGGCCGAGCGCCGATTTTGGGGCAGGATTGGGGGCAGGAGAAGAGTGCTGAGGGGTGCTTTAGTGGAGCATTCGTAGCGCGTAAAGCGCGGATGATGCACGATGGGCCATGCGCCGCTCACAGCCACTCCCGCGCCAATGGCCAGAGCGAGGCGATGAGCGCCAGGGCCATGGCGATGTTGAACAACCGATTGGCTCCCGGGTCCTGAAGGAACCTCTTCAACGCGACGCCGAAAACCGTCCAAGTGCCGGTGGACGGGCCTGAAACGACGCCGAAAACCAGCGCGACCACGATCACCGTGAGCGCGTAGGCGCTCTCGCTGGTATAGGTCGCGACCGCCCCGACGGCCATGACCCAGGCCTTGGGATTGACCCATTGGAAGGCGGCCGCTTCGATGAAGCTCATCGGCCGCCCGGCGCCGTCGCCGCCGCCATCCTTCAGCAGACCGGAATTCGCGATCTTCCACGCGAGCCAGAGCAGGTAGGCGCCGCCGGCATACTTGATGGCTGTGAAGATGGAGGGCCAGCGCAGCAGGACCTCATGCAGGCCGAAGCCGACTGCGAGCAGGAGCAGCATGATCCCGAAGCTGATCCCGAGCATATGGGGGATGGTGCGGCGGAAGCCGAAGTTCACGCCGGATGCCAAGAGCATCATGTTGTTCGGGCCCGGCGTGCCGGACATGACGAAGGCGAACACCACCAGCGCGCCGAACATCTCGACAGACATGGCGTCACCCTCCGGCCTGCTGGGCGGCAAGGCGCTGGAACAGGAGCGCCAGGCAGATCAGCACGAAGCCGAGCCACCATTCCCGCGACTTCAGCTGCGCCCGCTCCTTTTCTTTCTCCGGCGTATCGAGCCCGCGGATGCGCTGGATCAGCGGCCACAGGAAAAATCCGAAGCCGAGCGTGGCGCTGATCTTGGCCAGAAGATCGAGATCGATGAGCACGTGACGGCGCCCGAGCTTCACATCACATCCGCGCCGCGGCCCATGGCGGCGATGCCGGTGCGCGAGACTTCCGCCAGGCCGCACGGCGCGAGCACCTTGATGAACCGCTCGACCTCGTCGGATGCGCCGGTCAATTCGAACACGAAGGACGTCACCGTGGCGTCGATGGTGCGCGCGCCGAAGGCCGTAGCCAGCCTGAGCGCCTCCATCCGGTGGTCGCCCTTGCCCACGACCTTGAGCAAGGCGAGCTCCCGCTCGATGGACTCGCCCTGCAGCGTCAGGTCGACGACCCTGTGCACCGGCACCAGCCGGTCGAGATGGTTCTTGATCTGGTCGATGATCTTCTCCGACCCGGAGGTGACGATCGTGATGCGCGACAGATGCGACTCGTGCTCGGTCTCCGATACCGTCAAACTTTCAATGTTGTAGCCGCGACCGGAGAACAGGCCCGCGATCCGGCTCAGCACGCCTGGCTCGTTGTCGACGATGACCGACAAGGTATGGCGCCGCACGGTCTGGTCGAAGCTCACGGCAGGATAATGGGAGACGTTCATGGTGTCGGTCCGTTCGCTGGTCGGGGCTGGATCAGGGTCTTGCGAGGTGCGGGCGGTAATTTTCAAGCACGGGCTCGTCCATTTCGTCCTCCGGCACGATCCACGGTTCGGCCAGCGCGGCGTTACGCCAGCTGACAAAGGCCGGGTGGGCATGGATCGCATCGCAATAGGCTTCAGAAACCGGGTCGACGGCGATCGAATAGCTGCGCAGCCGGGTGCAGACCGGGGCGAACATCGCGTCCGCCGCTGAGAATGCGCCGAACAGGTATGGGCCCGCGTCGGCATGCCTGGCCCGCGCCTCGTTCCAGATCGCGGTGATCCGCGCGACGTCCGCCGCGACCTTCGGGCCGCGGTCCTTGGGCACGTGGCGCATGCCCAGATTCATCGGGCATGCGTTGCGCAACGCCGAGAAGCCGGCGTGCATCTCGCTGCAGACGCTGCGGGCGAACGCGCGGGCCGCGGGGTCCCGTGGCCAGATCGCGAGCTCCCGATGCTTGTCGGCGACGTATTCGATGATCGAGAGCGACTCCCACACCTGAACCATCTGGCCGCCCTCTCTGTCCACAAGGGCCGGTACTTTGCCTGCCGGGCTGTAAGCCTTGACCTCGGCCTTCCAGGCAGGGTCATCGAAGGTCGGGCCGAACGGGATGAGCACCTCCTCGAAAGGTATGTCGAAGGCGCTGAGCAGCAACCATGGCCGGAGCGACCAGGAGGAGTGCAGCTTGTTGGCGATGATGAGCTTCATGGTGTGAAAACTTCGATCTGGTTTTGCAGGCGATTGCCTCGGGTGCGAAAGTCGCGGTCAAAGGTGGCGAAACGCTTGGCCGGGCCGGCGCCTGCGAGGTGGATGGCGTCGGCGAAATCCATGCCCTGCTCGTGCCACTCGAGAGCCTGAACAAGCTCCATGCGGTTCGCCGTCTCCACATTCGGAAGTCCGGCTACTTGCCGGGCAGCCATCACAAAGTCGGCAGCATCCAGCTTGTAGACCGATCTCATGACCCACTCGATTTCCAGCCAAACGCTGGCTGCAATGTAGATGTCCTCATTCGCAAACAATTCTTCCGCCGCCCGCCAATGCGTATCGTCGTCGCGCAGCACGAGACGCAGGATCACGTTGGCGTCCAGTGCAACGCTCACGATGCGTCGCCCGTTTCATCGCGCCACTTTTTCTGTGCCGCTTCTTCCAGAAGCCTCTTGATGTGTGCCTCAGAAAGCAGCGGGCCTTTGTACCGGCCCGCCAACATTCCGCTGACCTGCGCAAGAGTGGTGCGCTGGAGACCTGGAGGTTTCCTAAGCCTGATCTTGAGCCCATCCGGGTCGCGTACGAATTCGACCTCGCTTCCCGGTGTGAAGGCATAGGCGTCACGCAGTTCCTTCGGGACTACAAGTTGGCCTTTGGTCGAGAATTTAGCGATGGTCACGATCATGCCTCCTGCGCTTGTAAGATCGAGGTAAGCAGCTTACTTCATTCTTACCATGGCGTCCATCACACCAGCTCGCGGCCCTTCGCGTCGATCACCGTCTTGGTGTCGCCGGTGAAGTCGTTGAGGATCATCTCGTTGTGCGCCTTGCCCGACGGGATCATGGGGAAGCAGTTTTCGGTCTTGGCGACGAGGCAGTCGAAGATCACGGCCTTCGGGCTCTCGATCATCTCGATGATGGCGTCGTCCAGCTTCGCCGGATCCGAGCAGCGGATGCCGTGCGCGCCATAGGCCTCGGCCAGCTTGACGAAGTCGGGCAACGCTTCGGAATAGCTCGATGAATATCTGCCGCCATGCAGCAGTTCCTGCCATTGCCGCACCATGCCCATGTATTCGTTGTTCAGGATGAAGATCTTCACCGGAAGCCGATACTGCAGCGCGGTCGACATTTCCTGCATGTTCATGAGGATCGAGGCTTCGCCGGCGATGTCGATCACCAGCGCCTTCGGATGGGCCAGTTGCACACCAATCGCGGCCGGCAGGCCATAGCCCATGGTGCCCAGCCCGCCGGACGTCATCCAGCGGTTGGGCTCTTCGAAGCGGTAGTATTGCGCGGCCCACATCTGGTGCTGGCCGACTTCGGTGGTGATGTAGGTATCATGGTCTTTGGTCAGCTCATAAAGACGCTGCACGGCATGTTGCGGTTTGATGATGCTGTCTGAATTGGCATAGCCCAGCGAATTGCGCTCGCGCCAGGAGGCGATCTCGCCCCACCAGCCCTGCAGAGCCGGCTTGTCCACCTGGGGGCTCAGCTCACGCCACAGCCTGACCATGTCCTCCAGAACATGGGCGCAATCGCCGATGATCGGGATCTCGACCTTGACGTTCTTGTTGATCGACGACGGGTCGATGTCGACATGGATCTTTCGCGAGCCGGGCGAGAACGCGTCGAGCCTTCCGGTGATGCGGTCATCGAAGCGCGCGCCGATGTTGATCATCACGTCGCAGCCATGCATGGCGAGGTTGGCTTCGTATGTTCCGTGCATGCCGAGCATGCCGAGCCACTGCTTGTCGGCGGCGGGAAACGCACCGAGGCCCATCAGCGTCGAGGTGCAGGGAAAGCCCGTGAGATGGATTAGCTCCCGCAGCAACGCGGATGCGTGCGGGCCGGAATTGATCACGCCGCCGCCTGTGTAGAACACCGGCCGCTTGGCCTTCGACATGAGCTCGATGGCGGCCCGGATCTTCGAGATGTCGCCCTTGACCGACGGACGGTAGGTCTTGTGCTGGTTGTCCTTCGGCCGGGAGTAAAGCCCTTTCGCGAATTGGATGTCCTTGGGTATGTCGATCACCACGGGTCCGGGTCGGCCGTTCGCCGCAACGTAGAACGCCTCATGCAGGATGCGGGGCAGGTCCTCGATGCGCTTCACCAGATAGTTGTGCTTGGTGCACGAGCGGGTGATGCCCACTGTGTCGCATTCCTGGAACGCGTCCGAGCCGATCAGGTGCGTCGGCACCTGCCCGGTGATGCAAACGAGCGGAATCGAATCCATCAAGGCGTCGGTCAAGCCGGTCACGGCGTTGGTCGCGCCCGGACCCGAGGTCACCAGGACGACGCCGACCTTGCCCGAGGACCGGGCATAGCCTTCCGCGGAATGCACCGCTCCGCCCTCCTGCCGGACAAGGATGTGCTTGACGAAGTCCTGCTGGAAAAGCGCGTCATAGATCGGCAGCACGGCGCCGCCCGGATAGCCGAAAAGGTGCTCGACATTCTGGTCACGAAGGGCGCGCACGACCATCTCGGCGCCGGTCATCATCTCGCTCATCGTGTGTCTCCTCTGGTGTTCATGTTCTTGTGGCGGTCATGTTCTTGCAGCGCGTGCGGGGCAACAAAAAAGGCCCCGAGAGGGACCTTTGGTCATGCGCCGGCGGGAGGGAAAACGGTCCTCAGACCGCCCTCGACCGGCGCACGCATACAACAATGAGCTTGTTCATGGGAGATGAACTACCCGAAGGTTGATGAAGCGTCAAGGCTCGGCAGCTCAGCGAAATGTCATCCTTGCGCGGCCAGCTCCTCCAGGGCCGCTCGCCGTTCCCTCTCGTCCGCCAGCCACCGCCACCCCTGCATCTGATTCCTGAACCAGGTGAACTGCCGTTTGACATAGGCGCGGGTGTCGGATTGGCCGCGCTGGATGGCGTCGTTCAGGCTCATCTCGCCGCGGACATGCGCCATCAGCGCCGGCGCGCCATGCGCCCGCATGATCGGCAGCAAGGGGTCGAGCCTCCGCGCCTCCAGCGCCCTCGCCTCATCGAGCGCTCCCGATGCGATCATGTTCCTGAAGCGTGCATTGATGCGCTCGTGCACATCCGCCCGGTCTGGCGCGAGGAAGAGCTTGGCCAGCCGACGGCCCGCCAGCAGCCCGGGTTCGCGCTCGCCATGGAAGCTGGACAGCGATCGGCCGGTCGCCGCGAAGACCTCGAGCGCCCGCATGATGCGGAGCCGGTCGGTCGGGCGTAGGGCCGCTGCGCTGACCGGATCGACAGCGCCGAGCCGTGCGTGCATTTCGGCTGTTTCAGCGCCCTCGCAGGAGGCCCGCACATGGTCCCGAACGTCTTGCGGCAAGGCCGGAATGCGCGACAGGCCCTGCTCGAGCGCCTGAAAGTACAGTCCCGTCCCCCCCGTGAGGATAGGCGTGCGCCCGCCGGCCCAGGCCTTTTCGATCTCGGCTGCGGCCGCAACGGCATAACGGCCGACGGAGAAATTCTCGGCCCCATCGACGAAGCCGTAAAGCCGATGCGTCGCCAGCTGCTCCTCCTCGACCGTCGGGCGCGCTGTCAGCACCCTGAGGTCGCGATAGACCTGCATGGAATCCGCATTGATGACCGTGCCGCCGATCGCACGCGCCAGTTCGATCGCGAACGCCGACTTGCCGCTCGCGGTGGGACCTGCAATGAGCACGGCATCATGATTCATCGGGGACCCCGGTCGATGGCCTATGTCGCGACACTTGTCTGTTCTCCGGCTCTGGAGGCCTTGTCGCCTGCTTTGCTCGCTGAAGCCAGCCGCGCATTGCCCGATGCCGGCACGCCTGCCTGGCTGTGCCCCGGCGTTGCGGCGGACATCGCCTTCGCGGCGCCCGAGGAACCTTTTCAAGACATCGCCGAGAGGATCCGCGCCGCGATGGACGCGCCCATCGATGTGATCGTGCAACCCTTGGCGAAGCGTCGCAAGCGCCTGTTCCTGGCCGACATGGACTCGACGATGATCGGGCAGGAGTGCATCGATGAATTGGCGGACTATGTCGGCCTGAAAGCCGAAGTGTCGGTGATCACCGAGCGGGCGATGCGCGGCGAACTTTCGTTCGAGCCAGCGCTGCGGCAGCGGGTTGCGCTGTTGAAAGGGCTGAAGGTCGGCGTCGTCGACGAGATCATCGCAAGCCGCATCACGCTGACGCCCGGCGGGCGCGAACTGGTCCGTACGATGCGCCGCGAAGGGGCCTACACGGCGTTGGTCTCCGGCGGCTTCACTGTGTTCACAGGCCCGATCGGCGTCCTGATCGGGTTTCACGAAGATCGCTCGAACTGGCTTGACGTTGAGGACGAGGCCCTCAGCGGCACGGTGCGCGAGCCCATCCTGGGCAAGGAGGCGAAGCTGGCCGCGCTCCTCGAATTGCGCCAGAAGGCAGGGCTCGCTCCCGAAGAGACCATGGCGGTCGGCGATGGCGCCAACGACCTGGCGATGCTGGGCGAAGCAGGCCTCGGCGTAGCGTTCCGGGCGAAGCCGGCCGTAGCTGCGGCCGCGCATGCCCGCATCGACCATTCCGATCTGACGGCGCTGCTTTATGCCCAAGGCTATGCCCGGAGCGAGTTCGCCGCCGATTGAGCCAACGAAAAAGCGGCCTCGCAAGGCCGCTTTCCATATGTTCATCCTTCAGCGCAGCGGCCTTCGAGGCCGCTCGGGACGAGAAGCTCAGTTGATCGCGACCGCAACGAACCGGACGTCGCCGGCGGCGTTCTGGACCTGAAGCAGCGCAGCCTTGCGGCCTTCCTTCTTCAACTGGTCCACCCGCCTGGAGACGTCGGCCGGATTGGTGACCGGCTCCTGGCCGACTTCGAGAATCACGTCTCCCGGCACGAGGCGCTTGTCCGCTGCATTCGAGTTCGCATCGACACGGGTCACGACGACGCCCTTGACGCCATCCTTGAGACTGAAGCGACGACGGACGACATCGTTCACGCCGGCTAGCTCCATGCCGAGCACGGAGGTCGTGGCCGGGGCTGCGTTCGGCTGGTTGGGCTGTGCGCCAAGCGAAGCCTGCTGCGCGCGCTCGCCATCTTCCAGACGGCCCAAAGTGACCTTGCGGGTCTCTTCCTTGCCCTTGCGCATGATGCGAACGTCGACTTCCTTGCCGACAGGCGTCGCGGCGACGATGCGCGGCAGGTCCTGCGATTCACGGACCTCCTTGCCGTCGAACTGCGTGATGACGTCGCCGGTCTCGAGGCCGGCGGGCCGTGCCGGGCCCTTGTCGTCGATGCCGGCGATCAAAGCGCCGCGAGCCTTTCCAAGGTTGAGCGCCTCCGCCGTCGTGTCGTCCACGTTCTGGATGCGCACGCCAAGCCAGCCGCGCCGCGTCTCGCCGAACTGCCGCAACTGATCGATCACCGGCATCGCCAGCGCCGACGGCACCGAGAAGCCGATGCCGACCGAGCCGCCCGATGGCGACAGGATGGCGGTGTTGATGCCGATCACCTCGCCCGCCAGGTTGAACAGAGGCCCGCCGGAATTGCCGCGGTTGATGGCGGCGTCCGTCTGGATGTAGCTGTCATACGGGCCGCTTTCGATGCGGCGGTTCTTGGCGGAGACAATGCCGAGCGACACGGAGCCGCCAAGCCCGAACGGATTGCCGATCGCCATCACCCATTCGCCGATGCGGGCCTTGTCGCTGTCGCCGAACTTCACGGCCTTGAGGGGAGTGTCCGACTTCACGCGAAGCACGGCGATGTCGATCTTTGGGTCTTTTCCGACCACCTCGGCCTTGAGCCGGCGTCCGTCGGCGAAGATGACGGTGATGTCGTTGGACTCGCCGATCACGTGGTTGTTGGTGATGACGATGCCGGACGGATCGATGACGAAGCCTGATCCTGCCGACTGTCCGCGGCGTTGCTCCGGCTGCTGGCGCGGCCCGTTCGGCTGCTGGTTCTCGCCGCGTTGGCCAGGAGCCGGCGGCTGGCCTGGAGTTGGCGGCTGGTTCGGCTGCCCTTCGCGGCGGCGGTTGAAGAATTCCTCGAACAGGTCGCCGAACGGCGTGTCGGGGCCGAGGCCGGGGACGTTCGGCATCGTGCGGTTGCGCGTCTCGACGGTCGATTGCGCCGAGATGTTGACCACGGCGTCGATCACCTGCTCAGCGAGGTCGGCGATCGATGGAAGCGCCGACGCCCGAACGGCTTGAGCGGAAGCCTGCGCCTGAGCTGTCGCCAAGTGAGCGGGGTGCAGGCTGATGGGGAGCGCCAGCGCGCCGGCCAGCACGGCTCTGGTCGCCACTGCTCCGGCCTGACGGACGGCGCGGGCGGAAAGGCTGCGGGCAAGACGGTTGTCGGCTGAAAAGCTCATCGGCGGCGTCCTCACGAGGCATAAGGGGTGCGGAACGATATCCGCAGCATGGTTCGATTGATACAGAAAATGGGGCCAAACAGCGGCTGGCGAAAGCCCTAGGCAGCAAAAAACCGACGTGCGGCCCATATCACGATTACGCCAGCGACCGCTGACGCCAGCCCCGCCAGGCGCAGGATGTCGGCCGGAGTCTCGGCGGCGGAGCGCATGGCTTCCTGAGCCTTTCCGGGAAGGAGGGCGAAAAGAACGCCCTCGATGACCAGGACCAAGCCGATGGCGGCGATGAAATCGGTCATCGAAGGTTGCTTTTCAGGCCCGCGTCACTTTTGCGCCTCGGTCCTGGGACGGCCCTGGGGATCGTTGAAGTAACGGAAGAAATCGGATGTCGGCGACAGCACCATCCGCGTCTCGCCCGCCTTCAGGCCAGACTCATAAGCCTGCATGGAACGGTAGAAGCTGAAGAACTCGGGATCCTTGCTGAACGCTTCGGCGAAGATCCGGTTGCGCAGCGCATCGCCCTCGCCTCGCGTCTCGTCGGACTTCCGGCCTGCCTCACCCAGCAGGACCTGGACGTCGCGGTCGGAACGCGCCCTTATCTCCTGCGAGGCTTGCGAGCCGTTCGCGCGCAGGTCGGCGGCTTCGCGCTGGCGCTCCGTCTGCATGCGCTGGAACACGGCCTGGCTGTTCGCGGCGGGAAGATCGACGCGGGTCAGCCGCACATCGGCGATTTCGATGCCGAATGCGCGCGCCTGACGGTTCACGTCCGCCTGGATTCGCTCCATCAGGGCGGCGCGGTCCGTACGGACGATCGCCGTGTAGGTCGCGTCAGCGAGCGTGTTGCGGATCGAGGAGTTGACGATGCGGTTCAGCTGCGCGTTGGCCCCGTTGATGTTGTTCACCGACTGGAAGAACAGCAGCGCATTGGTGATGCGGTACCGGGCGAAGGCGTCGACCGAAAGCCGGTTCTGGTCGGACGCGAGCACTTCCTGCACCGGCAGGTCGAGGTCGAGCACGCGGTTGTCGATGATGATGACCTGGTCGACGAACGGCAGCTTGAACTTCAGGCCGGGCTCGGTGACGACTCGGTTGATCGCGCCGAGGCGCAGCACAAGGGCCTGCTGGGTCTGCGGAACGATGAAGGCTGACAGCATCGCAATGAACGCGATGGCGCCGAGCGCGATCAGGGACACGAATTTCACGGTGCTGTTCATGGACGAGGGCCTTGGGTCTGCGCCGACGGGCGGCGCTGCAACTGGTCGAGCGGCAGGAACGGCACGACGCCGTTTCCGCTGCCCGAGTTCTGGTCGATGATCACCTTGTCCATGCCGCCGAACACCCGCTCCATCGTTTCGAGGAAGAGGCGTTCGCGCGTGACTTCAGGCGCAAGCCGGTACTGCGCGTAGATCTGGTTGAAGCGGGAGGCCTGACCGGTGGCCTCCGCCACCGAGCGCTCGCGGTAGGCCTCGGCTTCCTGCACGATACGCGCGGCCTGGCCTCGCGCCTCCGGCACCACCCGGCTGGCATAGGTCTCGGCTTCGTTGCGCAGGCGGCTCTGGTCCTGCTGCGCGGCCTGCACGTCGCGGAAGGCCTCGATGACCTGCGCTGGCGGATCGGCTTTCAGCAGCTGCAGCCCGGATATGAGCACGCCCGCCCTGTAGGCGTTCAGCGTGTCCTGGACGAGGTTCCTGACCTCGGTCTCGATCGGCACGCGTTCCGTCGTCAGGATCGGCTGGATTGCGCGCCTGCCGATGGCCTCCCGCATCGAGCTTTCGGCCACGGCGCGGATGTTGCTCTCGGGGTTCTGGATGTTGAACACAAAGTTCTCGGGGCGGGCCGGATCGATCTGCCACTGAATCTGGAAGGCGATGTCGACGATGTTGCCGTCGCCCGTCAGCATCAGGCTGTCCTCGCCGCTGACGCGCTGGACCTGCTGGCCCCGTTGGGGCGTGGCGACGGTCGGGGAGCCGATCTCCATGCGGTTGATCTGCGTCACGCGCGGCTTGATCACGGAGCCGATGGGCGCGGGCCAATTCCAGTCAAGGCCTGGCGCGGTCTTTGTGGTGTAGCGTCCGAACACGGTCTTGATGCCGATCTCGTCGGGCCTGACCGTGAAGAAGCCGGTGGCGAGCCAGCCGAGCACGACGACCAGCCCGAGCAGGACGGCGCCCTTGCCGCTCATGCCGCCGCCCGGCAGGATGGTCTTCAGACGATCCTGGCCCTTGCGCAGGATGGCCTCAAGGTCCGGAGGGACGCCTGGCCCGCCCTGGCCCGTCGGACCGCCGCCGCCGCCCCCCCAGGGGCCCCCGCCGCCGCCGTTGCCGCCGCCGCGATTGCCCCAGGGTCCGCCCCCGCCGCCGCCGCCACTTTTATTGTCCCAGGGCATGCAATCCGCCTTTGTTGTGTTCAAGACCGGGCGCCCGTCAGCCGCGCCGCTTCGCCATGTGAATTGGGCATCGCGAGGCGTTCCGTCAACTGATCAGGCTTCAGTTGCGACGTTTGAGATCAAGAAAGGTGAACGGATGCTCATCATCGGGGCCTCGCGGGCGCCTCTCGCTGCCGATCTCGATCCAATCGTTGCGCGCGAACTCCGGAAAGAACGCGTCGCCTGGCGGTTCGGCATGGACGTAAGTCAGGTGCAGGCGCTCGCACATCGGCAGGGCCTGCGCGTAGATGTCCGCCCCTCCGCCGATCACGACGGCGTCCGCCACGTGGAGCCGCGCCAGTTCCTGCCCCGTCTCCAGCGCCTCCTCGAGCGAGTGCGCCGTGACGATGCCTTCAGCCATGAACCCCGCATCGCGCGTGACGACGACGGTGTGGCGGCCGGGCAGCGCCTTGCCGATCGATTGGAACGTTTTGCGACCCATGATCAGCGGCCTGCCCATGGTCAGTGCGCGGAACCGCTTCAAATCGCTCTTGATGCGCCAGATCAGCTTGTTGTCGTTGCCGATGACGTGGTTGTCGGCGAGCGCCGCCACTGCGATGAGGGGAGCCGTCATACCGCGATCGGCGCCTTGATCGCTGGATGCGGGTCATATCCCTCGATGACGATGTCCTCGAAGCGGAAATCCTCAAGCCGCCGCACGTCTGGGCTCAACCTCAAGGTCGGCAGCGCCCGATGCTCTCGCGTCAGCTGAAGCCGCGCCTGTTCGAGATGGTTGCTGTAAAGATGCGTGTCGCCGAGCGAATGCACGAATTCGCCGGGCCGGAGCCCTGTCACGTGGGCCATCATGTGCGTCAGCAGCGCATAGGACGCGATGTTGAAAGGCACCCCCAGGAAGACGTCGGCGGAACGCTGGTAGAGCTGGCACGAGAGCCTGCCGTCCGCCACATAGAACTGGAACAGGCAGTGGCACGGCGCCAGCGCCATCTTCGGGATGTCCGCCGGGTTCCAGGCGGAGACGACGAGGCGGCGGGAATCGGGATTGGAGCGGATTTCGTCCGTCACCCAGGCGATCTGGTCGACCGCGGCTCCGTCCTGCGCCGCCCATGAGCGCCATTGCCGGCCATAGACCGGGCCAAGGTCGCCATCCGCGTCGGCCCATTCGTCCCAGATGGTGACGCCGTTCTCCTGCAGGTAGCGCACATTGGTGTCGCCCTTCAGGAACCAGATCAGCTCATGGACGATCGATTTGAGGTGAAGCTTCTTGGTCGTGACGAGCGGAAAGCCGTCCGACAGGTCAAAGCGCATCTGGTGGCCGAACACCGCGAGCGTGCCGGTGCCGGTGCGGTCATGTTTCGAAGTGCCTTCGTCGAGGACACGCTGGAGCAGGTCGTGGTACTGGCGCATGCGCGACGCTTACCAGAATTTTTTTCGGTGTGCAGCGCCGCCGCGTGGGTCGGGTGTGGATGACGTCGACGCCGGGTCCTCGAGCCGCAGCCATCAGGCCGACGCTTCGGAACGGCCGATCGCGGCGACCTCCCGCTTCAGCGAGACATCGTCGAGCGCGGCGATGGGCAGGCTCGCGAAGACCTCGATGCGCCGGCGCAGCATCCGGTAGGCTTCCGTGAAGGCGCGTCGCCTGTCCGTGTCCGGACCTGTGGCGGCGGCGGGATCCGGCACGCCCCAATGCGCGGTCACCGGCTGTCCCGGCCAGACCGGGCAGGGCTCGCCGGCGGCGGCGTCGCAGACGGTGAAGACGAAGTCGAGATTGGGCGCGTCGGGCGCAGCGAACTCCTCCCAGGGTTTCGAGCGCAGGTTCACGACCGGGAAGTCGAAGGCCTTCAGCACGTCGATGGCATAGGGGTCGACCTGGCCCCTGGGCCTGCTCCCGGCGGAGAACGCATTGAACTTGCCGGCCCCCAGGCGGCGGAGAAGGCTTTCCGCGATGATGGAGCGTGCGGAATTGCCGGTGCACAGGAAGAGCACGTTGAATTGGCGCGGTGCGGTCAAGAAATCCTCCTTGTCATGGATGAGTTCTCTGGCGAGGTCCGCGCATCGCTGGGGGTTGCCTCCGCAGCAATCGTTGGCGAGGAAGCGCAGGAAGCCGTCGGCGGCCGCTTCGTTGACGGCGTAGAACACCTGCTTGCCCACACGCCAAGACTGGACAAGGCCGGCGCGCTGCAGATGCGCAAGATGGAAGGTGAGCGCCGATGGCTGGATGGCGAGCCTACCCGCGATGGAGCCGGCAGGAAGGCCCGCAGCGCCGCGGGCCGCCAGAAGCCGGAAGGCAGCGAGCCTGTGCTCCTGGCCCAGCGCCGCCAATGCGCCTACAAGGTCGATGCGGACCGGCGCGCCCCTCATGTCGCCTTCTCCTCCCGGAACAGCCAGCCCCAGACGGCCAGCCCCAGCAACGCGCCCGCGAACTGCGCGGGCACGAAGGCGAGCGCGCTGGATGGCGCAATGCCCGCGAAGGTGCTTGAGAACATGCGTGCGACGGTGACGGCGGGGTTGGCGAACGAGGTGGAGGCCGTGAACCAGTAGGCCGCCGTGATGGTCAGTCCGACGAGCCATGGGATGGCCGCGGGCGCGAACCGCAGCCCGCCTAAGATGGCCCCCATGAGCGTGAAGGTGGCGATGACCTCCGACAGCAATTGGCCTGCGCCGTCCCGCGGCGTCGCGGCGATCTGGATGGGCGAAAGATCGAACATCGCGTTCGCCAGAACCGCGCCGGCGATGCCTCCCGCGATCTGGGCGGCCATGTAGGGCGCAAGCTCCCGGAACGGAAAGCTTCGCCGCAGCGCCATGACGAGCGTGACGGCCGGATTGAAATGCGCGCCCGAGAGCGGGCCGAGCACGGTGATGAGCACGACGAGGATAGCGCCGGTCGGGATGGTGTTGCCGAGGAGCGCGAGCGCGAGATTGCCGTCGGCGAGCCGGGCGGCCATGATGCCGGAGCCGATGACCGTGGCGACGAGAAGCCCGGCGCCCATCGCTTCGGCCGCGATGCGTCGGGCAAGGTCGGGTTCGGTGCGAAAACGTCCGCTCATGCTGTGCCGACCCTGCGTCCGTGTTCGTCGACGACGCGCCCGCCATCCTCCTTGACGAATTCGCCCTGCTGGGCGGCCGGAAGGATGTCGAGCACCTCTTCGGAGGGCCTGCACAATCTGACGCCGCGCGCGGTCACCACGATCGGCCGGTTGATCAGGATCGGATGCGCCATCATGGCGTCGATGAGGTCCGCGTCGCTCAACCCGAGGTCCCCGAGCCCGAGGTCCTCGTAGGGCGTGCCCTTCTCCCGCAGCAGAGCCCGCGCGCCGACGTCCATGCGGCGGATCAATCCTTCCAGCATTGCGCGCGACGGCGGGGTCTTGAGATACTCGATCACGTGCGGCTCGATGGCGGCATTGCGTATCAGCGCAAGAGTGTTGCGCGAGGTGCCGCAGGCAGGGTTATGGTAGATCACGACGTCATGCATGGGCGCTCCTGAGTTTGGCCGAGCTCTAGGATGAGTCCCGCTTCATTTCAATGCTTATTGAATAATTGAAATGAAAAACCGAGCGGCTTCGCCTTGTGCCGCGGCCTGGCGCATCGATTCTGGGAGAAAGCTGCGGCGGCAGCAAAAGAGGGAGGCTACGTCATGCCGAAGGTGCTCTACGAGAAGGACGGCCGCATCGGCCGCATCACCCTGAACCGTCCGGACGTGTTGAACGCGATCGACGATGACGTGCCGCGCGAACTGGCTGACTGCGTGGCCCGTGCGAACGGAGATCCGAGCGTCCATGTGGTGGTGCTGTCGGGCGCCGGCGAGGCGTTCTGCGCCGGCTACGACCTGACCTATTACGCCGAGGCCGCCGGCGCGAACAACGTCACCCAGGAGATGCCGTGGGACCCCATGAAGGACTATGCCTTCATGATGCGGAACACGGAGCTCTTCATGAGCCTTTGGCGCAGCCACCGGCCGGTTATCTGCAAGGTGCATGGCTACGCCGTCGCCGGCGGTTCCGACATCGCCCTGTGCGCCGACATGATCGTGATGTCCGAGACCGCACGCATCGGCTACATGCCCGTCCGTGTCTGGGGCTGCCCCACCACCGCGATGTGGGTCTACCGCCTTGGTCCCGAACGGGCAAAGCGCATGCTGTTCACAGGCGACAAGATCGACGGGCGCGAGGCCGAGCGGATGGGCCTGGTCCTCAAGGCCGTCCCCGCTGAAGATCTCGACGCGGAGGTCGAAGCGCTGGCCCACCGCATGGCCACGGTGCCGGTCAACCAGTTGATGATGCAGAAGATGGTGGTCAACCAAGCGATCGAGGCGATGGGGCTGCTCAACACCCAGCGGCTCGCCACAATCCTCGACGGCATCACCCGGCACTCGCCCGAAGGGCTTCATTTCAAGGAACGCGCCGAGGCCGTCGGCTGGAAGGAGGCTGTGCGAAGCCGCGACGACGGAACGTGGGACTGGACAGCCAACCGCCCGATCAATCCAGGCGGCTGACGGGCTCGTTCTGTCTGCCCAACGCCGCGCCATGAAGCGATGGCTCAGCGGGCATTCTCCCGCTGCGGCTCATACGATAAGGTGGCGAGAGCGCCGCATCGATGAAAGAGGACCGCAGGTGAAGCCAAAGCTGACCCGTCTCGATGACCCTGCCTTGAACGCGGAGGCTGCGCCGCATCTGCTGGACGACCCCATCACCCCTGAGGACCTGTTCTTCGTTCGAAACAATGGCGCCTTGCCGCAGGAGCAGGACCCCGGCGCGTGGCGTCTGGCCATCGATGGCTGCGTGACGACCCCGCTGACTTTATCGATCGACGACATGAAGACTGCATTCGATGTCGTGGAAGTCACCGCCGTTCTTGAGTGCGCCGGCAACGGCCGCTCGCTGTTCAAGCCGCCGGCGGAGGGCCTGCAATGGGGCCTTGGCGCGGTGGGCTGCGCGGTATGGACAGGCGTGCGGCTTGGGGACGTTCTCCGCAATGCAGGGATCGAAGCAAACGCCGTCTACGTCGCGCATCAATCGCCGGACGTGATGCTCGATGGCTCCGGGCGTCCGGCGCTGTCGCGCGGGCTTCCGCTGGCGAAGGCTCTGGCGCCGGAGACCCTCATCGCGTTTGCGATGAACGGCAGGCCCCTCCCCCATATGCATGGCGGCCCGATCAGGATCGTTGCGCCCGGCTTTCCGGGGTCCGCCTGGCAGAAATGGCTGAACCGCATCTGGGTCCGCGACACCGAGCATGACGGCGAGAAGATGACAGGCGCCAACTACAGGCTGCCGACCGCGCCGGTCGCGCCCGGAGATGACCTTTCCAGAGTGCGTTTCGACGTCATCGTCGACATGCCGCCCCGCGCCATGGTGACGTGGCCCGCTCCCGGCTTCGCCGCGCCGGCCGACGAGGCGCTGCAGGTCCGCGGCTTCGCGTGGAGCGGCCATGTCGCGCTGGATCATGTCGATGTCTCGGCGGATGGCGGATCGACATGGCGGCGTGCAGAACTGGAGCCGGAGCGCCATCGGTTCGCGTGGCGGCGTTTCCGCTGCGCGGTGGGAATCGCGGCAGGCCAGGTCGCGGTCATGGCGCGCGCAGCCGATGTGTCGGGGCGCTCGCAGCCGCTCGACCAGGCCCCCTGGAATCCGCGCGGGTACTGCAACAACGCGGTTCACCGCGTCCCAGGCGCCGGACATCGCGCAGCGCGAAGTTGACCTTTCAAAATCGGAGCGGGGTCGCTATATGTCTGTTGTCGGCTTTCGGGCCGACTATGGCGATAAACGGCGATCGAAATAAACCATTCGGACCCGGGGGCGGTACCCGGCGCCTCCACCTCAGCGCAGCGTGCTGCATTGAGACGGGGGCGAAACAGGATCGACGAGGGCGTAAAGGATCGGCTTTTGCTCGGCATGGTACCACCGTCATCGGGCCTAAGCATAGTTGCCAATGACAACAATGCGCGTGTTGCAGTTGCCGCGTAAGCGGTAATTACACACAAACCTAAGTCCTTGCGCTTCGCAGCGTAAGGCGGGGCCCGGAGGAGCCTGGCAACAGAATCCTCCACCTCATCAATCCCGGCCAGGGCTCCTCCTCAGCGACTGCCCCTGGGAGCCTGGCACCAGAATCCTCCACCTCACCCATCCCGGCAAATGCGGGCATGCCGCCTCCCTGCACGGCGTCCGAAGCCTGCCCGCCCTTCGCTGGCCACGGCCCGGCTGGTCTGTTAGACGGACGCGCGGTTGGCTGGAGAGCATGAATGTTACGCGACGCGACGAAACGCCGGGCTTTGGTCACTGGCGGAGCAGGTTTCATCGGCTATCATGTCGCGCGCCGTCTGCTGGCGGATGGCTGGCTTGTCTCCAGCGTCGACGGCATGACGAATTATTACGATCCCATGCTGAAGCGGCGCCGCCACGAGATGCTGGCTTCGTCCAACGCCTTCAAGGCCCATGAGATCATGTTGGAGGACATGGACGCACTGACGGCCGCGTTCGCCGAGTCCGCCCCGGACGTCGTGGTTCACCTCGCGGCGCAAGCCGGCGTCCGCTACAGCCTCGAGCACCCTCGCGCCTATGTCGACGCCAACCTCATCGGCACCTTCAATGTCATGGAGCTGGTCCGGCAGCACAAACCGGCGCATTTCCTGATGGCATCGACGAGCTCGGTCTACGGCGCCAACACGGAGCTGCCGTTTGGCGAGATGGACAAGACGGACCACTCGATGACGCTCTATGCGGCCACCAAGAAGGCGGCCGAGGTGATGACCCACTCCTACGCGCACCTGTGGGGCCTGCCGACGACCATGTTCAGGTTCTTCACCGTGTATGGGCCGTGGGGACGTCCCGACATGGCGCTCTTCAAGTTCGTGAAGGCGATCCTCGCGGGCCAGCCGATCGACGTCTATGGCGAAGGCGACATGCAGCGGGACTTCACCTACATCGACGATCTCGTCGAGGGGATCGTCAGGCTCATCGACACCGTGCCCGTGACTGGCCAGCCGGCTGCGGGGGTCGCGGACTCGCTCTCGCGCGTCGCCCCGCACCGCATCGTCAACATCGGCGGCGGGCAGCCCGTCCAGCTCATGGCGTTCATCCGCACCATTGAAAAGCACCTGGGCATGGAGGCAAGGCTGAACCTGATGCCGATGCAGATGGGCGATGTCCGGGCCACGGAGGCGCGCGCCGAGCTGATCGAGACCCTGACCGGCTTCAAGCCGTCCATCCCCGTCGAGATGGGCGTGAAGAACTTCGTCGACTGGTATCTGTCCTATTACGGCGGACGCTGACAGTGCCGAGGATCGCGATCATCGCAGGCCTGTCCCAATCGCTTGTGAATTTTCGCGGCCCGCTGCTCGACGCGATGCTTCAGGCCGGCCATGAGGTGCATGCCTTGGCTCCGGAAGCTGACGCGAAGACGCTGGACTGGCTGAACCGGCGCGGCGTGGCGTTCCATCAGATCCCGCTCTCCCGGGCCGGCCTGTCGCCGCGCGGCGACCTTGCGACGCTGCGCGCCATACGCAGGATCCTTGGCGACGTCCGCCCCGACATCATGATGGCTTACACGATCAAGCCGGTGATCTATGGGCTGATCGCGGCCCGCATGGCCGGCGTGCCGCGCCGCTACGCCATGATCACCGGGCTGGGATATGCGTTCACGGAAGGCGCCGCTTCGCTTAAGCGCACCTTGGTGGGCCATGCTGCTCGTATGCTCTACAGCATCGGCATCCGTCAGGCTCAGGCCGTCGCATTCCAGAATCTCGATGATCTGGCGGTGTTCCAGCGCATGGGCATCGTTGCGCGCAGCCAGAAGGTCGGAATCGTCAACGGTTCCGGCGTCGACACCGCCCATTTCGCCGAGGCTCCGCTGCCGGAAAAGCCAGTCTGCCTCATGATCGCACGTCTTGTCGCAGACAAGGGCGTGGGCGAGTTCGTCGCAGCGGCGGCTCGCATCAAGCGGACCCATCCGGAGGCCGCTTTCGTGCTCGTAGGCCCGAAGGATCCAAACCCGGCCAGCCTCCCTGCAGGGTTGGTCGAGGACGCCATCCGGGACGGCGTGATCGATTACCGGGGCGAGATGGCTGACGTGAGGCCGGCGATCGCCGAGGCCAGCATCTACGTGCTTCCCTCATACCGGGAGGGCACGCCGCGCTCCGTGCTCGAAGCGATGTCGATGGGACGGCCCGTCGTCACGACCGATGCGCCCGGCTGCCGCGAGACGGTGACCCATGGGCTCAATGGCCTTCTTGTGCCCGTCAAGGCGGTCGATGAGCTGGAGGCTGCGCTGGTCCGGCTCATCGAGAGCCCGGATCTGCGCAGCCGGATGGGCCGCGCGGGACGCAGCCTGGCGGTCTCACGGTATGACGCGGATGCGGTGGCCCGGTCGGTGCTTCAGCTGTTCGAGATCAGGCCCGACGGCCAAACCGGCTGATGTTGTGCCGGCTGGTCAACTGATGTACCGACCACGAGCTGGAGCGGGACGGCGCAGGATGGTCAGGACACATGTGCGGCATCATAGGCTTTCTCTCCGACGGACGCGGCTCGATGCCCGTGGCGGCGATCGAGCAGCTGGCCGATTCGGTCGCCCATCGCGGGCCTGACGCCCGCGCCCTGTTCGTCGACGAGGCCGCCGGAGTGGCTCTCGGCCATCTCAGGCTCGCCATCGTCGACCCGACCGAGACTGGCAGCCAGCCCATGACCTCGCCCTCGGGCCGCTTCGTCATGGTGCTGAACGGCGAGATCTACAATTTCAAGGACATCCGGCGCGACCTTGATCTGCACGGCGGCCGCAAATGGCGCGGCACATCCGACACCGAGGTCCTGCTCAACGCCATCGAGACTTGGGGCCTCGCGCGCACGCTCGAGATCAGCGACGGGATGTTCGCCTTCGCCCTTTGGGACCGCCATTCGGGCGAACTGACCCTGGCGCGCGACCGGTTCGGCGAAAAGCCGCTGATCGTGGCCAGGACCGCAGGCGGCCTGGCCTTCGCGTCGCAGCTTGGCGGGCTGATGGCGATGCCGGGCTTCTCCAACGAGAGCGACGATGACGCCATCGAGGAGTTCCTGGCGTTCAGCTACATTCCGGAACCCAGGACGCCTTTCCGCGACGCCTTCAAGGTGCCTGCCGGAACCTACTGCACCCTGCGGCAGGGCGATGGGGCGATCGAGCCGGTGACGTACTGGAGCGCAAGCGCCGCCGCAGTCGCAGCGCAGCGCGACAAGGCGGTGGCGCCTGAGCAGGTCGCCGAGGTCAAATCCGCGATCGAGGCCCGCCTTCGCACGGTTGTCGGCAATCAGATGCTGGCGGACGTGCCGTTGGGCGCTTTCCTGTCCGGCGGTATCGACTCGTCCCTGGTTGTGGCCCTGATGCAGGAGGTCTCGACCCGGCCGGTCAAGACGTTCACGATCGGCTTCGAGGAGGAGGCCTACAACGAGGCTGGCGACGCACGGCGCATCGCGGCGCACCTTGGGACCGACCACACGGAATTCACGCTGTCCTGGAACGAAGCGCTTGGGCTCGTCGACCGGCTGCCCGATTTCTACGACGAGCCTTTCGCGGACTCATCGCAGCTTCCGACCTACCTTGTCTCGCGCACCGCCCGCAGCGCCGTGACCGTCGCGCTGACCGGAGACGCGGGCGACGAGGTGTTCGGCGGGTACAACAGGCATGCGATCGCCGCGAAGTACGGCCAGTGGCTCGAGAGGACGCCCAGCTTCGTCAAGGCCGGCATCGGCAGGGCGCTGTCCGGGCCGGCGCAGTCGCAAACGCTTGAAAATGTCCTTCGGAGCGTGGGCATCGGCAGGAACATCCGTCTCCTGGGCGAAAAAGCCGGCAAGGTGGCGGCGATGCTGCGCAGCAGCGACCGTTATGCGCTCTACCAGTCGCTCGTGCGCCGCGACGACGGCTTGATGGGCGACGCCGTCATCGCCCGGGCTTTCAGCAAGCCGCACGAAGAGGCCGCCGAGGCGCGATTGGATCTGCCGGGATACATGATGCTGATGGACACGCTGACTTACCTGCCCGGCGACATCCTCACCAAGGTCGACCGTGCGTCGATGGCCGTTGCGCTGGAGACGCGGGCTCCCTACCTCGATCACCGCTTGTTTGAACTCGCGTGGCGGCTGCCGTCCGGGGAGCACATCAAGAATGGCAGGACGAAGACCGTGCTGCGCGAGATGCTGTCGAAGCGCGTCCCCGATGCGCTGATGGACCGGCCAAAGGCCGGCTTCGGCGTGCCGATCGCGGCCTGGCTTCGGGGACCGCTGAAAGATTGGCTCGTCACGCATGCAGGCGCATTCAGCCGCCAGAACCCGCAGCATGCCGGCAGGATCTCGCGGGCCATGGCGGCGTTGGAGGCGGGAAGCCCGTCCGTCCACCACTTTCTGTGGAACGTGGTGATGCTGCAGCTCTGGCGCGACAGGCACCAGCCTGCCGGGGCTTCGACAGCGGCCCGGCGGGCGGCTGCAGGCACCCTGTGACGGCAGCACTCCACCGCCCGAGCCTGCCGAGGCTGGCGGGCGACACGCTCGTCATAGCGCTTCTGCCGGTCGCGTGCGGCTTTGCCGTGGTCTCCCCCCAGGGACTGACCTGGCTGCCGCTGCTGATCGCCCTCGCCATGGGCATGGCATGGCGGCGCAACCTGGCCGCTGCGCACGCCTGGCGCGAGCTTGCCAAGGCATCTCCGTTCCTGCTGGCCGTCACGCTTTTTGCCGCCTGGACTGTCTTCAGGAGCGTCACCGCCGCCAATCCGGCGGTCGCCTTCGCCGCCTCGGCGCCCTTTCTTTTCAGCCTGGCGTTGGTCATCGCCAGCTTCCCGTTGACCACAGGAATCAGCTCCGCAGGCCGATGGCATTGGGGCTTCTTCCCGCTCGTCAACATCGCGCTTGCCGTGCTCACCGTCCTTGCGGCCAACGGCTTGATCAATCTCGCTCCGCTGGGCGGCGCCCGCCTCGGCGAACTATGGCATTTCAACCGCGCCGCCCTGCTGTCCGCCATGCTTCTGCCGATCAGCATCTTCGCCATCGACGCGATGGAGGAGAGCAGGCCTCGCCGCTTGGCGCTTCATGCGCTGACGGCGACCTTGGTCGGCATCGGCGTGTTCGGATCATACAGCGAATCGGCGCAGCTCGCCTTCATCGCCATCCTCGCGATCCATGGGCTCGGCCTCTTCGCCGGAAATCTGGCGCCACGATTGATCAGCGGGAGCCTGGCCGCCGGGCTTCTGGCGTTGCCGCTGGCCTTCGTCAGCATCTTCGACTGGTTTCGAGTCACCAGCATATGGGAATCGCGGCCCTTGACCGTCAAGCCCCGGCTCCTGATGTGGCGCGCCATGGTCGACAACGTCGAGGAGGCGCCGTTCATCGGCAAGGGCGTCGAGTTCGTACGCGCCACCGGATACCGCAACCCCGAGACCAGCGCATTGACGGCCGAGACCCATCCGCATTCGTTCCTGTTCCAGATCTGGGTGGACCTCGGCCTGGTCGGCGTCGTGCTGCTGATCGCAGTTGTGGCGCTGCTGGCCGAGATCCTGCGCCGTGTCGAGGGACCCGCACGGGTGATGTATGCGTCGATCATGGCGGGAACGCTCGGCGTCTGGAGCGTATCGCACGGCATGTGGCAGTCCTGGTTCGTCGGACTGGTCGGGATCTGCGTCCTCTACGCTGGGATCGTCCATCATCGCCGCAACGCGCAGCGCTGACATTGGGTTGACCGCAATCAGCGCACGTTTTCGGGCGGCATCATGCCTCCGCGTCGGTCCAGTCAGCCTGCCAGCCAGCATGCCAGCGCTTGAACAGCTGAAGCTGATCGCGCGCGAAGTTCTTCTGGCTGGCGGTGAGTTCGTCGCTGCCATTGAAATGAAGCTCGTATTCAGGATTGCCCTCGAGCACCATCAGACGCTTGTAGAAGAGGACCAGATCCACCCCCTCGTCGAATGTCGAGAGAACGAGCAGCGCGGCCTCGAGTTCGAAGGCCCTGCGGCGCGCTTCGGCATCGCCTGACGCGGCCCGTCTGCAGAGTTCCGCCAGTTGCAGCACCTCGTTCGGCAACACGTTGCCTATGCCGGTGATTGCGCCCGCTGCGCCGCAGTTCACATAGCCATGGAAGACCTGCGTATCGACGCCGACCATGAGGACGATGTCGTCGGATTGTCCCGTGATGTGCTCCGCTGCATAGCTGAGCGATCTCGCGCCTCCGAATTCCTTGAACCCGACAAGGTGGGGATAACGAGCGCGCAGCGCAAAGAACAGGTCGGCCCTGGTTTCGAAGCCGTAATACGGGCTGTTGTAGATGACCGCAGGCAGATCCACGGCAGCTTCCAGGATGCCGGCGAAATGCGCATGCTGCGCCGCGGCGGACGATCCGCGCGACAGAACGCGGGGGATCACCATCAATCCCGCGGCGCCGACCTTCCTCGCATGGGCCGCGAGCGCCGCGGCCCGCATCGGGTTCTGTGCGCCGGTGCCGACGATGACACGGATGCCGGCGCTCACGAGGCGCTCGACGCCCTCCATCCGCTGTTCGTCCGTCAACAGCGGCCAATCGCCCATCGAGCCGCAATAGATCACGCCGGACATGCCGCAGCCGACAAGCTCGCGGGCCTTGCGGACGAGTGCGCCGAAATCGGGCGTCCGGTCAGGCCCGCACGGGGTCATGAGGGCCGGCATCACGCCGCTGAAAACCGGATGTTCCATTTCTGAGCTCCTTCGATTCCGACGACGCCGCACTGCAGCGTCAACCTCGGGCATCACCTCTTGCAAGTCACTGTAGATTGTATAAAGTCGATCGTCAATCATCTGCATCGTTTGGGCGCCATGCACCGCATCATCAAGAACCGAACGCTGTCCGCCACGATCGGGGACCAGATCCGCCAGGACATCCTGGATGGATCGCTAGCCTCCGGATCGCAGCTTCGTCAGGACATGCTGGCCGGAGCCTTCGGCGTCAGCCGGATACCGGTCAGGGAAGCGTTGATCCAGCTCGAGGCCGAAGGCTTCGTCACGATCGAACCTCACAAGGGCGCGGTCGTCACGGCTCTCTCGCTCGCCGAGATCGAGGACGTTTTCGCGCTCCGGGGCATGCTCGAGACCAGGCTGCTGCGCGCCTCGATCGGTCGCCTGACCAAGGCCGATCTGGCGGAGCTTGACGCGATCCAGACCCAGTTCGACAAAACGATCGATGACAACGATGCGGGCCAGTGGGGCGTCTTGAACGCTCGCCTGCATATGGCGATGTATTCGCGGGCCGAATTGCCGCGCACGTCCGCAATCGTCGAGGGGCTGCTTCAGACCAGCGAGCGCTACACGCGCATCCAGCTTGCGACCAAGGCAGCCCTGGAGCGGGCTCAGGCCGAGCATCTGCAGCTGATCGCCCATTGCCGTCGCGGCGACGTGGACAACGCCTGCGCCCTGCTGGAAAGGCACATAGGGGCGGTCCAGGCTGATCTTTCGGCACGGCTCTCGCAGCGGACGTGAGCCGCTTTCGCGATAAGGCGCGCTGACCGTAGGTTGCAGCGGAGGGATCATGGGCATTTCCGCAGTGCGCCACCGCGCTCGGAAGAATGGCGTTGACCACGGCCCGTCTTGACAAACGGGCAGTTGTTGATGATCTCTGCGCTCGTCGGCATCTTGTCCGGCCAAACAGGTTGCCTTGCGCGATGCCCGCCCATTTCTCGTCGTCCGTCTCATTCCTTCCGGCGACTGCCCGGAAGAGGACGGCCGCCGCGGTTGCCGCAAAGGCGGCCGCCAAAGGCAAACGCACGCGCTGACGCCTCTCCGTACTCCGGGTCATCCCCGACGGGGATCGGGAGGCAGCCCTGGACCAACGCAGCCGTTACATTGCGCTGATTTTCAGGTAAGCAGCGGGGGAAATCAGCCAGTCCGTCTCGGCAAGCAAGGTCACAGCATCATGGGTTACAAGGTCGCCATCGCGGGAGCCACCGGCAGCGTAGGCCGCGAAATGCTCTCGATCCTCGCGGAGCGCTCGTTCCCGGTCGACGAAATCGTGGCGCTGGCCTCGAGCCGCTCCATCAATTCGGAAGTCTCGTTCGGGGACCGCATCCTGAAGTGCAAGGTGCTCGACAACTACGACTTCTCCGATACCGACATCTGCATCATGTCCGCTGGCGGCGAGGTCTCGAAGGCCTGGTCGCCGAAGATCGCGGCGCAAGGCTGCGTCGTGATCGACAATTCGTCCGCGTGGCGCACCGACCCCGACGTGCCGCTCGTCGTGCCGGAGGTCAACGCGGCCGCCCTCGCCGGCTTCTCGAAGAAGAACATCATCGCCAATCCGAACTGCTCGACCGCGCAGCTCGTGCTGGCGCTCAAGCCCTTGCATGACCGCTTCGTCATCAAGCGCGTTGTGGTCGCGACCTACCAGTCCGTGTCGGGCGCCGGCAAGGACGGCATGGATGAGCTCGATCGCCAGACCAAGGCGCTTTACTCGCTCGGCGGCGCCGAAGTGAAGAAGTTCACCAAGCGCATCGCCTTCAACGTCATTCCCCATATCGACGCCTTCATGGAGGATGGCTCGACGAAGGAGGAGTGGAAGATGATGGTCGAGACCAAGAAGATCATCGACCCCAAGATCAAGCTCACCGCCACCTGCGTGCGTGTGCCGGTCTTCGTCGGCCATTCGGAGGCGGTCAACGTCGAGTTCGAGAATCCCGTGACGGCTGACGAAGCGCGCCGCATCCTGCGCGCAGCGCCAGGCGTGATGGTGATCGACAGCCGCGAGAACGGCGGCTACGCCACGCCGCACGAATGCGCGGGCGAGGATGCGACTTATGTCAGCCGCATCCGCGAGGACTCCACGGTCGACAACGGCCTGTCCTTCTGGTGCGTGTCGGACAACCTGCGCAAGGGCGCAGCGCTGAACGCGGTTCAGATCGCCGAAACGTTGATCAAGAAGAACCTGATCAGTCCGCGCGCGCGCAACAAGGCCGCCTGAAGGGCGTGGCCGCTCCGGACATCCTCATCAGCGAATGCGGCCCGCGGGACGGGCTGCAGAACCTGACGGAGGTGATGGCGACCTTGGATAAGTGCGCATGGATCGACGCCATGCGCGCGGCCGGCCTCTCCGAGATCGAGGTCTGCTCCTTCGTCCCCGCAAGGCTGATGCCACAGATGGCGGACGCGGCGGCGGTCGTGGCCCATGCCCGGACCCTGCCCGGGCTGACCGTGATGGCGCTGGCGCCGAACCTTCGCGGCGCCGAAGCCGCGATCGCCGCAGGCGTCCACAAGATCACCGTACCGGTTTCAGGCTCGGAGGAGCACTCTCTCGCCAACTTGCGCAGGACAAGGGCGCAGATGGTGCAGGAGGTGAAGCGCGTCGTCGCCCTGCGCGACGGCGCCGCTCCGCATGTGACGATCGAAGCCAATGTCTCGGTCGCCTTCGGCTGCACGCTGGCCGGGCCGGTTCCGGAAGACGGCATCATCCGCCTCAGTCTCGCGCTCGTCGAGGCAGGTGCCGACATCTCGGGCCTGTCCGATACGACGGGCATGGCCAACCCTGCCCAGACGAAGCGGCTGTTCAAGCGGCTCATCGCCGAAATCGGCGAAAGGTGCGGCGGGGCGCACATGCACAACACAAGAGGCCTCGGCCTCGCCAACTGCCTCGCGGCTTATGACGCCGGCGTCCGCACCTTCGATTCGTCCCTTGGCGGACTCGGCGGCTGCCCTCATGCCCCGGGCGCGTCCGGCAACGTCGCGACGGAGGACCTGGCGTTCATGTTCGAAGCGATGGGCGTCAGCACCGGGATCGACATGCCGCGCCTGCTCGGCGCCCGGCAGGTCCTGGCCGACGCCCTGCCCGGCGTGGCGCTGCATGGCATGGTGGCCCCGGCCGGATTGCCGCTCGGCTTTGTTCCGGCGAGCCGGTCATGAGCGGTCGCCTTCCTCTGGACGGCGTCCGCGTCGTCGAGTTCTCCCACATGATCATGGGCCCCAGCTGCGGGCTCGTCCTTGCCGACCTGGGCGCGGACGTCATCAAGGTCGAGCCGATGGGCGACGGCGACAGCACGCGCAACCTGGCAGGTTCCGGGGCCGGCTTCTTTGCGGCCTTCAACAGAAACAAGCGGTCGATCCAGCTCGACCTGAAATCGGCCCGGGGAATGGCCTTCGTCAGGAAGCTGCTGGCCAGCGCCGATGTGGTCACGGAGAACTTCCGGCCAGGAGCGCTGGAGGTGCTTGGATTGGGCTATCAGGATCTGCGGGCGGATCATCCTCGCCTGATCTATTGTTCGCTCAAGGGCTTCCTGTCCGGCCCATACGAGCATCGCGCCGCGCTCGACGAGGTCGTGCAGATGATGGGCGGCCTCGCCTACATGACCGGCCCTTCCGGACGCCCTCTGCGCGCCGGCGCGTCGGTCAACGACATCATGGGCGGCATGTTCGCCGTGATCGGGATCCAGGCGGCCCTGCTCGAGCGGGCTCGGACAGGCGAGGGCCAACTGGTCAGGAGCGCGCTGTTCGAGAACAACATGTACCTGATGTCGACGCACATGATGCAGTTCGCCGTGACGGGAAAGCCTGCGGCGCCGATGCCGGAGCGCATCGCCGCATGGGCGATCTATGACGTGTTCGACACCGCGCAAGGCGGGCAGGTCTTCGTCGGCGTGGTGAGCGACAGGCAGTGGCGGACGTTCTGCGCCGCGTTCGCCCTGACGCATCTCATCGACGCTCCCGGACTGGAATCGAATGCAGACCGTGTCCGGGCGCGCGGCCGCTTCCTGCCCGAGGTGCGGGCCATGTTCGCGGCGCTGCCGAGCGGCGAGATCCTCGAACGGTGCGAGCGCATCGGATTGCCCTTCGCCGCCATCGCCAGGCCGGAGGACATGTTCGCCGATCCTCACCTCCAGCATCCGGGCGCGATGCTGGACGTGACGCTCGCGGACGGCCGCACGGCGCCTGTGCCCGCACTGCCTCTGGAGATGGCGGGCCAACGCTTGCCGCTGCGCCATGACCTGCCCCGCGCCGGCGAGCATGGCGCACAGGTGGCCCGCTCCATCGGCCTCGACGACGACGAGATCGCCGAACTTCAACGCTCGGGCGTGCTCGGCGGAAGCTGAACGGGTAGCCGGGCCTCCGCACGCGCGAGCGTTCCATTGTCTAGAATGTGCGACTGATTCGGAGCCTGCGATGAAAACCCAGCAACCTGTCGATGTCTTCGTCGGTTCACGCCTGCGCATGCGGCGCCTGCTCAACGGGCTGACGCAGAAAGAGCTTGCGGAGATGCTCGGCGTCTCCTTCCAGCAGCTTCAGAAGTACGAGAAGGGCGGAAGCCGGATCGGCCCCGCACGCCTGCAGCTTCTCGCCCAGAAGCTCGATGTTCCCATCGCCTTCTTCTTCGAAGGCGCAGCCGGCGCCGCGGATGACGCCGAAGGCGAGACGCCTGCGGCCGCATTCGTTCACAAGATGGTCGCCATGTCGGACGGACAGCAGCTTGCCCGCGCCTTCATGTCCATCAGCGACAGCAGGATCCGGCGTCAGATCACCGATATGGTGGAGTCGATCGCCCAACTCCACCGTGCAGCGCAAGCCAGCGCTCCCGGGCAGGACGAACAGTGACAAGCGGCAGTTGCGGCCGCCGACGATGATGATGATTTGATGTAATATAAAATTATACAACCCTTACGATAGTGTCGCCAACGTGAGGTGACGCTGTGTTCAAATCCCAGACCGAGTTGCGCATCCTGCTTGCCGACGCGAACCCGTTCTACCGGAGCGCGATACGGGAATATCTCATCCCGGGGCATTTTCCCGAGATTCAGGAGGCGGCTTCCGCCCTGGATGCGGTTCCCCTTCTGATGTCCAAGCCGTTCCACCTGTTCATCGTCGATTGGAGCCTTCTGGCGACCAATGACGGGGCATTGCTCGAATTGCTCGTATGGCGGTCGACGACCGTCAAGCGCAAGATGCCCGTGCTTGCGATGATGGCGCGCCCGACGCGCCAGGACGTTCTGCATGCTTCGAAGAACGGCGTCGACATGGTGTTGCGCAAGCCGTTCTCGCCAAAAATCCTGCAGGAGCGTGCCAGCTGGCTCCTTGACAGGCCCGGCATGGAGATGGCGATCTGACCAGGCGGAATGCTCGTTGTCTCAGATGCGCGTTGACTTTGGATGACCTCGCCGGCGCCGCCCGCGAGGAGCCCGCAACGCTGCTTCCGCCAGACGACGTGATGCAGGGGGACCTGACGATCCCCCTGCACGCAGCGCTTCGGATGTGATGCTCGAGCCTTGTCAGCCGAGCAGACGCAGGACGCTCTGCTCCTGCTGCGAAGCAAGAGCCAACGCCTGGCTGGACAGCTGCTGACGGGTCTGCAGCGTGAGAAGGTTGGCCGCCTCCTCGTTGTTGTTGGCGAGCACAAGGCCATCGGCGCCCGATTTCAGCGTGTTCACCAGCTCGTTGGTGAAGTCCTTGCGCGTCTGCACGATCGCGAGCTGCGAGCCGAACGTGCTTGCGGTCGACCGCAGCGACGACAGGGCCGTCGTCAGGCTGCTGTCGACATCGTCGAGATCCGAGTTGCTCTGAAAGCCTGCCACGCCTGTGGCGACGACTGCCTTCAGCTTGAGCCCGGACGTGCCGTCGTCCTTGCCTGCCGTGAAGTCCGTGCCCTTGATCGTCAGCTGCGCCTTGTCTGCGTCGGTCCTTTCGTTGAACGCCACGGACAATTGATCGCTGTTGAGCAGGTTCACGCCGTTGTAGCCGGAATCCCGCGCCAGTTTGGTGATCTGCTCACGGATGTCGTTGAACTGCTTGGCGAGGGACTGCCGCTGTTCGCCCGCGACGTCGAGCTTGGCCGTGCCGGCGACCGATGTGCCAAGGCCCAGCGCCGTGATGATCTCATCGTCCGACTGACCGGTCGTGGCCAGGGCGGCGGTGCCGGCGTTGACCGTCGCGACGCCGTTCTGGGCCGTGAGCACGAGCTTGCCGGCATCCTTGGATGCGGTCACCAGCCTGGTTCCGGATCCGTTGCGGTTGTTGGACGAGTCGTTGATCGCCGCGATGGACTCGTCGAGCGTCTTGCCGCCGCCGATCGCGATGTCCACAGTGCTGGCTGTGCCGCCTGTCGGCGTGAAGCTCAGCGACAGCTGGCCGCCGTTCGCTGCGCCGGCTGCTGCGCCTGTCGCACCGGCCGTGCCGGCCGTCAGTGACTGTGTGGTGCCGCCCGCCGTGAGGGCCCGGGCCTGCCGGGCGACGGACTGCGCATTCTCGACAAGCTTCGTGATCGACCGGATGCCGTTATCCGCCGCCTCGACCGTCTTCAGCGAATTGGAGATGCCGTCGAGAAGGCCGTTCAGGTCCTTGGCTCGGCTGTTGAGCGATTGCGCCGTGAAGAAGTTCGTCGGGTTGTCGATCGCCGAGTTCACCCGTTTGCCGGTTGCGAGGCGGCTCTGGGTCGTCGCGATCAGGTCGCTGGACTGTTGAAGCGAGAACAGGTTCTGGCGGACGCCGCGACCGAGCGAAATATCAGACATGGGGGTAACCTTTCTGGGTGCTAACGCAACTCCAAGCTGCTGCTTGGGTGTATGCAACCTAGACGTGCATCTCTTAAAATACCGTTTCAGTTGTATTGGCAGATTATACAACTTAGTGAAACGGGCCAATGCTCGATCCTGCAGCGTCCAGAGCTGTGTCCAGAGCTATGCATCGAAGCGGCGAGGGTCCGATCGTGCGCAGCGGCAGAACTCGACCTTGGCCCTGCTCAGGGCGTTGACTCATGATGTGTCGACTGTTAGATGTTGAAACCCGACAATCATCAAAGTCCAATGGCGATATGAGCATCCGGCAGCGCTTCACCCCTGAGGAGAATGTCCAGCGCATCCTTGATGTGGCTGAGGAGCATTTTCGGCGCGTGGGTTATGCCAAGACCGCCATTGCGGACATCGCCGAAGAGCTCGGCATGTCGAGCGCGAACGTCTATCGCTACTTTCCGTCCAAAAGCGCCATCAACGAAGCGATCTGCGGGAGGCTTCTGGCCGAAGGCGACGCCATCGTCGAAGAGATCGTGAAGCGTGACGCGCCGGCGGGCAGGCGTCTGAGCGACATGCTGCTCGCCATGCATCAGTTCAACAAAAGCCGCTACACGAGCGAGCGCCGCATGCATGAGATGGTCGCCGTCGCCATGGAGGAGAACTGGGGCGCCATCCAGGAGCATGTCGCCAGCCTGATCGCCTCGATCTCCCGGCTTGTCGTGGAGGGCATCGAAGCTGGCGAGTTCAAGCCTGTCGCCGATGTTGCGACGACTGCGATGACCATCGATCATGCCTGCTGCTGCATCCTTCATCCCATGATGATCGCTGAATGCGCGCGTCTGGAGATTGATCGGGACGGACATGCTTCCGGCCTCATTGAGTTTGTCGTGAACGCGCTCCGGCGCTGATTATGGATGCAGACCATGAAGACCGCCCACGTCTTTGCCTTTGTCCTGACCGCACTGACGGGCGCGATGCTTTCGGCCTGCACCGAAAGCAAGAGCAACGCGGAGAAGCCCGCCGAATTGCGCTCCGTCGTGGCGCAGCCCGTCCGCTTCGAGGCTCGGGCGCCGAGCCGCACCCTTGTCGGCACCGTCAGGCCGCGCATCGAAAGCGATCTCGGCTTCCGGATCGGCGGCAAGCTGGCGGAACGCCCCGTCCAGGTCGGCGAACGCGTGCGCGCCGGGCAGGTCCTCGCCCGCCTCGATGCGATCGATCTTGGGCTGCAGCGGGAGCAGGCTGACGCCGAGGTCAAGGCGGCGACGGCTTCGCTGGCCCAAGCCGAGGCGGAGGACCGCCGGATCGCCACGCTCCGCCGCGAGGGCTGGAGCACCGCATCGGCGTTCGATCGCCAGCGGGCGGCCGTCGAGGAGGCGCGCAGCCGCCTGTCGCGCGCCGAGCGTACGTTGAGCCTGGCCGGCAACAGCCTCGATTATGCCGAGCTGCGCGCCGACGCGGACGGCGTCATCACCGCAGCGCTGGTGGAGCCGGGGCAGGTGCTCGCGCAAGGCCAGACCGCCGTGAGGCTTGCGCGCCTCGACAGCCGCGAGGCGGTCGTCGCGGTGCCTGAGGCGTTGCTTGAGCGGGTCCGCAGCGCCAAAGCGACCGTTTCGCTCTGGTCTGAGCCCGGCAGGAGCTTTGCAGCCACGTTGCGCGAAATGTCGCCCTCGGCCGACATTGCGACACGGACCTATCAGGCGCGCTTCACGATCGAGAACGCGTCGCCGGACCTCGAGTTCGGCTTGACGGCGACGTTGTCCGTCCTGGACCGCGACAACGAGCAGGTGGCGCGGCTGCCGCTGTCGGCCCTGTTCAATCAGGGAACCGGACCATCGGTCTATGTCGTCGATCCTGCGGACGGCAAGCTGACGCTGAAGCCTGTCGAGGTGGCGGGCTACGAGGCCCGCGACGTCCTGATACGCGGCGGCGTCGCCAATGGCGAGATGGTCGTGACGCTTGGAGTCCAGAAGCTCGATCCCGCCCTGCGCGTGCGGATCGTCTCGCCGGCCAGCTGAGGGAGGCCGGCATGGCGAGCTTCAACCTTTCCGCATGGGCCGTCAGGCACCGTTCGCTGATGCTGTTCCTGATGATCGCGCTCGGCTTCGCGGGCGCGGCGTCCTACATGCAGCTTGGCAGGGCCGAGGACCCGAACTTCACCATCAAGGTTGCGGTGATCACGGCGGCCTGGCCGGGCGCGACCGCGCAGGAGATGCAGGCGCAGGTCTCCGACCGGATCGAGAAGAAGCTCCAGGAGCTGCCGCATTTCGAGCGTGTGCAGACATACTCGAAACCTGGCTTCATGGCGGCGCAGCTCGTGTTCCGCGACAACACGCGCTCTCATCTGATGCCTGAGCTGTTCTACCAGATCCGGAAGAAGCTGAGCGACCTGCGGCCGGAGCTGCCGGCCTCGCTCATCGGGCCGAACATCAACGACGAATATGGCGATGTCGATGCCTTGCTCTTCATGGTCAGCGCCGACGGCGCGGATTTCGCGCAGCTCAAGCGCGTGGCCGAGAACCTGAAATCCGAGCTGCTGCGCGTTCCCAACGTCACCAAGATCAACATCTACGGCGCGCAGGACGAACGCATCTTCGTCGAGTTCAGCCACGCCAAGCTGGCGACGCTGGGCATTCCGGCCCAGGCGCTGTTCGATTCCCTCGCCCGCCAGAACCTCGTCACGCCGGCCGGCGTCATCGAGACTGGCTCCCAACGCGTGGCCTTGCGGGTCACCGGCGCGCTGGCTGGCGAGCGCGCTGTCGCCGAAACACCGGTCGAGGCGGGCGGACGCACGTTCCGGCTGGGTGATGTCGCCACCATCTCGCGCGGCTTCGAAGATCCCGCCCGCTTCCTCGTGCGCAACGGCGGCAAGCCCTCGCTCGCGGTCGGCGTCGTGATGCAGCGCGGCTCCAACATCCTCACCGTCGGCGAAGCGATCGACAACGTGATCGGCGCCTTCGAGGCTGCGCAGCCGGTCGGCATCGAGATCGCGCATGTCGCCGATCAGCCGAAGGTCGTGCAGAAGGCCGTCAACCAGTTCCTGATGACCTTCATCGAAGCGCTGGCGATCGTCCTGGCCGTCAGCTTTCTGTCGCTTGGCTGGCGCACCGGCATCGTGGTGGCGATGTCTGTCCCGCTGGTCCTGGCCATGGTCTTCATCGTCATGCTCATCATGGGCATCGACCTGCACCGCATTTCGCTCGGCGCCCTGATCATCGCGCTCGGCCTGCTGGTCGACGACGCCATCATCGCGCTGGAGATGATGGTCGTGCGCATGGAGCAAGGCTGGGAACGCACGAAGGCCGCAGCCGCGGCCTGGGATTCCACTGCCTTCCCGATGCTGACGGGCACCCTCGTCACGGCCGCAGGCTTCGTGCCGATCGGCTTCGCCAATTCGGGCGTGGGCGAGTATACGGGCTCGATCTTCTGGGTCGTGGCCATCGCGCTCGTCGCGTCCTGGATCGTGGCGGTGACCTTCATTCCCTATCTCGGCGTCAAGTTCCTGCCCGATTTCGCCAGGATCGCCGCTGCGAAGGGCATCCGCCACGCTAGCGAACACGCCATCTACGAGACGCGCGGCTACAACATGCTGCGAAGCGTCATCCGGTGGTGCGTCACCCACCGCATCAAGGTCGTCCTCGCGACCGCCGGCGTGTTCGGGCTGGCGGTGTTCGGGTTCGGCAAGGTGCAGCAGCAATTCTTCCCTCTGTCCGAGCGCCCCGAACTGTTCTTCCAGCTTCGGCTGCCGGAGGGCACCGCCATCGGCGTGACGAAGGAAGCCGCGATCAGGGCCGAGAGCCTGCTCAAGGACGACAAGGGCATCGAGACCTATTCGACCTATATTGGCCAGGGCTCGCCCCGCTTCTGGCTGGGCCTCAACCCGCAGCTGCCCAATGAGGCGTTCGCCGAGATCGTGATCGTCGCTAGGGACGTCGAGGCGCGCGAGGTGACCAAGGCGCGCATCGAGAAGGCCGTCGCCGAGGGCGCCCTGGCGGAGGCGAGGGTTCGCGTCGACCGCTTCAACTTCGGACCGCCCGTCGGCTTTCCCGTCCAGTTCCGAGTGGTCGGCCCGGACCCGATGCAGGTCCGCGAGTTCGCGCGGGAGGTTCGGGACATCGCCCGCCGCAACCTGAGCCTGCTCGATGCGCATTTCGACTGGAACGAGATGACGCCTTCGGTGCGGCTGGAGGTCGATCAGGAGCGGGCGCGCGCGCTGGGGCTCGATCCTCAGTCCATCGCGCAGACGCTGCAGACGCTGATCTCGGGCGTGACCGTCACGACCGTCAGGGACGGCACCGAGAAGGTCGACGTCGTGGCCCGCGCGACCGCGAGCGAGCGGCTCGACCTTGGGCGCATCGGCGATCTCACGATCCTGTCGCGCAATGGCGTCGCCGTGCCGCTGGCGCAGGTGGCCCGCATCGAGTTCGGCCATGAGGAGCCGATCCTGTGGCGGCGCAACCGCGACATGGCCATCACCGTCCGCGGCGATGTCGCCGACGGCGTCCAGGCGCCTACGGTCACCACCGAGATCTGGCCGACGCTCAAGCCGGTGATCGACAGGATGCCTGCCGGCTACCGGATCGAGATCGGCGGCGCGATCGAGGAATCGGCCAAGGGCAACGCGTCGATCTTCGCCGTGTTTCCAGTGATGGTCCTGATGATGCTGACGTTGATCATGATCCAGGTGCAGAGCTTCCCGAAGCTCTTCCTGGTCTTCGCCTCCGCGCCGCTTGGCGTGATCGGAGCGTCTCTGGCGCTCAACCTCTCCGGCATGCCGTTCGGCTTCGTCGCGTTGCTTGGCCTGATCGCCCTTTCCGGCATGGACATGCGCAATTCGTTGATCCTCGCGGACCAGGTCAAGCATGACCTGAAAGCCGGCATGCCGATGAAGGACGCCATCGTCGAGTCCGTCGTGCGGCGCTCGCGGCCTGTCATGCTGACCGCGATGGCGGCCATCCTCGCGATGATACCGCTGTCGCGCTCAGCCTTCTGGGGCCCGATGGCCGTGACCATCATGGGCGGCCTGTTCGTGGCCACGTTCCTGACGCTGCTGTTCCTGCCCGCGCTGTATGCGGTCTGGTTCAGGAAGCAGATCAAGCGCGAACATGCCGAAGAAGCGGCCGCCAGGGCGGAGCGCGCGGACGGCCTCCTGCACGCGGGCGAGCATATCGTCGTTCAGGCAGCGGAATAGCTTGGCGCGGTCTGCATTGCGGGGCGCCGGGCGGGATCGAGGCGAAATGGTCTATCGATCCGCCTTCCGGTATGCTTAGGTCCGGACATGGATTGCTTGGGGCCATGATCATCAACCGCTTCACGATACGGCCTGCCGTTGCCCGGCATCCGGCGTTCGGCTGCGTGCGAGGCGGAGGCCGCGCATGAGCCGCGTGCGTGCGGCTCGCAGCCGAGCCCCAGGACCAGGGGCGCTCCAAGTCAGGAAGCCTGTCCTGCTGATCCTGCATCAGGAGCATTCGACGCCCGGTCGGGTCGGCCGCTTCCTCGCGGCGCAAGGCCATCCGCTTGACGTGCGCAGGCCGCGGTTCGGCGATCCCCTGCCGCCCACCATGAGCGGCCATGCCGGCGCCGTGATCTTCGGCGGCCCGATGAGCGCCAATGACGGCGACGACTTCATCAGGCTGGAGACGGACTGGATCACGACCGTGCTGCGCGAGCAGGCGCCGTTTCTGGGCATCTGCCTCGGCGCGCAGATGCTGGCCCGCAATCTGGGCGCCCGCGTCCGCGCGCATGATTCCGGGCGCGCAGAGATCGGCTATTACCCGCTCAACATGACCCATGAAGGTGCGGCGCACGAGCAGTCGATGAACGTGGCCTGGCCCCGACATGTCTACCAGTGGCATCGCGAGGGCTTCGATTGCCCGGAGGGCGCGCGGTGCCTGGCGACCGGAGACGATTTCCCCGTCCAGGCGATCCAGGCCGGACCGGCCGCCTACGGCATCCAGTTTCACCCCGAGGTGACGCCCGCGATGATGCATCGCTGGACGACCCGCGCGCATGAGAGGCTTGCGCTGCCCGGCGCGCAGCCGCGTGAGGCCCATTTCGAAGGCTGGCACAGGTTCGACGGCGCCGTGGCGGCCTGGCTCAACGGCTTCCTTGAGCACTGGCTGTCCACTGGCCCGGACAGCGCCTGTCCGCGCAAGGCCCCGGCCGAGGCTGAGGACAAGGCCGCCGAGATTGCAGCGCTTGGCCATCTGGGCTAAACGCGGATTGCGGGGCGGCGGCCTTCAGGCGCGGACCCGCAGCCTCGCGGCGGACCCAGCGGCGGCGCCTCAGGGTCCGGCGCAAGCAAACGGAAGAGTGACAAATGCAGTCGGTTCTCGATGTCATCGATGTGGCGCTCAATCTCTACACCTGGATCATCATCGCTTCGGCCATCATCAGCTGGCTTGTCGCCTTCAACGTGATCAACGCCCGCAATGACGTGGTCCGCGCGATCTGGGATTTCCTTCACCGCGTCACGGAACCGGCACTGCACCCGATTCGGAAGCTCATGCCGAACCTTGGCGGCATCGACGTGTCGCCGATCATTCTGCTGCTCATCATCTTTTTCCTCCAGAGCGTGATCGCCCGGTATCTCCGCCCGATCGCCTTCTAGGGCCCGGCGCGGCCCGCAGGTTTCGCAAGCAAAAGCCCCGCCGGTAACAGTCGATTAAGGTTAACCATTGATAACTTGGGCGATCAGACTGATTGCCCGGTTATCAATTTGCCCCTTCGCAACCTGACAGCTTCGAGTTCAAGCTTGCTTCGCGCAGGGAGCCTGCGTCGTGCTGGCGTCGTGCTGGCCGCGCTCGTGTCCGGCTGCCTGCTCTCGGCCTGCAAGATCGACAAATCGACGCTTGCCTTGAACGCGGACGCATGCGGGGCGGCGGCGCAGGATGGCGGCTCCATGACGGAATGCCCTGCGCTGCAGCAGGCTCAGGCCGCTCCGGGCGGCACGGACCTCGCACTTTCGGCCACTGCGCCCGGCCAGCCTCCATCGACGGACAGCGGCGGCGCAGCCGGGGCGCAGCCTGCCGACGCGGTGGCGGGCAAGCGGATGCGGCAGGGGCTCGTGGTGCCGCCGCATCTGCGATCGGTCGATGCCACCGGCTCGCTTCCTCCCGGCTCGGCTGCTCCGACGGCGATGCCGCCCGGCCCCAAAACGGGCAGGCCCGCCGCCCGGCAAGGCGGCGCGCCGACCCGCCTCGCCGACGCGGTCGCCACCGCGGTGCTGACCTACCCCGAAATCCGGATCAACCAGTCCCGCGTCCGCGAAGCCAGCGCGGGCATCGGCATCGCAGAATCGGCGCTCTATCCCAGCCTTGATGTCCGTTTCGCAAAAGGCCTGAACTTTTCAGGCACTTACGAGGGGAATACTATCCCGTACAAGAACGCGTCCAACGATGTCGACGGCCGTTTCGATGGCGGCCTGATCCTGCGCCAGCTGCTCTACGACTTCGGCGCGACCCGCGCGGACATCGAACGGGCGAGGCTGGTGCGCGACGCCGAGAAGCTCAAGCTGCAGGAGAAGGTCGAGGACATCGCCCACCGGACCTCGCAGACATACCTCAAGATCATCGAGCAACGCGCGCTCGTGGCCCTGGTCGACGAAACCATCGCCGCCCACGAGCAGCTTGCGCGGATCGTCCAGGCGCACAACCAAGAGGGCCATGGAACGCTGGCCGACGTCCAGCGCGTCAACTCACGGCTGGTCGACGTGCGCGCCATAAGGTCCGACGTCTCCTTGCAGCTGCTGGCGGCCGAAGACCAGATGGCGCGGCTGACGCGGCAGGCGCCGGGCCGGCTGGCCGCCGTGCCGGATTACCGCAAGGCCATTCCAAAGTCGCCGCAGAGCGCGATCGAACGGGTCATCGCCAGGAACCCGCGGCTGGCGTCCCTGCAGGCCACGCGGCAGTCCAACCAGAAGGAGCTCGAGTCGCACGACGCGTCGATCCTCCCGCGGATCAATCTCGAAGTCGACGGCGAATCAAAGAATTACCGCAACGGCCCGGCTGGCCGCACCCAGGCCGAAGGCCGCGCCATGCTGGCGATGCGATTCCGGCTGATGGACGGCGGCCTGAGCAATGCGACCCGGGAGCAGATCGGCGCACGCATCGCCAGCGCGGACTTCACGCTGCTGAACGAGCGCGAACAGATGGAGGCTGACATCCGGCAGGGCTACCGGGCGCTGGACTCCGCCGGCCGCAAGATGAAGCTCGTTGGTGAAGGCGTGGAATCGTCCCGGAAGGTCAGGGAGCTCTATCTTGAGCAGTTCAAAGGCGGCAAGCGCACGATCTTCGAGCTGCTTGATGGTCAGATGTCCTATTACTCGATCAGAAGGACGCAGATCGAGAACCAGTTCGAGGGACGTCGCGCCATCTTCGACATCCTCAAGGCGACAGGCGACCTGACCGCCACGCTGTCCGCCCGCGATTGACCCTCGACCCCTCGCGGCACATGCCGCTTGTAAAGGCAGGGGGTGCGGAGCCATCCATCTCTCCGTTTTCATCCTTTCCGTTAGCGCCGCTTTAAGCCGGACGCCCTAGAAGCAGACCGTGGCCTGGCCACCGCTGGCAAGAATGTCTGTATCGAAGACGGGATGATCGAATGCCCGAATCGTCAAGAATTGACGAGGCAAGGACCGGCGAGCGCCAGGCGCAGCTGACGCCTGGGGCGATCGCTGCCACCAACCTTGCAACATCAGCCGTCATGCAGGTCGACAGGCCGGCTGCCGGCCAGATGAAGGTCGTCGAAATATCGTCCGCGAAGCATCTGAAGTTCAGCTTCGACCTCGCCGACTGCAAGATCTCCGTCCTCGACGTCGACGCCATCCTGATCTTTGCCGATGGCGGCAAGCTGGTCCTGCCCGGCTTCGCCATGCAGATGATCATGGCCGAACCCCCGGTCCTGCAGTTTTCCGCAGGCATCGTCGAGCCGCAGGTGCTGCTGGCCAGGGCCGGCGACGTCACGCTGATCGACCAGCTGCCCCAGTTCGCGCTTTCGGAGAACGCCAGGGGCGAAGCGAAGACCGAGATCGCGCCGGTGCAGGCGCAGGTGGTGCAGGTCACGGCAAGCCAGACATTCGCCAACACACCCGGGCCCAAGCCCCGGCCCTTCGCCGATGAAGGCACAGGGAACGGCGATGCGCTGATCGAAACGACGAGCCGTTACGCCAAGAAGATCATCTTCGACGAAAGCCAATCCAGCGGCACCAAAGCCCAAGGCTCGATCACCGACACCAGCAAGAAGGTCCCCATTGCCGACGCGCCGCAGCCCAACGCACCGACCCCTGAACGGCCTCTTGAGCCTGGCGGATCGCCTCCCACCCTGACATCGCCAGGCAGCTTCGTGCTGAACGAGAATGGCAGGCTGGCCGCCGCCCTGACGGCGACAGACGCCGACCCTTCGAGCACGGTCACTTACTCGATCTCGGGCGGGCGCGACGCGGACAGGTTCGCGGTCAACAGCTCGAGCGGCCTCCTGTACTTCATCGACAACCCCGACTTCGAGGCGAACAGCTCACGCGCTGGCGACACCAATTACGAGCTCGAGATCCAGGCAAGCAACGGCCGCGCGTCCAGCCGGCAGCAGATCGCCATTTCGCTCAGCAACGTCAACGAGATGCCGGACGGGCTGACGATCACGTCAAGCATCGTCAGCGAGAACACTGCGGCCGGATCTGTCGTCGGCTCCGCGACGGGGCGCGATCCCGACGCCGGGTCCCAGCTCACCTATTCCTTCGCGCCCGGCGGCGATGCGGGCGGCAGGTTCGCCATCGACGGCCAGACCGGCGTCGTCTCCGTCGTCCGCGGCGACCTGATCGATTTCGAGGCGAGCCAGAGCCAGCTCATCGTCGTCCGTGTGACGGATCAGGGCGGCCTCCATCTCGATACGCCGATCGTCGTCGCGGTCACCGACGCCAACGACGCCCCCATCATCAGCTCGAACGCCGGCGGCGCCTTCGCGGCTGTGACCGTCTTTGAAAACGTGCGGGCGGTCACCACGGTGACCGCAAGCGACGCCGACGCCGGAAGCGTCGTCCGCTACAGCATCTCAGGCGGCGTCGACGCCTCGCAGTTCTCGATCAACACAATCACCGGCGAACTGAACTTCATAGCCGGCATCGATTTCGAAGTGCCCAGCGACGCCAACCTCGACAACATCTACAACATCACTGTCCAGGCTTCGGACGGGTTGGGGGGCATCGATCAGCAGAACCTCGCAATCGCCGTCGTCAACGCCAACGATCCTCCCGACACGATGCTGTTGACGGCGAACGTCGTGCAGGAGAATGCGGCCAACGGCACGGTCATCGGCCGTTTCGAGGGCACAGACCCCGACACGTTCTCGGTGCTGCGCTATTCCTTCCTGACCGGCGGCGATGCCGGTGGCAGGTTCGGCATCGATGCGATGACCGGCGAGTTGACGGTGCTCGACGGCTCGCGCCTGAATTTCGAAGACAGGTCCAATCACACCATCCTGGTCCGCGTCACCGATCAGGGCGGCCTGTCGCTGGACGGGGCGTTCGTCATCAACCTGACCGACGTGAACGAGGCCCCGGCGATCATCTCGGATGGCGGGGGAGCGACCGCCTCATTCGGCGTCGTCGAGGGGACTGTGCAGGCAACCCGCGTCACCGCCGCTGATCCTGAAGGCGCGCCGCTGGCCTACAGCATCATCGGCGGACACGATGCGGCGCGCTTGACCATCAACGCCGCCTCCGGCGTCGTCTCGTTCGTCGCCCTGCCCGATTTCGAGACACCAGGCGACGCCAACGGCGACAATGTCTACGAAATCATGGTTCAGGTGTCCGATGGGACGTTCATCGACACCCAGACGTTGTCGATAACGGTCCAGGACATTGGTGAACCGCCTGTCATCACGTCGAACGGCGGCGGCCCGATCGCCCTCATCAACGTCATTGAGGGCGCCAGCGCGGTCACGGTCATCACGGCGACCGACCCGGACGCGGCGCCCTTGCTGACGTATTCCATCATCGGCGGCGTGGACTTCGCGCGCTTCACCATAAACAGCCTGACCGGGGCTCTCTCCTTCATTGCGCCGTCCGATTTCGAGAACCCGCTCGATGCCGGCGCCAACAACACTTACGACATCGTGGTCCAGGTCTCCGATGGGGTCCTGACCGACACGCAGGCGATCATGGTGTCGGTCCAGAACGTGAATGACGCGCCCATCATCGTGTCGGACGGCGGAGGCCCGACCGCCATCGTCGCAGCAGCGGAGAACAGTTCGGCGGTCACGACCGTCATGGCGACCGACATCGACGCAGGATCGACGCTGATCTACACTATCGCCGGCGGTGCGGACGCCTCGCGGTTCACCATCAACTCGAGCACCGGCGTCTTGACCTTCATCGCCACGCCGGACTTCGAGGCGCCGGCCGACAATGGCGGCGACAATGTCTATGACCTGGTCGTCCAGGTTCTCGACGGGGTTGGCGGCGTCGACACGCAGAGCCTCGCCGTCACCGTCACCAACCAGAACGAAGCCCCGGCCATCACCTCGAACGGAGGCGGGGCGACCGCCGCGGTCACGCTGCAGGAGAACCTCACCGCGGTCGCTTCCGTGGCGGCGAACGATCCCGACATGGCGGCCTCCCTCACCTTCTCGATCACCGGCGGCGCGGACGCCGTGCGCTTTACGATCGACGCCGTGACCGGCGCGCTCTCCTTCATCGCGCCGCCAGACTTCGACATCGCGGGCGATGCAGGCGGCAACAACGTCTACGACGTCATCGTCCAGGTCTCGGACGGGCTGGGCGGCAGCGACACCCAGGCCATCGCGGTCACGCTCACCAATCAGAACGAAGCGCCCGTCATCATGTCCGATGGAGGGGGAACGACTGCCGCCGTCAACTCTGCCGAATCGGCCTCGTACGTCACGACGGTCTCGGCCTTTGACCCGGACGCCGCGACGACGCTGACCTACACGATCGTTGGCGGGGCGGACCAGGCAAGGTTCGTCATCAACACGGCGACCGGCGCGCTCAGCTTCGTCACTGTCCCGGATTTCGAAGCACCGTCGGACAGCGGCGGCGACAACGTCTACGACGTCGTCGTCCAGGTCTCGGACGGGCTGGGCGGCGTCGACACGCAGAGCCTCGCCGTCACCGTCACCAACCAGAACGAAGCGCCCGTCATCACCTCA
>JANOCI010000099.1:0-8820 GCA_031412095.1 Allobosea sp.
CCGACGCCGAACCTCACCGGGTCGACGGCCGGCAGGCCATGTTCGGCCCCGGCCTCCGCCAGCACCTGCTGCGCCGCCGCCTCATCCAGCGCGCGGGTGTTGACCGCAATGCCGACGCACGCGATGGCGGGATTGGTCAGCCGTCCGCAGCGGATGGTGAGGTCGATCACTTCGGCGATGCTCGGCAGCGGATGCAGGACGCCGCGCATTGTCGTCCGGGTCGGCTCGTGGCAGACGACGAACGCGTCGGGCTGCGCTCCATGGAGCAGGCCCAGCGTGACGCCGGCGAAGGACGGGTGGAACAGCGAGCCCTGCCCCTCGATCACGTCCCAATGGCCAGCATCGGCGCCGGGGGAGAGCCATTCGACAGCGCCCGAGATGAAGTCGGCGACGACAGCATCGATGGCGACGCCGCGCCCCGATATGAAGATGCCCGTCTGCCCCGTCGCGCGGAAGTCCGCATCGAGGCCCCGTGCGCGCATCTCCTTCTCGAGCGCCAGCGCGGTGTATTTCTTGCCCGCCGAGCAGTCCGTTCCGACCGTGAGCAGCCTCAGGCCCGAGCGCTTCACGCCTTTGCCGGTGTCGAAGCGCTGGCTGCTGTGGCGCACGTCGAACAACTGCCGTCCTGTGCGCTCGGCGGCCGCAGCGATGTCAGGATTGTCGTCCAGCTTCATGTGAAGCCCGCTGGCGATGTCGAGGCCGGCCTCCATGGCGGCGACGATGGGCTGGCTCCAGTGCGGAGGCAGCACGCCGCCGGCGTTGGCCACCCCGACGATCATCGTCTTCGCCCCGCCCGCCGCAGCCTCCGCGATCGACATGTCCGGAATGCCCAGATCAGCGCCGCAGCCAGGCAGCCGCATCTGGCCGATGCACCATTCGGCGCGCCAGTCGACGATGCCGTGAGCCGTCTTCGCGGCGAGTTGATCCGGCACGTCGCCGAGGAACATCAGGTAGGGGGGATCGATCTGCATGGATGTGTCCGGATGGCGGCTGCGCTCGAAGGCAATGTGCAGCTTATGCTGCCTTGACGCCAATGCAAAAGCTGCAATTTGCCCGGGCAGGCGGCTTGCAGGGCAGCGCTTTGGTGGAAACATGATGCAAATTCTGCATCGGTCCGGCGAGGCAACTGGCTTTGTCGCCGCAATCTGGCTACGACCTGCCGGGCAGACCGGCCTCCAGCCGGCACGAACGACGCCTCGACCTCGGGACATGGGACATGGACACACGCTGGCTGCAGGATTTCCTGACGCTTGCCGAGACGCGGAACTTCACGCGGGCTGCGGCGCGGCGGAACACGTCCCAGGCCGCGTTCAGCCGCCGCATCCAGTCCCTCGAGGCCTGGACGGGAGCGCCGCTCATCGACCGCGGGGTGTTCCCGCCGCAGCTGACCCCGGCAGGGGAGACATTCCGCGTCCATGCCGGCGAAGTGCTCGGCAAGCTGGCGGATGCGCGCAGCGAAGCCGAGGGCAAGCCGGTCTTCGGCCGCGACCATGTCCGTGTGGCGCTGCCCTACGTGATCGCGACGTCGCTGTTCAGCGGATGGTGGCAGGCATGGTCCGCGCATGCCGGCGCGACATGCGCGCTGATGCACGGCAATGTGCTCGATCTCGTCGGCTCCCTCGTGTCGGGAGCGGCCGACATCATGATCTGCCACGAAACGGCGCAACAGCCGGTGCATCTCGACCCCGTCCGGTTCGAGCGGCTCGTGCTGTCGGCGGACCGCCTGAGGCCCTGGGCAAGCCGGACCGCGCTGGCGCAAGGCTGGAGCTTCCCGGGCGCGGACCGGCATCCAGTCCCATTCCTGATGTATTCGCCGGCGATCTATTTCGCGCGCCTGGTGGACATCCTCATCGAGGCCGCGCCGATCCGTCCCCATGGCATGCGGGTGGCCGAGAGCGACATGTCCGATGTGCTGCATGCCATGGCTGTGGCCGGCCTTGGCGTCGCGTGGCTGACGGATGCGACCGTGAAGGCCAGGGGCGGGGAGCTCGTTCCTGTGGGCGGGGAGGGATGGTCGCTGCCTCTGTCGATCGTCGCGTTCAGGCTGCGAGGAGCCAGAAAGCGCAGCGTGTCGGAAATCTGGGGCCGCATGGACGCAATGGCGCCGGCATCGTAGCTTCTCCATCAGGCCCCTGGCGTGCATGTGACTGCAGCATCGCGGGAGGCCTTGCCTTCGCCGCAGTCCCGTGGCGAGGCTCGGACCGGACGAATCGCCTGTGAAGACAATGACTGGATTGGCATGACAATCATGTACCGATGGCGCCGAGGGGGCCATGGCGGCGGGCTGCGCCTGGCGCTTGCAGGCATTTTCGCAGCGTTCTGGATCAGCTTCATCGGTGTCGCGCCCGGCATCGCTCAGGCTCCGGCCGAAGCGCCGAGGGGCCGGCTGGAGACGCTTCGCCTCGACCTGCAGCAGATGGAGCGGTCGCTCGCCAACCGGGAGCTGGGCGATGCGGAGCTGCAGCGCATCCGGGTCAGGGCCGATCCCATCCTCGACGAACTGCGCCAGCTGACCGAGGGGGCGGGCCAGCGCGCCGAGCAGGCGCGGGTCAGGCTCGAGCAGCTTGGCCCAAAGCCTGAGGCGAGGGCCCCGCCCGAGAGCGCCGACCTCGCAGCCGAACGAGCCACGCGCGAGAAAGCGCAGGCCGAGGCGGACGAAGCCACCCGCCTGTCACGCGCCACGCTGCTGCAGACCGAGCAGTTGATCAGCACGGTGGCGGACAAGCGGCGCGCGCTGTTCGCGCGCACGCTGTTCGAGCACGGCCCCAGCCTGCTCAGCCCAGCGCTGTGGATCTCGCTGCTGTCCTCGCTGCCGCAGGACTGGAGGGCGCTGAACCTGCTGTTCAGCGACTGGGCCTCCAGCGCGCTTGGCCGCATGTCCGACCGCGGCTTCATCCTCGTGGTCATCTCTGTCATCGCCGGCGTGGGCCTCTACGCCGTCCGCCTGCGCTATCTGCCGCAGATCATGGCGAGGCTCGGCGCGGAAGGCGAGGCGACGCGTCTCAAGCGCCTGGTCGCGGCGCTTGTCCGGCTGATGGCCGGCGCGCTTCCCGCCGCCATCGGCAGCTGGCTCGTCTACACGGCGCTGCTGAACGGCGGGCTGATCCCGCGCCGGGTCGAGCCCTTCGCCTGGGCGGTGCTCGGCGGGCTGGCCTTTCTCGCCTTCATCGGGGCGCTGTCGGATGCCACGCTGGCGCCGAAATGGCCGCAGCGCCGCATCTTCGGCGTCGCAGACCGCAACGCCCGCATCCTGAAGCAGCTCGTGACCTCATGCGCGGTGGTCCTCGTCTCGTCGAAGGCCGTCGAGGCGCTCCTCCAGGCCATCGCCGCAGGCCTGTCTCTGTCGATCGCGATCAGGGCCACCTTCACGCTCGTGTTCGCCTGCGTGCTCGCGTTCTGGCTCAACAAGCTCAGGGACACCGAAGGCGACGAGGCGCTGGCGGAGCTCGGGCCGTACGTCCCCGTCGACGGCGCGCTTCTGGCGCCGCTCAGGCTGGTGGGATGGGCGCTGGTCGTGACGATCGTGTCGGCCATGCTGTTCGGCTACGTGGCGTTCGCGTCGTTCATGGTCGACCAATCGGCCTGGATCATCGTCGTCGCCACATTGGTCGCGCTGGCGCTGATGATGGCGGATGAGGGCCTGCAGACCCTGCTCGCCGGCGATGGGCGGGTCGCCATGACGCTGCAGACCAATGTGGGCCTGCGCAAGCGCTCGCTGCAGCAGGCGGCGGTGCTTGGCGCGGGCATCATCAAGGTCGTCCTCATCATCGTGGGCGTGATGCTGATCCTGGCGCCATGGGGCGTCGAGTCGACGGACCTGACCTCGTCGGTGAAGGCCGCCTTCTTCGGCTTCAAGGTCGGTGACGTGACCATCTCGCTCTCGTCGATCATCATCGCGGGGCTGATGTTCGCGATCGGCATGACGGCGACGAAGGCCTTGACCCGCTGGCTCGACGAGCGCTTCCTGCCATCCACCGAACTTGACCCGGGCCTGCGCAACTCGCTGCGGACGATGGTGGGCTACATCGGCTTCGTGGCGGCGCTGGCGCTGGCGATCTCGTCGCTCGGCCTCAGCCTCGAGCGGCTGACCATCGTCGCGGGAGCCCTTTCGGTCGGCATCGGTTTTGGCCTGCAATCGGTCGTGTCGAATTTCGTCTCGGGCCTGATCCTGTTGTGGGAACGGCCGATACGGGTGGGCGACCAGATCGTGGTCGGAGATGGCGAGGGCATCGTCAGGCGCATCAACGTGCGCTCCACCGAGATCGAGACCTTCGACCGGTCGACCCTGGTCGTGCCCAACTCCAACCTGATTTCGGGCGTCGTCAAGAACCGTGTGCGCTCGGACCGCAGCGGCCGGGTCATCGTCTCGCTGGCCGTGCCTCGCTCGACGGATCCCCAGGAGGTCAACCAGGTCATGCTCACTGCGGCGATGCAGCACCCCAAGGTTCTGCAGCAGCCGAAACCGGCCGTGATGTTCAAGAAGATCACCGAAAGTTCGCTCGAATTCGATCTGATCTGCGTCGTTCCGGATGTCGACATGGTCGGGGGCGTGTCGAGCGATCTCCACTTTGCGATCTACTCGGCGCTCACCAAGCAGGGCATCGGGCAGCCGGGGCCGGAGCTTTCCATCAAGGGGCTGGACCGGATAGAGGACACGCTCGATGAACTGGTGGACACGATCGAGGATGCGCAGGAAGCCCAGACCGCCGCCTTGCAGGCCCGCCGGCGGCCCGCCGCCTCCGCCCCGGAGCCTGCTTCGCCCGAACTGGCTTCACCCAAGCCCGCCCGAAAGCCGACGCCCAAGCCGACGCCCAAGCCGCCTGCCAAGCCCAAGCAATGAGGCGCGACATGAGACGCGACATGAGGCGCGGGACACGGGGTGCATGACATGAGCTGCACGCAGGCGATGATGGCGCTTTCCGCCATGCTCGGGCTGGCCGGGTGCTCTGACACCGGCAGGCCTGCTAGCGCCCAGGCCAGCCTCTATGCCGATCTGGGGCAGGCGGGCGCGGCGCTGGACGCCGGGCAGGCGCGCGCAATGATCTCGGCCTACCGGATCAACGCGGGCCTTGCGCCCCTGAGGCTCGATCCGGTCCTGCAGGCCGCAGCCGGCCGCGAGGCGGAACTGATGGCGCGCGCCGACAAGCCGGGCTCCGCCGAGGCGCTCAAGCGCCGCCTTGCAGCAGGCGGCATCGCAGGGACCGACGCAAATCTGTCCGCCGGATACCGATCTTTGGCGCAGGCCTTTTCGGGCTGGCGCGATTCGCCGCAGCATGACCGCGTCATGAAGAGCGCCGCCGCGGCGCGCATGGGCATCGCGACGGGATTCGCGCCGGGCTCGAAATACGCGGTGTATTGGGTGCTCATCGTCGCGCCGGAGTGAGCGTTACGGCTCTTTGCGCCTGCGCATGGTCTAGGGCTTGGCGCCCGGGGCCAGCGGCGGCGCTTCGTACAGCAAGGTGATGGTGACGCGGCGGTTGGCGGCGAGATAGGGATTGTCGGGGAACATCGGATCGGTGTCCGACTTGCCGGTGACGGAGGCGAAGCGGTCGTCGGGAATCCCGCTGGACGCCAGGATCTCGCGGATCGCGGCGGCGCGTCCGACCGAGAGCTCCCAGGGAGAGCCGACGCCGCGCTGACCGGGACGAGAGGCGGATGTGTGGCCGCTGACAGCGATCCGGTTCGGCATGCGCCTGATCGTCGGCGCGACCGCTTCCAGCACCCGGCGCGTCCGCTCATAGGGATTGACCGAGCCGTCGGCGAACATGGAGCGGCCGTCCTGGTCCACCAGCGACAGGTTGATGCCGTCGCGCGTCTCCTCGATCACGATGTTCTTCGAGACCTGCGCGATCTCCGGCATGTCGTTCAGCGCCTGCCGCAAGGAAGAGGCTGCGAGCGCGAAGCCCCTGTCGAAGGACGTCATGACGGTGCCGTCGATCTTGCGCTTGAACTCGTTCGGCGCCGTCACGTCCGTCGCCTCCTCGAGGGGCCTGAGCTTGGCGTTCTGCAACTGCGGCTTGGTGGGGATGCCGTTCAGCTCGACGATGCCGGCGAAGCGGTTGTCCTTCTGCGTGCCGAACGCGTCGCGGAACGAGCCCGCGACCATCGCCATCTTGGCCTTGTCCTGCGAGGAATAGGCCGCGACCATGACGAAGAAGCTCATGAGCAGCGCCATCAGGTCGGCGAAGGTCACGAACCAGCCATGCCCCCCGTGCCCGCCGCGTTTTTTCTTTGCCATCGCTGTCTGCCCGCCCCGCCGTGCCTGCCCTGAAGACGATCAGGCTTCGGCGAATTCCGCCCGATGATGATCGGGCAGGTAGGCGAGCAACATCTCCTTGATCAGGGTGGGGCTCTTGGATTCGCGGATCTGCAGGATTCCGTCGATGATCAGGGTCCGGGAGATCTCCTCCTCCTCGATCTTGACGTGCAGTTTGTCGGCGATCGGGGTTGCGATGGCGTTGGCGATGACAGCGCCGTAGAGGGTGGCGAGCAGAGCCGTCGCCATGGCCGGGCCGAGCTTGGACGGGTCCGACATGTTCGCGAACATCGTGACCATGCCGAGGATGGTTCCGATCATGCCCCAGGCCGGCGCGCAGTCGCCGATGGCGCGGTAGACCTTCGAGCCCTCATCGAGACGCTGGAGGAAATTGTCCCGGTCACGCTCCATCGTGTCGCGGATGAAGTCCTTGTCGTAGCCGTCCGCGATGTATCGCGCGCCCTGGGCAAGGAACGGATCGGAGATCGTCGCGTTCTCGAGGGCGACGGCCCCCTGCTTGCGCACCAGGTCGGCGAGGCCGGTGATCTCCGAGATCAGGTCCCGCGGATGGAAGGCGCGCATCTGGAACGCGAATTTGAGGCCCATCGGGATGCCATGCATGATGACGACGAATGGATAGCGCACCATGGTCGAGGCAATGACGCCGCCGAAGATGATGATCACGGCATGCTTGTCGACGAACGCGCCGAAATTGCCGCCATCGATAATGATGATGGCGCAAATGGTTCCCATGCCGGCCAGAAGACCGAGACCGGTTGCAATATCCATCGATGACTCCCAGCCACGCGGAAGAGCAGCGCGCTCAGCCCGCATTCATGACCAACATCGTAGGCTGCCGCCTTGAAGGAAGCGTTAAGGATGCGCTTCTCACTTCAGCATCGCTCCGCTACAGGTGAATCCATGGCTTTGTTCACACTCTACCTTCGCGTCCTGGGGCAATTGGGTCCCGAGAAGCGTCTCGGCGTGATGGTGGCGCTGGCCAATTTCCTGCTTGCGGTGGCGGCCTTTGCGGAACCCATCCTGTTCGGCAAGATCATCGATGTGCTGACGAGGTCCGCCGGGACGAACGTGAAGCCGACATGGTCGGACCTGAGCCCGCTGATGCTGGGCTGGGCGGGCTTCGGCGTGTTCACCATCCTTGCGGGCGTCTATGTCGCGCTGCATGCCGACGCGCTGTCTCACCGCCGCCGCCTGGCCGTGATGGCCGATTATTTCGAGCATGCGCTGACCTTGCCCGTTGCCTACCACACCGCCACCCATTCAGGCCGGGTGCTGAAGGTGATGCTCGACGGAACGTCGGGCATGTGGGGCCTGTGGCTCTCCTTCTTCCGCGAGCATTGCGCGTCCATCGTGGCGCTGGTCGTGCTGCTGCCGCTGACGATGTGGCTGAACTGGCAGATGGGCCTCCTGCTGGTCGTGCTGGTGGTGTTCTTCGGCTTGCTCACGGCCTTCGTGCTGCGCAAGACCGAGAAGCTTCAGGGCAATGTCGAGCGCTACCATTCCGACCTTGCCGAGCGGACATCCGACGCGCTCGGCAACGTGCCGGTGATCCAGAGCTTCACCCGCATCGAGACCGAGGTGCGCGGGCTCCACACCACGATCAAGAGCCTGCTCGAGGCGCAGATCCCTGTCCTGTCGTGGTGGGCGCTGGCCACGATCGCGACCCGGGCCTCCGCCACGCTGACGGTGCTGTCGATCTTCTCGCTGGGGACCTGGCTCTACATGCAGGGCCAGACCACGGTGGGGGAGATCGTGACCTTCACCAGCTTCGCCACCATGCTGATCGGCCGGCTCGAGCAGGTCGTGGGCTTCGTCAACTACATCTTCATGCAGGCGCCGAAGCTGCGCGAGTTCTTCGAGGTGATGGACACGCTGCCCCAGGTCCGGGACAAGCCCGACGGAAAGAATGCCGACCGCCTCACAGGCCAGGTCAGCTTCAGCAACGTTTCGTTCTCGTATGACGGCAAGCGGCCTGCGGTCCTCGACGTGTCGTTCGATGTGGCCCCCGGCGAGACCATCGCCATCGTCGGCTCCACCGGCTCGGGCAAGTCGACGACGCTGGGCCTGCTGCACCGCGCCTTCGATCCCCAGTCAGGCGGCATCAGCGCCGATGGCGTCGATCTGCGCGACTACACGCTGGGCTCGCTCAGGCGCAACATCGGCGTCGTGTTCCAGGAACCGATGCTGTTCGCCCGCACCATCCGGGAGAACCTGCTGGTCGGCAAGCCGGACGCGACCGAAGAGGAGATGCGCGACGCGATCGAACGCGCGCAGGCCACCGAGATCATGGGCCGGCAGTCCGAAGGCCTCGACACGATGGTGGGCGAGCGCGGCCGCACGCTCTCGGGCGGCGAGCGCCAGCGCATCTCGATCGCCCGGGCCCTGCTCAAGAACCCGCCGATCCTGATCCTCGACGAAGCCACCTCGGCGCTCGACGCGACGACCGAAGCGAAGCTGCAGAAGGCCTTGGACGAAGTCATGAAGGGCCGCACGACCTTCGTCATCGCCCACCGTCTCGCCACGATCCGCAACGCCACCCGCAT
>JANOCI010000100.1:0-2702 GCA_031412095.1 Allobosea sp.
GCGGCCGAACGGCATGGTGATCGAGCGCGTCGCCACGCCACTGGGCGTTGTCGCGGTGATCTTCGAAAGCCGCCCGAACGTGACCGCCGATGCGAGCGCGCTCTGCCTCAAGAGCGGCAACGCGGTCATCCTGCGGGCCGGGTCCGAATCGCTCCGGACCTCGCTGGTGCTGGCCGAAGCGATGCGCGCCGGCCTTGCCGCAGCGAAGCTGCCCCCAGACGCCATCCAGCTTGTGCCATCGCGTGACCGCGCGGCCGTCGGCGCGATGCTGGCCGGCCTCGACGGCGCCGTCGACGTTGTCATCCCTCGGGGAGGGCGCAGCCTCGTCGAGCGCGTCCAGATCGATGCGCGCGTGCCGGTCTTCGCCCATCTCGACGGGAACTGCCATGTCTACGTCCACGAGAAGGCCGACCTCGCCATGGCGTCCTCCATCGTGCTCAACGCCAAGCTGCGGCGCACGGGCGTCTGCGGTTCGGCGGAGACGCTTCTGGTCGACAAGGCGGCGGCCGGCTCCCATCTTGCGCCACTGGTCAGGATGCTTCTGGATGCGGGCTGCGCGGTGCGCGGCGATGCTGCGGCCTCAGCCGTCGATGCACGGGTCACGCCGGCGAGCGAGGCCGATTGGGCGACCGAGTTTCTGGACGCCATCATCGCCGTCAAGGTGGTCGAGGGCATTGATGACGCCATCGCCCATGTCGAAAGGCATGGCTCGCATCACACCGATGCGATCATCACGGCGGACGCCGCCGCCGCAAACCGTTTCCTCGCCGAAGTGGATTCCGCAATCGTGATCCACAATGCCTCGACCCAGTTCGCAGATGGCGGCGAATTCGGCTTCGGGGCCGAGATCGGGATCGCGACAGGCCGGATGCACGCGCGCGGGCCGGTCGGGGTCGAGCAGCTCTGCTCGTTCAAGTACCGCATCCGCGGGTCGGGCCAGATCCGCCCTTGAGCCTCGAGTCTCCTCCCCGCTGCGCGCGCGGATTGCGCATCGGCCTCCTCGGCGGCTCGTTCAATCCCGCGCATGACGGGCACCGCCAGGCAAGCCTCACCGCCTTGCGCATGCTCGGGCTCGATCAGGTCTGGTGGCTGGTCACGCCGGGAAACCCGCTGAAGGACAACCGCGCCCTGCCGGAGCTGGCCGGGCGCCTGGCGCAGGCCCGCGACATCGCGCGCCATCCGCGCATGGCCGTCACGGGCATCGAGGCCACGCTCGGCACGCGCTTCACCGCCGAGACGCTGGCCCGACTCAAGGCCCGCCATCCTGGCGTGCATTTCGTGTGGCTGATGGGTTCGGACAATCTGGCGCAGTTCCACCGATGGCAGGACTGGCGCGGCATTGCGCGGATGATGCCGATCGGCGTGATCGACCGGCCTGGCAGCACCCACAAGGCGGTCAGGTCACGGGCGGGGCTTGCGCTGTCCCGCTGGCGGCTCGACGAAAGCGACGGGCTCCTGCTTCCCACAGAGCCAGCGCCGGCCTGGATGTTCCTGCATGGCCGGCGCTCTGACGCCTCGTCGACAGCCTTGCGCGCTGCGAGGAATGGCCGGGACGCCGGACCGTCCCGCGAAACCCTGCCGGAACGGTCCGTTTGAAGCGTTCGACCGTTGAACCAGGACGCCTGAAGCGCTATGCTGCGCGCCAATCAGGCAACCATGCCCACCTTTCATGAGGAACAGACGCTGACCACCTCCCCAGAGACCGACCCGGTCAAGACGCCGCGCGCCAAAGCCGCAGCCGCCACCAAGCCGGCCTCCGCCAAGAAGGCTGCAGGCAAAAAGGCTGCAGGCTTCGAGGCGGCAGGCCTTGCCGGCGGTGCCGCGCCCAAAGCAGATCATCAGCCTCCGTCGGACATTCTCGCGCTGGCCGCCCATGCGCTCGAGGAAATGAAGGCCGAAGAGACGATCATCATCGATCTCGAAGGAAAGACCTCCCTGGCCGACCAGATGATCATCACGTCCGGCCGGTCGAGCCGTCATGTCAGCTCGATCGCCGACGAGGTCGTCAAGACCATGAAGGATGCAGGCCTGGGAACGCCCCGGGTCGAGGGCGTGCCGCATTGCGACTGGGTGCTGATCGACTGCGGCGACGTCATCGTCCATGTGTTCCGCCCCGAAGTTCGGCAGTTCTACAATCTCGAGAAGATGTGGGGCGTCGACCGTCCCACCGAACTCGAAGCGGGCTGAGCCGCCGCTTCATGCGCCTCGCCATCCTGGCCGTCGGCCGCCTCAAGGACGGGCCCGAGCGCGAGCTCTGCGAGCGCTACGCAGGCCGCATCCAGGATACGGGCAAGAACCTCGGGTTCTCCGGGCCAGACATCATCGAATTGTCCGAAAGCCGCGCGCGGAGGGCGGATGACCGGAAAAGCGAAGAGGCCGGCCTGTTCCAGGCCAGGATGCAGGGCGGCCTGATCATCGCCCTCGACGAGCGCGGCAGGAGCATGGCAAGCCCCGACTTCGCCGAACGCGTGAGGCGGGAGCGGGATGCAGGCACGGCGACGGCCTGTTTCCTCATTGGCGGCGCGGATGGGCTGGATGCGGGGTTGACGGCACAAGCAGGCATCGCGCTGTCGTTCGGCGGGCTGACGCTGCCTCACCAACTGGTGCGCGTGCTGATTCTCGAACAGCTCTACAGGGCCCTCACGATTCTGAGCGGGCACCCTTACCATCGCGCCTAGAGCCGTCCGCATGATTTGCGGCGC
>JANOCI010000101.1:0-2364 GCA_031412095.1 Allobosea sp.
GTTCCCCATGCCGGGCGCGACCCTGACGCTGGACATGCCTTACCGCGGCGCGCGCACGGATGCGCTACTGGACGAACTGGACCGGATCACGCTGGCTGCGGGCGGACGCGTCAATCCTTACAAGGACGCACGCATGTCCGCCGCCGTGTTCGAGGCGTCGTTTCCCGGTTGGCGCGACTTCGCCCTCCATGTCGACCCGGCGTTTACGTCGAATTTCTGGCGTCGCGTGACAGGTTAGGCCCTACCCTTACCCTCCCCGCGGGGCGGGGAGGCAGCCGACAAGCAGCGTGGAAGCACGCGGTCATTGCCATAAACGGCCAGCCGACTTCCCTCCCCGCCTTGCGGGGAGGGTGAGGGTGGGGCGACGAGACATCACGAGCACTGCCAACCCCTTCACTTCACAGCCACCTTGCGCAGGTAGTCCGTGACGATCCGCGCCATGCCGCGCGACAGCAGGTCGTCGAACGCGTCGCAGAACTGATCCACATCGGCACGCGTCGCGATCAGCGGCGGCTCCAGCCGGATAACGTTGCGGTTATATTCGGTGAACGCCACCAGCGTGTCGTAATCCTTCAGCAGCAGGGCGCCGATGAAGCCGCAGAGCGAGCCCTTCAGCTTATCGTCGAGCAGCGCGACCATGTGCTTCAGGCCAAACGGCAGCGTCTCGGAGATGTCGTTGAACTCGACGCCGACCATGAAGCCCTTGCCGCGCACGTCCTTGATCAGCGACGGGTGCTTGGCCTTGATCGCCTTCAGTCGCTCGATGAGATGCGCGCCCTCGCGCTCGGCGTTGCCGATCAGGTCCTCGTCGTAAAGGATGTTCAGCCCTTCGATCGCCGAGATGCAGGCCTCGCCGATGCCGCCGAAGGTGGCCGGCCCGTGGATCAGAGCCGTCTTGGGCTTGCCGTAGGCCTTCATGTAGATCTCGCGGCGGGCGATCATCGCTGCCATGGCCGATTTCGAGCCGCCGAGCGACTTGGCGAGCACCGTCACGTCCGGGATGACCCCGAACTCCTCGAAGGCGAAGAAACGCCCCGTGCGGCCCAATCCGCATTGCACCTCATCCGCGATCCAGAGGACGCCGTGCTTGTCGCAAAGTTTGCGGAGGCCCTGCCAGAAGCTCGGCGGAGCTTCGATGATGCCGCCGCCGCCCTGGATCGTCTCGAGAATGACGATGCCGATGGACGGGTCGCTCTCGATTGCCGCGCGGATGGCGTCCAGATCGCCGAACGGAACCTTCACGCGATTGTCCACAAGCGCGAACTGCTGCTGGTACAGACTTGAGTCGGTGACCGAAAGCGCGCCCTTCGTCTTCCCGTGGAAGGCGTTCGCGGCATAGACGACCTTTGATCTTGCGGGGCCTTGCGCCTGCTCGGCGACCTTGAGAGCGGCCTCCACGGCTTCGGACCCGGATGAGCCGAGGAACACCATGTCGAGGTCGCCCGGAGCGATCCGCGCGAGGTTCGTCGCCAGCGCGACCGCATATTGCGACATGAACGCCATGCAGATCTCGTGGCGGTCCTCGTCCTGGAAGCGCTTGCGGGCCGACACCACCCGCGGATGGTTGTGGCCGAACGCCACCGAACCGAAGCCGCCGAAGAAATCGAGGATCTTGCGCCCGTCATCGGTGACGTAATGCATGCCCCTGGCGCTCTCGATCTTGATCTTGTCGAAGCCGAGCAGCTTGAGGAAATGCACCTGTCCCGGATTGAGATGGGCCGTGAACAGCTCCTTCATGCGCCCGACGTCGAGCGCCTTTGCGTCCTCGACGCTCAGCAGCTGCGGACGGGCGGGAGTTGCGTCGGTCAGGTCGTAGGCGGCCATGCTCATGGTGGTGTCCCTTTTGTCGTGCTTTTCGCTAGCGGCTTTGCCCCACCCTCACCCTCCCCGCATGGCGGGGAGGGAAGCGGCGACTGCGCTGCCAATCATCCAGATGCATAAAATGCTGATCGTCTCCCTCCCCGCCATGCGGGGAGGGTAAGGGTGGGGTCTTTAGCCGATGTGTACTTGCGTAGACCATATCTGCGTGCCGGATCAGGCGCTTAGCGACTTGCGATACTCGCCATAGGCGGAGATCAGCATGTCGCTGTCGTTGTAGCGCGGCGTCCAGCCCAGCTCGCGCTTGGCCTTGGAGGTGTCGAGGATGCAGACCTCGTCAGCGATGAGGTACTGCTCCGGGTCCATCAAGGGCATGTTGATCAGGTCGAGCGCATCGAGCGTCCGCTTCACCGCCCAGCCGGGCGTGGGAAGCAGGATCGAACGGCTGCCGGCATGCCGGATCAGGTCGCCGAGCAGCTGCCTCACGGGCGGCGGATCGTCCGAGCCCAGATTGTACGCGCTGTTGGGAAAGCCGGCCCGCCACGC
>JANOCI010000102.1:0-12830 GCA_031412095.1 Allobosea sp.
GCCGAGGCGGCGATCTGGGCCTGGGAGACCGGCTGGCGTGATGCGTCGAATGTCATCTTCAAGTCCTTCGGAATGGCTGGATATGCGGCGCCGGCTTTTCGGCGCGTGCGTGCGGTGGCGTCGCTCAGGAATTGCGGCGGGGCGGAGGGAGGGACCAGCCGCGCACCATCCGGTCGAACACGGCGTTCGCATAAAGCCCATTGGAGAGATGCACGCGCAGGCCTGCCGCCGCGGGGTGATACGCCCAGAGCGGGAACATCGCCTGCGCCACCGCGACCATTCCGAAGCTGAGAAGCGCCACGATGATCAGCATCCATTCCAGAGGGCCGGGCGCCGGCGTCGGCGGCAGGGCCCCGGCCAGCAGCCAGTCGGCTCCCGCCTGCAGGGCGAAATAGCCCACCGAGGCCGCTGCCGCGTAGAGCGCCGTCCGCCATGTCAGGGCCATCGGAGCGCTGTCCGCCAGGCCTTGGGCCAACAGGTAGGCGACCCCGAAGATCAGGATGGCGCCGAGCGCGATGGCCTGCGGCGACTTCGCGTACAGCCCGAAGCCAAGACCGATCAGCGCATACATCGCAAGCGCCACCAGGAAGGCGCGGCCCACGGCGCGGGCGTTCGGCACGGCGACAGGGCCGGGCCTGCGGATGGCCGCGACGCGCTCGACCGCGCCCCCCGAGGCCAGGAAGGCATGGGCCTTGTAGAGCGAATGGGCGACGATGTGCAGCAGCGCCAGAGGAAACAGCGCCAGGCCGCATTGCAGCGTCATGAAGCCCATCTGCGCCACCGTGGACCAGGCCAGCGATGTCTTGACGGCAGGCTGCGTCAGCATCACCAGTCCGCCGAACAGCGCCGTGAACCCGCCCACGATCACCAGCGCGGCCAGCACGCCGGGAGCAAGCAGCATCACGTCCGCGAACCGGATGAGCAGGAAGCCGCCTGCGTTGATGACCCCGGCATGCAGCAGCGCCGAGACCGGCGTCGGCGTCTCCATCACCTCGGTCAGCCAGCCATGGGTGGGGAACTGCGCCGACTTCAGCAAAGCGGCGATAGCAAGGAAGCCTGCGGCCCAAAGCGCGGACCACGGTGCGCCGGCGGCCGTCTCCGGCGATCTCGCTGCGGAGAGGATGGCTGCGATGTCGGCCGTGCCGAAGCCGAACGCCAGCAGGCCGGCAGCCGCGACCAGCGCCGCATCGCCCGCGCGCGCCGTGATGAACTTCTTGCGCGCGGCCCGCTGCGCGGCGACCCGCTCCGGGTAGAACAGCAGTATCTGATGCAGGAACACGCTTGTCGCGATCCAGGCCAGCAGCAGCTGCGCCAGGTTGCCGGACTGCACCAGCAGCAAAACCGCGGCCAGGGTGGCGCAAAGCCAGCTGGTAAACCTGTTCTGCCCTTTTTCGCCATCGAGGTAGGTGGCGGCGTAGCGCACGACGATCCAGCCGATGAACGTGACCAGCAGCAACATGACGACGCTGATGCTGTCCAGGCGGATGGAAAGCCCCAAGCTGCCCGCGCCCGTCAGTCCGCCCGTTCCCGGCCCGTGGAGCGCGAGCAGGACCCCTGATGCTGCGGCGATGGCCAGGGCGGCCAGCGCGGCCGCCTCCGCGATCCGCGCGGCGAGCCGGGTCCGCTCCTCCGGCAGGTAGGCCGCGCAGGCCGCTGCACCCAGCAGGATGAAGGGCGCGAGCAAAGGGGTCAGGTAAACGGTCATGACACGCTCCTTGAGGCGCGGTTGCGCTTTGGAGGCTGCCTATCAGCTCGGCGGCACCGATGAAAATTCATTGTTTTAGCGAAAACGTTCTGTTTAAATGAACGGTATGGCCGAGCTGAACTATAACCATCTGCGCTATTTCTGGGCGGTCGCGGTGGACGGCAACCTGACCCGGACCGCGTCGCGGCTGAACCTCTCGCAGTCGGCGCTTTCCGTTCAGATCAGGAAGCTGGAGGAGCGCCTTGGGCACACATTGTTCGAGCGTCGCGGCCGGCAGCTGCTCCTGACCGAAGCGGGGCGCATCGCGCTTGACCATGCCGAGGCCATCTTCGCCACGGGCGACGAGCTGATGGGCACGCTTCGCGGTGCAGGGCGCGCCCGCCAGGCATTGAGGATCGGCGCGCTCGCCACCCTGTCCCGCAATTTCCAGCTCGGTTTCCTGCGCCCTGTCCTGGGGCGCAGCGACGTCGAGGTCATCCTGCGGTCCGGCAGCCCGGCCGAACTGCTCCGCGCGCTCGAAGCGCTCAATCTCGATGTCGTGCTGGTCAACCAGGCCCCGGCCCGCGACGCCGTGACCCCTTTCGTGTCGCACCGGCTGGCCGAGCAGCGCGTCAGCCTCGTCGGCTCGCCCGAGCGGCTCCATGCCGGCGGCAGCCTGGCGGACCTGCTCGCCGCCCATCCGGTCATCCTCCCCACGTCCGACAGCAGCGTGCGGACAGGGTTCGACGCCCTGACGGACAGGCTCGGCATCCGCCCCCAGATCGCGGCGGAGGTGGACGACATGGCCATGATGCGCCTTCTGGCCCGCGAGGGGGTGGGGCTGGCCGTGCTGCCTCCCATCGTGGTCAAGGACGAACTGGCCTCCGGCATGCTGGTGGAGGCGGATCAATTGCCCGGCATCGCGGAGACCTTCTACGCCGTCACCATCGCGCGGCGCTTTCCGAATCCGTTGCTGCGCGCGCTGATCCAGCAGGACCAGATGGCGCTTTGAGCGGCGGCCGGCGTGCGACCCGCACCGCGCGCTTCCCCTCCGCGCGTTCCAGGCCGTTGTGGGCACAGCGCCAATCGCTATGCTCGCCTTATGAACGCGTCGACCGCCAGCCCAACCGTCCCGGACAGCGCCTACAGCTGGAGGCGTCTGGCGTTCTCGCTGGCCTTCGCCACGCTGGCGTGCATCGGGTCGTGGTCGGTCGTCGTGGCGCTTCCTGCCGTGCAGGCCGAGTTCGGCGTCGTGCGCGGTGCGGCGTCGGCGCCGTACACGATGATGATGATCGGCTTCGCCGGCGCCGCGATCGGCATGGGCCGGCTGTCCGACCGCTTCGGCATCGTGCCCGCCATGGTCATCGCCTCGCTGAGCCAGGCTGCGGGCTATGTGCTGGCGGGGCTCTCCACCTCGATCTGGCAGTTCGGCGCCGCCCACCTTCTCATCGGCATCGGTGCCTCCATCGGCTTCGCGCCGCTGATCGCGGACGTGTCCCACTGGTTCCAGCGCTCGCGCGGCCTGGCCGTCGGCATCGCGGCGACTGGCAATTATCTCGCCGGCGCGCTCTGGTCGCCCGTGCTGCAGAACGCGATCGCGGCGCAAGGCTGGCGCTGGGCGCATGTGGCGATCGGCCTGCTCCTGCTGGTCACGATGCTGCCGATGACGCTGCTGTTCCGCCGCCGGATGACCCAGACAAGCTATGCGAAGGCCGAGGCGAGGAGCGATGCGGCCCGCGCCACCCTGGGCCTGTCCCCCAATGCCCTGATGGCGATCCTCTGCGTCGCGGGGTTCGGCTGCTGCGTCGCCATGGCCATGCCCCAGGTCCATATCGTCGCCTATTGCGCCGATCTTGGCTACGGGGCTGCGCGCGGCGCTGAGATGCTGGCGCTGATGCTCGGGCTCGGCATCATCAGCCGCATCGGATCAGGCTTCCTCGCCGACAGGATCGGCGCGGTGGCGGTGCTGCTGCTCGGCTCGGGCATGCAGGGCGCTTCCCTCTTCCTGTTCCTGTGGTTCGACGGCCTGACCTCGCTCTATGTCATCTCCGGCATCTTCGGCCTTTTCCAGGGCGGAATCGTGCCGATGTATGCAGTCATCGCGCGGGAGTACATGCCGCCGCGGGAGGCGGGCGCGCGCGTCGGTTTCGTCATCATGGCGACAATTCTCGGCATGGCGGCCGGCGGGCTCGTTTCGGGCTACATCTTCGATGCCTACGGCTCCTACCGCATGGCCTTCCTCAACGGGCTGGCGTGGAACCTGCTGAACGTCACGCTCATCGGCGGGCTTTACGCCTGGCCGCGCATCCGGCGCCGCGCCGCCGCTTGACGGGGCCGGCAGGGCGGGTCATCTGGCCGCTCAAGCTCAACGAAAGCCGCTCACATGCTGAACACCACGATCGCCGGCTCCCTGCCGAAGCCCATTTGGCTGGCGGAGCCCGAGAAACTCTGGGCGCCTTGGCATCTGGAAGGCGAGGCGCTGGAGCGCGGCAAGCTCGACGCCACCGTCCTTGCCATCAAGATGCAGGAGGATGCCGGCATCGACATCGTCGGCGACGGCGAGCAGGCGCGCGTTCACTTCGTTCATGGCTTCCTCGCCAACCTGTCCGGCATCGACTTCGCCAAGAAGACGGTCATGGGCATCCGCAACAATCGCTACGACGCCGAGGTGCCCACCGTCACAGGGCCCATTGTCCGCAAGGGCTCGGTCCACGGGGCCGAGGCGGCCGCGGCGCGCGCGCACACCAAGCGCAAGCTCAAGTTCACGCTGCCCGGCCCGATGACGATCGTCGACACCATCGCCGACGAGCATTACGGGCGGCGCGCCGATCTGGCCATGGCGTTCGCCGAGGCGCTGAACGAGGAGGCGCTCGAACTGCAGGCCCTCGGCGTCGACGTCGTCCAGTTCGACGAGCCAGCCTACAACGTCTACATGGCCGAGGTGGCGGACTGGGGCATCGCCACCTTGGAGCGCGCCGCGCGGGGGCTGACCTGCACGACCGCCGTGCATGTCTGCTACGGCTACGGCATCAAGGCGAACATCGATTGGAAGCACACCCTCGGCGACAGCTGGCGGCACTACGAGGACACGTTTCCCGTCCTGGCCCGGAGCAGCATCGACCAGGTCTCCCTTGAATGCCGCAACAGCCGCGTCCCGATGGACCTCATCCGGCTGCTGAAGGGCAAGGACGTGCTCGTCGGCGCCATCGACGTCGCTTCGGACCACATCGAGACGCCCGAGGAGGTCGCCGCGACGATCCGTGCCGCGCTGGCCTTCGTCGATGCGGAGAAGCTTCTGCCCTGCACGAATTGCGGCATGGCTCCCATGGCGGCCCATGTCGCCTACGGCAAGCTCGCGGCCCTCGCGGCCGGAGCGGCCCTGGTGCGGAGCGAACTCGGCCGCGGCTGATGCTGGAGAACCTTGAGCACCGCAGCAAGCCGGTCGCCTCGCCAAGGCGCTTTGCGACACGGCTGCTGCGCGCCTGCCTGGTCTGGGCCGCGCTCACCGCCTTCGGGCTGTGCGTCGGCATGGCAGGCTATATGTTCACCGAGGGCATGAGCGCTGTCGACGCCTTCCTCAACGCTTCGATGATCCTGTCGGGAATGGGCCCTGTCGGCGAGCTGAAGACCGCTGCGGGAAAGCTTTTCGCCGGCTTCTATGCCATCGTATCCGGACTGCTGATCGTGGTGGCGACGGGCTTCATCCTGGCTCCTGTGCTGCACCGCGTGATGCACCTGCTCCACGTCGAAAGCGGCGGCGACAAGGACGATTGAGGCTTCAGCGCTCCAGCATTCTCAGAGAGATGACCATGCCCAACCAGCAGCGGCCAGTCGGCCAGCTCACCATCAAGATCAGCGCCATGCCGGCGGACACCAACGCCAACGGCGACATCTTCGGCGGCTGGGTCATGGCGCGCATGGACCAGGCAGGCGGCATCGCAGGCGTCGAGCGGGCGCAGGGCCGCGTCGTCACCGTCAAGGTCGACACCATGACCTTCATCAGGCCCATGAAGGTCGGCGACGTGCTCTGCGTCTACACCTCGATCGGCGGCATCGGCCGCACTTCGATGAAGATCAACATCGAGGCCTGGGCCCAGCGCTTCGGCAACAACGTCATGGAGAAGGTCACGGACGCCACCTTCACGTTCGTCGCGGTCGACGACGACGGCAAGCCAAGGGCCATCCCGGAGGCGGCTTGAGAGCCAAATCGTCCCTGCAGCGGCATTTTTCTCGCAACTGCCGACAATTTGAATGATTGGGTCAACCGCCCTGTAAAGCCTTCGACCGCATTTTGACGCAGTCACAGAAGGTGCAATCATGCTTCCAGGTTTGTCATTATCAGGTCTCGAGAATGTCGCGGCAGGAGAAGATTCACCTCGTCGGGACGCCATCCTGCGTGCGCTCACCAAGCAGTACATCGAGCTCGAGCCACGGCTGAGCGACAGGCACATCGACCTTTACGACAATGTCTTCCGGCTGCTCGTGAACGGCATCGAGGTCCAGGCCCGTCTGGCGCTCGCCGAAAAGCTGGCTCCGATGAAGCGCGCCCCTCGCGAGGTCGTGCGCGATCTGGCCAACGACGAATATTCGATCGTCGCGGCCCCGGTGCTGCAATTCTCGCCGGTCCTCGACGACGCGGACCTGATCTCGGTGGCGCGCTCGCGCGGCGAGGCTCACCGGGTCGCGCTCGCCCAGCGCCCCGACCTCGGCACGCCGGTGACCGACGTCCTCATCGACAGGCGCGAGCAGGCCGTCCTTGCGGCGCTCATCAGCAATGACAGCGCCATGCTGTCCACCGTCGGCGCGACGACGGTGACGGACATCGCGGCGTCCAACATGGTGGTGGCGCAAGCCCTCGCCGTCCGCCTCAAGCTGCCCGCCACGGCGCTGAACCAGATCCTCGAAGCTGCCCGCGTCACGGTCGTGAACACCCTTGCGCACAGCCAGCCCGACGCGAAGGCCAGCGACATCACCGATGCGGTCGGCACGGCCGTGACCCGCGTCGGCTCGCTGCCGTCGAAGTCCGCCGAGGATGTCAGCCAGGACCATCTGGTGACCCTCTACAGCATGAATTCGCTCGATGAGGTGATCAAAGGGCTGGTCAAGCTGACCGGCATGGAGCGCAACGTGGTCAGGGGTGCGCTCAACATGCGCAGCCCGGACGCACTGCTGGTCGTGCTCAAGGTGGCCGGCTTCGAGGATTACAATGTCGAGGCGATGATGTCGATCAAGCTCGGCATTCCGGTAGGCTGGCCTGCCCTCAAGGAGCCGATGGCGCAGTTCGACCGGATCAACACCGACAACGCCGAGCGGATGCTGGGCGTGATCCTGTCGCGCGAGCAGGCGCGCGCCTGATCTGGACACCGGTGCTGCGGTGATGCAGAGCCTCCTGCCATGTCCGGGGGCCTCGCATGCTGAAGCTGGCTTATGACGACCTTCACACGGCTGGGGAGCCTGTCCGCATCGTGACCGCGGGCTATCCGGACCTGCCCGGCGTCACGATCCTAGACAAGCGGCGCGCCGCCCGCGACCGCTTCGATCACCTCAGGCGTGCGATGATGTGCGAGCCGCGTGGCCATGCCGGCATGTACGGCGTCATTCCGGTCGCGAGCACGTTGCCCGGCGCCGCGTTCGGCGTGCTCTTCACGCACCATGAGGGATACTCCACCATGTGCGGCCATGCCACGCTGGCGCTGGCCAAATGGGCTGTCGAGACGGGCAGGGTCGCGGCATCCGGGCCCGAGACGCGTTTTTCGATCGAAGCGCCCTGCGGCTTGATCGCGATCACCGCCCATGTCGCCGATGGCCGGGTCCGGCACGCAAGCTTCGAGAGCGTTCCGGCTTTCGTGCTGCGGCGCGGGCTGGCTGTGGATGTGCCCGGCTTCGGCAAGGTCGTTTGCGACGTGGCGTATGGCGGCGCGTTCTACGCCGTCCTGCCGGCGTCGGCGTTCGGCCTCGTGTATGCTGCGACGCCCCTTGGCCGCCTGGTCGAGGCTGGCGCCGCACTGACCGACGCCATCCGTAGCGCCGTCGCCATCGTCCATCCGGCCGAGCCGGACCTTGGCTTCCTGTATGGCACGATCATCACGGATGAAGCGCCTGCCACTGACGAAAGCGCCAATCTCTGCGTCTTCGCGGAGCGCCAGATCGACCGCTCGCCCACCGGGTCTGGCGTCACCGCGCGCATGGCCCTCGATCACACCAAGGGCCTCGTCGCCGAGGGCGCGCCGCGCCGCTTCCGGAGCATCACCGGCGGCATCTTCACAGGCGAAGTCAAGGCGCGGGGAAGCGTCGGCGCCTATCCGGCCGTGACCGTCGCCGTCAGCGGCGCGGCGCACTGGATGGGTCGCGGCGAGTTCCTGATCGAGGCCGGCGATCCGCTCGGCCATGGCTTTGAGCTGCCCGCGATGCCGGGCTGAAGGCTGAATACAAAACAGGCGGAGAACAGCCCGCGCATCCTCATCCTGAGCTCGCCGAAGGATGAAATCCAGTTGGCGTCGAGCTGAAGCTCCTCCTTCGACGAGCTCAGGATGAGGATGCGTGGGTCATTTTGACCGAAGCGTTCAGGCACCGCAGCGTCCAGGCACCGCAGCGTTCACGTATGGAGAGCGGAGCAGGCGGCCCTGCACGTCAGCGCGCCACCAGCACCTGCCGGCATTCCGGCGGCAGCGCATCGACCGACATCGGCGGCTTTGGCTTCGGCGGCGGCCCGGTCCGCGGCTTCTTCGGCGCAAAGATCGCCTTCTGCTGGGTGGAGAGCCAGTCGGTCAGCTCCTGCCCGCAGCCATCGCCGGCAGGCGGGGTGTCCTGCTCCTGGCAGGTGTCGGAGCCGTCCGGGCACCCCATCCGGATATGGAAATGGTAATTGTGCCCCCACATCGGCCGGACCTTGGCGAGCCAGGCCCGGTCGCCTTCCGCATCGCGGCACATGCCCTTCTTGATCGCTGGATTGACGAAGATGCGGTGGACGCGGCGGTCCATGGCGGCGTGCCGGATGAGCCTCGTGTGGTTCGCCGTCCAGGCATTCGGGTCGACATCCATCCAGTCCGGCCGCACCATGTTCGTCGCGGACATGTTCTCGCGCTGGTCGCGCGAGAGCCTCGAACGCGGCATCGGCGTCAGCCAGATGTCGGCGTCGAGCCCCACCTGATGCGAGGCGTGCCCCGTCAACATCGGGCCTCCCCGCGCCTGGCTGATGTCGCCCACCAGGATTCCTGGCCAGTTCGCCACCCGAGGCGCCGACCTCGCCAAGCTTTCCAGATAGCGGATCAGGTCTGGATGGCCCCATTTCCGGTTGCGGTTGAGCCGCATCACCTGCCAGTTGTCGCCATCGACCTCCAGCGCCGCCGCGCCCGCCAGGCAGCCGCGCGCATAAGAGCCGATTGCGCGCGCCTCCATGCTGGCGGCGGGCGTGCCGCGCTTTCCGAACTGGACCTTGGCGGCCCAATCGGGCGTGTTCTCCAGAACATTGGCGCGGCGGTTGGCCTCCTCCTCGGCGGTGGATTGCGCCAGCGCAGGCGCGCTGGAGGCCAGCAGAAGCAGGCTCGGGACGATCGCCAGGGCGGGGGACGTGCGGAGGATGCGGAACGGCATGACCGAATCTTGCCTGCTTCGCGGCATTTCGGCAAGCGCTGCGGCAAATTGGCAAGCGCCGCGGCGTTTCAGCAAGCGCTGGTGCGCGCCGGGCCGTCACGCCGCGAGGGGCGATCCGTCGGCGCGCACCAGCCCGGCCATGAACTGGTCGGTGGCGGCCTTCCAGGAATGGCGCAGGGCGAAGGCGCGGCAGTTCGCGCGCGGGATCTTCAAGGCGGCCAACGCGGCGTGCCGCAGGTCTTCGCTCAGCACGCCGACAGGTTCGCCTCCGATCACGTCGCGCGGCCCCTGGACAGGGAAAGCCGCGATGGGCAGCCCGCAGGCGGCGGCTTCGAGCAGCACAAGCCCGAAAGTGTCCGTCAGGCTCGGGAACACGAAGGCATCCGCCGAAGCGTAGAGCGCTGCGAGGTCTGCCCCCGACTTGAAGCCCGTGAACACTGCAGCCGGGTGACGCCGCTGCAGCTCCGCGCGGTCGGGCCCGTCGCCCACGACCACCTTGGAGCCCGGCAGGTCCAGCCTGAGGAACGCATCGAGGTTCTTCTCCACCGCCAGCCGGGCCACGGTGATGAAGATCGGGCGCGGCAGGTCGAGCGCCGGCGCGTAGTCCGGATTGAACAGCACCGTGTCGACGCCGAATGACCACATCGCGAGCCGGCGGAAGCCCAGCCCGGCCAGATCGCGCATCATGGTCGGCGTGGCGACCATCATCGCAGCCCCGGAATCGTGGAAGCGCCTGAGCAAGGCGTAGGACCAGCTCTCCGGCACCGGGGCGCGGGCCCGGACATAGGCCGGGAACTGGGTGTGGTAGCTCGTCGAGAAACGTAAGCCCAGCGATCGGCACGCGCGCCGCGCCGCCCAGCCGATCGGGCCTTCGGTCGCGAGATGGATGGCGTCATAACGCCCTGCCTCGAGCCGCCGTGCGACCGTCCTCCGTGTCGCCAGCGCCAGCCTGATGTCGGGATAGGACGGCATCGGCAACGTGCGGAACTGATCGGGGGACATCACGTCGACATGCGCGCCCTGGCCTTCCAGCTCGCGTCTCGTGGCTTCCAGGCAGCGCACCACGCCGTTGACTTGGGGCGCCCAGGCGTCCGTTGCGAGCAGAAGGCGCATCAGGCGGGCTCGTTGGCGGGCAAGGAGGCAGTCTGGCAAGCAGCCTGGGAGGCAGGATCTTGCGCCGTGAACGGAGGCAGGGCCGGCGTCTGCGACACGATGCTCCAGTCGAGGATCTCGAAGGTTCCGTCAACCTGCTCGACGAGCGCCGTGCAGCTTTCGACCCAGTCGCCGCAATTCATGTACCTGACGCCGTCCATGTCGCGGATGGCGGCGTGGTGGATGTGTCCGCAGATCACGCCTTCGGCTTGGCGTCGGCGGGCCTCGGATGCAAGCGTGCCCTCGAAGGCGCTGATGAAGTTCACGGCTTTCTTGACCTTCAGCTTGGCCCACGCAGAGAACGACCAGTAGGTGAGGCCCAGCGCGCGGCGCACCATGCTGATGCGCGCGTTGATCGCCTGGGCCGTGCGATAGGCCCCGTCGCCAAGGCGGGCAAGCCATTTCGCGTGCATCACCACCGCGTCGAACTGGTCGCCATGGATCACGAGATAGCGCTTGCCGTCGGCCCCGTCATGCAAGGCGTGATCGACGATCTCGATGCCGCCGAAGTTGTGGCCGAAATAGTCTCGGGCGAACTCGTCATGGTTGCCCGGCATGAAGACGACGCGCGTGCCGCTTTGCGCCAGGGCAAGGAAGGCCTGCACGACATCGTTGTGCGCCTGTGGCCAGAACCAGGCTTTCTTCAGGCGCCAGCCGTCGATGATGTCGCCGACAAGATAGATCGTGTCGGCCTTGTGGCTTTCGAGGAACGCGAGGAGCAATTCGGCCTGGCAGCTTCTGGCGCCCAGGTGAATGTCGGAAATGAACAGTGTTCTGAAACGTCTCGTCATCATGAGCCTGTCAGGAGCGGCGGCAGGTATGGTGCTTATCTGGCGCAACGACGGCATTTTGCCAGTGCCTTTCCTAGAGCCGATCTTCCTTGCTTCTGATCGGCCCTCGGCTGGCGGGCTCACGGATCGATCGAGGGCAGGGCAGGGCCCGCGGGCGTCGCCGTCCGCGCCACGTTCATCACGTTCGCCAGCAGCGCATAGTAGCTGGCCGTACTCACCAGATCGATGAGCCCCTGTTCGCCGAATTCCGCCTTCACCGCGTCATAAGTGGCGTCGGACCAGCGGCCATGAGCCCAAAGCTCGGCCAGCGCATCGAAGATCAATGCCTCGCGGCTGTCCATGGCGGGAGGCCGTCGCCCCTGAGAGAGCGCCTCAATGGTCTCAGTGAGCACGCCCGAAGCTTCGGCGATCGGCGCATGGATCGCCCATTCCACCGGCTGATGATGACGCCGGGCCACCAGCAGGATGATGAATTCGCTGAGCTTCAGGCCAAGCGAGTTGTGATAGCGGCAGTATTCGCCGACTTTCTGCAGCCTGAGCATCAATTCGGGCGAGCGAAGCAGCGGCACGAAAGGCCCGAACACATCGGTCCCGCGCGACGCCGCGAAGGCGGCGGAGGCTTCCTGCTGCTGATGGGTGAGGCGTTCCGGGGCGAGGGGCGGCATGCGGTCGTGAGGCATGAGGGGACTGTGCGGCGCTGCGCGGCGATGTCAACCGCCAGGCTCGTGCTGCGCCGCCCGCGGCCGGCTCACACGCCTTCGTGAGCGCATCCGCTTTGGGCTGGCCACTGGCTCGAAGCTCGCTATCCTGAGGCCTCAACAACGAGCGGGCGAGCGATGCTGAAGCGGATGATCCGATATGCGGTGCTGGCGGCGGCAGGGCTCGGAGCCTCGCTGAGCATGGCGCTTGCCGCCGAGCCGGGATGCAGGCCCGATGTCGCCGGGCTGCGCAGCCCCGTCATCAAGGCCTCGATGAAGGCCGATGACGCGCGCCTCACCTTCATCGGCCACTCGACCTTCCTGATCGAAAGCGCCAGGGGCGTCACCGCCGCGACCGATTACAACGACTATGTCCGCGCGCCCTCGGTGCCGGTGATCGCCACCATGAACAAGGCGCACACGACGCATTACTCGCGCAATCCGCAGGACGGCATCGTTCATCTGCTGCGCGGCTGGGATCCGGCGGGCGGCAAGGCCTCGCACGACGTGACGGTGGATGACATGCGGGTCCGCAACGTGCCCACCAACATCCGGACGTTCAACGGCTCGACCGATTTCGACGGCAATTCGATCTTCATCTACGAGGTTGGCGAATTGTGCATCGTGCATCTGGGCCATCTGCATCACACGCTCGAACCCGGCCATCTGCGCGCCATCGGGCGGGCGGATGTGATCCTCGTGCCCGTCGATGGCGGCTACACGCTCGACATGGACGGCATGATCGAAGTGTTGCAGACGTTGCAGCCCCGCATCATGATCCCGATGCACTTCTTCGGCCAGGCAACGCTCGAGCGCTTCGTGGACAAGGCGGCCGCCAACTGGAAGATCGACCGTCGAGATGTCCCCAGCCTGGTCGTGTCGCGCGCCAGCCTGCCGCGCGAGCCGACCGTG
>JANOCI010000103.1:0-22817 GCA_031412095.1 Allobosea sp.
TCTGGCGCGCGCCGCGATGCGGCTCGACAAGCAGTTCAATCCCGGCTGCCGAGTGCTCAGCTATTCGGGCAGCGGGATCGAGACGACGTTCACGCAAGGCGAGGACGCCGCGCTCGCGGCCATGGTTCCAAGCCTGCCCACTGCCTTGCAGGGCGGCAAATCGCTCCTCGTGGTCGGCGCGCTGGCGGATGTGGTGGAGGACCAGTTCCGCCGCCTTTTCGGCGACATGGGCGTCTCGCGCGTGGATTTCTTCCCGCCGCGCCGTTCGACGCAGATGCCTGCGATCGGGCCAGACACCGTGTTCCTGCTGGCGCAGCCGTTCCTGGCCGAAACCGCCCGCCTGCTGGAGAATCGCGGAGCCACCCGTCTGCCCGCGCCGTTCCCGCTGGGCGAGCAGGGCACCACCGCCTGGCTGCAGGCTGCGGCCACGGCTTTCGGCGTGCCGCCCTCGACCTTCGACGCCGTGACGGCCGCGCCTCGCGAGCGAGCCATCCGCGCCGTCTCACGCTACGCGCCTCAGCTGGACGGAAAGAGCATCTTCTTCTTTCCCGATTCGCAGCTCGAAGCCCCGCTGGCGCGGTTCCTGGCCAACGAAGCGGGCATGACGATCACCGAGATCGGCATGCCATACCTGCACCGGCAGCATATGGCGGAGGACCTTGCGCTGCTGCCCGCCGGCACGCTGATCACGGAGGGGGCCGACGTCGACCTACAGATGGACCGCTGCCGCTTGGCGCGACCGGACCTCGTGGTCTGCGGCCTCGGCCTCGCCAACCCGCTCGAGGCGGAAGGCCTGAACACCAAGTGGTCTATCGAGCTCGTCTTCTCGCCGATCCATGGCTACGAGCAGGCTGGCGATCTGGCGGAGCTGTTCGCGCGCCCGTTCGTCCGCAAATCCCGGCTTCACGTCGAGCTGGAGCCCGCGTGACATGCAGCTGACAGTCTGGACCTATGAAGGACCACCTCATGTCGGCGCGATCCGCATCGCCACCGCCATGAAGGGCATCCACTATGTCCTGCATGCCCCGCAGGGCGACACATATGCCGACCTGCTCTTCACCATGATCGAGCGGCGCGACCACCGCACGCCCGTGACCTACACCACCTTCCAGGCGCGCGACCTGGGCTCTGACACCGCCGACATCTTCCAGCGCGCCTGCTCCGATGCATTCGATCGCTTCAAGCCGGACGCCATGCTGGTCGGCGCATCCTGCACAGCCGAATTGCTGCAGGACAATCCGGCGGGCTTGGCGCTGGCTCTGAACCTTCCGATCCCGGTCGTGCCGCTGGAGCTGCCGTCTTATCAGAAGAAAGAGAACTGGGGCGCTTCGGAGACCTTCTACCGGCTCACCCGCGCCCTGCTGACGCCGCGAGCGCAGGGCTTCGTGAAGCCTGAAAAGGCGGAAGGCGGCCGCCCGAGCTGCAACCTCCTGGGGCCGACGGCGCTGGGCTTCCGCCACCGCGACGACATCGTGGAGGTGACGCGCCTGCTGCAGGCGCTCGGCGTCGACGTCAATGTGGTCGCGCCGCTGGATGCGACCGCAGCCGACATCGTCCGCATTCCGGATGCGGACTTCAACGTCTCGCTCTATCCCGAAATATCCGACGTGACGGTGCGCTGGCTGGAGCGCACCTTCCGGCAGCCGACCATCCGCACGGTGCCGTTCGGCGTCGGCGCGACGAAGGACTTCATCGCCGAGGTGGTGAAGCTGGCAGGGCTGGACCCCGCCGCCGCACGGCGCGTCATTCCATCCCGCCTGCCATGGTACTCGCGCTCGGTGGACTCGACCTACCTGACAGGAAAGCGCGTCTTCATTTTCGGCGACGCCACCCACGTCATCGCCGCGGCGCGTATCGCCGCCGACGAGATGGGCTTCGCTGTCGTCGGGATCGGCACCTACACGCGCGAATTCGCCCGCGAGGTGCGGGAACTGGCGGCCAGGCTCGGCGTCGAGGCGCTGATCTCGGACGATTACCTCGAAGTCGAGGCGCGCATCGCGGAGCTGCAGCCGGAGCTGGTGCTGGGCACCCAGATGGAGCGGCACATTGCAAAACGCCTCAGGATCGGCTGCGCCGTGATCTCGGCTCCGGTCCATGTGCAGGACTTCCCGGCGCGCTATTCGCCGCAGATGGGCTTCGAAGGCGCGAACGTGATCTTCGACAGCTGGATCCATCCGCTGATGATGGGGCTGGAGGAGCATCTGATCGGCATGTTCCGGGGAGATTTCGAGTTTTCGGACGCCGCGACGCCCTCGCATCTGGGCGCAGGCCACGGTTCTCATGCGCACACAACCACGGCTGCTGCCGAGCCCGAGCCTGCCACATCAGACATCGAGGCCGCTCCCGCGGAGCACGCGTCGATGATCCCGTCCGTGACCGACGCATCGATCATCTGGGGTGCAGACGCCGAAATCGAACTCAAGAAGATCCCGTTTTTCGTGCGCGGCAAAGCACGGCGCAACACTGAACGCTTTGCAGCCATGCAGGGCGTTGGCCTGATCACAGTGGAAACCTTGTACGATGCTAAAGCTCACTTCGGGCGCTAACGCGACCCCGATCAGGGTCGCCGTCATCACGCTGGACAGCCACCTCGCCAGCGCCTGCGAGCGTGCTCGCGCCGTGCTGGCCAGGGACCTGCCGGGTCTCACGCTCGCGCTCCATGCCGCCTCCGAGTTCAATGCCGACCAGGCCGCCCTCCAGTCGTGCATCGCGGACATCGGCGCGGCCGACATCGTCATCGTCAGCATGCTGTTCATCGAGGACCACATCCAGGCCGTCTTGCCGGCGCTCCAGGCCCGGCGCGAACTCTGCGATGCGATGGTGGTGTGCATGTCGGCGCCGGAGGTCACGCGCCTCACCCGCATGGGCAAGCTGCGCATGGGCGAGACCACCGGCGGCATCCTGGGCATGCTCAAGAAGCTGCGCGGCAAGAGCGGGACGGCGGAGCAGAAGACCGATTCCGGCGCAAGGCAGATGCGGATCCTCAGGACGCTGCCGAAGTTCCTGCGCTTCATCCCAGGCACGGCGCAGGACCTCAGGGCCTACTTCCTGACTTTGCAATACTGGCTCGGCGGTTCGGACGACAACGTGGCGAACCTGGTCCGCATGATGATCAGCCGCTACGCTGCGGGGCCACGGTCAGCGCTGCGCGAGCTCGTCGCGCCGGGCGAACCCGTCGAATATCCGGATGTCGGGGTCTACCATCCCAGCCTGCCCGGCCGGATCGGCACTGATGCGGCATCGCTTCCTGCGCAGCGGCAAGCATCTGGGCGCGTCGGGGTGCTGATCCTGCGCTCCTATGTCCTGGCCAGCAACAGCGCGCATTACGACGGGGTCATAGCCGCCCTGAACGCCGAGGGGCTGGATGCCGTGCCGGCCTTCGCCTCCGGGCTCGATGGCCGCGCCGCGATCGAAGCCTATTTCATGAAGAACGGCCGCGCGACGGTCGATGCAGTGGTGTCGCTCACCGGCTTCTCGCTCGTCGGCGGGCCGGCCTACAACGATTCGAAAGCGGCGCAGGCTGCGCTGGCCAAGCTTGACGTGCCTTACATCGCAGCCATGCCGGTCGAGTTCCAGCCGCTCGAGGAGTGGGGCCCGTCGCCGCGCGGTCTCATGCCCGTCGAGGCCACGATCATGGTGGCGATCCCCGAGCTCGACGGCGGCACAGGCCCGATCGTGTTCGGCGGCCGCGGCGGCGGATCGGAGCACGGCTGCACCGGCTGCGCCCGCAACTGCACGTTCGAAGGCGCCGTGGGCTCACGCAACGTCCACCCCTGCCCTGAGCGCGCCGCAATGCTGGCGAAGCGCGTGTCCAGGCTGATCGCGCTGCGCAAGAGCGAGCGAGCGCGCCGCAAGGTGGCGATCACGATCTTCAATTTTCCGCCGAACGCCGGCAATGTCGGCACTGCGGCCTATCTTTCGGTGTTCGAATCGATCTTCCGGCTCCTTGGCGAGATGAAGGCCGGCGGATACGACGTGACGGTTCCGCAATCGGTTGATGACCTGCGCAGCCAGATCCTCGTCGGCAACGCCGCCCGATATGGAGCGAACGCCAACGTCGTGGCGCGCATTCCGGCTGCGGACCATGTGCTGCGCGAGCCGCATCTGAAGGAGATCGAGGCCCAGTGGGGGCCGGCCCCGGGAAAGCAGCAGGCGGACGGCCAGACCATTCACGTCCTCGGCGCGATGTTCGGCAATGTCATGGTCGGCATCCAGCCAGGTTTCGGCTACGAGGGCGACCCGATGCGGCTGCTGTTCGAGCGTGGCTTCGCACCGACGCACGCCTTCTCCGCGTACTACCGGTTCATCCGCGAGGATTTCAAGGCGAATGCGGTCCTGCATTTCGGAACGCACGGCGCACTCGAATTCATGCCTGGCAAGCAGTCGGGGATGGCGAGCACCTGCTGGCCCGACCGCCTGATCGGCGACCTGCCGAACATCTATCTCTACGCGTCGAACAATCCTTCGGAAGGCGCGATCGCCAAGCGACGGGCGGCGGCGACGCTGGTGAGCTACCTCACTCCGCCAGTGGCGCAGGCCGGGCTCTACAAGGGCCTGACCGACCTCAAGACATCGCTGGACCGCTGGCGCGCCCTCGCTCCGGGCGAGGACAGCGAGCGGCCGGACCTTGCGATCCTCATCCAGGCGCAGGCTAGCAAGCTGGACCTTGCGCCGGCTGAGCCTGCCTGGGACAGCCCCGCCGCCGTCATCGCGAAGCTGACCGGGCAGGTGCTCGAGCTCGAATATGCGCTGATCCCGTATGGTTTGCATGTCGTGGGCGAAGCACCCTCGGCCGAAGAGCGCGCCGGACTGATCGCATCGCTGGCCGAGGCGCAGCACGGCCTGAAGCTTTCCCCCGCGACGGCGGACGCCATCGCCAAGGGCCAGTTGATGGAGACTCTGCCGGATGGCCTGACGGCCGAGCTTCTGGCCGAATTTGGGCGCATCAACCGCCTGCTGCTCGAGCCTTCCGAGATCGCTGGCCTGCTTGCGGCACTCGACGGCCGCTACATCCAGCCTGCGCCGGGCGGGGACCTTCTGCGCACCACGGCGATCCTGCCGACCGGCCGCAACATCCACGGCTTCGATCCATTCCGGATACCCAGCGCGTTCGCAGTTCAGGACGGAGCCCGGCAGGCGGCGCGCCTGCTGGAGCGGCACATGGCCGACGGCTCGCCCCTGCCTGAGTCCATCGCGCTCGTGCTGTGGGGCACGGACAACCTTAAGAACGAGGGCGGGCCGATCAGCCAGGCCCTCGCGCTGATGGGAGCCAGGCCGCATTTCGACGCCTATGGCCGCCTGAACGGCGCCGAGCTGATACCGCTCGCCGAGATGACCCGGCCCCGCATCGACGTGATGATGACGCTGTCCGGCATCTTCCGCGACCTGCTGCCCCTGCAGATCAAGCTGCTTGCCGACGCGGCCTTCCTCGCCGCGAGCGCCGATGAGGCGCCGGAGCAGAACTTCATCCGGAAGCACGCGCTGGCCTATCAGGCCAAGCATGGCTGCGACCTCGAGACCGCCGCCCTGCGCGTGTTCTCGAACGCGGACGGCGCCTATGGCGCCAACGTGAACCAGCTGGTGCAGTCCTCCACGTTCAACGACGAGGATGAGCTCGCGGAGGCCTATTCGCGGCGCAAATGCTTCGCCTATAGTCGCAAGGGCACGGTCGAGAAGAAATCCGAACTGCTGCAATCGATTCTCGGTGATGTCGAACTGACCTACCAAAACCTCGATTCGGTCGAGCTTGGCGTCACGACTGTGGACCAGTATTTCGACACGCTGGGCGGCATCAGCCGCGCCGTGCGCCGCGCCCGCAAGGCCGACGTGCCGGTCTACATCGGCGACCAGACCTCCGGCCCCGGCATGGTCCGGACCTTGTCCGAGCAGGTTGCGCTTGAGACCCGCACGCGGGTGCTCAACCCGAAATGGTACGAAGGCATGCTCAAGCACGGCTATGAAGGCGTGCGGCAGATCGAGGAGCATGTGCAGAACACGATGGGCTGGTCGGCCACGACCGGCGCCGTCGCGCCCTGGGTCTACCAGCAGATCACCGAACTCTACGTTCTCGACCCGGCCATGCGCGAGCGGCTGGCCTCGCTCAATTCGACCGCTTCGGCTCGCCTCGCCAACAGGCTGCTCGAAGCGCAGCAACGAAATTACTGGACACCGGATCCTGAAACCCTGCGCGCCTTGCAAGAAGCGGGTGAGGAACTGGAAGACCGGCTTGAAGGCGTCGTGACGCCTGCGAAGCGGGCCGCAGCGACAACTGGGAGAGCAGCATGAGCACGATCGAACTTCCGATCCGCAATCCGGTGGCCCGCAGGCCACATCAAGGCGACGGGGATGGATCGGTGCAGGTGCATCTGGACCCGACCCTCCATCTCGGCACAGCGAAGGTCTTCGCCGTCTATGGCAAGGGCGGCATCGGCAAGTCCACCACGTCGTCGAACCTGTCGGTGGCCTTCTCGAAGCTTGGAAAGCGCGTGCTGCAGATCGGCTGCGACCCCAAGCATGACAGCACCTTCACGCTGACGAAGAGCCTGATCCCCACCGTCATCGACGTGCTGGAGACCGTAAACTTCCACTCCGAGGAGCTCCGGCGCGAGGATTTCGTTTTCGAGGGCTACAACGGCGTGATGTGCGTCGAGGCTGGCGGCCCGCCCGCGGGCACGGGATGCGGCGGCTACGTCGTCGGCCAGACTGTTAAGCTGCTCAAGGAGCACCACCTGCTCGACGACACGGACGTGGTCATCTTCGACGTGCTGGGAGACGTGGTGTGCGGAGGCTTCGCAGCCCCGCTGCAGCATGCCGAGCGCGCGGTGATCGTCACCGCGAACGACTTCGATTCGATCTTCGCGATGAACCGCATCGTCGCGGCCATCAAGGCTAAGTCCAAGAACTACGACGTCCGCGTCGGCGGCGTCATCATCAACCGCAGCGACGGCACGGATCAGGTCGACCGGTTCAACAAGGTCTGCGGCACCGAGACCATCGCCCATTTCCCCAATCTCGACGCCATCCGCCGTTCGCGGCTGAAGAAGTCGACGCTGTTCGAGATGGAGGAGACGCCGGAGATCCTTGCGGTCCAGAAGGAATACCTGAAGCTCGCTGCCGCGATGTGGGCGGGCAACGAGGGCACCGTGGTCAACCCGCTGAAGGACCGCGAGATCTTCGATCTCCTGGGATACGACTGATGACGGAAATGGCCGGCCTCACTCCAAGCTACAAGGCGCGCCGCGGCGAGCTCGAGACCTACTTCGACCGCACCGCCGTCGAAGCCTGGGCCAGGCTCACCACGACCGCGCCCGTGAGCAGGATCCGCGCGACCGTGCGCGCCGGCCGGGACTCGATGCGCGAGCAGATCCTGCAATGGTTGCCGGATGACCTCAGCGGACGCCGCATCCTCGACGCCGGCTGCGGCACTGGCACCTTCGCCGTCGAAGCGGCGCGGCGCGGCGCGGACGTCCTGGCGATCGATCTGTCGGCGACTCTCGTGTCGCTTGCCCGCGAGCGTGCGCCGCGCGATCTGGGCAAAGGCAGGATCGCATTCGAGGTCGGCGACATGCTGGACGCCGGATTGGGCGCCTTCGACCATGTGGTCGCAATGGACTCGCTGATCCACTACATTGCGCCCGATACGGTGCGCTCGCTGGCAGGCATCTGCGGCCGCACCAGCCGATCGATCCTGTTCACCTTCGCGCCGCGCACGCCGCTGCTCGGCGCGATGCACCAGGCCGGCAAGCTGTTTCCGCGCAGCGACCGTTCGCCCGCCATCGTCCCGGTCGGCGAGACGGACCTGGTCAAGCGCATCCGGCGCGCGCCTGAGATGGCCGACTGGAACGTCATCCGCACGCTGCGCATTTCGCGCGGCTTCTACACCTCGCAGGTCATGGAGCTGAGGCGCCGATGACACAGGACAGGGCAGCCGCGATCAAGGCCGAATGGCGCAGGTACAGCCTGAAGTTCGTGCCTTTCGCCGATGCGGGAACGACCGAGTTCCCGCTCGCCAAGCTGCTGCGCCTGTCGCTGTTCCAGGTTTCCGTCGGCATGGCGACCGTGCTGCTGATCGGAACGCTCAACCGCGTCCTGATCGTGGAGATGCAGGTCGCCGCCAGCCTCGTCGCCGTGATGGTGGCGCTGCCGCTCGTGTTCGCGCCCTTCCGCACCATCGTCGGATACAAGTCGGACAACCACGTGTCAGCCCTCGGCTGGCGCCGCGTGCCCTATATCTGGATCGGAACGCTGCTGCAGTTCGCCGGCCTCAGCATCATGCCTTTCGCGCTGATCCTGCTGTCGGGCGACACGTGGGGCCCATGGTGGATCGGCCACGTCGCCTCGGCTGCCGCCTTCCTGCTCACCGGAGCGGGCCTGCAGACCACGCAGACCGCCGGCCTTGCGCTGGCGACCGACCTTGCGCCAAAGGAGGCGCGGCCTCGGGTGGTGGCCTTGATGTACACGATGCTGCTGGTCGGCATGGTCGGATGCGGCGCGGCGTTCGCGATATTGCTCAACGATTTCGACCAGATCAAGCTCATCGGCGTGGTCCAGGGAGCCGCTGTGGTGACGCTTGTGCTGAACCTGGCTGCGCTGTGGCGGCAGGAGCCGAGGTCGATCGAGCGGGCCAGGGCGTTCCACGCGAACGACGCCGCCAAAGCCGCTGGCTTCAGCGAGGTCTGGCATAAGTTCACCGCCTCCAGCCGCTCGAAGCGGTTCCTGCTGGCGGTCGCGCTCGGCACGGCCGCCTTCAACATGCAGGACATCGTCCTCGAGCCTTATGGCGGGGAGATCCTGAAGCTCAGCGTGGCGGAGACGACCGCATTAACCGCGCTGATGGCGGCCGGCGCGCTTGCGGCCTTCTTCCTGGCGGCGAGGCGCCTGATGAAAGGCGCCGATCCAACGCGGCTGGCCGCGAACGGGCTGGTCGTCGGCCTTGCGGCGTTCTCGTGCGTCGCCATGTCCGCGCCGCTGGAGGCGCCATGGCTCTTCAGGGTCGGCACGGTGCTGATCGGCTTCGGCGGAGGCCTGTTTTCGGTCGGCACGCTGACCGGGGCGATGGCGCTGGAGAAGGACGCAGGCACCGGGCTGGCGCTTGGAGCCTGGGGCGCGGTCCAGGCGCTGGCGATGGGCCTTTCGATCGCCGCCGGCGGGGTGCTGCGGGACGTCGTGTCGGGCCTGGCCTCGGCCGGGCTGCTCGGCCCAGCCCTCAACAACGCTTCCGTCGGCTACATGGCCGTCTATCACCTCGAGCTGATGATGCTTTTTCTCGCCCTCGTCGCGATCGGCCCGCTTGTGGGCCGCACGGCTGAGGCCAAAGTCCACTCCCCTTCAACCTTCGGTCTGGCGGAATTCCCCACCTAGATCACCACGCCCCAGGAGGCGACACATGATACCTGGCTCCGGACCATTCGGCTACGACATCGCGATGATCAGCTTCGTGCTCTTCGTCGCGTTTTTCATCCTGCTGGTGCTGTACCTGCACCGCGAGAGCAAGCGCGAAGGCTACCCGCTGGCGCGCGACGTCCAGGACCGCTATTCCGGTTACGAGATCGTCGGCTGGCCCGCGCCGCCCTCGCCCAAGACCTTCAAGCAGGCTCACGCCCCCGATGTCGTGATCGACGGCAGCGGCCAGCCCGACACGCGCGAACTGCCTCTCAAGCCCCTGGAACCATGGTCCGGCGCGCCTCTGGAGCCCATCGGCGACCCCATGCTGGCGGGCGTCGGGCCAGGCTCGTATGCGGAGCGGGCAGATCGCCCCGACCTGCTGAACAGCGGCAAGCCGCGGCTGGAGCCGCTGCGCGTGGCGACGGACTTCCATGTCGAGGGACGTGATCCGAACCCGGTGGGCATGGAGGTGCTCGGCGGCGACGGCAAGGTGGCCGGAATCGTCAAGGACATCTGGATCGACCGCGCCGAATACGTGATGCGTTACATGGAGGTTGAGGTTCCGATCGCCGGAGGCACGCGCAACGTGCTTCTGCCGTCCAATTTCGTGCGCCTCGACAACACGCGCCGACAGGCCAAGGTCCAGGCGATCTTCGCCAAGCACTTCGCCAACGTGCCCGGCCTCAAGAACCCCGACCAGGTGACGCTGCTCGAGGAGGACAAGATCATGGGCTACTACGGCGGCGGCATGCTGTATGCCTCGCCTGCGCGCGCAGAGCCTTTGCTATGAGCGGCGGCGGCTACATCAACATCTCGGAGGACGACTACGAGGTCGACGCCGCCCCCGGCATCCCGCACCCGTTGCCGAAGGGCGAACAGGTCCTGTGGCAAGGTTCGCCGGAATGGTCGTCGCTGGCCATCCGCGCCTTCCATGTGCGCAAGATCGCCGTCTACTTCGCGGTGCTGATGGCGTGGCGGCTGATCTCGTCGCGGTCCGACGGCGCGACGGTCTTCGATGCAGCCGCCTATGCCCTCATGCTCGTGCCGTTCGCGCTGGCCGCGCTCGGCATCCTCGCCGTCATCGCGCGGGCCTATGCCCGCACGACGATCTACACCATCACCACGCGGCGCGTGCTGATCCGCTCGGGCGTGGCCATGCCGATCACCGTCAACCTGCCGTTCAAGCAGATCGACGGGGCCGACCTGCGCCTGCATCCCGACGGGACGGGCGACATGCCGCTCAAGCTCTCGCGGCGAGACCGGCTCGCCATCCTGGCGATATGGCCCCACATGCGCCCGTGGAAGCTGACGCGGCCGGAGCCCATGCTGCGGTCTGTCCCGAACGCCGACGGCGTCGCCAACATCCTGGCCGCAGCGCTGACCGGATCGCGCGCACCCTCGATGCGCCCTGAAGCCGCCGGGCCGTCAGCGGCGGCGACCAGCGCAGGAACGCCCGATTCGGGCATGTCGGCCATCGGGGCGTGACCGGGCAAGACCAAATTCGAGGGGGCACGCAGGGAGGAAAGCCAGCCATGAAGGCGACACGGACCCCTTTTCGCGCCACATTTCGCGCCCCCTCCCGGCTGGTCGTCGCGGCCGGCGTCCTGATCGCGGCATGCCTGTCGCTGGCGGCCTTCGGGCGATACACAGGCTTGGGGGTTATACGGATGCCCGAAGCCGAAATTGTGCAGTATCGTGACATCAGGCTCGGCGAACGCGCGGATGGATCGGTCGATGTCGCGGATGCGGCGACCGGAGGCATCATCGGCGTCATCGGGCCCGGATCGAACGGTTTTGTCAAAGGGGTGATGCGCGGCAGGCCACATCAGCAGCAGGTGCAAGGGCTTTCCGGCGATGGTCCGCCATTCCGGCTCACCCAGCATGCAGATGGACGCCTGACGATCGAAGACCTGGGAACGCGCGTCAAGATCGCGATCACCAATTTCGGCCCCACGAACGCGGAAGCCTTCTCCCGGCTTCTGCACAAATGAAGGAGAAACGCGTGCTGCAATATTTTCTCGGCAAGGGTGAAACCATCCGCGTGCCCTGCACGGTGGACCTGCTGATGACGGAGGAGTTCGTGCACGCGCATGTCGAGCTCGAAGGCATCGAGGTCGGCCCTGGCGACAGCGTGATCGTGCATGACGCCCCGACCCAGGTGGCCTTCGGCGAGCGCCGCGTCGAGCGCCGCATGGCCACCGTCACACGGGCGACGGCCCTCGACCGCATGTTCACGAAAGTGACGGCCTATCTTGAACTGACCGAACTGTACGAAGTCGGATTTTCTGCAGGGAGAGCCCAATGATTCCGCAGGAAGGCGGGGGAGCGACCCCCAACTACGTCACCAACATGGCCACGCAGGACACGGTGCTGTCGCCCAGATTCTACACCACCGATCACGACGCCATGGACAAGATCGACGTCAGCCTGGTGCGCCGCGAATGGGACGGCCTGATGGCCGAGATGCGCGATGACCCGAACAGAAATCACTTCCGCCGCCCCGACGACTTCGAATTCGACAGGGCCGCGCTGAACCCGGAACTGGACAAGGAGCTTGTCGATTTCCTGGTCTCCTCGCTCACCGCCGAGTTCTCGGGCTGCATCCTTTATTCCGAGATCAAGAAGCGGATGAAGAATCCGGACATGCAGGAGCTCTTCTCGTTCATGGCGCGGGACGAATCGCGGCATGCCGGCTTCATCAACGAGGTGCTCAAGGACTTCGACGTCGGCGTCGACATGAGCTTCCTGACGAAGACCAAGAAGTACACGTACTTCAAGCCGAAGTTCATCATGTACGCCACGTATCTCAGCGAGAAGATCGGCTACGCGCGCTACATTACGATCTTCCGGCAGCTGGAGAGCCATCCGGAACGCCGCTTCCATCCGATCTTCAAGTGGTTCGACAAATGGTGCAACGACGAGTTCCGCCATGGCGAGGCGTTCGCGCTCCTGATGCGCTCCGATCCCAAGCTGCTCAAGGGCGGCAACAAGCTCTGGATCAGGTTCTTCCTGCTTGCGGTGTTCGCGACCATGTACGTCCGCGACCACATGCGGCCGGAGTTCCACAAGGCGCTCGGCATCTCGATCGAGGATTACGACATGCGGGTCTTCCGCATCACCTCCGAGATCTCCAAGCAGGTGTTCCCCTTCACGATCGACATCGACAATCCGGCGTTCCTCGCGGCGCTGCGGCGGATGCGCGAGATCGTCGAAGCCACCGAGGCGCTCAAGGATCAGAACGGGCTCATGGGCCGCATCAAACGCCTCGGGCTGGGGCTTTCCGGCGCGCTGACGTTCGTCAAGCTCTACATGATCCCCGTGAAGTCGAACGAACTGCCGAAGGATACACGCCTGGTTCCGGCCTGGTGAACCGCCGCCGCAGGGCCGGCAGGTCCTGCGCCGCCACGAAAGGCCAAAGCTGATGTTCGAGATCGGGTTGCCCGTCCTGCTGGCCATCTTCATATGGTGGCTGAGCACAGGCGTGATCCTGTATCTGGATGGCTTTGGCCGCCGTTCCTTCCGTTGGAGCATGGCCGGGGCGACCGCGCTCTCGCTTGCCGCGCTCTACGGCCTGCATCTGACATCGGGATGGCAGAGCCCGGCCGCAGCCTACATTGCGTTTTTCTGCGCCCTGATGATTTGGGGCTGGAATGAGATGGCCTTCCTGATGGGCTATCTGTCCGGTCCGCGCCGCACGCCCTGCCCGCCCGACTCAGCCGGCTTCACCCGGTTCCGCCATGCCTCCGAAACCTTGATCGACCACGAGCTTGGCATCCTGGCGTCCGGCGTCGCGATAGCGGCCGTGACATGGGGCGCGCCCAACCAGTTCGGGCTGTGGACCTTCGCCATCCTCTGGGCGATGCGCCTGTCGACCAAGCTGAACATCTTCCTTGGCGCGCCGAACATCCCCGACGAATTCCTGCCGGAGCATCTGCGGTACCTCGCAAGCTATTTCCAGCGCAGGCCCATGAACGGGTTCTTCCCGTTCGCCATCACCGCAGCGACGGCGCTGACCGCGTTCCTCCTCCATGCTGCGTTCGCCGGCCAGTCCACGGCGTTCGAGCGTCATGGCTTCCTGCTGCTCGGAACGCTGACGGCCCTCGCCGTGCTCGAACACTGGCTGCTCTACGTGCCATTGTCCGCCACACGGCTCTGGGGGTGGGGCCTGAAGTCGCATCAGCGCACGGAGGAGACCAGGCTGCGCGAGGCCGGGGCGGCCAACGCTGCGCTTGTCTCATGGTCCGCCGAGCTGGCTTTGACCTGCAACCCCAAGGACATCGGGGCGGTTTTGGAGGCAGTCGCGACGGGCAGCTTCGGGCAGGTCGAACGTCTCGACGGGACGGCGCGCACGGATGACGGATGGCTGCGGTTTGCCGTCGCAGACGGCCATGCGTCCCTCGACAGCATGGCGGATTTGGACGCAAGACAAGCGCGCGTCACGGCGGTCGGGCGCGCATTCGACAAAGAGCGGCTCGGGGCCGCCTTCGCAGCCTGCGCTGCTTGAGACATGACAGGGGGGCACGACCCATGACCGACGACAGCGACATGCAGCTTGGAGAGGCGTCGATGACGCATGACAGCGCTTCGCACACGTTCGACGAGGCCACGCCTCGCCGTGGCCGGCCCCCTGTGGCGGTCCCCCAGCACCCCGCACGCCAGGCGTTCCGGAAGCCGCCGGAGACATCGCCTTTCCTCGACTACGAGGTCTTCTTCAAGGACAAGCTCGACGGGCTGAAGTCGGAAGGCCGCTACCGCGTGTTCGCCGACCTCAAACGCCATCGCGGCTCCTTCCCGAAGGCGACCCACCTGCGCGGCGACGCCGAGCACGTGGTCACCGTGTGGTGCTCCAACGATTACCTCGGAATGGGACAGCACGACGCCGTGCTGTCCGCCATGCATGCCGCGCTCGACGATTGCGGCGCGGGCGCAGGAGGCACTCGCAACATCGCCGGCACCAATCATCATCATGTGCTGCTTGAACAGGAGCTGGCCGACCTTCACGGCAAGGAAGCCGCCTTGCTGTTCACCTCCGGATATGTGTCCAACTGGGCCAGCCTTTCGACGCTGGCCGCGAACATTCCCGGCTGCGTGATCCTGTCGGACGCGGGCAACCACGCCTCCATGATCGAAGGCATGCGCCACAGCCGCGCGCCGGTTCAGGTGTTCCGGCACAACGACGTCGGCGACCTGGAGCGCAAGCTGGCGGCCCTCGATCCTCGCACGCCGAAGCTGGTGGCGTTCGAATCCGTCTATTCAATGGATGGCGACATCGGACCGATCGAGGCGATCTGCGACGTGGCTGACGCCTATGGCGCGATGACCTATCTCGACGAAGTGCATGCCGTCGGCCTTTACGGCCCGAAGGGCGGCGGCATCGCCGACCGTGACGGCCTCAGCCACCGGCTCACCGTGATCGAGGGCACGCTCGGCAAGGCTTTCGGCGTCGTCGGCGGCTACATCGCGGGCTCGGGCGCGATGTGCGATTTCGTGCGCTCCTTCTCGTCCGGCTTCATCTTCACCACCGCGCTGCCGCCCTTCGTGGCGGCGGGCGCGGCGGCTTCGATCCGTCACCTGAAGGAGAGCGCCTCGGAGCGGGCGGAGCATCAGGCCAACGTCGCAAAGGTCCGCGCCCGGCTGGCGAAGGCGAAGATCCCGATGATGGACAATGTCAGCCACATCGTCCCCGTCATGGTGGGGGACCCGGTCGCCTGCAAGCGCATCAGCGACCGGCTGCTGGCCGAGCACGACATCTATGTCCAGCCGATCAACTATCCGACCGTCCCGCGCGGCACGGAGCGGCTGCGCATCACGCCGACCCCCATGCACAGCGACGCGGACATCGAGCACCTAGCTTATGCGCTGGAGACGGTCTGGCGCGACGAGGGAATGTTCAACGGGGCTTGAAGAACAGCGATTCTCTGCGTCCATGATGCAACTCCGCTCGTCCTCTGCCTACGATTCTCATCCTGTGCCCGTCGAAGGCGCAGCTTGAGATGTGCGCCTTCTCGAATTCATCCTTGGTTGGGCTCAAGATGCGGAACACATGAACATGATTTGACTGCGGACCTGGACCGCAGGAACGAAGCCAAAAAAAAGGGCGCTGTCTCCAGCGCCCTTTCGTTATGCGGAAGTCTATGGGCTCACTGAGTACGCACGCCATCCGGCGCATACTGCTTCATAAACGCGATCAGATTCTTGATCTGCGTTTCGTCCTTCAGGCCGGCGTAGACCATCTTGGTGCCCGGCGTCACGCCGCGCGGATCCTTGATGTAGGTGGTGAAGTTCTCTTCGGTCCAGACCTTGTCGAGCGTCTTGTATGCGTCCGAGTATGTGTATCCCGGCCAGCTCCCGGCCTTGCGGCCAGCGAACAAGCCATTCAGCGGCGGACCGACGGCGACCCTGGCGGTCGGGCCGACCTGATGACAGGCACGGCACTGGTTGAAGATTCGTTCGCCAGCCGCAGCATCCTGTGCTGATGCCGTGCCTTGGGACATCAAGCCAAGCGCCACGACAGCACCCGACAAAATCATTGCAGAACGCATAGGGTAACCTCCGGTGATCGCCGCTGATCGAGCGGTCTTGTATGATACGTATCTCATAAGTTCATCGTGTGAAGCTGGATTTTGCGGACCAACTGACGCACGCACGAATGCATCACGCACATGAATGATGTTTGAACGCAGCTGCCTTTACGAAAGTTCCGCACGGTCCTGCCATCGCCGCCGTGGACATCCGCTCGCTGCATCACTTGTGCTGAAGAACAGCCGCCTCGGCAGCGGCCGGCAAATGGAAATGCCGGGGGGCCAGCAGCTTCCGCACAACCTCCACGATGCCGCGCGCATCCAGTCCCGCCTCGCGGTACATGGCATCCGAGCTGTCATGTTCCTGGAAGATGTCCGGCAGCACCATGGTGCGGACCTTGAGGCCGCCGTCGAGAAGGCCCAGGTCTGCGAGCGCATGCAGGACGTGTGCGCCGAAGCCGCCTGCTGAGCCCTCCTCGACCGTGATCAGCACATCATGGCTCGATGCGAGCCCGGTGATGAGGTCGATGTCGAGCGGCTTGGCGAACCTTGCATCGGCGATCGTCGGGTGGACGCCCATATCGCTCAGCATCGCCGCCGCCTTCAGGCATTCGCCCAGGCGCGTCCCGAACGACAGCAGCGCGACGCGCGAGCCTTCCCGGACGATGCGCCCCTTGCCGATCGGCAGCACCTGCCCCTGCTCGGGAAGCTCGACGCCCACGCCGTCGCCGCGCGGGTAGCGGAAGGCGATCGGACCCGCGTCGTAGGCGGCTGCAGTGGCCACCATGTGAACCATCTCGGCTTCGTCGGCGGGCGACATGATGACGAGGTTGGGGATGCAGGCGAGATAGGCGACATCGAACGCGCCGGCGTGCGTCGGACCGTCGGCTCCGACGAGCCCTGCCCTGTCCAGCGCGAACCTGACCGGCAGGTTCTGGATGGCGCAATCGTGCACGATCTGGTCGTAGCCGCGCTGGAGGAAGCTCGAATACACCGCGCAGAACGGCTTCAGCCCTTGCGCGGCGAGCCCGGCCGCAAACGTCACGGCATGCTGCTCCGCGATTCCGACATCGAAGCAGCGGTCCGCGAACTCCTTGGCGAAAAGGTCCAGGCCGGTCCCGGTCGGCATCGCCGCCGTGATCGCGACGATGGACGGGTCCTTCCGCGCCTCCTTGATCAGGCTCTGCGCGAAGACCTTGGTGTAGGACGGCGCGTTGGAGGGCGGCTTGACCTGCTTGCCGCTGGACACATCGAACGTCACGACGCCGTGGAGACGGTCGGTCGCGACTTCGGCAGGCTGGTAGCCGTGGCCTTTCCGGGTGATGACGTGAAGCAGGATCGGCCCGTCGGTGGCGGACTTCAAATTCTTGAGCACAGGCACGAGCACGTCCAGATTGTGCCCATCCACCGGCCCGATATGATAAAAGCCAAGCTCCTCGAACAGCGTGCCGTGCGTGACGAAGCCGCGCGCATGCTCGATGGCGCGCGTCACGCTCTCCTCCACGGTCTTGCCGAACTTCGACGTCAGCCGCTTCCCCATGTCGCGCAACGACATGTAGCTCTGGCTTGAAAGGACCCGCGCGAGATAGTTGGAGAGCGCGCCGACGGGGGGCGAGATGGACATCTCGTTGTCGTTGAGGATGACGATCAGGCGGCTGTTCATCGCCCCCGCATTGTTCATGGCCTCATATGCCATGCCTCCTGACAGCGCGCCGTCGCCGATCACCGCGACGACATTGAAGTCATCGCCCTGGATGTCGCGGCCGACCGCGAAGCCGAGCGCCGCCGATATCGAGGTCGAGGCATGCGCCGCGCCGAACGGGTCGTATTCACTTTCCGACCGCTTGGTGAAGCCCGACAATCCGCCGCCCTGCCGAAGGGTGCGGATGCGGTCTCGCCGCCCGGTCAGGATCTTGTGGGGATAGCACTGGTGCCCGACATCCCAGATCAGCTTGTCGCGCGGCGTGTCGAAAACGTGGTGCAGCGCGACGGTCAGCTCGACCACGCCAAGGCCAGCGCCCAGATGCCCGCCGGTGACCGAGACGGTGTCGATCGTCTCCTGGCGCAGGTCATCGGCAAGCTGCTTGAGATCGGCGATCGAGAGGTCCCGCATGTCCGCCGGAAGCCTGACCTGATCGAGCATGGGCGCGAATGGCATGTTGATGTCCCTTGTCACGGCCAGTTTATGGTCAATCGCGGACCAGGTCCATGTGAGGAGAGACACGTAGGGTGGGGCATGCCCCGGGGCCATCCGCGCTGCGGGCTTTAGCCGCCGCGTCGATGCCTCAGCAGCCTCAGCCGATGACGCGTACGGAGGCCGAGGCCGGCAAGCCAGCCCAGTGCGCCGGAGCCCAGATCGATGGTGGCCCGCGCCAGTGGAGCGCGGCCGGCCCATATCTGCTGCCCGGGGTCGGTGAACTCCATCATGCCGCTGTCGAGCATGGGCTTTCCCTCACGGAAAAGACGGCGCGTCACGGCCATGTCGAGCAGGACGCCGGGTGAGAACCTCGAGAACCGCTCGTCGAACGCAGTCTTCCAGAACACGCTGCCCTCCCCGGCCTCCACCACGAGCCCGATCGCGACGGGAACGCCGTCCAGCCGGATCACGTCGACGGACAGTCTGTCGTCGGCGGCGTGCGCCTCGATGGTGGCGCGCATATAGGCCGCATCGCTGGGAAGGTGGGCGAGCGACGTGCCCGCCTTGCCCTTCCACCCGCTGTGTTCGAGCGCGACGAAATCGGCGAACGCCGCCACGGCGTCCGCCTTCCGCAGCGAGGCGACGTCGACATGGCCGGCCCGATGGAGCGCGCGCTCCTGCGCCAGGCGCTTCTTGTAGCTGCCGCCCATGCCTGCCTTGAGCTGCTCCTCGCCGCACATCGAGGCGTCGCCGCACAGGATGGCGCGGCTCCACCGCTCTGCGAAGGTCACGCGCACGCCTGACGGCAGGCCCTTGGCCAGCGCCACCGGCCAGCTGGTCGCCCGGATCAGCCGGGGCAATCCCGGCAGGCTGCGCAGATGGCGCATCAGGGCGTCGAGCGCGGCCTCGGCGTGCTCGCGGTCAAGCACGGGTGCGGACTGGCAGTCGTACTTCGGCGTCAAAGGCGTCTGCAGCACCTCGACGCCAAGGCTCCAGAGATCGCGCATGCGGCGCAGGACCCATACGCCGATCAGCGGCCTGCCAAGGGCGTCGGCGCTGCGGGCGGCCAGCACCACGAGGTCGTCATCGCGCACGAACAGCCTTGCGGCCTTCACCGAGGCTGGCGACATGAAAGGGTTGGGAGAGTCCGCGCGCGCGGCTAGGCTGCCGAAGGCCGCGCCCCAATCGCTATAGGCTGCAGCCGGCACGCGCTGCACCTCGATCGCCTCGGCGGAACGCACCGTCGCGACGTCGCGGAAGCCAAGGAGGTTTGCTGCGTCGCCCCGGCTTATGCTGCCTGCATCGCGCGCGCCTCTGTGCGTCAGGTCCGTCATGCATCGCCCTTGCGGGAGCGCGCTGGGACGGAGCCGGCATGAATGAAGCAGCCGAACGCGCGCCTGGCCGCGAACGCTGTCGCCAAAGTTGCCGCAAGCGAAGCCAGGCCGGCGCCCAGAGCGACGCCGGGAGCACCGAAGCCCGGCGCCAGCAGCAGCACCAGCGCGACGTTCAGCACGGCCGCGACGCCATAGATCGCCGTGACCGCGCCTTGCCTGTCCGTCATCATCAGCAGTTGATCGGATGGGCCGATGAAGGCGCGGCCGACAAGGGCGGCCAACAGGATCGCCGCGATCAGCGCTCCGCCGCCGAAACCGTCGCCGAACAGGTTCATCAGCGCAGGGGCGGCGATGGCTATGAGGCCGGCGGCGGCGAGCGACGGCCAGAACGTCCATCTTGCCGCCTTGAGGGCGAACCCCAGCAGGGCATCATGCTCGCCAAGGGCATGAAGCCGCGAGAAGTGGTGGGCCGCCGCGTAAGACAGGCCGAACTGCACGAAGGCGACCGCTCCGACGATCTTCGTGGCGGCGACATAGACGCCGACCTCGGCAGGGGACGCGAAGGCGGACAGCAGGAGCACGTCGGCATACGCCATCGTCAGGAAGGCGCCGTCGGCCAGCATGGCCGGCAAGGCCAGCGCGAACCAGCGGCGCGGCTCATGCCGCCTGGGCGCAAGTGAGTACCGGGCGGCCATGCGGGCGCGGATGAGCCAGGCGAGGCAGAGCGCAGCCATCCAGGCCGATGCGACGAATGCGGCGATCGCCGACGAGGCGGTGGCGGGAGAGCCCCCAAGCCATGCGGCGGCGAGCAGCGCCGGCAGCAGCAGCGGCCGGACGATGAAGGTCACGCCATAGGCGAGGTCATTCCAATCATGCGCGAGCGCGAAACCCTCGACGACGTCGATCACGGCCAGCGCGGGCAAGGCGAACAAGGCGAGGGCGATGACCAGCCGCGTCTCGGCTGGGACATGCGGCATGAAAAACTGCAGCAACGCAGCGCCGCCAAGCGCAATGACGAAGCCCGCGGCCAGAGGAGCCACGTGGCTGAAGCGGTGCAGGCCGGCGATCAGCGCGGCTCCACCGTGCGCGGCGTATTCCGGCATGAAACGCTGCGGGGTCATCGTGAGCCCCATCGTGGCCAGCCCCAGCAAGGCCAGGACCCAAGTCGTCGCCAGCGAGAAAACGCCGAACTCCGCAGCGCCGAGAAGCCGCGCAAGGGCGACATGGGTGACCAGAAGCAGCCCGGCATTGAAGACACGCGCCGCCACGCTGAACATCGTGGATCGCCGCGTCCTCGCCTCGACGCTGCCGTCGCCTAGCAATGCGCGCAGCGAGCGGCCATGCATGGCGATGCGCCAGAGCGGGCGCGGCGGTGCTGCATATTGAAGCGCGGGGTCAGGGACCATGCCCTGTGCTATCAGGCCGGCTTTAAGGAAGCGGCAAACGGCGGGGTTAAGGACACGTTGCCGAAATCGCTCAAACGGCGCGGCTTCTGAGCCTGAGCACGAAGCCGATGACCTGCGCGACGGCCTTGTAGAGGTCTTCAGGGATCTGGTCGTCGAGTTCGACGCAGGCGAGGGCCTGGGCGAGCAGCGCGTTCTCCTCGATCGGCACGCCGGCCTCGCGGGCCGTCTCGATGATCTTTTCGGCGACTTCCCCCTGACCTTTGGCCGTGACGCGCGGCGCGGCGCTTCCATCGTACTCCAGCGCGATCGCCATCCGGCGGCCCGGCACGGGCCTGTAGCGGCTGGCGACGCTCATGAGCGCCGATCCAGGTAGTGCCCGGCATGCGCCGCGCGCCGCATCGGCTGGCCTGTGATCACGTCGATCGCCGCGCGCTCGAAATCGCTGTCAAGCAGGGCGGCCTCCAGATCGGGCGAGAAATCCCTCACGAGCTGCGAGGTCGCATCGCGCTCGGCCCAGACCGAGACGCCGATGACCTTGCCCTGCATCGTGACAAGGGCATGGACGGGACCCATCGGCTCGACATCCAGCGCGAACCGGACCCGCCAGATCTTCGCCTGCGGGCCTTCGACCGCGCCGCCGCCGCGATCTTCCTCAATGTCCAGGGGCAGAACGGCCGTGCGTCCGTCGAGCTGCACCGGCAACTCCACGTGCCAGCGATGCAGGGGAGCGCCATTCGCCGTCTCCGCGCTTGTGGGCAGCGAGGCGTATTGTGCGAGCGTCAGCCTGTCGAGGGCGCTGTCCGTGCCTTCGAGCAGTTTGCCCAGCATCGCGGGCAAGCTCTGGCTGGCCGGGTCGATGCTGGCTGGAGCAAAGCCTTGCGCTGCCGGCAACCCGTCCCGCTGGGGAGCCATCGTCCTGACGGGCTGCTGCGGCTGAGCATGCGACTGAGGCTTTGCCGACGCGCCAGCCTCCTGGCCTCCGGCTGCGCGAGCTTCGGCCTCACCGGGCAGCGTCAACGCCACGGGACCCGAGCCGCGCACCTGTTCCGACAAGGCGAGGCGCAGCGCCAGCAACGCAGATTTAAGGTCTCCCGCGGCCTCGGCCGCTTGCCCGAGCGCAAGCCGCGCCTCATGGAACACGCCGGACGCGCCGACCGCCTGCCGCAGGGCCTCGGGCGCGGCCGCTCCGGCCTGGAGCGGCAGCCTGAGGCTGAGGACGCGCAACGCCGCCCCCATCACGGAGGCCGGAAGCGCCCCGCGCGCATGGACAATCGCCTGCAGGTTGGCGAACAACGGCGCGAAGCTGTCCTGACGCGCCAGCGCCGCTCCCGCCACCGGGCCGGCCGCAGCACGGGCGGCTTCCGCCGCAGCCTGCGCGGGAGCCATCGCGGGCAATTGCTGGCGCTGGGAGGCGAGGCCCGCCATCGGGATGCTCGCACCGCTGGCCTGCGACGACCCCTGCCCTGCGGCAGGCGTGACCGACAAGAGCCGCATTGCAGCTGGCGCGCCGCCTTCGGCCGGCTCGTCCACCTGCAAGGTCAAGACTGCGCCGGGCGCCAGCGCCGCGCGCCGCGCGCTGTCCGCCGCCAGCAGCAGGGTCACGTTCTGCGCGCCGATCCTGACCTGCGCCGCAGCAGGCGCCCCCGTCTGAGCGCCGCGGTCATCCGCCCAGCCGATGAAGGCAGCGCTGACCGTGTCTCCAGCCTTCAACGGCTGGCCGGAGGTCGCCAGCGCCTGAAACAGGGTCTGCAACAATTGCTGCTGGATCTGGGCGACAATGTTCATGGCATGGCTGGCGGTGAGGGCTCACCCGACCATCGCAGAAACAGTTTACAGATGATTTACCGGAGCCGCAGGTTCGCCGCCGGGCCCATCAGCGGCCTGGCAACACGATCACGGTCGGCTCGCGCGGCAGGCTGGCGCGCGACACGACCAGGCTGGGGACATCTCGACGGTCGATCTTCCAGTTGGCGGCCGCCTTGTCCACGAAGCGCTCGAGCGTTGCCTGGCCGAAGAAGTGCATCGGGATCATGAT
>JANOCI010000104.1:0-78701 GCA_031412095.1 Allobosea sp.
ACCGACACAGGCCGCTGGTGGATCAGCGGCAACCGCCTGTGCCAGCGCTGGCAGACCTGGTACGACGGCAAGCAGATGTGCTTCCAGTTGATCAGCCTTGGCGGCGACAAGCTGCGCTGGAACCAGGACAACGGCGACACGGGCGTGGCCCGCATCGGCAACTGAGCCAGGACATGGAGCACGACACCGGACCGCCGCCGGCATGCTGACGAAAGTCTTGGTCTGAGGCGTGCCCGCCGCATGTTGCGCGGGAACATGATTTCGCTTAACGGTCTCTTCACGAAACGTCGGCAATTTGGGCAATCGATGCCGCAAGGCGTGCGTTTGCTGACCGTGATTGAAGGGCCTCCATGCGAAAGCTGTCGTCCGAAACCTGCGCCTTTCCAGCGGCGCGGACAACCGCGATCCAGGTCGCATCCGTGATCGGTCTCGGGCTTCTGGCCGCGAACTGCTCTCAGGCTCCGCAGAGCGGCCGCCTCTCATCCCAGGAAAGCCGCGAGGCCGGCTCATTCGCACATCGCAAGTATGGCCCGGCAAGCCCTCGGGTCGCATCCGAAGGCGAAGAAATCGTGAAGGGCGGCGGACGGGACCACACCGGCCGCTCCTACACAATCGCCGGCCGGCGCTACACACCTTATGAGAAGCCCGTCGGATATGTGATTTCCGGGCAGGCATCGTGGTATGGACCTGCCTTCCACGGCCGCAGGACCGCCAACGGCGAAGTGTATGATCGCCACGGCGTCTCCGCCGCCCACCCCACGATGCCGCTTCCGAGCTATGCTCGCGTCACGAACCTGGGCAATCGCCGCTCCATCGTCGTCCGCGTCAATGACCGTGGGCCATATCATGGCGGCAGGGTCATCGATCTTTCGCAGAAGACCGCCGATCTGCTCGAGTTCAGGCACATCGGCACAGCGCGCGTCCGCGTCGAATACATCGGCCGGGCCTCGCTCCGCGGCAGCGATGACCGGCTCTTGGTAGCATCGCTTACCACCGACGGCTCGCCCGCCGCCGCACCCGGCATGAGCATGCCCGGCACCATGATCGCCAATGCCCCGCCGCTCACCACGCCCCGCGCGCTCCCGGCGACAGGGGTTGTGCCGGTCGAGGCTGCGGCGCCCGTGCTGACGGCCCGCGCACCGGCGCCTGAGCTAGTTGCGACGAGCGAGCAGGTCAGGACCGTGCGCGACGCGCCCCGGCCGCCAGAGCGCCCGTTCGATCTCGCAACCATCCCGGGCGCGTCGTCGCCGACCTCGTTCGCCGGCGCCGTCCCTGCCGCCAGGGTTGCGTCCGCGGGGCAGCGCCCGGTGGTCGCAAGCCTGTATTACGCGCCGCCCGCCGCGCCGCGCCAGGCATTCGAGAAGGCGCATCCGCTGGTGCGGGACCTCAAGCCGCAGCGTTTCGTGAAGCTCGGGCAAACGTCTTTCTCCGGCAGTTGATTTCGGGCTTGTGGCGTCGCACAAGACCACATGGGTGCAGCAGCTTCGTTCAAGGTGAAGGCCAGGCCGGCGTTGCGGCTCGCGCTCGCCGTGCTGTGCGCTTGCGCGGCTTTGCTGGAAGCCGGCGGCTCTGCGTCGGCGCAGACGTTCCAGACGCTCGCGCCGCAGGCCATCCTCTTTGATGCGGACAGCAAGAGCGTCTTGTTCGAGAAAGGCGCCGATGACCTGATGGCTCCAGCCAGCATGGTCAAGATCATGACCGCGCTGGTCGTGTTCGAGGAGATCGCGCAGAGGCGGCTCAAGCTCGAGGACGAAATGGTCGTCTCGGAGAACGCCTGGCGCCGCGGTGGCGCGGTTTCCGGCGGCTCGGCCATGTTCGCGGCACCCAACAGCCGCATCAAGGTCACCGACCTGTTGTCCGGCTTGCTGATTCAATCCGGCAACGACGCCGCCATCGCCTTGGCCGAGGGCATCGCTGGCAGCGAGGAAAACTTTGTGCGCTTGATGAACGAGCAGGCGCAGAAGATCGGCCTGAGGCGCTCCGTCTTTCGCAACGTGATGGGATTTTCCCACCCTGAGCAACGCGTCACGTCGCGCGAGATGGCTCTGCTCGCAGACCATGTCATCAGCCGCCATCCCGAATTCTACCGTTTCTTCGGCGGCCGGGAGTTCACGTGGAACCGCATCAGGCAGCAGAACCGCAATCCGCTGCTGACGATGGACATCGGCGCGGATGGGTTGAAGACCGGCAATATCGATGAATCGGGGTTCGGCCTCGTCGGATCGGCGGTCCAGAACGGTCAACGGCTGATCGTCGTCGTGAATGGCCTGAAGACCGCGCGCGATCGGGGGCAGGAATCACGCAAGCTTCTCGAATGGGGCTTCAGGTCATTCGAATCGCGCGAGGTGTTCGGCGTCGAGGAGGTGGTTGGCGAGATTGGCGTTTTTGGCGGCGAGAAATCGCAATTGCCGGTCACGGCCAGAAGCGCAGTGAAGCTGCTCGTCCCGCGCGGAGCCAGCGACCGCATGCGGGGACGCATCGTCTACAACGGGCCGATCTTCGCTCCAGTCGCCAAAGGAACCGAGGTCGGACGGCTCAGGATCGAGCGCGGCGAGACGCGCGCGCTTGACGTGCCGGTCTACGCAGCGGAGGACATCGCAGTCGGGCCGCTGCCCAAGCGCGCGGCGGACGCAGCCCTGGAGCTGTCGACCGGGTGGTTCCGTCGGGTGATGTCCCGCCCAGCCGCTCCATGAACGCGCGCGCGGCGAAGCCCGGCAGCGAGCCCGCCCAACACGTCCTGGCCACGGCAAAGCCCCGTTTCATCACGCTGGAAGGCGGGGAGGGCGCTGGCAAGTCGACGCTGGCGAAGGCGCTTCAGAGTCAACTGGCGTCACGCGGCATCGAATGCGTGATCACGCGCGAGCCTGGGGGCTCGCCGAAGGCGGAGCTGATCCGGGAAGCGCTGCTGAGCGGGCAAGTCAAGCCTTTCGGGCCTTTCGCGGAAGCCGTGATGTTCTACGCAGCGCGGATCGATCATGTGGATCAGACGATAAAGCCCGCTCTCGCGCGCGGCGCCTGGGTCATCAGCGACAGGTTCGCGGACTCGACGCGGGCCTACCAAGGTGCGCTCGGGCGTCTTGACCCCTCGTTGCTGCTGTCCCTGGAGCGCACGGCTCTGGCAGGGTTCACGCCGGACCTGACGCTCATGCTGGATGTCCCGGCCGATGTGGGCCTCGCGCGGGCGGCGGCGCGCCGGGGCGAAGGTCCGGCCGACCGCTTCGAGGGCGAGGGCCGGGGTTTCCACGCACGCTTGCGCCAAGCTTTCCTCGACATAGCAGAGCGGGAGCCCGGCCGCTGCGTCGTGATCGATGCAGGCCTGCCGCCTCCAGCTGTGCTGGAGTTGGCCTGGGCGGCCATCGAGATGCGGCTGCTCGGCGGGGCGGGCTCTTCCCGGGAAGGTGAGGCATCCCGTGGCGAGTGACGCTGGCGACGAGCCCGACAGGCTTGACGGCTTTCCGCATCCGAGAGAGGCGGCGGTGCTTGTCGGCCATCACGAAGCCCAGCGCGCCTTTGCAGGCGGCCTTCGGCAGGGCCGCCTGCACCACGCCTGGCTCATCGGCGGTCCACAAGGCATCGGCAAGGCGACGTTCGCCTATCAGGCCGCAAAGCATCTGTTTGACCCTGCGCACGTCGCAAGCGACGCCGCAGGTTTGAAGACCGATCCCGCTACGCAGGCATCCCGGCTGGTCGCGGGGCTGGCGCATCCCGATCTTGTCGTGCTGCGCCGCCAGCCGTCCACTGAGAAGAAGGGCCCGACCACCCAGATCCCGGTGGAGACCGTGAGGCGCGCGCTCGATGTCTTTGCATCGACCGCAAGCGGCGGAGGTTGGCGCGTCTGCATCGTGGACAGCGCCGATGACCTGAACGTCGCTGGAGCGAACGCGCTGCTCAAGGTCATCGAGGAGCCGCCCCCGCGGGCCATATTTCTGATCGTGGCGCATCAGCCTGGCAGGGTCCTGCCCACCATCCGTTCGCGCTGCCGAAAGCTCATGTTGAAGCCGCTGACAGAAGATGAAATCAGGACCGTGCTGGCGGGATTCAATCTGCAGGAGAATGCGGGCGGCATTGAACAGGCGCTGAAGCAGGCCGACGGCTCCGTACGGAAGGCCTTGAGCAGGCTTGATCCTGGCACGTCCGCCCTGATTGCCGACACTATGGCGTTGCTGGGAAGCTTGCCTGCCTACAAGATCAGCGATGCTTTGGGTATGGCCGATAAGCTCGCGGGACGTGCAGCAGAAGCCGATTTTGAGGTATTCCTTGAAGCTGTCGAGGATTGGGTGTCCGAGACCTTGCGCCATAACGCGGCAGGCGGGGCGCGTCGTCTTGCGCCCTTGGCCGAGGTATGGGACAAGCTGGTCCATTCCATACGGGAGACTGATGTCTTGAACCTCGACCGCAAACCTGTCGTGTTGTCGATCTTTCAGGATCTTTCCGACGCAGTCATGCGAATGCGGGCGGCCTGATCGCGCAAAGCGTTGGGCCGCCGGCCGGACGCCGGATCAGGCCGGACACAACGTCGATCCTACCCGCCCCGTGTATGACCCTTGCATTGGAACGTGACGCGCATGACCACGTCATCTCATGACCGCCCGACGTTTTATCTGACGACCGCCATCGCTTATCCGAATGGCCCGCCGCACATCGGCCATGCCTATGAGGTCGTAGCTTCGGATGCGATCGCAAGGTTCAAGCGGCTGGACGGCTACGACGTCTTTGCGATGACCGGCACGGATGAGCACGGCCAGAAGATGCTTCGCACGGCCGAGGCGCAAGGCAGTTCGCCGAAGGCGTGCGCGGATGATCTCGCCGCAAAGTTCAAGGCGATGGGGCCGGCGCTGAACCTCTCGTTCGACCGCTTCATCCGCACCACCGATGCCGACCATCTGGTTTCGACGCAGGAGCTTTGGCGCCGCATGGAGGCCAGCGGCGACATCTACCTTGGCGGCTACTCCGGCTGGTATTCGGTGCGCGACGAGGCTTTCTACGATGAGAAGGAGACCACGGTCACGCCAGCCGGAGTGAGGCTTGGCGGGCAAGGAACGCCCGTGGAATGGGTGGAGGAGGAAAGCTACTTTTTCCGCTTGTCAGCTTATCAGGACAAGCTGCTGGCCCTCTATGAGAGCCAACCTGGCTTCATCGCGCCTGAAACGCGCCGCAACGAGATCATGAGCTTCGTCAAGGGCGGACTCACGGACCTGTCGATCAGCCGCACGACCTTCGATTGGGGGCTCGCGGTTCCGGGCAATCCGAAGCACGTGATGTACGTCTGGGTGGACGCGCTCAACAACTATCTGACAGGAACCGGCTTTCCGGACACGGCGCACGATCGGGCGCGCTATTGGCCGCCGGACGTGCACATCATCGGCAAGGACATCACGCGGTTCCATACGGTCTATTGGCCCGCATTCCTGATGTCGGCCGGTCTGCCTCTGCCGCGCTGCGTGTTCGGGCACGGCTTCCTGCTGAACAAGGGCGAGAAGATGTCGAAATCGGTCGGCAACGTGCTCGATCCGTTCAATCTCGCAAAGGCATATGGCGTCGACCAGCTTCGCTATTTCTTCCTGCGTGAAGTGCCATTCGGACAGGACGGCACCTATTCGCACGACCTGATCGTCAACCGCATCAACGCCGACCTGGCCAACGACTTCGGCAATCTGGCGCAGCGGTCCCTGTCCATGATCAACAAGAACTGCGGCGGCGTCGTCCCTTCACCGGGCGCCTTCACCGCCGAGGACGAGGCTATCCTCGCGCAGGCGGACGCCATGATCGCCAAGGCGCGCACGGCGATCGAGAGTTTTGCGATACATCAGGTGCTCAACGAAATCTGGTCGGTGGTCGGCGACGCCAACCGCTACTTCGCCGCCCAGGCTCCATGGGTGCTGCGCAAGACCGATCCGGCGCGGATGAACACGGTGCTTTATGCCACTGCCGAATTGCTGCGGCAGGCGGCGATCCTCGCGCAGCCGGCCATTCCCGAGGCGGCGGGCAAGCTGCTCGATCTGTTGGGCGTCGATGCGTCCAGCCGCGATTTCGCGCATCTGGGCGCACCTCATAGATTGAAGGCCGGCATTGATCTGCCTGCGCCGAGCGGCATATTTCCACGGTATGTCGAGCCGGCGTCCGAGGCCGAAGGAGCGCCAGCCTGATGCTGATCGATACGCACTGCCATCTCGATTATCCGGATCTGCTGGCGGACATCGATGCAGTGGTGGCGCGCGCGCATGCGGCGGGCGTGCAGCGCATGGTGACGATCTCGACCCATGTTGCGAGGCATCAATCCTACAAGAACTTGAGCGAGCGCTTCATCAACGTTTTCTGGACGATAGGGACACATCCGCACAATGCGGGCGAAGAGCCTGACACGCCGGTCGGAACAATCGTGTCGTTGTCCGATGATCCGAAATGCGTGGCGATCGGCGAGGCTGGCCTCGATTTTCACTACGACAAGAGCCCGCGAGACGTGCAGCGCTCGGTCTTCCGCGCCCACATCGCCGCCGCCCGGCTCACCGGATTGCCGCTCATCATCCATGCCCGCGACGCCGATAGCGACATGATCGAAATTCTATCGGAAGAACATGCTCGCGGCGCGTTCGGCGCCATCCTGCACTGTTTCTCGTCCGGCGCCGAACTTGCTCAGACCGGGCTGGACCTCGGGTTCTATCTGTCGTTCTCCGGCATCATAACCTTCCGCCGCTCCGAGGAACTCCGCGCCATCGCTGCGGCTGCACCGTTGAACCGGCTTCTGGTGGAGACGGATGCGCCATATCTTGCGCCGGAGCCGTTCCGAGGCAAGCCGAACGAGCCTTCTTACGTGACGCGCACCGCGGAAGTCCTCGCCACGGCGAAGGGAGTGTCGATTGCGGAGATCGCCGAGGCGACGACGGCGAATGCGCTCAGGGTCTTTCCGCGCATGGCGTCCTTCGCGCATTCCGGGACCGCATGAGCCTCACGATCACCATCCTTGGCTGCGGATCGTCAGGCGGCGTGCCTCGCGCGGGATTCGGTTGGGGCGAGTGCGACCCGGCAAACCCGCGCAATCGCCGCCGCCGTTGCTCGATCCTGATCCGCAAGGCCGGCCGGCGAGGAGTTACGACCGTTCTGGTCGACACTGGCCCCGATCTTCGCGAGCAACTGCTGGACGCTGGCGTGGGGCATCTCGATGGCGTCGTGCTTACGCATGACCATGCAGACCATACCCACGGCATCGACGACCTCAGGCCGCTGGTGCTGCATATGCGGCGCACCATCGATCTCTACATGGACAAGGTGACCGCTGAGCGCCTGCGCCAGAAGTTCCGTTACGTGTTCGAGACGATCGAGGGCAGCGGCTATCCGCCCATCCTCATTCCGCACATCATCAGCGCAGGGCAGACGTTCCGCATCGAGGGGGCAGGTGGGCCGGTGCAGATCATGCCACTTGAAGTCGTCCATGGCGAAATCAACGCGCTGGCGTTGAAGATCGATGGCGCCGTCTACATGCCGGACGTGAGCGCCATTCCGGATGACGTGCTTGCTCATCTCGAGGCGCTCGATCTGTGGATCCTCGACGCGCTGCGTCATCGGTCTCATCCAACGCATTTCTCGCTGTCGGAAGCGTTGGAGTGGATTCAACGCATGAAGCCTGCCGGCAGCGTCCTCACGAACCTGCATACCGATCTCGACCATGACACGTTGACGGCCTCCCTGCCGCCGCGGGTGAGGCCGGCATTCGATGGCATGACGATCACGCTTGAGGCGGGAAACGTCTCGGTCGCAGGATAGGGCGGCATCGCCGGTTCAGCAGCCTGAGCCAGGTTCTTGACCCCGCTCGGCCGCCGGGCACGGCCATCGCATTCACTCCATGCCGCCGGCGGCGAGAAACTTCTCGAGCCAATGGATGTCATACTGCCCGTTCTGGATTTCCTGATTGCGGACGAGCGTGCGGAACAGCGGCAGGGTCGTATCAACTCCGTCGACCACAAATTCATCGAGCGACCTGCGAAGCCGCATCAGGCATTCATTGCGGGTGCGGCCATGCACGATCAGCTTTCCCACCAGGGAATCGTAATGGGGTGGGATCGTGTAGCCCTGATACGCTGCGGAATCGACGCGGACTCCCAGCCCGCCGGGCGTATGAAACGAGTTGATCCTCCCAGGCGAGGGACGGAACGTCGCAGGATGCTCAGCATTCACCCGGCACTCGATCGCGTGGCCTTCCAGCACGATGTCGCTTTGCTTGATCGACAATTCCGCGCCGGCCGCCAGCCTGATCTGCTCGTTGACCAGATCGATCCCGGTGATCATCTCCGTGACCGGATGCTCAACCTGGATGCGGGTGTTCATTTCGATGAAATAGAACTTCCCGTCTTCATAAAGGAACTCGATGGTTCCGGCGCCCAGATACGCAAGATCGCGCATGGCCTGCGCGCAGGTTTCGCCGATCTCGGCCCGCATCGAGGCATTCAGCGCCGGGGAGGGGCCTTCCTCCCAGACTTTCTGATGGCGGCGCTGCAGCGAGCAGTCGCGTTCGCCAAGATGGATCGCACTGCCCTTGCCGTCGCCCAGGACCTGGATCTCGATATGGCGCGGCTTTTCGAGGTACTTCTCGATATAGACGGCGTCGTCCCCGAAGGCAGCCTTGGCCTCGGTGCGTGCGGTTTGCAAGGCGACCACCAGGTCGTCCTCAGTCCGGGCGACCTTCATGCCTCGCCCTCCCCCGCCCGCGGCTGCCTTGATGATGACCGGAAACCCGATCTCCCTGGCGATGCGCAAGGCCTCGGCATCTTCTGTCACGCCGCCGTCGGACCCTGGAACGCACGGAATGCCAAGCCGCCTCGCAGTGCGCTTCGCCTCGATCTTGTCGCCCATGATGCGGATATGGTCCGCCTTCGGACCGATGAACGTGATGTTGTGAGCCGAAAGCATGTCGGCGAAGCGCGCGTTCTCCGACAGGAAGCCGTAGCCGGGATGAACGGCGTCCGCGCCTGTGATCTCGCACGCCGCGATGAGCGCCGGCATGTTGAGATAGGACTCGCGGGCGACGGGCGGCCCTATGCAGACGCTTTCGTCGGCAAGGCGTACGTGCATGGCCTCCGCATCGGCGGTGGAATGCACCGCGACCGTTGCAATGCCCAGTTCCTTCGCCGCGCGCAGCACGCGAAGTGCGATTTCGCCGCGATTGGCAATCAGGATCTTGTCGAACATGTCAGGCGGCCCGTTCTAGTCGATCACGAAGAGCGGCTCGCCATATTCGACCGGTTGCCCGTCCTCGACGAAGATGGCGGTGATGGCGCCTGCGCGCGGAGCGACGATCTCGTTGAATGTCTTCATCGCCTCGACGAGCAGGATCTTCTCGCCTTCCTTCACGATGCTGCCGATTTCGACGAAGGCTTTGGCATCCGGCGATGGCCGGCGGTAGCCTGTGCCGACCATTGGTGACTTAACGACGCCCGGATGCTGCGCTGCTGCGGCCTTGCCGTTCAAAGGCGCTAGCTGTGGGGCGGCTGGCGGCGGCGAGGATGGAGGCGGCGGCATGGGAGCGTACTGCATCGGCGCCTGGATGGTGGCTGTGATGGTGCGTGCGACCCGGATGCGCAGATCGCCCTTCTGGACTTCGATCTCCGTCAGGTCGGTCTCGTTGATGAGCTGGGCGAGATCGCGGACAAGATCAGGATCAATTGGGCTTTTAGTGGCCATGAAAGTTCTTTCCAGACTGTTTCTCAGGCGCCCGGGCCATCGACGTGGCGCAACCCATCGGTCGGCGCGGACGTGCGCCATGCGAAGCATGAACACTGCCGCAGGAGGTCAACGCGCCGTCTTAGCTGCTGATGAGGTCAAGGGAAAGAGTGCATAGCGCGATGGCTGTTGATCAGCCGCAATTGGTCTTGCCGCACTTGCGGACGGCATCGATGCGCGACTTGATCTGGTCGACGCCGACAGCGCCGAAGACGATCTCGTCAGCGATGATGAAGGCTGGCGTCCCTGTCAGGCCGAGGCGATCGCCGAGGACGACAGTGTCCTCGATCGCGCTGCGCGTCTCCGCGCTTTCCATGTCGCGCCGGGCAGTGTCGAGGTTGACGCCGAACTCCTTCGCGACCTCAAGCGCCTTGGCGCCGTTGATGCGCCCGCGAGTGCCCATCAACGCTACGTGGAAGGCGAAATACTTGTCCGCCTTGAGTTGGTTCTTGACTGCGATGGCGACGCGGCTGGCCTCGACCGAGTCGGCTCCCAGCACCGGGAAGTCCTTAAGGACGACTTTCAACTTCGGGTCCTGCTTGATCAGCTCCTGCAGGTCGGCGAGCGAGCGCTTGCAGAAGCCGCAATTGTAATCAAAGAATTCAACGAGGGTGACATCGCCTTGCGCATTGCCGGCGATAGCGCTTTTAGGCGCATCGAAGATCGCGGCACGCTCGGTGACCAGAATCTGCTTTTGGGAATCGACCTGCGCCTGCTGCTGGCGCCGCTCGAGCTCCACCAGCGCTTCCTGGATGATTTCGGGGTTCTTGAGGAGCACTTCCTTGATAAGGGCCTCGACCGCCGAGCGCTGCTCTGGCGAAAGCCCCTGCTGCGCGGCGGCGGGCGTCGCCAAGCCAAGCACGGCAAGAACCATTCCGGCCACGTATCCTAGGGCTGTTTTGCGAAACATGGACGCGTCCTTCAACGAATCAAGCAATCCCGCGATCTCTATCACGATTGAGGCGGCCTGAAATTCACGATGTCATCAGCACGCAATGCGCCGGGAGTTCCGGCCGGCAGTTTTTGCCTTGCCCGGACAGCCTGCGTCTGCGCGGTGACAAGGTCGCCTTCAAGGAATGCAGCTTGGGCCTGCGAAAGCTCCGCCATGCCGATGTTGCCTTTGCGCGCATAGGCGGTTGCGAGATGGCGATGAGGGTCCGCAAGCTCCTTTTCGCGCTGGGCCGCTTGCGACAGTTCGCGGATCGCCTCGTCGACCAAGCCGGTTGCGAGCAGCGCCTGGCCCAGCATGGCCCGGATCAAACCTGCATTCGGCGAGGCGGCAACCGCGCGGCGAAGCGGCTCGACAGCAGCGCGCGCCTGCCCGCTTTCCAGCAGAACCTGCCCCCGCAGCTCATGGAAATAGGCATTGCCGGGCTGCTCGCGAAGCAGCGAAGTGATGCCGGCCAGCGCCTCCTGGAGCCGGCCTGAGCGATGAGCGGCGATCGCGCGGGCATAGCGCGCCGGCACCGAAACGTCATGGGCGGGATAGCGCCTGCCAATCCCGTCCAACCGGTCGATGAAGCCAAAGAGCTTGGCGCGCGCCAGGTTATGCCGCGTCTGGATGGCGGCCGCGTCGGTCTTCGCGAAGTGGGGACTGTTATTCGCCAGCGTGTCAAGCTGGGCGATGCGCTCCTGCGGAAGCGGATGGCTGATCTGGTAGGGATCCACGGCGCGCGACGCGAACATCCTTGTTTCGGCGAAGCGCTGGAAGGTCCTCAGCATGCCGCGCGCGCTCTGCCCCGTCGCGTCGAGGAAGCGGACCGCCGCCCGGTCCGCCGCCTGCTCCTCGGAGCGTTGATAGGCAAGCAGGCTGCGGCGGGCCATCTCGGCTCCGCCTGAAAAAACGCCCGCCGCTCCAAGGCCCGCATTGCCGACCTGTCCTCGGCTGCTGACCGCGCCAGCCATCGCACCTGCGCCCGCTATCATGCCGATGGCCGCGAAGATCTGCGCAGTCGAGATCTCCTGCCTGAGCCGCGCCAGATGACCGCCGGCAATGTGCCCGGTTTCGTGGGCGATGACGCCGATGACCTCATTCGGCGTGTCGGCCTCCATGAGCACGCCGACGTTCATGAAGATGCGGCGGCCGTTGGCGACAAACGCGTTGAACGTGCGGTCCTGGATCAGCACGATGTCGATGTTGTTGCTGGCGACGCCGGCGGCGCGGAAGATGGGCGCGGAATATTCCCGCAGCAGTTGCTCGATCTCCGTGTCGCGCACGATCGAAACGCGCGCGCCTCCCTGCGCGAACGCCGCACCCTGGAAGGCGACGGAGAACGCTGCGGCTAATGCAGCCAATGCGCCGAAGCCCTTGCGCGTGCGGGCCGTCACCATCCTGCTCAACTTGCGAACTCCTCGCCGCTTCAAGGCCGCCGCGGGCGATGGCCGCACATAGCATTCGCCTAGAAACACTTGAAGGCAAGAATGCGACCGGGCTATGCGGGGTGCGGGGCTTGGGTCTCCACATGCAGCGCTCCGCTGGCCGTGGCCCGAGCGGGCAGAGCGTTGTGCGTGCGCGGGCCGCGGATGGGCCGCTTGACGGGCACGGCTGCCCGACCCATCGGACGCGCGCCGCCGAATTGCGCCGACAAATGTATGAAGGGGATGCCGTGCAGAAGACGATCATGCCGAATGCGCCGACTGCCTCGCGCCGCTCAGGCCTTGTTTCGCCGTTCATCGTCATGGATGTCATGTCCGATGCGGCGACGATTGAACGTGCAGGCGGCTCAGTCATCCATATGGAGGTGGGGCAGCCCGGCCATCCTGCGCCTCGCAGCGCGCGCGAGGCCGCGGTCAAGGCCTTGGCGGACGGCGCGGTCGGCTACACGGAGGCGCTCGGAATCTGGCCGCTGAGGCAACGCATCGCCCGACATTACGCCGAATGGCATGGCGTGACTGTGGAGCCCGAGCGCGTGATCGTCACCACCGGCTCGTCCGGCGGGTTCACGCTCTCATTCCTCTCGATGTTCGATGCCGGGCAGCGTGTGGCGATCGCCTCGCCCGGATACCCGGCATACCGCAACATCCTGTTGGCGCTGGGCCTCGAGGTCGTGGAGATTCCGACCGGGCCCGACACCCGCTTTGCGCTGTCCGGAGCCGCAGTCGCAGAGGCCCACGCGAATGCGCCGTCGGCAGGCGTGCTGGCGATGAGCCCGGCTAATCCGACAGGCGTGGTCATGGCCCCGGCAGCATTGGCGGATCTTGCCGCGACGTGCCGGAAGCTGGGACTGTGGTTCATCTCCGACGAAATCTACCACAGGCTGACATATGCCGGCCCCGCTGAAACGGCTCTGCGCTTCGACCAGGATGCCGTGATCATCAATTCCTTTTCGAAGTACTTCTGCATGACTGGCTGGCGCGTCGGGTGGATGGTGGTTCCCGAAAGGCTCGTCCGGCCCATTGAGCGCCTGCAGCAGAACATGGCGATCTCGGTGCCCTATCTCAGCCAGGTGGCGGCGCTCGCGGCTTTCGATGGTCAGGACGAGATGGAGGCTGTGCGGCAAGGCTATGCCCGAAACCGCGAGATCCTGATGAATGAATTGCCGCGCATCGGACTTGGCGGCTTCCTGCCAATTGATGGCGCCTTCTATGTCTACACCGACGTTTCGGCGCTCACCAATGACAGCATGGAGTTCTGCAGGCGCGCCTTGCGTGAAGCCGGCGTCGCGATAACGCCCGGGTTGGATTTCGACACGGTTGGCGGAAACCGGTTCGTGCGGCTCTCCTTTGCCGGCGCCGAAGCCGACATGCGGGAGGCCGTGAAGCGGCTGGGAGCGTGGTTGGGGTAGCCAGGTTGATGTCCGGATCGTCATGAGGGGACATCGTCGCGGTCGGTTACGGCGGCGATGTGCGCTTGCCGAACGTCGCTTCAGCAAAAAAGTGCCCGGCTCATCACCGGGCACTCACTCAGCACAAATGTCAGATCACCGAAATGATCACTTCTTCGCCCACCAGCCGCCGCGCTTTGGGCGGTCGGGATCGATTTCGCTGAGCACGATGGCGACCGGTTCCGGCTCCGGCTCCCGTGCAGGTTCCGGCTCCGGCACATAGGCCGGCGCGGGCGGCTCCGCGACCGGTTCGTCCTCGACGGGGGACGTTTCGATGACTGGCTCCGCTTCGACGACTTTCTTTTTGCGCGTGCGCTTCGGCTTTTCGGCGACCACAGGTTCCGGCTCGATCACGGCGGCCTCTGCCTGAACGGCGTCGGCTGGAGCAGCCTCGGCGGCCACGGCCTCGATCAGGCTTGCCAGGTTTGCCGGCACGGGATTGCCCGCAGCCGGTTCGGCGGCCAGGTCGACGTCGGCCGGGTCCGTGTCGCCGTTGACGGCGCCCTGCTCGCCGGGCAGGCCGGCGAAGTCGTCACGAGTCTTTCGGCCGCCACGGCGTCCACGGCGGCGTCCACGCGGACCGCGGTCGTCTACCGACTCGTCGGAGCGGGGCCGCGACGAAACACTGTCGCCGTCGGCATCGGCGGCGATCTCGCGATCATCTCCATTGTCCTGATCGGCATCGCCGGCATCTTCGCGGCTGGCGCCGCGATCCTGGCCATCGGCGCCCTCGGCGCGCTGGCCGCCGTCGCGTTCTGCGCCGCCCTCGCGGTCGCCGCGGCCACGACGACGCCGGCGACGTCGGCGTCGGCCGCCTTCGCTGTTGTCTTCGCGATCGCGCCTTCCGTCGCGGCCTTCGGCCGGCTCGCCGTCGCTGGCTTCAGTCTCGACGGTCCCGACGGTCTCGGCGTCTTCATCGGCCTCCATCGCATCGTCCACGATGTCATCGTCATCTTCGTCTTCGTCGATGATGGCGTCGGCCCTCATGCCTGTCAGCGGTGCGATCGGTTCGGCCTGCACGAATTCGCCGCGCTCCAGCGTGTAGTAATTGGAGCCGAGGAGATGGTCGTCGGTCGCCAGCGTGATCGAGATGCCGAACCGTGTTTCCAGCTCGCTGAGATGCGCGCGCTTCTGGTTCAGCACATAGAACGCCACTTCAGTGCGCGTCTTGACGATGAGGTTGTGGGTGGAGGCGCGGATGAGAGATTCCTCGACCGCACGCAGGATTTGCAGCGCGACCGAAGGCGTCGACCGCAGGAAGCCGGTGCCGTCGCAATGCGTGCACTTGACCGAAGAGCTTTCCAGCACCCCGGTGCGGATGCGCTGGCGCGACATCTCCATGAGGCCGAAGGCCGAGATGTGGCCGACCTGTATCCGGGCGCGGTCGTTCTTCAGGCAATCCTTCAGCCTCTTTTCGACAGAGCGGTTGTTCCGCTTCTCCTCCATGTCGATGAAGTCGATGACGATCAGCCCGGCAAGGTCGCGCAGGCGAAGCTGGCGGGAGACCTCTTCGGCAGCTTCAAGGTTGGTCTTGAGGGCCGTGTCCTCGATGTTGTGCTCGCGGGTCGACCTGCCGGAGTTGACGTCGATCGAGACAAGTGCCTCGGTCTGGTTGATGACGATGTAGCCGCCGGATCTCAACGTGACTTGGCTCGAGAACATCGCATCGAGCTGGCTTTCGACGCCGAAGCGGGCGAAAAGCGGCTGGACATCGCGATACGCCTTGATGCTTTTCGCATGGCTCGGCATCAACATCTTCATGAAGTCCTTGGCTTCACGATATCCGCCGTCGCCGGCGACCATGATGTCGTCGATGTCCTTGTTGTAGAGGTCGCGGATGGAGCGCTTGATCAGCGAACCTTCCTCATAGACCAGCGCAGGCGCGGAGGAGCTCAGCGTGAGTTCGCGCACGCTCTCCCACATTCGCATGAGATATTCGTAGTCGCGCTTGATCTCCGCCTTCGTGCGCGCGGCTCCCGCCGTGCGCAGGATGATCCCCATCCCCTCCGGAACCTCCAGCTCGCCGGCGATTTCCTTGAGGCGCTTGCGGTCCTCCGCACTAGTTATCTTGCGCGAGATGCCGCCGCCCCTGCCGGTGTTGGGCATCAGAACCGAATAGCGGCCGGCCAGAGACAGGAAAGTGGTCAACGCCGCGCCCTTGTTGCCGCGCTCTTCCTTCACGACCTGGACCAGAAGGATCTGGCGGCGCTTGATGACCTCCTGGATCTTGTACTGACGGCGGCTCTGGAACCGCGGCCGGTCCGGCACGTCATCCATCGCGTCGCCGCCGCCCAACTGTTCGGGCTGGGGCCGGTCGTCGCGGCTTTCGCCATGGCCGTCGATGACGTCGCCGTCAGGATCGTCACCCTCGGCATCGTCGCCGTTCAGGTCGTCGCCGTTGTCCTGGCCGGTTCCATCATCATTTTGATGGCTGTTTTCGCTATCGTCCTGAGCGTTGTATCCGCGATCGTCCTGGCCGCTGTCGTCACGGCCTTCAGCGCGAACGTCACCGTTGCCCCTATCGTTGTCGTCGTGACGCTCGCCATCGGCGTCTTCCGCGCGGGCCGCGTCGTCTGCGCCTGCATCGATCGGCAGAGCCTCGCCGTTCTCGTCCACGGCGGCCGAGACCGATGCGTCGTCGTTCGAGCGCTTCTCCTTGCCGCCGCGACGGCGGCGCCGGTTGCGGCCGCCGCGCTCGCGCTGTTCGCTCTCGCTCTCGGCGTCTTCTTCGAATCGTGCCTGCTCGGCCAGAAGCGCTTGGCGGTCGGCGACGGGAATTTGATAATAATCGGGGTGAATCTCGGAGAAGGCGAGGAAACCATGGCGATTTCCGCCGTATTCCACGAAGGCCGCCTGGAGGGATGGTTCGACCCGCGTGACTTTCGCGAGGTAGATATTGCCTCTCAGCGGACGACGGGAGGCCGATTCAAAGTCGAATTCCTCGACCTTGTTGCCGCGAACGACCACGACCCGGGTTTCCTCCGGGTGCGAGGAGTCGATGAGCATCTTGTTTGCCATTGTCTTGAACCTGGATGCGCGGCGTCGATGCCCGGGTGCCAAGCGTCAAACGGCTCGGAATCGGAACATCATCGCGGCGAGGACGGACGTCGCCGGCCAAAGTTATGGGGAAAAAACGGGTCGCAGCATCACGCGCGCTCTCACGCCGCGCATGCTGTGCCTTGAGACGGGATGTGTGACGCACGTGCGCCAGAACCCTCGACATTACGACCCAAACCTGAAGCTGGCCGCATCCGCGGCCACTTGTCTATTGCGCTTGCAACCCTGCGGAGGCACCGATGTGTCCGGTGTCCGGTTTCCGCTTGGATCACGCACGATCTGTTTGACCAAAGCTCGCAATGCAGTCTACCGCAGGTGAACCTGCCTCGACGCCGCGAACCAGAACTGAGCGCTCAACATGAGCTTTACCAATTCAGGTTCAAATGACGCTGCACCACTATTCCGAATCCAATACAGACAGTCCATGGGGATTGGCAAGCTCAGAAACCGAAAGTCGGCTCAGGACGGCTCATGATCACCTGTTTTAAGCGTTTGCGCCCTCATGCAGGCCCGGCGGCGCTGATTTTCCTGGTTCTTGCCGCAGGTTTTCCTGTGCGTCTGGAGGCCCAGCCCGGTGGCGGGGCAGGCGGCAGCGTCCATGCGCGCGCCACACGTTCGCCCGAAAGCGTCGCCTCGCTGCCGTCTGAAGGCTCGATCGTGGGCGTCGATGCCAAGCTCGATGGCGACGAGCGCTCTGCTCGTTTCAGGATCGCGCTGTCCGCGCCCGTCGCCTTGACCTCCGAGGTTCTGGCCCAGCCCATGCGGATCATCGTCGACGTGCCCGAGATCACGTTTCAGGCCAGCAACGCCGCAGCGCGAAAGGGAGCGCTTGTGACGTCCTTCCGCGCAGGCCTCGTGTCTCCAGGCAAGTCGCGCATCGTCTTTGAACTGGGATCGCCCGCCCGCATCGCGAAAGTCGAGCAAGTGTCCCGTGGACCCGGTACAGGCGTCACGGATCTTGTCATCGCGTTCGAGACGCAAGGGCTGGCCGACTTCCAGGGGGCCGTCGCGGCGGGCGCTGATCAAAGGGCTCGCCTGGCCCTTGCGCCGCTCAAGCCATCGCAGCGCCCCGACGAAGACAGGCGCTCCGTCGTCGTGATCGATCCAGGCCATGGCGGGATCGATTCAGGCGCCGTCGCCCAAGGCGGGGTGGTCGAGAAGTCGCTGGTGCTGGCGATAGCGCTCCGTCTCAAGACCGAGATCGAGGCCGGTGGCCGCGCCCGCGTCGTCATGACGAGAAGCGACGACCGCTTCCTCGGCTTGTCGGAGCGCGTCAGGATCGCACGCGAAGCCCGGGCTGATCTTTTCATCTCGCTTCATGCCGATTCCCTTTCGGCCGCCCAAGATGTCAGGGGCGCGACCATCTATACCGGATCCGAGAAGGCGTCGGACGCCGAGTCTGCACGGCTCGCGCAAAAGGAGAACGCCGCTGATGCGCTCGGCGGCGGCGAAAGCGTTCCGGGAGGGGAGGAGGTGCTGGACATATTGATGGATCTGGCGAAGCGGGAAACCCGCACCATGTCAGGCGCCGCTGCCGCGCGGCTCGTGACGGAGATGTCGGGAGCAGTCCGCATGCATCGCATCCCGCAGAGGGCGGCAGGCTTCAAGGTGCTCACCGCGCCTGACGTGCCATCGATTCTGATCGAGCTGGGATACCTCTCGAGCAAGAACGACATGGCGCTCCTCACGTCCGCGGAATGGCAGAAGACCGCGGCGGTCGCCATTACGCGCGCAGTCGAGGGGCACTTTTCCTCCAGATTGCATGTTCAGCGCCCCGCCGCCTCGATTTCACCGTAAGTGTGCGGGAAAGTGGATTTGCGGTGTTCGCCATGGTATCTGCGTTGAGCAACTATTCATAAACCACGATTAGACCGTTGCGATCGATGCAGCGCTGCTCCGGCAGCGCCGTTTCCTTGTTGGCTGGTTGAACAGAGGCCCTGATGCGGTTCGTCCTTCGATTCTTCGGCTGGCTCTTTGCTCTCGGCGCTGTCGTTTTCCTCATCGGCGTTGCGGTGCTGGGCGTCGTGATCTGGCATTTCTCCAAGGATTTGCCGGACTATGCGCAATTGCGGAACTACGAGCCGCCAGTCATGTCGCGCATTCACGCGGGCGACGGCAGCCTGATCGCCGAGTATGCGAAGGAGCGTCGCCTCTACTTGCCGATCCAGGCTGTGCCAAAGCTTGTTATCAACGCCTACCTTGCCGCCGAAGACAAGAATTTCTACCGCCACATGGGCGTCGACCCGGAAGGCCTCGTGCGCGCCGTCGTGACCAGTTTCCGCAACCGCGGATCGAACCGCCGCCTTCAGGGCGGATCGACCATCACGCAGCAGGTCGCAAAGAACTTTCTCGTCGGCGATGAACGCTCGTTCGAGCGGAAGATCCGTGAAGCGCTCGTCGCGATCCGGATGGAGTCGGCCTATTCCAAGGACAAGATCCTGGAATTGTACCTGAACGAGATCTATCTCGGCGCAGTCACGCCCGGCAGGCTCAGCCACGGAATCGCGGCCGCCGCTCTGGATTACTTCGGCAAGTCCGTGCATGAGCTCCAGTTGCACGAGGCTGCGTACCTGGCCGCTTTGCCGAAAGCGCCAAGCGAGCTTCACCCCTTCAGGAACCGTGAGCGCGCGATCGAGCGGCGCAACTACGTGCTCGAACGCATGCAGATCGACGGCACGGCCAAGCGTGAGGATGTGGAGGCCGCGAAGAAGCTGGCGCTCGGCGTTCAGCAGCGCAACATCTCGCCCAACAACATCGCCGCCGGCTTCTTCGCGGAAGAGGTGCGGCGTGACCTCAACGAGCGCTACGGCGAAAAGAAGGTCTATGAAGGCGGCTTGTCCGTCAGGACAACGATCGACCCGAAGATGCAGTTCATGGCCCGCAAGGCGCTGGTGGACGGCCTCGTGCGTTATGACGAGGCTCGCGGTTGGCGCGGCGCCGTCACCAAAATCGAGATCGGCGGGCGTGACTGGGGCGTTCCTCTGGCCGCTTTCCCGTCTTATGCCGACGTTCAGCCGTGGCGGCTCGCGGTCGTCACGGAGGTCACGGGCGACACCGCACGCGTCGGCCTGCAGCCCAAGCGCGAGCAGGGCAACACGATTTCGCCGCAGCGCGACATGTTGACGGTCACCGCTGACGGCTATCGCTGGACGCGGCGCAATGTGAGGCAGGCGCTGAGCGTCGGCGACGTCGTCTATGTGGAGCCGGTGGACAATCGCCCCGGCGTCGGCCGGCTTCGGCAGATCCCTGAGGTCAACGGCGCGATCGTCGTCATGGACCCGCATACCGGCCGCGTGTTCGCGATGGTCGGCGGCTTCTCCTATGACCAGTCCGAGTTCAACCGCGCGACCCAGGCGCTCCGCCAGCCCGGCTCATCGTTCAAGCCCTTTGTCTACGCAACGGCTCTCGACAACGGCTACACCCCTTCCAGCATCGTGCTCGACGGTCCGATCTCGATCGACCAGGGCGGGGGGCTCGGCGTCTGGGAGCCTGAGAATTACGACGGCAAGCCGGCCGGGCCGCGCACGCTTCGCTTCGGCATCGAGCAGTCCAAGAACCTGATGACCGTCCGGCTGGCGAAGGACGTGGGCATGCCCTTGGTCGCCGAGTATTCGCGTCGCTTCGGCGTGTATGACGACATGCTGCCCGTGCTGTCGATGGCGCTGGGCGCTGGCGAGACCACAGTGATGCGGATGACCACTGCTTACGCCATGCTCGCTAACGGCGGGCGCCGGATCAAGCCGACGTTGATCGACCGCATCCAGGACCGCTGGGGTTCGACCATCTATCGCCACGACGAGCGTGTCTGCGAGGGCTGCGCCGTCGAGACCTGGAACAACCAGCGTGAGCCGCGCCTGGTCGACAACCGCGAGCAGGTCCTTGACCCGCTGACGGCATACCAGATGACCTCGATGCTTGAAGGCGTGGTCCAGCGCGGCACCGCCACAGTGATCAAGGACGTCGGCAAGCGGCTCGCCGGCAAGACAGGCACGACCAATGAAGCGAAGGACGTCTGGTTCGTCGGATATTCGCCCGACCTTGCCGTCGGCGTCTATCTGGGCTTCGATAAACCGAAGTCGCTGGGCAACTCCGCCACTGCCGGACAGTATGCCGCGCCGGTTTTCCGCGACTTCATGCGCGCCGCGCTTGCCGACAAGCCCGACACGCCTTTCCGCGTGCCGGCGAACATCAAGCTGATCCCCGTGGACGCTCGCACCGGGATGCGCTCCAGCGGAAATGGCAGCTTCCTGGAGGCCTTCAAGCCGGGCACGGCGCCGCCCGACAGCTATTCGATCATCGGGCTGTCGGCAGGCGATGGCCGCAGGGGAGTCAATGTCAGTCCCGAGGCGGACCGGAACGTCGGGTCCGGCACTGGCGGCCTGTACTGACGGCGGCTTTACAGCCTTGCCGAACATACCTACATGACCATGCGGTCGGATCGTCGATGCGGTCCGGCCCTCTCTTTGTCGCCTGCAAGGAAGACATTCGCCCGCCATGCGTCCAGAAATCGAATCGTTAGCAGATGCAGCCAAGCAGTCCATCGGGCTGCTGAGGAGGCATCTTTGACTATGATACAGCCACGAAACGGCTCGCCGAGCTGAACGCTCAGGCAGAGGATTCCAACCTGTGGAACGATGCCGAACGGGCGCAGAAAGTGATGCGCGAACGCACGTCGCTCGAGGACCAGATCAGCGGCATCGGAAAGCTCGAACGCGACCTCGATGATGCGAGGACACTCATCGAACTCGGCGAGATGGAGGACGACAAGGCGAGCATCACCGAGGGTGAGGAGGGCGTCAGGGCCGTCAATGCCGAGGCCGTGCGCCGGCAGGTTGAGACGCTCCTGTCGGGCGAGGCCGACGCCAACGACACATACATCGAAATCCATCCGGGCGCTGGCGGAACGGAGAGCCAGGATTGGGCCGAAATGCTCGTGCGCATGTACACCCGCTGGGCCGAGCGACGGAAGTTCAAGGTCGAGTTGCTCGAGAGCCAGGCCGGGGAGCAGGCTGGCATCAAGTCTGCGACCCTGCTGGTCAAGGGTCACAACGCGTATGGCTGGATGAAGTCGGAATCAGGCGTCCACCGTCTGGTGCGCATTTCGCCTTTCGATTCGAACGCCCGCCGCCAGACGAGCTTCGCATCGGCGTGGGTCTATCCCGTCATCGACGACCGCATCGTGATCGACATCAAGGAATCCGACTGCCGGATCGATACGTTCCGCGCGCAGGGCGCTGGCGGCCAGCACATCAACACGACCGATTCCGCCGTGCGCATCACCCACCTGCCGACCGGCATCGTCGTGGGCTGTCAGCAGGAACGTTCGCAGCACAAGAATCGTGCGACCGCGTGGGACATGCTGCGGGCGCGCCTCTACGAGGCCGAACTGCAGCGCCGCGAAGAAAAGGCCAATGCGGTCGCTGCTTCCAAGACCGACAACGGCTGGGGACACCAGATCCGCTCCTATGTCCTGCAGCCATACCAGCTGGTGAAGGACCTCAGGACCGGTGCGACATCGACCAGCCCGTCCGATGTTCTCGACGGCGGTCTGGATCCTTTCATGGAGGCGTCCCTGGCGCAGCGGGTCTATGGAACGACCGTCGGCGACGTCAGCGACGTCGACTGATCGCTTGCGGCCTCAGGCTGGACGCCCCTTCGAGCCGCGGCATCCCCATGGGCGATCAGTTCTGCGCCAGGAACCGCTGCCCCGCCTTCAGAAACCGTTGCGGATCGACGGCATCTCCGTCTATGCGCGTCTCGTAATGCAGGTGCGGCCCGGTCGAACGGCCCGTCGAGCCGACCCGGCCGATGATCGCGCCGGCGTCGACGTGCTGCCCTTCCGATACCGAAACATGGGACAGGTGGGCGAAACGGGTGGTGAGCGTGTTCCCATGGTCAATCTCAACCATGTTGCCATAGCCGCCGCTGTATTCCGCAGTCACCACGCGGCCAGCGCCGCTGGCCCGGACAGGCGTGCCATGCTCGGCCCTGAAATCGATGCCTGAATGCATCGCAAGCGAACGGGTGAACGGATCCAGACGGTGGCCGTATGAACTGGTCTGCTCGGCGTCAGGGCCCATGGGGCGGTGCAGGGGCAGGGCGCCGACGACAGTGCGCAGCCGCTCAACTGCCTTGAGGCGCGGCTGAAGGCGCAGCACGACCGCCTCGAAAGCTCCGGTCTTTGGATCAAGCTTGACAGGAATGAAAGGTCCGCCCTGGCCGGAGGGCCCTGGCCCCGCAGCGAGCCGGTCGGGGTCGAGCCCAACATCTGTCACCACGCTGCGAAGCGCGCTGTGCGTTCCGGAAATCGTCGTCTCCAGCGCATTCAGCGCCCTGAGCTGCGCCTCTGACACTGACGACAGTCGTTTGTCGACAAGTCCAAGGCTGCTCTCGATAGGCGGCGTCACCGGCGCAGAGCTTTGATCCCAACCAGCTGAAGCATGCCCCCTGCGGTCGCTCTCGCGCCTTAAACCTGGCATGTCCGGCACTGGTACTGGCCGGGTGGATGGAGCGAAGCTGGAAATGCTCGACGTCGCGTCGGCCTGCACTGCGGATTGCGGGCTGATCGCTGCCTGTGCGCGGCGCGTCGCCCGCCCGCCCGGGCTGTGCTGACCCGTCACGCTGTCAGCCAACGCGGCGACGATGGCATGGCGAGTCTCGAGCTGGGACTGCCGGGTGACGAGTTCGGCCACCTTGGCCTCCACGCCGTCCTGGTCGACGAGCTGCTTGCTCGACAGCTTGTCGATCTCGTTCTTCAGGGAAGCGATGCGGTCTTCGTAGACGTACTGCCTGGCCGTCTCCCTCTTGACCATCTGGGAGGCGAAGCTGTCTTTCGACAGTAGGATCCAGGTGGCGCTCGCGCTCCAACCTGTCAGGATCGTCGCCGAGAACAGGCCGATGGCAACTGTAGAACGGCGTAAAGTCACAAGACCAGTATCGTATTTCGAGGAGGGCGGTACTTTTGCCACGCGATTCACCACAACCATTACGGGTAAGGTGATTACGCACGATTAGGGTTAATCAACTCCAAACGCGGGCGAAAATGATCGCCTGACCAAGGCAGGTCCGGCGCGAAGGCACGCTGCGAAACCCTGCCCTAAGATTGCATCAGAGTTTCCTCGCTGCCGCCAGAACCTCCTCGGCGTGCCCTTCGACCTTGACCTTGTTCCAGACCGCGGCGACCTTGCCGCCCTGGTCGATCAGCACGGTCGTGCGCTCGACGCCCATGTAGCTCCTGCCGTACATGCTCTTCTCGACCCAGACGCCGTAAGCCTCCAGCGTTGACTTGCCTTCGTCGGAGGCAAGCGGGAACTCGAGGCCATACTTCTTCTTGAACTTGTCATGGCTGCTGGCGCTGTCGGCTGACAGGCCGATGATATGCGTGCCTGCAGCCTCGAACTCCGCTCTCAGGCCATTGAACGCAATCGCTTCCTTCGTGCATCCGCTGGTGTCGTCCTTTGGGTAGAAGTAGAGGCAGACGTTCTTGCCGGCCAAGGCGGCGAGCGAGACCGAGCCGCCGCCATCGGTCGGCAAGGAGAAGGCGGGGGCTGGATCACCAATCTTCAAAGGCATGATGCCTTCCTTTCGTCGGGTTTATGTTGCTTCACATCAGGATTGCGGAACGGGCAGAACAAGGGCAGGGCGGCATCTTCAGGCCTGTCGTCGGCAGCATGGTGGCCGCGATGCGGGATTGTGGGCTGGCGTAAGCTCGAAGACTGAGCATGAAAATCTCTATAACAAGCCGCCGAAAAGTGGGAATCTGTTTTCGGGCGAGTCACGATGTCTGACCGCGGCCTGGCCGTGCCGATCCATCGCGATGTCTTTATTGAACCGGAACGGTCCGGATGTGTTGAATGATGAATCGGAATGACGAATCACGTCACGCTACGCATCTGGCTCCGCCGTTTCTGACCATGGACATCATTGTTGAACTCAACCTCCGCGCCTGACCCAAAAGCTGAGAAGCCAGCTTCTCCCGAGCCATTGCGGCGGCGGCGTACGCGCGACAGGATCGGGTTGGCGGCTGGCGTCGTGACGGCGGCCTGCATCATCGTCGGCGTTCTCGGCATCGCGGTCGCCAGCCTTTTCGTTTCGGGCGTGGTGCCGTTGACCGGCCTGCAAAGGCACGTTGCAGCGGACCTGCAGAAGAGGTTGGGCCCGGGCTGGGATGTCGTCGCCAGCAAGGCCGCCATCGTCCGGGTGGACGGCGCTCCCGTGCTGCAGATCAAGGATGTCCAGTTCGATCACTCGTCAGGACTGCGCCTCCGAGCGCCCGAAGCCGACGTAAAATATGATCCATGGTCCATCATGCGCGGAGATGTCAGGGTCCGCTCGATCGACATTCACCGCGTGAACTTGCGGCTGAAGGTCGATGCAGGCGGGGCGATCACCCTCGAGACAGGCGATGGAGCCGTGGCTATTCCCGCCGCAACGGTGGATGCGCCCCAGTCGCTCGTCGAACAGGCTGCAGATCTGCTGGCCTCCGTGCTGGACAACGACAGCCTCATGCCGGGCCTGGACCGGTTCTCGATCACGGACTCGCGCCTGGTGCTCGCGGCTCCGGATGGGACCGAGCGCGTGGGCCTGGAGAACGTCGCCCTGCGGCTTTCGAGGGATGGCGCAGCCCGCACGCTGAGGCTGACCGGAAACTCGCCCACGGGACCCAAGGACATCCTGATTTCGCGGCGGCTGAACAGCGAAGGCGAAAAGCAGATCGATGTCGCGATCAATGCCTTCCGCATCGACAGCGTCGAAAAGCTCCTCATGGGGCCTTCCTCCAGGCTGACGGATGGCTTTCCCATGCAGGGGCATCTGGTCGTCACCGGGGCGCCGGGCGGCCCCAGAAGGCTCACTGGATCGGTCGCCGTTGGCCCGGGACGCATCCATTCTCCGGACGCCGGGGGTCCTTCTGTCGTCATCGAGGCGATGACTGCCGCGTTCGACGGCGATGCAGCGCTGTCGCGCATCGACCTCGAGGATGCGCAGCTCAGGAGCGGCGCTACATCCCTCAATCTGGTTGCGAGCCTTGACAGGACCCAGCAGCAAGACTGGACTTTGTCTGCCTCGGCCAACGGTCAGCTGGCTGGCGCGGCGAACGACCCCGTGCAGCGCTTGACCGATGCCGCACTGCGGATCGAAGGCACGGGCATGCAACGCGCCGATGTCAAGGCGTTGACGTTGACGGGTCCGAACCTGGACGTGAACGCCACAGGCCTCGCAGCGATGACAACGGATGGTCCGGAGGTTTCGATCCGGCTGAATGGACGCAAATCCCAGGCGCGCTCACTGCTGGCGGCCTGGCCCTCTCTCATCTCGCCGATTATCCGCAACCTGCTCATCGAGCGGGTCGAAGGAGGCGAAGTCGAGACCTTGCAGCTTCGGCTCGATTTCAACGCGGCGGCCTTGCGCGCGGCGCGGGGGGGCGACCCGACCCCTGACGAGGCGTTGCGGGTCGATGTGACTGGCAACAATGTCCGGTTCATCATCGGGGAAGGTGTGCCGAAGCTTCATGACGTTGCGCTTACGGCGACCGGCACTGGCCGCACGCTGTCTCTGCAAGCGAGCACTGGCCGGCTGGAGGTGGCGCCTGGGCGGGCGCTGTCGCTGAGCGAAGGCGCATTCGCCATCGCGGACACGTGGTCGCCGCGCCCGATCGGGCGATCGAGTTTTCGCGCTACGGGCAACATCGATGCGCTTGTCGCCTTGCTGGCCATGCCTGCTTTCCGTGACGCTGCGCCGGGCCAGGTGGACCCGGACACGATCAAGGGCAGGGTCGACCTGCGCACCACCGTATCGTTGCCGCTAGTCGCCGACATCAAGGCCTCCGATGTCCTTGTGCAGGCGTCCGGCACGCTGGCCGGCGTCAACTCCGACGCTCTGCTGGGCGATGAAAAGCTTGAAGGCGGATCGCTCGCAGCCAATTACGACAGGGGCGTGCTGTCGCTGCGCGGCGAGGCGCGGATAGGGGGCGCAGCGGCGCAAATCGATGTGCGGCAGGATGCGCGGGGAATAGGCGAGGCCGTCGTCAACACGACGCTCGACCAAGCCCAGCGCCAAAAGCGCGGCCTTGCCTTCAACAACACGGTGACGGGCGCGCTGCCGGTCAAAATCGTCAAGCCGCTGGGACGCAAGCCCGACGCGCCGATCCGGGTTGACGTCGACCTGACGCGGGCGGCGATCGACGGCCTGCTGCCAGGCTGGACGAAGCCCGCGGGACGCGCAGGCCGATTGACCTTCACCATGATGGATGGTGACGCCGAGGGCGCGGACCTGAACGACATTGTCCTCGATGCTTCGCCGGTCCAGATCCGCGGCAAGGCATCGTTGTCCGGCAAGGGCGCGCTGGACAGCGCCTCCTTCAGCCAGTTCCGATTGTCACCGGGAGACGACATGCGCGTCGACGTCAAAAGGGAAGGCACGGTCAGCAAGGTCACGGTGCGGGGCCAGGTGGCTGACATGCGGCCCTTCCTCAAGCCGTTCACCGGGTCAGGCCCGCCCGCCAGACCGTCGGAGCAGCCCGGAGACATCGATCTTGACCTTGCGATCCCGATCATGACCGGCTTCAACAACGAAGCCGTCGGAAATGCTGTCCTCAAGCTTTCCGTGCGCGGCAAGGACGTGCGGCAGTTCGACTTCAGCGGCCGCATCGGCCGGGCCGCCGTTTCAGTGCAGCAGACGCGGGACGGCGACGGCAAGCGCGTGCGCCTGGCGACCGAGGACGGCGGCGCATTCCTCAGGTTCGTCGATGTCTATCGCCGCGCTTATGGGGGAGACTTGTCGGTCGATGCGCGCCCGGGCGCCGACAGCATGTCGGGGGACATCGTGTTCACCGGATTTCGGGTGCGCGGCGAGCCTGCGCTTCGCCGTGTGCTCGGTGAGCAGTTCGCCCCTCCGCCTCCGCCTTCGGAGGCCAACCAGGCCAGCCGCCGCCTCGAAGCCGGGAACGACGTGGCGTTCACGCGGCTGAAGGGAAGTTTCGTCAGGACGCCAACCCGCTTCGATCTCCGGGACGCCGTCATCTGGGGCAACGCGATCGGCGTCTCAGGGCAGGGGACCGTCGATTACGGCCGTGACCGGGTGGATATCGCAGGCACCTTCGTCCCCGGCTTCGGGCTCAACAACGCGTTTTCGCAGGTCCCTATCCTCGGCCCACTGCTTGGCGGCGGGCAGTACGAGGGTCTGTTCGCCGTCAACTTCAGGGTTGCAGGGCCAGTCGCGGCGCCCACCATGAGCATCAACCCGCTATCGGCGATCGCGCCTGGAATCCTGAGGAAGTTCATCGATCCTCTTGGCGGCGCCGTGCAGGGCGGCAGTATCGCGCCGCGCGGGATGGCGCCCTGAACGCAGCATCAGTTGCGCGCCTGCCGGCAATCGCGTAACGCGTCGGCCATGGCCCAGCATGACACAATCCTGATCATCGATTTCGGATCTCAAGTCACCCAACTGATCGCGCGCCGCGTGCGCGAGACTGGGGTCTATTGCGAAATCCATCCGTTCCAGTCTGCCGAAGAGGCCTTTTTGAAGCTGAAGCCCAAGGGCGTCATTTTCTCCGGCGGGCCTGCATCTGTCACGGAGCCTGGCAGTCCGCGCGCACCTCAGGCCATCTTCGATGCAGCATTGCCCATCCTCGCGATCTGCTATGGGCAGCAAGCGACCGCGCTGCAGCTTGGCGGAGATGTGGAAGGCGGGCATGCCGCCGAATTTGGCCGTGCGGACGTCGAGATCGTGGCGCCCAGCGCGCTGTTCGAGGGCGTGTGGGAGGCTGGCGGGCGCTATCCCGTGTGGATGAGCCACGGTGACCGCGTCACGCGCCTGCCGGAAGGCTTCACGGTCAAGGCCACTTCGGAAAACGCGCCTTTCGCCGTTGCGAGCGATGAGGATCGCAAGATCTTCACCACCATGTTCCACCCGGAAGTCGTTCACACCCCCGACGGCGCCGCACTGATCCGCAACTTCGTCATCACGATCGCCAAGGCCAGGGCTGACTGGTCGATGTCGGCCTATCGCGACGAGATGATCGCCAAGATCCGCGCTCAGGTCGGCGGCGGCAAGGTCATCTGCGGACTGTCCGGCGGGGTCGATTCCGCCGTGGCCGCCGTTCTCATCCACGAAGCCATCGGCGATCAGTTGACTTGCGTCTTCGTCGATCATGGCTTGATGCGCAGCGCGGAAGCTGAAGAGGTCGTGGCGCTGTTCCGTGGCCATTACAACATCCCCCTAGTGCATGTCGACGCGGGCGATCTCTTCATCGGCGAGCTGCAGGCCTGCGGGCCAGACCCCGAGGCCAAGCGCAAGGTCATAGGCAGGCTGTTCATCGATGTGTTCGAGGCCGAGGCGCGCAAGATCGCCGGAGAGGACGGCAAACCAGCCGAGTTCCTCGCGCAAGGGACGCTGTATCCGGATGTCATCGAGAGCGTGTCCTTCACCGGCGGTCCATCCGTGACCATCAAGAGCCACCACAATGTCGGCGGCCTTCCCGCGCGCATGAACATGAAGCTCGTCGAGCCGCTGCGGGAGTTGTTCAAGGACGAAGTGAGGGCGCTGGGGCGGGAGCTTGGCCTCCCCCAGGCGTTCGTCGGCAGGCATCCGTTCCCAGGTCCCGGCCTAGCCATCCGTTGTCCGGGGGAGATCACGCGTGAGAAACTCAACATCCTGCGCAAGGCGGACGCCATCTATCTCGATGAGATCCGGAAGGCCGGTCTCTACGACGTGATCTGGCAGGCATTCGCCGTGCTGTTGCCCGTCCGGACGGTCGGCGTCATGGGCGATCACCGGACCTATGACCATGTGCTGGCCCTTCGGGCGGTCACTTCGGTCGACGGCATGACCGCGGATTTCTATCCCTTCGAGATGAGCTTCCTTGGCCGCGTCTCGACCCGCATCATCAACGAGGTCAAGGGCATCAACCGAGTGACCTATGACATCACGTCAAAGCCGCCTGGCACTATCGAATGGGAATGATCAGTCAGCGCTACTGGGATGCTAGTAGTGGAGCGATGCGTATGAGCTCTTCACAATGTGCCTGCGCTCATCGCTCGAGGTCCTGGCCGCCCTCTCAGGGAGTCGACGGCTCGTGTGATGCCTGCCCTTGCATGATTACTGCAGATTTCATCACGCAAGGATAATGAAGCACGGTCGATGCGGGCTTTTTTTCATCCGTGCCCAGGGTCTTCCGCTTCTTGACACGCTCATTCAGCGGCTAGGTGAGCTGTCGCCCGCTTAAACCTTGGCTTCGCTGCTTCCAATGTCGGCTCGCAAGGCGGCATAGCGGTGTGTGATCATCGGTATTGATTCATCGCTCCATGTCGCCATAGCTTCCTCCTCCGCAAGCGACCGGCGCAACATCGAGGCTGCATCGGAGTAGCCTCCGTCCTCGGCCATCGTGAACAGCGATTTGTAGGCGGCGATCTCGAAATGCTCGACTGCATAATTGGCGTAGGTGTTTTTCAGGATTTCGTCGCCGGCTACGCTGTGGCCATCGCGGCCATGCCGCCAGCCATGCTGAGCGCGGTGTCCTGCAGCGTCGACCCCGACGATGCCAAGCTTCCGAGTATCTCGTCGAGCCGGGCGATCTGGCTGTTGGTCTCGTTAATGTGCAGCCTCAGACGATCGGCCACCTCCGGATAGTTGACGATGCGGTTGACCTGCGGCGTGATGATGGAAAGCGCTTGCTTTTCCACCGCGTGGGCATTGCGTAGCCCCGACACGAACAGTTCGCGAAGATCGTCTGGGCTGGCGGTCATGATGTTCGCCTTCGTTCAGTTGACGTGAAAGTGCACGCGTACAGCTGTACGGGATCCGCAATGCGAATGAACTCGACTGAAATCGTGGCGTATGGCTGAGCCGTCGGTCGCTTGCGCGGACGGCTCAACACCAGTTTCGGCGTGTTCAAACCGGCCGCGCTTGCTGGTTCGATCCGTCATCGGCGCCCCATGCCCGCGTTCGCGCCGAGACCTGTTGCTGTCGCCAGCCATCGACAGGCGTCGCGGTGCGGATTGAAGTCGCAGCACCGTCTTTGACGGCCCCTCGGCCAGGCTGGACAGCAACCTGTCGGTCCGCTCCTATGCGCATCTTGCGATACGTCGCGAGCGCCTGGCCCACGACCTGGTCCATGTTATAGTACCGATACGTCGCCAGCCGTCCGACGAAACTGACATCACGTTCCTCGAGCGCGAGCGCTTCGTATTTTTTGTACAGCGCTTGGTTCGCCTCGCACGGTATCGGGTAATAAGGATCGCCCGTCGGGCTTGGATATTCCGTCGTCAGGCTCGTGCGCGGCGCGACTTGTCCCGTCAGGTGCTTGTATTCGGTGACGCGGGTGTAAGGCACCGCTTCGTCAGGATAATTCACCACCGCCACGGGCTGATGCCACTCGCAGTCTTCGGTTCGATGCTCGAAACGAAGCGAACGATAGGGCAGGCGACCATGCCGATAGCCAAAATACTCGTCGATCGGCCCAGTGAAGACCAGATGGTCATGCAGATAGGCGTCGCGCGCGGAGGCATAATCGACACCGAGCAGCAGATCGATGTTGGGATGGTCGAGCATGCGCTCGAACATGGCGGTATATCCGTTCGCCGGCATCGCCTGAAATCGATCCGTGAAATAGCGGTCGTCCGCGTCTGTACGCGTCGGCACGCGCGCCGTGACCGATTTATCCAGTTCCGATGGGTCCAGGCCCCACTGCTTGCGCGTGTAGCCGCGGAAGAACATCTCGTAGAGCTCCCGGCCGATCTTCGACACGACGACATCTGCGGAGGTCCGGATAGGGTCGATCAGTTCCGCCCGCGATTCCAGGAAAGCCTCGACGTCTGCATCGCTGTGCAGGTCCACCCCGTAAAGCTGGTTCAACGTCGTCCGGTTGATCGGCATGGGAAGCAACTGTCCGCTCACCTGAGCCAGGACCCGATGTTCATAGGGCCGCCACTCGGTGAAGCGAGACAGATACTCGAAGATCTCGGCCGAGTTCGTATGGAAGATGTGCGGGCCGTATTGGTGGATCAGGATGCCCGCCGCGTCTTTGTGGTCGTATGCGTTGCCGGCGATATGCGGACGGCGGTCCACTACCAGGACGCGTTTGCCGGCGTCGTTGGCAAGGCGTTCAGCCATCACGGCCCCGGCGAATCCTGCGCCGACGATCATGACATCGTAGCGTTCGCGCATCGTCGGCCAAGTCGTCGGCGAAACGACCGCCTCGTGGCGGTCGCGAGACGCCGTGGCGGCGTCGACGAGCGCTTGCATCGCCAAGGCGGTGCCATTCCACGATCCATCCGCCAGCTGGGCGTCGGCAAGCTCGCGCCAGCCGCTGCTCTGCATCCGCATCGCCATGGATTGCTCGCACGCCTCGACGAAGGCTTCGGCCGTCTCGGCGATCCGCACCGCCTCCAGCTTGCCATACTGCCGCACGACATCGACGATCGGTGTCGACACCACTGGGCACCCGGCGGCCAGATACTCGGGAGTTTTTGTCGGGCTGATGAACCGCGTCGCCTCGTTCATCGCAAACGGCATCAACGCGACATCCCATCCTGCCATGTACTCGGGCAGCTGCGTATAAGGCTTGCCGCCAAGATAATGGAGGTTGGCGCGACGCGGCAGGTCGGCCGGCTCGATCTTCACAACCGGTCCGATCACCATGAACGCCCATTCAGGCCGTGCATCGGCAATTTCGGCAAGCAGCTCCAGATCCATCCGTTCGTCGATCACCCCGGCAAATCCAAGTCGAGGGCCAGCGATGCCGGCCTGATCGCGGGGTTGGACGCCGATCGATCGCGCCTTGCCGAAATGGGCGGCGTCGATGCTGGACGGAAAGACATGCACATTCGAATGTCGCCCGCGCTTGGCCTCGTACAAGCTTGCACCGCCCGTGAAGACGACGTCCGCACAATCGATCAACGCCTGCTCACGTTCCAGCAATTGCGGCGGGGCATTCCGGAAAGCGGATAGTTCGTCCATGCAGTCATAGACGATGCAGTCGGCCGGGACATGGTCCGAGAATGACAGCATCATCGGCGTGTAATACCAGCGGACCACCGGGCCGATGTGCCCGGAAAGCTCTTTGTCGAGCAGCGAAGCAAGCACGAGGTCCTCACGCCCACGATCTGCTTCGCCCAATTCCGGAGTCAGCACCTCAACCCCGCCTTCGGCGTCATGGCGGCGAAGCCGCGGCGCATCGGATCGGTCGTGGTATTCCGGCTCCTCCCAGAATAGCACACGGCGCGATGCGGCGATCCGTGTCATCAGGTGCTGCGGGCGCTGAAAGACGAAAGCCCAACGAAGATGACTGAAGCAGACCAGAAGGCTTCGATTCGCATCGGCCTTATGTTCTGACGAGTTGTTGCAATTGCCGATCATATGACCTCCATGTTCCATTTGGCAGAAACTACGATGCTGTGCTCTTGTTCCAAAAAAGCTGGACTCCATTAATCTGTATCAGCGAAGTTGGTGGAACCAGGATGGCCGTCGTTGGTTCTAGACGGAAACGGGGGTAGCCTTATGACTCCGGTCCAATTGTGGGGCGGTGCAGAGTGCACCGTAAGCAGGGTCGGCGACCGATATCTCGATCAGATCCGACGCAGCGGTCATCACGATCGCGTGGCGGACATCGACCGGTTCGCCGATCTGGGCATCACCGCACTTCGTTTTCCGGTGCTGTGGGAACGGGTCCAACCCGCGGCTCCATATGGGTCCCACTGGTGCTGGAGCGACATTCGGCTGGTCCGACTGCAGGCGCGAGGTGTTCGGCCCATCATCGGGCTGGTCCATCATGGCAGCGGTCCGGCGCATACCGATCTGCTTGATCCAGGCTTCGTCACTGGCTTGGCGGCGCATGCTGCCTCGGTCGCCGAGCGCTATCCGTGGGTTCAGGACTGGACGCCGGTCAACGAGCCGCTCACGACGTCGCGCTTCTCGGGGCAATACGGCCATTGGTATCCGCACGGGCGCGACGAGCGTACGTTCTGGCGGGCGCTCCTCGCGCAGATCGACGCCACTCGGGCTGCAATGCGTGCAGTCCGCTTGGTCATCCCCTCCGCACGCCTGATCCAGACCGACGATCTGGGCAGAACCTACGCCACCGTGCGGCTGAGGGATCAGGCGGCTTTCGACAATGTGCGCCGCTGGGCCGGATGGGATCTGCTGTTTGGACTGGTGACCAGGCACCATCCTCTCTGGTCACGGCTCGACCAGTTCGGCCTGGGCGACCGCTTGCGGGCGATCGCGGACGATCCATGCCCTCCTGACGTCGTCGGCGTGAATCATTACCTGACGAGCGACCGCTTCCTTGACCACCGCGTCGAACGCTATCCACTGCAAATGCGCGGCGGCAACAGCCAGATCGCCTATGCCGACATTGAAGCGGTCCGCGTCCTCGATCCGCCGCCGGCGGGCCTGGCAGGCGCGCTCCGCGAGGTGTGGGAGCGCTATGGCACGACGATGGCGTTGACGGAGGTTCACAACGGCTGCACGCGGGAGGAGCAGCTGCGCTGGGCGGCGGAGGCGTGGGACACAGCCGTAGGGTTGCGGAATGCGGGGATCGACATTGAAGCGGTCACGGCCTGGGCCCTGCTTGGGAGCCATGACTGGGATACCTTGCTGACCCGGCCGGGCCGGTACGAATCGGGCGTTTACGATGTTGCGACCCAGACGCCGCGCCCAACCGCGCTGGCGTCGTTGTGGCGGGCTCTGCCCGACGACGCCCCCCGGCACCCGGTGACGGCATCTCCGGGGTGGTGGCGCCGTAACGACCGGCTCAAGCATCCGCCGCTGATCCGGCCCGCGCCTATCGCCGAATTGCGGACACGGCTTGGCGTCGGCAAGCCAGTGCTGATCTGCGGCGCGACTGGGACGCTGGGACAGGCTTTCGTCCGCGCGTGTGTTGCGCGCGGCATCGACCATGTCGCCACCGCACGCGAGCGGCTCGATCTTGGTCGCCCCGAGCGGATCGAGGCAGCGCTGGACGAACTGCGACCATGGGGCGTCATCAACGCCACTGGATGGGTGCGGGTGGACGATGCCGAGACCGCTGACGACGCCTGCCGCCTGATCAACGCCAACGGCGCGATCTCGCTAGCCGCCGCCTGTGCGGAACGGGGGATTCAATGCCTGTCGTTTTCCAGCGACCTGGTCTTCGACGGCGCAGCGCACCAGCCCTATGTCGAGACCGACGCCGTCCGCCCCCTCAATGCGTACGGCCGCAGCAAGGCGGCGATGGAGGACGTGTGCGCGGCCCTGCCTGGCGGCATGGTGGTGCGGACCGCCGCCTTCTACTCGCCCTTCGACATCCATAACTTTGCATGGCATGCGCTTGATGCCCTTGCCGCCGACCTGCCGTTCACAGCTGCCAGCGATCATGTCGTCACGCCCACTTATGTGCCCGGACTGGTGGACGCAGCGCTGGACCTGCTCATCGATTCCGAGCAGGGCCTTTGGCACCTGGCCGGCGACACGGCGCTTTCCTGGGCGGACTTTGCGGCTCGGATCGCCTCGGCCGCCGGCTATCCGACCGATCGCGTGGTGCCGGTGACTGGCGAAGCGCTGGGGTGGCTGGCACGGCGTCCAAAATTCGCTGCTTTGGGCAGCGAACGGGCGCCTCCCCTTGGCGGCATAGACGCGAACATCGTCGCGGTGATCGAACGGCACCGCCGGCAGTTGGCGCAAGTGGCTCAAGCGTCCCGGGGGCGCTGCAGGCCGTGACGGACTGTCGATCGGCACCCTTCAGTTCGAGCGTGGCAAACTCGCGCCGCTCTCAAGATGGCGCAGATAACTGGCATCGAACCCGCATGCCGCGCACAGCCGGTCGAAGTCAGGGATCGTGATTGTTCGCCCGATGGATGTGATCAGGCCTTCCAACCGCAACTGCTGCAGGGTGCGGTTCACGTGGATGGGCGTGAGCCCGACGGCGTCGGCAATCAGTTCCTGAGTCAACGGCAGATCGAACTTGTCGCCCGCTTTGCCGGAACCGGTGCGGACGCTTATCTCGCACAGAAAATGTGCGACCCGCTTCATCGCAGAGCGCAGGCCGAGCCTTACGGCCCACTGGCTGAGGATCGCATTCTCCGAAATCGCCAGCCAAGTGAAGGCCTGCCCAATGCCAGGATATTGCGAAGCCAGCGCCAGGGCGCGGCTGCGTGGCAGGACCACCGCAGTGGCTTGGGTCACCGCGCACACGCCGAAATCGGCGCGTTCCAAGGCCAGGTTGGCAAGGTTGCACACCCCGCCGGGCAGGACGAGCGCCGATATCTGACGTCCGCCGTGCCGGGTCGTGATGTACTGATAGGTCCATCCGCTGATGAGGAAGTAAAGGCTGTCAGGCGAACTGCCTTGCCGGATGATATGCTCACGCGGGGCGAACGATTCAGTCGCTACAGGCACTTCGCGCAACGCAGCGACTTCGATGTCTGACAGAAAGCCAAGTCGGGCGAGCCGCGTGACCGCGACCGTGTTGGGCCATAAGTCATGGCTGAGACGACCAGGACGAGCGCCGATGGTGGCGAGACCCTCACGCATGGCTCGCAAAAGCCGGGTTGCCCCAACCCTCCGCGCTTTCAAGGCGAATCCTCGCAAAGTGATCGCTCGCAGTGCCGGAAACCACATAAATGACCTGTCGATTTACGATCCTTATCGCAAGACGATATTGATAATGGCCTCCATCACCCTCTCGCATGGCTGAAACTCCTGATGGTTCACATCAGAGACGCTTTAGAGGCCTGTTTTGTTCAAACGGAGGAGGCGTTTGGTCTGGCATCGCACATTGCCTCCGTTACATGTTTATTTGACGCGCTTTAAGACCTACTCTTAGACCCGCGTAGACTTTGGTTTGGGATCCAAAGTATCAGGATGATCCAATGTCGCTTTCAGACAGGACCTACACGACTAACACACTGCTGAACGCCATGACGGATAACGATTTGGCTTTGCTGCAGCCCTGGCTCGAACGTGTCGATGCCAAGCAGGAAAAGATGCTTTGCGCTGCCAATGTGCGGATAGAGCATAACTATTTCCTGGAAAGCGGAATCGCCTCGATCGTGGCGATCCGGCCTGACAGCGGAAGGACCGAGGTTGGTATCTTCGGCCGCGAGGCGGTGTCCAACGTCTCCGTCCTTTTGGGGGTGGACCGCACGCCGCACGAAACGTTCATGCAAGTGGGAGGCGAAAGCGCTCTTCGCATCGAGAGCAGCCGGCTGGTGGCCGCGATGGAGCAGAGCCGATCCCTGACGAAACTGCTGCTGGCCTACGCTCATGTGACGTTGATCCAGACGGCGGCGAGTTCGGTCTGCAATGCGCACCATCAGCTTGAGGGGCGGCTCGCGCGCTGGCTGTTGATGTGCCACGACCGTGTGGATGGGGACGAAATCTTGCTGACGCATAAGTTCATGGCGATGATGATCGCTTGCCAGCGAAGCGGCGTCACGGTGACCCTTCATGTCCTGGAGGGCATGGGTGCGATCAAGTCCAGGCGCGGCCGGGTCTTCATCCTCGATCGCAGCAAGCTGGAGGACCTGGCAGGCGATGCCTATGGCGAACCGGAAGGTGAATACCGGCGCCTTCTCGGACCCTTCGGCCGTGAGTGCGTCGTCCTCCAGTTCGATGCGCGCGACCGCAAGCGAGACCAGTAGTCTCTCGACTGCTTGCGTCGAAGCGGAAAGACGTCGCTGCGGACATTGTACGTCACCACACCGGCCTCGTTTTTGCCGCGATGGAACCATCGCGTAGGCTCACACGTTTCACTTTCAATATCCCTCAGTTCGTGTCGATCGGCGAGTGTCCGGCCACAACTGCATCAAGGAGAACGAACATGACCGTGAACAAAGGCAAGCAATTGGCATATGCGGCATGCGCAGGCTTGCTCCTGTCGAGCGCTTCCGCCTCGGCGCAGAGCATTCAGCTTGATCTGAACAATGGACGCATCGGCGTAGGCCCGACCGAGGAACAGCGCGTTCCGCGCGAGCGATTTGATGATCGTCGTGGATCACGCGTCATCGAGGAGGAAGGCGCCCGCGTCAGTTGCCGCGACGGCCGTCGTATCGTCAGTTCAAGCGGCTTCCGCGACGTGCGGCCCCTCGACTGCGGCTCGCGGACCTTGGTGTACACTGCACGTGAGCGCGGCGCGCCGGTAGAAGTCACAGTGTCTGCCCGTAGCGGCCAGATCGTCTCCGTTCAGCCGCTCTGAAGGAGCGCGGCATGTCACGTGTTGTCCTGCTGATCGCGCTGGCCGCCGTCGGATATGATGCGTATGCGCATCAAGGGTCTTATACGCGTGCGGCGGTTGGGCAAGTCGAAACAGGCATCCAGCGTCTCAGCGCAATGGCTGTGGATGGTGCCAAAACTGAGCCTCGCTCAGGGCCCAACACTGCACGGTCTCCGGCACCCTGATGCACTTGAAACTTACGTTATGGATGCCGGCCAGCGTTGGCCGGCATTTTGGCAGCTGTCTCCTGAATTTCTCGTCGACTCGCTGGGTGACCTCGATACATGGCATCGCCATTCATTGCCGCAGAGAGCTAGCACATCCTGAAATTAACGCTTTTTAACATTTTGCTTGACCGAGGCGGGAAAAAACCCGCTACTGACGCAGGGTCAAAATCAGGACCTGCAACAGGAAAATTGACATGCGTTACGTATTCGTGGCTGGGGCCATCGCGCTTGCTTTGGCTGGATGCCAGACTCCGCAGGAATCTTTGGCCAGCGCAACTGATGTTTGCCGCTCTTCCGGGTTTCGTCCAGGTACTGGAGCTTATTCGCGCTGCGTAAACGGTAACTATCAGGAAAATCGAAGAGCTTCTGAAGCAACGGGCAACGCCATCGCGACAGGCGTTGTTGCCGGCGTGGTCGGCGGCGCGATCATTGGCGCAGCGTCACGTCCATATTACGGACGCGGTTATTACGGCCGGGGCTATTACGGACGTGGTTATTACTATTGAAAGCCGTGCATCACATGTGATTGTTCACATGTGATGCTTTTTAACGCAGACCGACCGCTAGCGGCGCTGCGGGCCAAGAGGTCTCGGCGGCAAAATCTCTGCGTCGTTCAAGACCTTCTTCGCCATAAAGATTGCCGCGTCCAGCTTGGTGAAGTTGCGCGCCTTGTAGAATTTCAGCGCCAATTCGTTGTTCTCGGCCACTTCAAGCACGAGGTGAGAGCATCCGCGCACGCGCGCCAGATGCTCGAGCTGTTCCATTACGAAAGAACCTAGCCCGCGGCCCTGGAAGTTCGGATGGACCGCGAGTTCCTCGACATAGAGCGGATGCATTTCGCGGTTCCGGAAGTATCGCTCGTTCATCCATGAGTCCGCGCCGATGATGTCCTCGGCGCATTCGGCGTAGCCGACGATTGTCTCCTTGCCGGCGATGGCGGTGACGAAAAGCAGCTGCTCGACGCCTTTCTCCTCATAACGCTCCAAAAACCGCTTCTTCGACGTCGGCCGCTGGAACTCCACGGTCGTCCTGTTCACCTCGCGGAAGACCAGCTTGAGAAACTCCCAGACGCGGTTGAGATCGCGTCGATGGATGCGGCGCACCTTGACGAGCGTCTTGTTCGGATCCGTTTCGTGAAGGGCGTCATCAGAAGTCATGCGATGTCCATGCGATCAAGGGGACCGGCAGGCCGTTTCACTCCGGCGCTTCCGTCAGCAACCTGCTTGCTTGTGCCATGCTTCCGGTCCGCGTTCCAGCCGACGTCATGCAGTGTCGCGAAGATCGCCACCGAAATCTGCAGTATACCTGCTGTCCGGGCAATGGACGCTAAGGGCTTGACCAAAGGTCAAACCGGTGTATTGTCAAATAGGTAACGTTGCGTCATCGGTTGACCGCGTCGGTCGCCCGGGGCTCGGCTACGTTTTGCCAGGGGGCTGCATATGCCGCTGACGTCTCCGCGTTTCAAGGATAACGCCACCCTCGTCGCCGTCGAGGCAAACAAGGCGGCTCTTGCGCGCAATTCGAACGGCGTCGCAGCGCACCTCGTGCAGATGGCGCTGGTCGATCTGGGATTTGCGATGCCGAGGTCGACGGGCAGCGTGAACTATAGCCCGGACGGCATCTACGGGCAGGAGACGGTCGATGTCGTTAAGGCGTTCCAGCGATCGCAGACGCCGCCGCTGAAGGACGACGGGATCGTCGGGCAGAACACGCTGCGGGCCCTCGACAAGAAATTCCCGGGTTTTTCACACAAGGTGAAGCTGCATTTCCGCTCGATCGCGCTGACGAACGTGCCATTCAATGTCAGCCTCCGCAACGCCGAGCTTGCCTTCGCGCAATATGGCATCCTCATCGAGTTCGCCAGCGGCGAGTCCCTGCTGCTGTCCAGCGAGCAGACGGAGAAGTTCAATAGAATCGACCAGGAGTGCAACTGGGATCTCAACGACGGCGAGTTCGCCGAAGTCCAGAGCCTCGGCTCGCGCGCGCCCACCACCGACGTCCTGGTTTTCCACGTCAGCCGTTTCGCGGATGGCAACACGCTCGGCTGCGGCGGCCACATGACGGGCCGGCCGGCCTGCACCATCACCGCCAGCGCATCGGGCTGGGACACTGCCCACGAAGTCTGCCATGTCCTCCTCGGCTCGAATTTTGAGCCCGTTCACTCGACCGACAAGCGCAACCTGATGTTCGAAATTTCGCGGTCCGAGAAATCGGTGCCGCAAATGACCGTCCAACAGGTTGCGAGGATCAGGGCCAGCAACCAGTGCAAGTCGATCTGACGGCGCTGTCATCCCGAACGCAGAAGCTTCACCGCCGCATCCCGCTCGAACAGATAGAGCAGCAGCCTCAGCGCATCGCCTCGCGGGCTTGTCAGATGCCTGTCCCGGTCGGTCATCATCTGCGCGTCGTCGCGGGCCGCGGCCAGCAGGTCGGCGTCGATGTCGGGGCGGGCGATGCGAAAGCCCGGCAAGCCCGACTGCCGCGTGCCAAGCACCTCGCCTTCGCCGCGCAGCTTGAGGTCCTCCTCCGCAATGCGGAAGCCATCCTCCGTTTCGCGCATGATTGACAGGCGCGCTTCCGACACCGGGCCAAGCGGGCCCTTGTAGAGCAGAACGCAGGTTGAGGCGGCGGAGCCGCGCCCGATCCGGCCCCTGAGCTGGTGAAGCTGGGCAAGGCCGAAGCGTTCCGCGTGCTCGATCACCATCACGGTGGCGTTCGGCACATCGACGCCGACCTCGATCACCGTGGTGGCGACCAGCACGGAAGTGCCTCCCGCCTGGAAACGGGCCATGGCCGCATCCTTTTCGCGGCCCGGCATCTGCCCATGCAGCAGGCCGACCCTGTCGCCGAACTCATCGCGCAAAGCGTCGAAACGGTCAGTGGCGGCGGAGACGTCCAGCGACTCACTCTCCTGGACAAGCGGGCAAACCCAGTAGACCTGCGCTCCGGCCTCGACGGCACGGCCGACGGCGCCGACGACGTCGTCATAGCGTTCGAGCGGCACCGCCCTTGTGACGATCGGCTTGCGCCCCGCAGGCTTCTCCGACAGCACCGACACATCCATGTCGCCGAACCATGTCAGCGCCAGCGTGCGCGGGATCGGCGTTGCCGTCATCACCAGCACGTCCACTGCTTCTCCCTTGGCGCCGATGGCGAGGCGCTGGTGCACCCCGAAGCGGTGCTGCTCGTCGACGACGGCGAGTCCGAGATCGCGGAACACGACGTGCTCCTGGAAAAGGGCGTGCGTGCCGACGACAATGTCGATGGCTCCATCTGCCAATCCGGCGAGGACGCGGGCACGCTCCGCACCTTTCTCGCGCCCGGTCAGCAAAGCCAGCGTCAGCCCGATCGCCTTGGCCTGATCGTGCAGCCGGTCCGCATGCTGGCGCGCCAGGATCTCGGTCGGAGCCATCATCGCAGATTGCCTCCCCACTTCGGCCGCGCTGGCCATGGCCATCATGGCCACCGCGGTCTTGCCTGAGCCAACATCCCCCTGAAGCAGACGCAGCATGCGCTCCGGCTTCGTCATGTCGGACCGGATCTGCGCGATGGCCTCGGTCTGGCTGCCGGTCAGGGTGTAGGGCAGGGCCTTCTCCAGCTTGCTCACCAAGCGCCCATCGCCGCTGTTGATCCGGCCTGCGGCGCGTTTTCGCGATGCACGCACCAAGGCGAGCGCAAGCTGGCTGGCGAGCAGCTCATCATAGGCAAGCCGGCGGCGGGCCGTGGTCTCCGGCGCCAGGCCGTCGATCTCCGCGGGCCTGTGCATCTGCTCGAGCGCCTCGGCGAATGCAGGAAAGCCGTTCTGCTGCAGCCACGCGGCATCCTGCCATTCCGGCAACTGCGGCAGGCGAGCCAAGGCCGCCTCCGCCGTCTTGCCCAGCATCCGCGACGACAATCCCTCCGTCTTGCCGTAGACCGCCTCCACATGCGGCATCGCCTTGAAAGCGCGTTCATCCATCACGCGTTCGGGATGGACCATCTGGCGGCGGCCCTCCCACAGCTCGATCTTGCCCGAGATGTAGCGGATTTCACCAATTGGAAGGATCTGCCGCATGCGGCCGGCCTCGGCCTTGAAGAACACGAGGCTGACGTCGCCTGTGTCATCCTCCACAATCACGCGGTAGGGCGCGCGGGCCTTTCCAGGCGGGGCAGGGCGGTGCTCCAGCACGCGGGCCGCGAAGGTGGCGGTCTCCCCGATCGGGGCATCGAGGATCGAGCCGGACGACCTTCGGTCGATGCCGGAGTGCGGGAGGTGGAACATGAGGTCGAGCACGCGCGCCGGCTTTTCCGGTTCGCCCAGCAGCTTGTCATACAGCGCAGCCATCTTCGGCCCGATGCCGGGCAACGAAGCGATGGGCGCGAACAATGGATCAAGCAGCGACGGTCGCATCGGCCACTGATAGCAAGATTCTGCGCCCGGCGGCACGCCCAACTGTTTTCGCGCAAAGAGGCCTGCTGCGTTGCATCCATCGTCGTTGACGATGCGGGCCACAGTGCTGCGCACATTTCGCCGCGCGAGTGGGGAAGATTGCCGCAAGCGCACATTCCGCGCTGACAAGGCGGCGCGTCGCGGCTATAGCTGCATCCGAACCGAGGGGCGAAATGCGCTCCGCGGCGTAACTCTTTGGGGTCGAAGCGATCATGACGGGAACGAGTGTCAGCAGCAGCGAGATCGAGCCGCGCCGTCGCCGCATCCTCTTTCGCGCCTGGCATCGCGGCACGCGGGAGATGGACTTGCTGATGGGCTCGTTCACAGACTCCGAAATCCGCACGATGAGCGACGATGACCTTGCGACGCTTGAACTGCTGATCGAGGCGCCCGACCGCGATCTGTTCGCCTGGATCACCGACAAGGTGGAGACGCCGGCAAATTACGACACCGATGTCTTCCGGCGCATGAAGGCCTTCCACACGCACGTCGCGCCGATCAACGTCTAATGCTGACGCAACCGCCTCTCGACCGCGCCGTCGCTGCGCTGCTGCGCAACGATCATCCCACGCTTGCCGGATCCCCTGAGGGGTTCGATGCGATGGCGCTGGCCGGGTTGGCGCACCGGTTGGCTGGCAAGGTCGATGCCCCCGCGCTCGCCGTCTTCATATCGCGCGATGGCCAGCGGATGCAGCGGCTTGAGGCCGGGCTGGCGTTCGTCGCGCCTGATCTCGAAGTGCTGACCCTGCCCGCATGGGACTGCCAGCCTTATGACCGCGCGTCGCCGAACGGCTCGGTCATGGCGCGCCGGATGACGACCCTAGCGCGCCTGGCGCGCACGCGGTCGAGCGAAGCCAGGCCGCGCGTGCTGCTGACGACCGTCAACGCCATGCTCCAGCGCGTGCCGGCGAAGGCTGTGGTGGGCGCCCAAAGCTTCGCAGCGGCCCCAGGAAATGTCGTCGACACCCGCGAACTCGGCGCCTGGCTCGACATGGGTGGCTACCTCAGGGCCTCGACCGTGCGCGAGACGGGAGAATACGCGGTCAGAGGCGGCATCATCGACCTCTTTCCGCCAGGCATGGCGAACCCTATCCGGCTGGATTTCTTTGGCGACACGCTGGAGTCGATCCGCACTTTCGATCCCGAGACGCAGCGGTCGCTCGCCACGATGCGCTCGCTCAATCTCGTGCCGGTCAGCGAGGTGCAGCTCACCACCGAAACGATCCGCCGCTTCCGGCAAGGGTATCTGGCCGCATTCGGCACACCGGGACGCAACGACGTTCTTTATGAGACCGTCAGCGAGGGGCGACGCTTCGCCGGCATGGAGCACTGGCTGCCGCTGTTCCATGAGCGGCTGGACACTGTGTTCGATTATTGCCCGCGCAGTTCCTTCATCCTCGATCCGCAGGTCAACGAAGCGCAGGGCGAGCGGCTTGCGCAGATCAACGAGTATCACGCCGCCCGTAAGGATGCGCTTGAACACAACGCGTCCGGCACGCCCTATAATCCATTGCCGCCCACCGCATTGTATCTTGGCGCCGACGAATGGCGCGAGCGGCTGAATGCGGTCGGCCATGCGCAGTTGACGCCATTTGCGCTGCCCGAAAGCGAAGGCAATCTGGTCATCGACTGCGGCGCGCGACAGGGACGCAGCTTCGCGGCAGAACGCGCAGCGAATGACGTGCAGGACAAGACGAACGTCTTTGACGCCGTCGTCGCCCACGTCGGTGCGCTCAAGGCGTCGGGCAAGCGCGTTGTTCTCGCGGCGTGGTCGGAAGGCTCCCGGGAGCGGCTGGCGCACGTGCTCGACGACCACGACTTGAAGGGAGCTGAATTGGTCGGCTCGCTCGCGGCCGCCGAGCAGTTGAAGGCAGGGGCGGTCGGCCTGGCGGTCTGGGGCTTCGAGCACGGCTTCGAGACGCCTGACATTGCAGTGATCGGCGAGCAGGACATCCTTGGCGACCGGCTGATCCGCCAGAAGCGTTCGAGCAAGAAAGCCAGCGATTACATCACCGAAGCGGCTTCCCTTACGCCAGGCGATCTGGTCGTGCATGTCGACCACGGCATCGGGCGCTTCATAGGATTGAAGACCATCACCGCGGCTGGCGCACCTCACGATTGCCTGGAGATTCATTACAACGCCGGCGCAAAGCTTTTCCTGCCGGTCGAGAACATCGAGCTTCTGTCGCGATACGGCTCGGAGGACACCGAAGTCCAACTCGACAGGCTTGGCGGACCGGGCTGGCAGGCCCGCAAGGCGAAGATGAAGCAGCGCATCCGTGAGATTGCGGGCAAGCTGATCCAGATCGCCGCAGCGCGGATGCTGAAGGACGCCCCGAAATTCACGTTGCCGGAAGGGCTGTATGATGAGTTCGCCGCCCGTTTCCCCTTTGAGGAGACGGAGGATCAACTGAACGCGATCCATGCGGTGATGGACGACCTGGGCCTCGGCCGCCCCATGGACCGGCTTGTCTGCGGCGACGTCGGGTTCGGCAAGACAGAGGTCGCCCTTCGCGCCGCATTTGCGGTCGCCATGGCTGGAAAGCAGGTCGCCGTCGTCGTGCCGACGACGCTCCTTGCGCGGCAGCATCACAAGACCTTCGCGGAACGTTTTAAGGGGCTCCCGGTGCAGGTCGGCCAGGCTTCACGCTTTGTCGGCGCAGCGGAGATCAAGGGCGTCAAAGCGGGCATTTCGGACGGCACTCTCGACATCGTGGTCGGCACGCACGCAATTCTCGGCAAGAGCATCGCCTTCAAGGATCTGGGGCTTGTCATCGTCGACGAGGAGCAGCACTTCGGCGTGGCGCACAAGGAGCGCCTGAAGGAGATGCGCGCCGAGGTCCATGTGCTGACACTGTCGGCCACGCCGATCCCACGCACCTTGCAATTGGCCATGACAGGCGTCCGCGATCTCTCCATCATCGCGACGCCCCCGGTGGACCGGCTGGCTGTCCGGACGTTCGTAGCGCCGTTCGACGGCCTCATGGTGCGCGAAGCGCTGCTGCGGGAACGGTATCGCGGCGGCCAGTCGTTCTACGTGGTGCCGCGCATCGACGACCTCGCGGGCGTCAAGGACTTCCTCGACAAGCAGGTGCCGGAATGCAAGGTCGCCGTCGCCCACGGCCAGATGGCGGCCGGCCAACTCGAAGACGTCATGACCGCGTTCTATGAAGGCAAGTTCGACATCCTGCTCTCGACCACGATTGTGGAGTCAGGCCTCGACATTCCGACCGCAAACACGCTCATCGTGCATAGGGCCGACATGTTCGGGCTGTCGCAGCTTTATCAGCTCCGGGGCAGGGTAGGCCGCGCCAAGACCCGGGCCTATGCTCTCTTCACGCTTCACGAAAAGAAGAAGGTGACGGCGCAGGCCGAGCGCCGGCTCAAGGTCCTGCAGTCGCTCGATACGCTCGGCGCCGGCTTTCAGCTGGCCAGCCACGACCTCGACATCCGCGGGGCCGGCAACCTGCTGGGAGACGAGCAGTCGGGGCATATAAAGGAAGTGGGCTACGAGCTTTACCAGCAGATGCTGGAGGAAGCGGTCGCCGCCCTCAAGGCTGGCATTGAGGAGCCCGCGGACGATCAATGGTCGCCTACGATCACGATCGGCACCCCTGTCATGATCCCGGAAGGCTATGTCGACGACCTTTCGCTTCGGCTGGGGCTCTACAAGCGCCTGTCGACGTTGGAGACGGATCAGGACATCGAAAGCTTCGGCGCGGAGATGGCGGACCGGTTCGGTCCGTTGCCCAGCGAAGTCAAGCAGCTGCTCGACATTGTCGCGATAAAGGTTCTATGCCGCAGAGCCAATGTCGAGAAGGTCGAAGCGGGGCCAAAGGGCGTGATCGTGGCGTTCCGCGACAACGCCTTCGCAAACCCGGACGGGCTGGTTTCGTATGTGACGGAGCAGGGGGCCACATCGGCGAAGGTCCGGCCTGACATGAAGATCGTCTTCGTGCGCGACATGGAGAAACCTGAGCTGCGCCTCAAGGTAACGACCCGTCTGATGCGTGACCTCACCCGAATCGCAGAGCGGCCCAAAGCGGCCTGAAGCCTGCCTCCACCGCCGTCACGCCTGGCGCTGATCGAGTTCCACCTCGTGCGCTGCATTGCTGGACATATCGAAGATCCGCGTGGTGTGGTCCCCGAGCGGCTCAAGTCCGGTCGGCCGGCTCCGATGGATCAGCATCAAAGACTTTACGCTGTAATGGCCGACGATGCCCGCTTTCCGCAGCGCGCTCTCGCTCGAAGCCGGCGCCATGAGACAGGTGTCGACCCCGTCGGCGAGGCCAGCCCACAGGGCGCTGAGCGAAAACAGCCCAAGTGGAAGGTATTCCGCCCCCGTAAGCAGCCCGAGATAGGGGCCGCTCGCGAGCGCACACAGGCTTGGGCTCATCATCATCGACAGGACCCGTGCGCTGGTGTTGAGCCGTGCTTCGCGCGCGATCGACAATGTCGCGGCGAAGATGTCCGTCTCCATCACGCACTGGCGTGTGCCGAAGGCAGTTTCAATCACCAGCGGCAGCGTGGAGAAACTGGCCGAGACCGGCCTGATGTCCGGCAGCCGGGCGTTGCTCGCGATGACCTTGTCCAGCGGAACGACGCCGTCCGGCGCATCTTGCCCGAACGCGCACACGAGCCTGGCGTTGAACGAACGTGCCGAGGCGTCCCGCAGCATGCGCGCCGGCTCAAGATCGGCGCAACGGGTGGTGGCCAGGACCACGCAGGGGCCTGCGGCATCGATGAGCGCCTGAAGCTGCGCGGGCGTTGCGGACATCGGAAGCAGGAAAGGGCGCAAGCCCGCACGCTGGGCGGCCAGCATCGCAATCACCAGTTCGGGCCCCAACGGCATCATCATCATGGCATGTGAGCGCTCCGGCAGCCGCGACAGCGAAACCAGCGCCGCCAGCCTCCTGACCTGATCCTCCACTTCAGCATGTGTCAGCTGCGCCTTGGAATCGCCCGCCCAAGCCTCGCGGCGTGCGGGCGCGCGGCAGAACAAGTCGTCCGGCCTTGTCCTGATGGCGACCGACAGAAGCGCCTCCAGCCCGATGCCTTCGATGTCCTGCTGGAGCTTTCGCTGGGCGTTCATGCGGTTAAGTCCCGTTCAGTTCGACACGCGGTTCGGAGCCGCGACGGCTTCATGCTCTCGCCACATCGCTTCGATCGGAAATCCGAAGCGCGCCGTGCGCTGCGGAATCCCGACGCCCTTCTGGTGCGCAATCCAGGTTTCCGGCAGGTAGAACAGCGGGATCACGTAATGTGCGCCCATAACGAGCCGGTCGAGGACGCGGGCGGCGCTCATATAGTCCTCCCTGGCGCGGGCGGCGAGCATGGCCTGGATCGCCCCGTCGATAGCGGGGTTGACCGCGCCAGCGTGATTGAGCGAGCCAGGACGCCGTGCGGACGTGCTGGCCCAGCGGTTGGCCTGCTCGGTCCCCGGACTCGCGGAGACGGGCCAGGTCCACTGCAGCATGTCCATGTCGAATGCGGCCAGCCTGCGCCAATACTGCACGTCGTCGACCAGCCTGACGCGCGCGGAGACGCCTATGCGCTGCAGCGACTTGGCGAAATTGAGAGCCAGCCGCTCCTGCGCCCGCGACATGACGGTGATCTCGAATGCCAGGGCATCGCCATTGTCGCGCCTGCGCATGACGCCGGAATCTAGCGAATATCCTGCATCGTTCAAAAGCCCGAGCGCCAGACGCGCCTGCTCACGGTCGCGTCCGGAACCATCCGATTGAGGCGGCTGCCAGCTGCCGTCCAGCATCTCGCTCCGCAGATCGGCGTTCAGCTTCCGCAGCAGGTCTGTCTCGCGGGCAGTCACGGGCTTGCCGGCCGCAGACAGATCGGAGTCCGTGAACAGGCTGTCGGATCGCTTGTAGACGCCGAAGAACAGATTGCGGTTCACCCATTCGAAGTCGAACATCCGGGACAGCGCCTCCCGGACACGAGCATCCGCAAACATCGGCTTGCGGGTGTTGAACACCAGCGCGGAGAGGCCCTTCGGCGTCTCGAACCGGACGGCGCGCCGCACGATCCGCCCTTCGCGCACAGCGGGGACATCGTATCCCGTGATCCATGATGTAGGGTCGGTTTCGACCCGGTAGTCGGACAGACCCGCCTTGAAGGCCTCGAACATCGAATTGGAATCGCGGAAGTAGTCGTACCGGAGGCTGTCCACGTTGTGCTGCCCGCGCATCAGGGGATGGTCCTCGGCCCAGAAATCCTTTCGCCGCGTGTAGGTGATGCTCTCACCGGGGCGCACCTCGCTGACGACGTAAGGCCCTGACCCGGTCAACGGGGTGAAGGTCGTCTCGGGAAAGGTCGCTGCGTTCGTGGCGTGCTTTGCGAAGATCGGCATGGCGCCGATGATCAGTGGCGTCTCGCGGTCGGCGCCAGGGCCAAAGACGAAACGGATCGTCAGCGCGTCGGGCGTTTCGACCTGCGCGACCCTGCCCAAGCTGGATCTGTGGAACGGCTTTCCGTGGGTGCGGAGCATCTCGTAGGAGAACGCCACGTCCGCCGAGGTCACCGGCTTGCCATCCGAGAAGCGAGCCTGCGGGTCCAGATGAAACACCACGAAGCTGCGGTCTTCCGGCAGTTCGATCTCGCGCGCCAGAAGACCATAGGCCGTGAACGGCTCGTCAGGCGACCGATGCAGCAGGCTCTGCAGGACAAAGCGCTGGATGGCTTCCGGAGCGACGCCGCGCACGACGAACGCGTTCAGGCTGTCGAACGTGCCAAGCTGCCCAAGGACCAGCCGGCCGCCCTTCGGCGCTTCGGGATTGACGAACGGCAGATGTGGGAACCCGGGCGGCAGCTCCGGCTCGCCATGCATCGCGACGGCATGACGCCGCTGCTCCGGCTGGGCAACCGCTGACGCACATGCCAGAACAGACGCTGCGAGGCAGAACCAGGCTAGGCGCAGCCTTCGCCATGCTGGTGGCAGGCAGGTCGCTGCCCGCATGCCCCACTGACCAGTGATTTGCGCGCGAATCCACATGTCCGCATGGTAGCACGGAGAGCATGTTGCGTCTGAGGCTGGAAATGTTGCGCCGAACTCGCTAAAGCCTAGCCGAGTCATGTTCTGGCCAAATTCGCCAACCACCAGCACGCCTTCGTGCGGGCATCCGAGTTTAACGGTATTGCGGGGCCCCGCCGTCCGGTTTGAAAAAGGGAAGTTATATGTCCGCGATCAACGAGCCTTCACGCCAGCCAGGAGCGACGACGAAGAGGCTGCTGACCAGCGCTCTCGCTGGCGCATTGATGGCGGCAACGGCGCTCCCGGCGCTTGCGCAGCAGCCAGCCCCGTCCGCTCCCCGCCCTGGCCAGCCCGCCGCGCCCCGGCCGGCCGCGCCCGCTGCCCCCGCGGCTCCGGCTGCTCCCTCAGCACAGGCGCAGCCAACCGGCCCCACGATCGTTCAGGTCAAGCCTGAGCCGAGCCAGACCGAATGGACCAAGGTATGCGGCAAGGATCCGGGCACGCAGAAGGACATCTGCTACACGACGCGGGATTTCGTGTCGGATCAAGGTCAGCCTGTGATGGCCGTGGCCGTGTACGACATCAAGGGCGATGCGAACCGCACCGTCCGCTTTCTTTTGCCAATCGGCCTTCTGCTGCAGCCAGGCATGCGCTTCGGCGTCGACCAGTCGCAGCCGATCTCCGGACGCTTCCAGATCTGCTTCCCAAACGGGTGCTTTGCCGAAGCCACGGTCAACGAAGCCCAGCTTGCCGCGCTCAAGCGCGGCAGCACGGTCAACGTCAGCGTTCAGAACCAGGCCGCGCGCGAAGTCACGTTCCAGGTGCCGCTGGCAGGCTTCACCAAATCCTTTGACGGCGCCCCCATCGACCCAGCCGAGCTTGAGAAGCAGCAGAAGGAGCTGCAGGAGCAGATCCAGAAGCGCGAAGAGGAGCTTCGCCGGCGCTTGCAGGGCGAGCCTGCGCCCGGTGCGCCAAGGCCGTGACAAGACAAAACCCCGGCTTCGTACCGGGGTTTTTCATTACGGGCCAAGTAGGGCCGCCATGATCAGTTCAAGCGAACGTTAGAGACTTTGTATTCGCCATTCACGGAGCTCTTGAAGTATTCGCCGATCTGGGGATGCCTGACCGGCTCTCCGCTGTCGTCGAGGACCAGATTCTGCTCGGAGACGTAGGCGATGTACTCGGTCTCGGCGTTTTCAGCGAGGAGATGATAGAACGGCTGGTCACGCGTCGGGCGCACATGCTCGGGGATCGAGTTCCACCATTCCTCCGTGTTCGAGAATTCCGGATCGACGTCAAAGATCACGCCGCGAAACGGATAGATCCGGTGCCGCACGATCTGGCCGATTCTGAACTTCGCGTCTCTCGCCTTCACGTCATTCTCCAGTCGTTCCAAACTACAACATTTTCGAGTGGACGGGAATCGGATGATTTGCCGCGCCGTCCGCACCGAGACGCGCTGGCCTGAACAGCATGAGCATCACTGCGTGGAGCTAAGCGGCGACGAGGCCATCGTCAATGTCACGGGACCCGCCAGCGGGTGCATCGACGATGCGCATGCGCATGCACTCGAAGCGGGACCGTCCGCGCAATTGCCTGATTGCATGCGGGTTTGCGAGCTTCTACCGGTTGTCCGCATCAACGACCTGAAGAGCTCATGGCCAGCATCCTTTCACTCCTCGATCTCGTGCTGCCTTTCTTCGGCGTCATCGGCCTGGGATATTTCTGCGGGAAACGGATCAAATTGCCGGTCGCAGGCCTGGCATGGATGCAGTTCTTCCTGATCTACGTATCCCTCCCCACGCTGTTCTTTCGCCTGATCGCCGACAAGCCGCTGAGCGAGTTGACGAATTGGCCATACATCCTGGGCACGACGCTTTCGACCTATTGCGTCTTCGCCATGTCATTCGCAATCGGCCTCCATTTCACCAAAGGCAATTTGCCTCAGGCCGTCATGCAGGGCGTGGCAGGGGCCTATTCCAACATCGGCTACATGGGCCCTCCGCTCATCCTTGCCGCCCTCGGCCCTGCCGCTAGCGCACCGGTGGTGCTGATCTTCGTGTTCGACAATCTGCTGCTGTTCTCGCTGATTCCGTTGTTGATGGCGCTTGCGGGCGTTGAGAAGAAGAGCCTCCTCGCCACAGGGCGCGACATCGTCTGGAAGGTGATCTCCCATCCATTCAACATCGCCACGGTCATCGGGGTGATGTTCGCTTTCACGCAGATCAAGCTGCCGAGCGCCCTCGACAAGATGACCATATGGCTGTCGGGCGCGGCAGCCCCGTGCGCGCTCTTTCTGCTGGGGGTGACGGTCGCGATCAGGCCGATGGAGAGAATGCCGCCCGAGGTGCCTGCCCTGATGTTCATCAAGCTCATCGTCCACCCCTTGCTCATCCTTGTGCTGCTGTCGCTCATTGGCGATTTTCCGCCTGCGTGGGTTTTTGCGGGAATGATCATGGCGGCGCTGCCTCCGGCGTTGAACATCTTCGTCATCTCCACGCAATATGGCGTGGGGATAGAACGTGCATCGGCCAGCATTCTCGTCGGAACCATCGCGTCCATGGTCACGCTTACCGCGTTCCTCTGGCTCATCCGCGAAGGCTACATGCCGCACGATCTTTTTTCCGGACAGTGAGGACACGGCATGGCTCTGCCGCTTGACGGAATCTCGGTGCTGGACTTCTCGACGCTGTTGCCGGGGCCGCTCGCGTCCCTGATGCTCGCCGAGGCGGGAGCCACCGTCATCAAGATCGAACGTCCCGGCGGCGAGGACATGCGCCATTTCGCACCGCCGATGGGCGATAGCTCTGCGCCGTTCATGGCCTTGAACGGCGGCAAGCATTGCGTTGCCCTGGACCTCAAGAACCCTTCACATGTCGCCCAGGCGCTCGATCTGGGCTCTCGCGCCGACGTCCTCATCGAGCAGTTCAGGCCCGGCGTGATGGAGCGGCTCGGCCTCGGCCCCAAGGCGCTGCGCGCCATCAACCCGGGGCTGATCTATGTCTCCATCAGCGGCTTTGGCCAGGACACGCCGCGCGCCGGCCTTGCCGGGCATGACATCAACTATCAGGCGCTGACAGGCGTGCTGGCGCAGGGACTGGAGCGCGGGCGCCCAGCGCCGCTGCCGCCCGCGCTGCTGGCGGACATCGCAGGCGGGTCCTATCCTGCGGTCATGAACATCCTCCTGGCGCTGCGGCAGCGGGACAGGACAGGACTTGGCTGCCATCTTGACATTTCGATGGCTGACAACGCCGCAACCTTTTCGTTGTTGACAGTGGCTGCGGCCGCCAGGGGAGCGGAGGCCGGCAACGCTCCAAGGCTTCTGACAGGCGGCTCACCGCGCTACCGCATCTACTCGACATCGGACGGCTGGTTCGTGGCGCTTGGCTCGCTGGAAGACAAATTCTGGGCGACGTTCTGCGAAGCCATCGATCTGCCATCCGCCCTGCGGCGCTCGGATGCTCCGGTCGACGAGGCTGCCGGCGCCGTCGCCAGCATTATCGCGGGCAGGTCCGCCGCGGAATGGCGCGGCCTACTCGAGCCGCTGGATTGCTGCTGCACCGTCGTGCGCACGTTTGACGAAGCCCAAGCTGACGCGCGGCAGGCGGGCACATGCTTTGCGGCGATGGCGCGGGATCAGTCGGGCGCTGCGGTGCAGGTGGCTGCCGTTCCAATCTCGCCCCAGTTCAGGCTGGGTGCAGACGTCGCCCGCGTTGTCTCGCCGCTCATGTCCGCGACGGATTGAGCCCCTGCCGCATCACGACGCGGCGCAGCGGTGCGAAGCTCTCAAGCGCCAGAAGTCCAAGCCCGCGGGCGAAATCGACTGGCACGAGATCGGAGAGCAACGATCGGTTCAACGCATCGACCGCTCCGGTCCTGGTCCTGACATCGCTTGCGCGGTTGCGCTCGTACGCGGCAAGTCCGGGGCCAGCGCCAGGATCAGGCAGGGCGGCATGCTCCGCCAGCGCCATGACGTCACGCACGCCGAGATTGAGCCCTTGGGCCCCGATGGGCGGAAAGACATGCGCCGCCTCGCCGATCAGGGCTATGCGCGGCGCAGTGAAGCGTCCGACCGAAAGTCCGCCCATTGGCACGAGGCCGCGGGGACCATCTATCTCCATCCGCCCGAGGATCGAATGCGTCTGCTCCTCGATCGCAATCGCGAGTTCGGCATCCTCGGACGCCATGCGCTGGGCGCCGTCCTCGGGGCTCATCATCCAGACGATGCTTGAGCGGCGCCCTGGCAAGGGGACAGTGGTGCAGGGGCCTGCGCGCGTATGGAACTCCGTCGAGACGCCGCGATGATCGCGCTTGTGCCGGACGATCGTCGTCAAGGCCGCCTGCGGATAGCTCCATTCGTCGGAAATGATGCCCGAGGCTTGCCGCACAACGGATCGGCGGCCATCCGCGCCCGCGCAAAGTCGCGCGCTGATCGTCCGCCCGCCAGCAAGCTTGATGGTGACGGCATCGGAGTCCGCCACAACTCCCTCAACGCTGTCTATCAGGCGCGTGATGCCCTCGGCGCGGCTGGCCATGCCCAGGAGCGTCTCGGACAGCACTGATGTCTCGACGTTCCAACCGAATTGATCCAGACCGATTTCGCTCGCCTTGAATTCGGTCGGAGGCCGCTTGAACAGGCTGCCCGTATCGTCAACGAGCCGCATCACATGCAGTGGCGCCGCCTGGTCCTTCAGCTCTGCCGCTACGCCCACGTCCGAAAGCAGCGCCCAGGACGCGTGCATCAACGCGACGGTCCGGCCATCGCGGCGCGGCGTCGATGGGCCGACAAGAGCGACGCTCCATCCTTTCCGTGCAAATGCGAGAGCCGCCATCGCCCCGACGGGACCCGGACCGATGATGGCGATGTCGAAGGCAGTTGGCGTGTCTGGCATGCTGTGTCCTTAGCTTGGGTTGGCGGGCCTCGCCAGCAGGCCGGTTGTCGCGCCGCTCACGCACGCCTGCGCTTGACGACATGCAGCAGCGCGGCAAGGGCGCACCCGGCGGCGATGCCGACCATTAGGTCGACGAATACGGTCAGCAGGAAGGTCGTCAGCAACACCAGGGTAGCGCCGTCGGCTCCCTTGACGAGCCTGACGAAATCCGCCTTGTCCGCCATGTTCCACGCGACGACGGCCAGCACGCCTGCAAGGGCCGCCAACGGAATGTGCCGGGCCAGCGGAGCGGCCGCGATCATGAAGCAAAGCAGGAACACGCTGTGCAGCATGCCTGCGATAGGAGTGGCCGCACCTGCCCTGATGTTTGTGGCCGTGCGCGCGATGGTTCCGGACACGCACATCCCGCCGAAGAGCGATGTCGCCATGTTGGCGACGCCCTGAGCCACGAGTTCGGCATCGGCCCGGTGCCTGCGTCCGCTCATGCCGTCCGCCACCACCGCCGACAGCAGGGACTCGATGCCCGCCAGAAAGGCGATGACGCACGCATCCGGAAAAAGCGCCATCATCTTCGCCAGGCTGAATGGCGGAAGGGACGGGGAGGGCAGCCCGCTCGGAATGCCGCCGAAACGGGTGCCGATGGTCTCTACAGGCAAGGACAGCGCGAACGTGATGGCGGCGGCCAGCCCGACCGCCACGAGCAACCCCGGCGCCTTTGGAGCAGTGCGCCTCAGCAGGACGATCATGGCGACCACACAGGCCGAGATCGTCAGGGCAACGGGATTGACGCTTCCGATGGCCCACCAAAGCGCCGACAGCTTGGCCATGACGGCGGACGGTTCCTTTCCCGCAAGGGCCAGCCCCAACAGGTCACTGATCTGGCTGACGAATATGATCAGCGCGATCGCGGCGGTGAACCCCACCAGCACGGCGTGAGGCACATGCCGGATGTAGCCGCCCAACCGCAGCGACCCGATCGCGACAAGCATCGCGCCGCCCATCAGCGTCGCCAGCAACAGCCCGTCATAGCCATGCCGCTCGATAATCGACGCCACGATGACGATGAACGCCCCGGCAGGCCCGCCGATCTGGAAGCGGCTGCCGCCGAGCGCCGACACCACGAAGCCGCCGACGATCGCGGCATACAGCCCGGCAGCGGGCGATGCCCCTGACGCAATGGCGATCGCCATGGACAGCGGCAATGCGACGATTGCGACGGTCAGCCCGGCGACGACGTCGCGCTTCAACTTACCCGCGTCGTAACCTTCCTGCAGCGCCGAGACGAGCTTGGGAGTAAACCGACCGGCGCCGTTCTCGGAGCTTCGGGAACCTTGGTCAGATGACGGGTGTTGTGGAGAGGCCATCGAGCTTCGCGTTTCGGAGAGGCGGACAGACTCAAGGCGAGCCATCAGCGATCATACACGCCTGCGGAGCGAGCACACGGCGCGAAGCGCAACACGTGCCTCGACCGCGGACGCAAGGTGAGATAGGGTCAGGCATGAACGAGCAGATCATCGGCAAGGCCAAAGCGAACCAGGCCATCGCCGACACTAGGAAGGCTCTCGACGACATCGAGCGCGACATCGCCAACGGCACGCGCGCCTTCGTGCTGGGGCCGTACCTCGCCCCTAGGGCGCAGATGATGCTGAAGCAGGGCGCCGACCGAAGCCCGGCCGCGACCAGGGCAATGGATGCGCGCCTTGACGAGGCGGTGGGCCTGGCGGCGGCGATCGACCTGACTGTCGTCGGCAAGGGCATCGCGCAATTGCAGACCCTCCGGCCATCGACCTACCTCGGCAAGGGCAAGGTCGAGGAGATCGGCGCTCTGATCACCGAAGGCGACATAAAGCTGGTAATCGTCGATGCGCCGTTGTCGCCCATCCAGCAGCGCAATCTCGAGAAAGCCTGGGCGTGCAAGGTCATCGACCGCACAGGGCTCATCCTCGAGATCTTCGGCCGCCGCGCCCGCACGAAGGAAGGCGCACTTCAGGTCGAGCTGGCGCATCTGAACTATCAGAAAAGCCGGCTCGTGCGGTCCTGGACCCACCTTGAACGTCAGCGAGGGGGCTTCGGCTTCCTGGGCGGCCCAGGCGAAACCCAGATCGAGGCCGACAGGCGCATGATCCAGGAGCGCGTGAGCAAGATCGAGCGTGAACTGGAGACGGTCGTGCGCACGCGCGGGCTACATCGCAAGAGCCGCGCGAAGGTGCCTTATCCGATCGTCGCGCTCGTGGGATACACGAACGCGGGCAAGTCGACGCTGTTCAACAGATTGGCCGGAGCGGACGTGTTCGCCAAGGATCTCCTGTTCGCCACGCTCGACCCTACCGCACGTGCGATAAAGCTGCCGCATGGCTCGAAAGTCATTCTGACGGACACGGTCGGCTTCATCTCCGAACTCCCGACCATGCTCGTCGCTGCATTCCGGGCTACGCTGGAGGACGTGGTGGAGGCCGACGTCATCCTGCACGTGCGGGATGTCGCGCATGACGATTCGGAAGCGCAAAGCGCCGACGTGGCTTCCATTCTCCACGATCTCGGCGTCATGGGCACGCGCGAAGATTCCGAGAGCGGAACGCAGCCGGCTCCGCCGACGCCGTTGATCGAAGTCTGGAACAAAGCCGACCTGCTGGAGAGCCATGCGCACGACCAGATGGCCGCCGTCGCCGCCAACCGTGCATCCGAGCATCGCCCGGCGCTGGTCTCAGCCTTGACGGGGGAGGGCGTGGACGCTCTGCTCGCGCGCATCGAAGACCGTCTTTCCAAAGACGCCATGAACTATTTGATCACGCTCGACCCGTCAGATGGGGCGGGGCTGGCATGGCTCTACACGCAAGGCGAAGTGCTGGAGCGTCGCGAGGACACGAAAGGGCGCATCCTGGCCTTGGTGCGCGTGCAGCCGCAGCGCAAGGATCGGATCACGGCGAGGTTTCCGTCTGCAAAGCAGCGCTGAACCCTCTGGGTGCATCGGGCTGGATCGACGCGGCAGAGAGTTGCGATGCGCAAACACTTCAGGAGCGTTCGAGCCGCTTCGCTTCGTCCCACAATTCGTCCATCTCGGATAGCGAACTGCTGGACAGCGTTCGGCCTTTAGCCGCCAACTGCGCCTCGATATACGTGAATCTGCGTATGAACTTGGCATTGGTGCCTGAAAGCGCCATGTCAGGATCAATCTGCAAATGACGCGCAAGATTGGAGACGGCGAACAGCATGTCGCCGATCTCATCTGACATCTGCGCTTTGTCTCCTGCCTCCAGCGCCGCCTCGATCTCGTCGAGTTCCTCGCGCATCTTCGCTAGCACAGACTTTGGGTTATTCCAGTCAAAGCCGACCGTGCCTGCCGTTTCTTGCAGCTTCACCGCGCGGGCGAGGGGCGGCATGACCGCCGGCACATCGGACAAAAGCCCTGTCGGCTCCGTCGTACCTCCGGCGGCCTGCCGGGCGGCCTTGCGCTCCGCTTTCTCGTCTAGCTTGATGTGATTCCAGGACGCCTTGACCTCATCGGGCGTCCAGTTGCGCCTCTCTCCGAACACATGCGGATGCCGACGGATCATCTTGGAGCTGATGGCTTCGACCACATCGTCAAATGTGAACGTGCCTTGCTCCTGAGCGATCCGGGCATGAAACACGACCTGCAGGAGCAAGTCGCCCAACTCGTCTTTGAGATCCAGCCAGTCACCACGTTGGATGGCGTCCGCCACCTCATAGGCCTCCTCGATCGTGTACGGCGCGATGCTTGCGAAATCCTGCTCCAGATCCCACGGGCAGCCGGTTCCGGGCGTGCGCAGCGCAGCCATGATGGCAATCAGTCCGGCGATGTCGCGATCAGCTTTCATGGAGCGAGCATAGCCGCCTGGCAGGAAGCCGTCTGCGTGTCCTGTCATCGCGCCCCGCGTTAGTTGTGGAGATCAGGCGCGCGCCGCTCCTTGCGTTCAGCGCTCGCCGAGGCCACATTGAAGCTGTGGGCATCATGCGCCACGCTTGGACACAGAGAGAGATGTTGCGCCTTTCGTATCGCGGAAAATCGCGCCAGAAAACGGTCACGATGCCAAATTGGGCCTTCGGCCTGATGGCGGCCGGCAGCGCCGCGCTAGGCATTGCGCTGTTTCTGGTCGTCAGCACCATCGCCGTGCTTCTTCTGCCGGTCGTGCTGATCGGCGGCGCGGTCGCGGCGTTCATGCTTCGCAGGCGCATCGAGCGGATCCTGGCTGGCGCGGGCATTGCAAGGCCCCCGCAGGCGAACGCGCGAAAGCGGGCGACACGCATGCCAGCTCCTGATGAGATCGAGGACATCGAGTACCGCGTGGTCAGCGAACCTCAGCGCGATCCTCATCGGAAATGAACTGGCGGCGCAGCAGGGCGCCCGGCGTTGACGCTAAGCCTTGCTGGCCGCTGGACGGTCCGTGGGCTTCCACGCCGCGATGAAGAGGCCTCCGACGATCAACGCGATGCCAAGAAGTTGGACCGCGCCGGGTATCTCCCCCAGGATCGGTATGCCCATCATGGTGCCGATCACAGGGATGAGCGGCGGGAAGCGCCCCGCCACGGCCACCCCGAGGATTTTCGTCGCCCAAGCCCAGATCCACAGCCCGGCGATCACGTTGAGGACGCCCTGGTTGAGGCCGTGCAGGATGATGACGTACCAAGGCGCAACGTCGAAGCCGCGGAAAAAGAACAGCGCATAAATCGGCAGGTAGAGCATCGACACCACGGATACGATCGCGGTGGCCTTCAATCCGTCGATCTTCCAACGCTGCAGGGCGAGGGGATACCAACCCCAGAGAAGCCCGACCCCAAGGAAGCACATGTCGCCCCAGAACATGTCCGGCATGCTGGGCGACGCCTTCGAACCAGCCAGCGCAAGCGCCGACAGTCCGGCGATGACGATCGCCACGCCGGCGACGAGCGGCCCTGTCAACTTCGCCCCGAACAACGCAACGCCGCCGATGATGCCGATCAAGGTCACGGTGCCGGGGCCGATCGAAGCCCCATGCGCGGCTGGAGCCAATGTTAGCCCCGTGAGCATCAGATAGCTCATCGGAAAGCCGCTCATGGCGGTCAGGATGAGGCCGCGGGGCCACCCTACGCCGACGCAGTCCTTCCAGCCGCCCAGGCCGAACACGTGGACGAGCAGCAAGCCGGCCACGGTGAACCGCAACGCCAGCAGATCATGGGATGACAAGCCGTTGAGCACCGCATGGCGGCTCAACACGAAGTTGGCGCCGTAGATGACCATGCAGAGCGCCATGCCCGTCATGGCGAGATGGCGCTTCGAAAGGTTCAGGAGAAAGGCCATGAGCATCCGTTATGCGTCGGACACACATGCCATCATGCTTGGCAAATGGGAATGCACGGAGGCGCATGGCGTGCGTGCGCACCCGTGACCCGGCGCAGGCTCCGCAAATCACGACAGGGCTTTGAGCGCTGCCTTCCCGGCATACCTCGCCTGCGAGCCCAGCTCCTGCTCGATGCGGATGAGCTGGTTGTACTTCGCCGTCCGGTCGGAGCGTGAGAGCGAGCCAGTCTTTATCTGCCCGCAATTGGTGGCGACGGCGAGGTCGGCGATCGTGGCGTCTTCGGTTTCGCCCGAACGGTGGGACATCACGGCCCGCATGCCGGCGCGCTGCGCGGTGTCGACCGCGTTGAGCGTCTCGGTGAGCGAGCCGATCTGATTGACCTTGATCAGGATTGCATTCCCGTATCCGCCCTTGATGCCCTTCGTCAGCCGCTCGACATTCGTGCAGAACAGGTCGTCGCCCACGAGCTGCACCTTGCCGCCGATCAGTTCGGTGAGGGCCTTCCAGCCGGCCCAGTCATCCTCGGACATGCCGTCTTCGATCGAGACGATCGGATAGTCCTTGGCGAGCTTTGCGAGATACAGCACCTGTTCGTCGATCGAGCGCTTCCTGCCTTCCCCATGGTAATCATACATGCCGTCCTTGAAGAACTCCGTGGCCGCGCAGTCGAGCGCCAGATGCATGTCCTTCCCGGCCTTGAACCCGGCGGACGCAATCGCCTCCATCACGAAATCGAGCGCAGCCTCGGCCGATGCCAGGTTTGGCGCAAACCCGCCTTCGTCCCCCACCGCAGTGTTGTGCCCGGCCTTCTTGAGCGCGCTCTTCAGCGTCATGAACACTTCCGAGCCCCAACGCACGGCTTCCGCCACGGATGGGGCGCCTGTGGGCATGATCATGAATTCCTGGAAATCGATCGGGTTGTCGGCATGCGCGCCGCCGTTGATGATGTTCATCATCGGCACGGGCAGGACGCGGGCCTGAGTGCCGCCCACATAGCGATACAAGGGCAGGGCGGACGCATCCGCCGCCGCCTTAGCGACGGCGAGCGACACGCCCAGGATGGCGTTCGCCCCAAGCTTCTTCTTGTTCCGGGAGCCGTCGAGCGCGATCATGGTCTCGTCGATCAGGACCTGTTCTTCAGCCTCCATGCCGGTCAAAGCCTCGGCGATGGCTTCGTTCACGGCCGCCACGGCCTTCAGCACACCCTTGCCGCCGTAACGCTTCTTGTCGCCATCGCGCAGTTCGACCGCTTCATGGGCGCCGGTCGATGCGCCGGATGGCACGGCGGCCCGGCCCATCGACCCGTCCTCAAGGATCACATCAACCTCGACGGTGGGATTGCCGCGCGAATCCAGTATTTCACGCGCAGTGATGTCGATGATCGCGGTCATGGCTTTTGCCTCTGGGAAGGAAGATGGATCGGTTTTGTGCTTCTAGCCAAGACCAACCCCGGTGTCATCTCACGGCGTCCGCATCGCGCATTTTCAAGGACGCCGCCCACATCGCGAGGAGAGGTCTGCAGCCTGCGGAGAGCTGAGTTATGAATCGGTGAACGCGATGACATTTGCGACGCTGGCTTGCATCCATGATTCGCATAAGACATATTATGGAACTAATAAGGATCACATGCCGCGTGCGGAATGCGCTCGATCCAATTGCCGCAGCTGATGATTTCCTCACAGGCAAAGTGCACTGACGAAAGGCGCAATCAATGCGCGCGGCTGCCCGGATGCGCCGCCGCGTGGCGAATGGTCGCCCGGTTGACCCTCGGCTGTCGCCGCGGTCACGGCGCACCATGCCGAACCCTTGGCGATACTCTTGGCGACACTCTTGGCGACACGCTTGGCGACTCTCGGGCCATAATGATGCGTGCCGGCAAGCCGCATGACGCGGCCCGCAGCATCGGCAAGCTGGCAAAAGGCGCTTGGATGAATTGCCAAGGGGTTGTATCGGCTTGTTGTAGGTCCAGGCGCACCCGTGTTCCTGCCGCGATGTGCTGCCTCGGAAAGCTCCATGAACGCCCCCGCTCCAAAGATTTCGTTCGTCTCGCTCGGCTGCCCGAAGGCCCTGGTTGATTCCGAACGCATCATCACCTCGCTGCGTTCCGAGGGCTACGAGCTCTCGCGCAGCCATGCCGGCGCCGACCTGGTGATCGTCAACACCTGTGGTTTCCTCGACTCCGCCAAAGCCGAGTCCCTCGACAACATCGGCAAGGCGTTGTCTGAAAACGGCAAGGTCATCGTCACAGGCTGCATGGGCGCGGAGCCGGAGCAGATACGGGAGCGGTTTCCAGGCGTCCTCGCCATCACAGGGCCGCAAGCGTACGAAAGCGTCCTTGGCGCCGTGCATCACGCGCTGCCGCCGCTGCATGACCCGTTCGTCGATCTTGTGCCGCCCCAAGGCATCAAGCTGACGCCTCGTCACTATGCCTATCTCAAGATTTCAGAGGGTTGCAACAATCGCTGCAGCTTCTGCATCATCCCAAAGCTTCGCGGCGACCTGGCGTCCCGCCCTGCTGGCGATGTGCTGCGCGAAGCCGAGAAACTGGTCAAGGCAGGCGTCCGGGAACTGCTGGTCATCTCGCAGGACACTAGCGCTTACGGCATCGACATCCGCTATGCGCCCAGCAGCTTTCAGGGCCGCGAAGTGCGGGCGAAGTTCCTTGATTTGTCGCGTGAGCTTGGCCAGTTGGGCGCTTGGGTGCGGCTGCATTACGTGTATCCCTACCCGCATGTGGACGACGTCATTCACTTGATGGCGGATGGACTTGTGCTGCCCTACCTCGACATACCGTTCCAGCATGCATCGCCCAATGTCCTGAAGGCGATGAAGCGCCCTGCCCATCAGGAAAAGACGCTGGACCGTATCCGCAGATGGCGTGAGATCTGCCCCGACCTCGGAGTGCGCTCCACGTTCATCGTCGGATTTCCGGGCGAGACTGACGCTGATTTCGAGTTCATGCTCGAATGGCTCAAGGAGGCCAGGCTCGAGCGGGTCGGCTGCTTCAAATATGAGCCAGTGGCGGGAGCGGCAGCAAACGACCTCGGTTTGGCCGCCGTGCCGGACGAGGTCAAGGAATCGCGATATCGCCGCTTCATGGAAGCCCAGCAGGCCATCTCAGCGAAAGTGCTGGCTGCACGCGTCGGCAGGCGCATCAAGGTCATCATCGACGAAGCGGGCCCGACCGTGTCGAAGGGCCGCTCCGTCTGGGATGCTCCGGAGATTGACGGCAACGTCTATGTCGCCTCGCGCCGGCCCCTGCGCATGGGCGACATCGTGAGCGTGAAGATCGAGCGAGCCGACGCCTACGATCTTCACGGCCAAGCTGTCTGACGCAAAGCCCTGGTCAGGCCTTCTCGGCGTCTTCGTGGCCTTCGAACAGCGCGACTGGGCTGCCCGGCATGATGGTGGAGATTGCGTGCTTGTAGACAAGCTGTGAGTGCCCGTCCCTGCGCAGCAGCACGCAGAAATTGTCGAACCAGGTCACCACGCCTTGAAGCTTGACGCCGTTGACCAGAAAGATCGTCACGGAAACCTTGTTCTTCCGCACATAGTTGAGAAAGGTGTCTTGCAGATTCTGAGTCCGCTCGCCCGCCATTGAAGTCTTCCTTTTTTGGGATCTTATTTGATCTGGGCTGCGGCCTGATCCTTTGCCGCCGCCTGTTGGTCCCGCGCATCCGCCCAGATGCCGTACCGTGAATGTTGGTCATGTCGGCTGTTTTCGCAAGTGGAACTTGCTCGCTACTTTCGGGCAGTCACTCGACGCCCAAGGACTTGAGCTTGCGGTGAAGAGCCGACCTTTCCATCCCGATGAACTCGGCGGTGCGGGAGATGTTTCCCGAAAAGCGTGCGATCTGCGCAACCAGATACTCTTTTTCGAATATCTCGCGTGCTTCGCGAAGCGGCATGCTCATCAGCTTTTCGCCGCCCGATCCGTTCGGCGTCGCAGGAACCAGGGCGCCGACCTCCGCCGGAAGCATGTCGCTCGTCACCTCGGCCTGCGGGTCGCCCTTGGTCAGGATCATCAGGCGCTCCACATTGTTGCGCAACTCCCTCACGTTGCCCGGCCATTCATGCGACTGCAGGACAGCCATCGCATCCCCGGCGATGGACCGTTTGGGCAGCCCGGACGTGACCGCCAGCTGGTCCATGAAGAAGCTTATCAGTTCCGGCACGTCCTCGCGTCGTTCGGACAAGGCAGGCACGCGGATCGGCACCACGTTCAGCCGATGGAACAGATCGTCGCGGAAGCGGCCCTCGCTGATCTCGGTGACGATGTCCTTGCAGGTCGAGGAGACGATGCGCACGTCGACGTGAACCCGCGTCGTGCCCCCTACCCGCTGGAAGTTCTGGTCCACCAGCACGCGCAGGATCCGCCCTTGCGTCTCCTTGGGCATGTCGGCCACTTCATCGAGATAAAGCGTGCCGCTGTGCGCCTCCTCGAGCGCGCCTACGCGTCGGGAGCGCCCGGTGACGGCCTCCGTGCCGAACAGTTCCTCATCCATGGTGTCCGGCGTCATCGTGGCGGCATTGATGACCACGAACGGCCCCGAAGCCCGGGTGGACATGGCATGCAGCGTGCGCGCTGCAAGTTCCTTGCCTGAGCCGGGCGCACCGGTGATCATCACGCGCGCATTGGTCGGAGCGACCTTTTCGAGCGTGGACCGCAACTGGTTCGTAGCGCTGGAGCGGCCCACGATCCGGCTGGCCTGCACCGTGCGGGTCTTGAGATCCTTGACCTCGCGGCGCAGGCGCGAAGCTTCAAGCGCCCGGTCGGCGACCAGCACGAGACGATCCGCCTTGAAGGGCTTCTCGATGAAGTCGTACGCGCCGCGACGGATCGCAGACACTGCGGTCTCGATGTTGCCATGGCCGGAAATCATCACGACCGGCAGATCCGGGTCGCTTTCCTTGATCAGGTCCAGCACCTGCAGGCCGTCCAGCCTGCTGCCCTGAAGCCAGATGTCGAGGAACACAAGATTCGGCCGTCGGGCCTGGATGGTCGAAAGCGCTTCGTCGGCAGAGCCGGCCCGACGGGTCGAGTATCCCTCATCCTCGAGAATGCCCGCGACGAGCTCGCGGATGTCGCTCTCGTCATCGACTACAAGAATGTCAGCTACGCTCATGATATGCCTGTCGATTCCGTTTGCGGAGCGCCGTGATGGGCGTTCGCCGATGTACCTTGGGAAGCGCCGGATTGCGAGCTGTTGGGAAGCCAGAGGCGCACCGTGGCGCCCTTGAGGCCGTCATCCCTGTCACGAAGGTCGATCCGGCCGCCATGGTCTTCGAAGATCTTGCTGACGATGGCGAGGCCAAGCCCCGTGCCGGCATCGCGCGTCGTCATGTACGGCTCGAGAAGCCTTTGCCGGTTATCGGCTGGAAAGCCCTTGCCCGAATCCGTCACATCGATCCTCCACTGCCCGTCTGCCTGCGCGAGCTCGACCTCGATGCGTCCCTGCTGCTGTTGGGAGCCATTGACCGCCTGGATCGCCTCGGCGGCATTCTTGACGACATTGCCCACCGCCTGCGCCACCAGCCGCCGGTCGAAGACCGACATGGCCGGCTCATCGACGCCTTTCGTCTCGATTGCGAGATCAGGATTGGCGACCCGCATCATGAAGACGACCTCCCGGAGCATCGCGGCGATGTCGTCGCTGGCAGGCTGCGGCTTGGGCATCCGCGCAAAGGAGGCGAATTCGTCCACCATACGCCGGATGTCCTCGACCTGCCGGATGATGGTGTCGGTGCACTGATCCAGGATGTCGCGGTCCTCGACGATTGTCTTGCCAAACTTGCGGCGTATGCGTTCGGCCGAAAGCTGGATTGGCGTCAGCGGGTTCTTGATCTCGTGCGCGATGCGGCGCGCGACGTCCGCCCAGGCGGACGTCCGCTGCGCGGCGACGAGATCGGTGATGTCGTCGAGCGTGACGACCAATCCGAGCTCCGGCGCATCGCCTTCGCGCGAGACCCTGACGTTCAGCGTCCGCTCCCGCCCATGCCGCATCAGCACCACCTGGGAGTTGAACGTGCGTTGCCGAATCTGGCGCGCTTCGCCGATCGTTTCCGACAGTTCCGGGGCGAGCACTTTCAGCGAAGTGCCGATGGCGCGCCTGTCAGCGCCGAGAAGCGCCTCCGCCGAGCGGTTGAGCAGCGTGACGTTGTCATTGTTGTCGAGGCCGATGACGCCGGCGGAAACGCCTGCGAGCACCGTCTCGGTAAACCTGCGCCGGCGGTCGATGACATCGGTTGCAGCGACGAGGCCATCACGCTGCCGGCGAAGTTCGGACGTCATCTTGTTGAACGTCTCGCCTAGATGCGCAAGGTCGCCCTCCGCCCGTTTGACTGGCACCTGGACATAGAAGTTGCCGCTCGCCACCTGGTCCGTAGCATGGATCAGCCGGCGAATCGGAGCGACGAGCCGGTCGGCGAAGCTGAGGCCGAACCAGACAGCCGAGAGCAGGACCGTCAGCGAAATCAGCACATACATCGATCCGAACGCGATCTGGACGCCCTTGCGCCGCGCGTCGATCGAAAGGTACTCCACGGCTGCATTCCTCGCCTGCGCGGGAAACTCAACGGCCAGCGCATCGACCTGGCGCGCCACGAGCAGGAACATGTCAGGATAGGCCGGCAGCCGGATCAGGGCGCTGAAGATGCGCGTTTCGCTGCTTGCCGTGCAGATGGGGTCGTCGCTGGCGCGCGCATCATCGAACGTCTCAGGATCCAGCGGCGGAGGGTCGGCGATGACCGCAAGCTGCGCGCGTGACACCACCTCGTAGGGCTGCTTCACGATGAAGACGATGGGCAGGCCGAGCGCCCTCGCCCTCACCGTCAGGAAATTCTCGAAGATGCCCCGCTGATTGTCGAAGATCTCGCGCGCGCCGGATATGTCCCCCGCCAGCAGCCGAATCTCCCGGCCCAGATTGGTGCACTGGCTCGTCGTGTAGGTGTCGGCGACCTCAACCGACTTGAAGATCACCTCTCGCATCCGGTCCGAAAACCATGGCTCCAACCCTTTTTCGAGGGTGATCGTGGCGATGACGGCGACCAGCATCGCCGGCAGCGCGGCGACAAGCCCGAAGAGCAGGATGATCCGGACATGCAGCCCGGCTGCCGCCGCCCCTCGCCGCCTGGCCCTGAAGAGCACATAGCCCTGCCACAGGACAAGCGACAGCAACGCAAGGATGATCAACGCATTGATGACGAAAAGGCTGACCACGACCCGGTGGACAGGCTCGATCGGCGTCGATCCGGAAATGACGAGGAAGGTCAGCAGCGCCGATGTGAGCGCCAGCACCACCAGCACGAAGCCCACCCAGGCGCCGACATGCCCGGCGTTCAGTTCAGGCTGGCCCTGAAGTGTCGGTTGAGTTTTTGCAGACAAGCCGAATATGCCAATGCGTTGCGCAGGCGAGGTCACCCGCTGGATCGATGCGCTGTCAGGTCCATGCAGCCTGGCAGCACGCGGTCGTCAAGGACAGCATCACGACATCCTGCCGCGACTGCATGACGGCCCCGCCCCCGAATTCAGGCACGGCCCGGCGCCGCCCGTTTGCAGCGCCTGGCATCGTGCCCCTTAAGCTGCCGAAGCTTGCACCGGGTGATGCACGAATGCAACGGTGTTGTCAAAATATGACAGTTTTAGGGCTGCGTCCAGCAATCGGCGCTTCCACTCCGCCTCAGCGCGCTGAACGCAGGATGTGCATGTCCAGTTCGCGGATCTTCTTGCGCAACGTGTTGCGGTTGAGGCCCAGCAGTTCCGCCGCCCGGATCTGGTTGCCTCGCGTGGCGGCGAGCGCGGCCGCGATCAACGGCGCCTCGACCTCCCTCAAGACGCGATGGTAAAGCCCAGGAGGCGGGAGATTGTCTCCATAGCCTGCGAAATAGGAGCCCATCTGCCGTTCGACGGCGCCGGAAATCGATTCGGGACGGTCTGTCATGTTCGACTGCGGCATGACGTTCGACGGAACCAGCTCGGCATCAATGATCGGCCCGGTGATCGTCTCCTGCGGGTAGAGCGCGGCGAGGCGGCGGACGAGATTCTCGAGTTCGCGGACATTGCCCGGCCAACGGTGGCGCTTGAGCAGGTCCATCGCTTCGCTGTCAAGTTGCTTGCGGGACAGGCCCTCTTTCTCGACGACCGCGAAGAAGTGCCTCACGAGATCAGGGATGTCCTCGACACGTTCGCGCAGCGGCGGCAATCGGATCGGCACGACGTTCAGACGGAAAAAGAGGTCCTCGCGAAACAGTCCCTGCTGGATGGAGACTCTGAGGTCCTTGTTGGTCGCAGCAATGATCCTGACATTTGTCTTGATGGGGGTCCGGCCGCCGACAGTGGTGTACTCGCCCTGCTGCAGGACCCGCAGCAGTCTTGTCTGCGCCTCCATCGGCATGTCGCCGATCTCGTCGAGGAACAGCGTGCCGCCTTCGGCCTGCTCGAAGCGGCCCGCGCTGCGCTGCAACGCGCCGGTGAAGGCGCCCTTCTCGTGCCCGAACAATTCGGACTCGATCAGGTCACGCGGGATCGCGGCCATGTTGACGGCGACGAACGGCCCCGCCCGGCGCTTCCCGTAGTCATGAAGGGCCCGTGCGACGAGTTCCTTGCCGGTTCCGGACTCCCCGTTGATCATGACCGTGAGGTCGATCGGCATCAATCTGGCCAGCGCGCGATAAATCTCCTGCATCGCCGGAGAGCGGCCGACGAGCGGGATCTCCTCCGCATCCGCGCCCTGCACCCCTGACATCTCGCCTCGTGGCCGGGACAGCGCCCGCCCTACGATCGCGACCAGTTCCTTCAGATCGAAAGGCTTCGGCAGATACTCATAGGCGCCGCGTTCGGAGGCCTTGATGGCTGTCATGAACGTATTCTGAGCGCTCATCACGATGATCGGCACGTCGGGCCGCACTCGCTTGATGCGCGGGAGCATGTCGAACGCGTTTCCGTCCGGCATCACCACATCCGTGATGATCAGGTCTCCAAGGCCTTGCGCCGCCCACGTCCACAGCGTCGCCGCCTGCCCGGTCGCCCGCACCTCGTAGCCCGCGCGCGAAAGGGCCTGGTTGAGGACCGTCCGGATGGCGGCGTCGTCGTCAGCAACGATTATACTGCCGTTAGGCATGTTCGTGTCCCATCATACGTCGTCTATGTGCGGCGGCCATCGAAGGACCGATGGATCGGCAGGAGCACCCGGAACACCGTGCGCTTCGGCACCGATTCACATTCGATGATGCCTCCGTGATCCCCGATGATCTTGGCGACAAGTGCAAGTCCGAGGCCACTGCCCTGGGCCTTGGTCGTCACGAACGGATCGAACAGATGCGGATGGATGTCGGGCGGCACCCCCGCGCCATTGTCGCGGATGCAAATCTCCAGCGGCAGCGCGATGCGCTCGGACTGACCGGGACCCTGCATCCGTATCCCGGGCCTGAAGGCCGTCGAGATGCCGATCTCCGCTTCGCGCTCGTCGTGTTCGAACGCCTCTGCCGCATTTTTAAGCAAGTTGAGGAAAACCTGAACGAGTTGGTCCCTGACTGCATAAACGGGAGGCAAAGATGGATCATAGACTTGCGAAATGCGGACATGCCGGGCAAACCCGGAGCTAGCCAGCCGCCGCACATGGTCGAGCACGTCATGAATGTTGACCGACGTCCGATCGCCAGGCCGCTCATCACCGAACATCTCGACCCGCTCGACGAGCTTCACGATGCGGTCTGTCTCGTCGCAGATAAGCCTGGTGAGCACCCTGTCCTCGTCGGGCACGGACATCTCGAGCAGTTGGGCCGCGCCGCGGATGCCGGACAGCGGGTTCTTGATTTCGTGAGCGAGCATCGCGCCAAGCGCGGTCATCGAGCGCGCCGCGCCTCGATGCGTCAGCTGACGGTCCATCTTCTCGGCGATGGTGCGCTCCTGGAACATCAACACGACCGCCTGTTCGGGGTCGCGCAGGATTGTCGCGAAGACATCGACGACCTTGTCCTTGCCAAGACGTGGCGAGCTGATGTCGATGCGATACTCCGAAACGCTTGATTCCCGGCGGCGGACCTCGTCGACCAGCGACAGGACTGGCGAGCCGAACGGCATCAGTTCGCCCAGCATCATGCGCCTCAGCACGGGGAGGCTCGCCTGCAGGAAGTCCTCCGCGGCATTGTTCGCTTCGCTGACGTAGCCGTTTCGGTCGACGATGATGATGGGAATCGGCAGGACGCCGAACACTTGGTGGGAGAACGTGCCTCCATTGGACATCGAAAGGCTTTCAGCGCTCATGAGCGGGCCCGTACATCTGCGACACGATGGGTCGATGAACCGGATTCACGGCACAACCTCCTCTGGGCATGTCTGCTGGCATCATCATGCGGCGGCTCGCTCTGACGGCCGGCAGCCGAACGCCTCGCCCAACAGCGAGGCGACCTCCGATGGATCAGCGGAGGTGCAGATCCGCTGCCTGAGTTCCATGGCCCTGTCCGCGCCATGCGCCGCTGCATCGTCAAGCGCCGCGGCGACATGCTTGCGCGCATGCCGGACCCCGGCCGCGTCGCCCATCGCCTGCAGCAGGCCCCGGTAATGATCGAGCGTGGCTTCAAGCTTGGTTTCGAGATCGGGCTCGGGAGGCATCGCTCCAGCCCGGAGGCCGGCCGCAAGCATGCCCGGCAGCCAAGGCCGGCCAAGTGCGGCCCGCCCGACCATGATGCCGTCGGCGCCGGAGGCTGCAAGGCAAGCCTGCGCGTCGGCCAGCGACCCGATGTCGCCGTTCGCTACGAGAGGCGTGCGTGGGATGGCGGCACGGACGGCCGCGATGGCGGACCAGTCGGCCCTGCCTTTGTAGAACTGCTGGCGTGTCCTGCCATGGACCGTGATAACCCGTGCGCCGGCATCCACCGCGCGCCTTGCAAGTTCCGCCGCGTTCCGGCTTTCGTCATCCCACCCAAGCCGCATCTTCACGGTCACCGGCTTGGATGTCGCCCGCACGGTCGCGTCGATCAGTGCGACTGCATGATCGAGGTTGCGCATCAGCGCCGAGCCTGCCCAGCCGCCGGTGACCCGCTTGGCGGGACAGCCCATGTTGATGTCGATCACGTCGGCTCCGGACGCTTCGGCGAGACGGGCGGCTTCGGCGAGCCAAGCCAAGTCGCACCCTGCCAGCTGGACGACATGAGGCTTGACGCCCGTGCCCTCCGCGCGCAGCCGCGTCTCCTCGTGCCCACGGACATATTCGTCCGACGCCACCATCTCGGATACGACGTAACTCGCGCCGAGCTGCATGACGATGCGCCTGAGCGTGACGTCTGTGATGCCCGACATGGGAGCAAGCGCCACCCGGGAGCCGTTCGCCATCGAAAGGAACGCATCCGGCCACACAACGCCTGTTTTTTGATCAGCTCTCATTCTGCCTCTCATTTAAGCATTCTTGTGCAGTGCGGCAAAGTCTTTTTATGATCAGTGCAAATCCTGATGGGCCGAAAGGGGTGACGGATGCGGATCGCGAAGGCTACAACGCTGGGATGGCGCAGATGCAGACCCCAACGTTCAATGGCCCACGGGTCGTGGCGCTCATCGTTGCGGCAGGCCGGGGCGTGAGGGCTGGCCGCGGCTTGCCGAAGCAGTATCGCCAGCTTGCGGACAGCGCCGTGCTGACCCATACGCTGCGCGCCTTTCTCGAATGCGGGCAGGTCAGCGTGGTTCAGGTTGTGATCCATTCCGACGACGTGGAATTGTACCGGCTGGCGCTGGGCGGCATCGAGCCGCTCTCCCGCGTTCGGGTCGCCGAGCCTGCGTTTGGAGGATCGACCCGCATGGAGACGGTTCGCAACGGGCTAGCGGCGCTGGACGGGCTTGCCGACCCCGACGACGTGGTGCTGATCCACGACGCAGCACGCCCGTTTGTCTCGCCAGACTTAATCGCCAATGCCGCTTCTTGCGCAGCTCTGCACGGCGCCGCCGTTCCGGTGCTGCCGGTGACCGACACCGTGAAGCGCGTCGACGCGGATGGCCGGGTTACGGAGACGGTGGACCGCGACACGTTGCGCACCGTGCAGACGCCGCAGGCCTTTCGCCTTGGGCTCATCCGTGCCGCCCATGCGGCGGCGGTTGGCGCAGGCCGGCAGGATGCGACCGATGACGGAGGGCTCGTCGAATGGGCGGGGCTGCCGCTCGCCACCTTTCCCGGAGACCTTGCGAACGTGAAGCTCACCACTGCCGATGACGTCGTCTTGGCGCAGCAGCGCATGGCTGCCGGACGCGCAATGCTCACGCGCGTCGCGACGGGCTATGATGTCCATGCGTTCGGCCAAGGCGACCATGTCTGGATTTGCGGTGTCCGCATCCCGCACAGTCAGGGCGTCGTCGCGCATTCGGATGGCGATGTGGCGCTGCACGCCTTGTCCGACGCGATCTTCGGCGTCATCGGCGATGGCGACATCGGCTTGCATTTTCCGCCGAGCGACGCCAGATGGCGCGGCGCACCGTCGGACCAGTTCCTTGCGTTCGCCTGCGGGCGTCTGAAGGCTCGCGGCGGCGTAATCGATCATCTCGACGTCACATTGGTCTGCGAAAGGCCGAAGATCGGGCCTCATCGTGAGGCCATGCTGAATAGACTGGCGGAGATCGCAGCCGTCAGGCTGGACCAGATCGGGCTGAAGGCGACGACCTCCGAAGGGCTCGGCTTCACCGGCAGATCCGAGGGCCTCGCGGCGTTCGCCACAGTGACGGTGCGGCTGCCTGAAGCGAAAGGAGAACCGTATGGCGATTGACGTTTCACAACTTGCGGAAGATGTGCTCGCAGCCTGTCGCCGGCAGGAAATCATGCTTGCGGCGGCGGAAAGCTGCACAGGCGGGCTTGTATCGGCGGCGCTGACTGCCATCCCCGGCTCGTCCGATGTGCTGGACCGCGGGTTCGTGACCTATTCGAACGAAGCCAAGAGCGACATGCTCGGAGTTCACGAGGCGCTGATCAGCGCTCACGGCGCGGTGAGCCAGGAGATCGCCGAGGCCATGGCGAGGGGCGCCCTCGCCCATTCGCGCGCCGGCATCGCGATCGCCATCACGGGCGTCGCCGGGCCGGGTGGCGGCAGCGCGGAGAAGCCGGTCGGGCTGGTGCATTTCGCCTGCGCGCTTGCCGGGCAGGAGACGCGCCACCTCAAGCGCACATACGGCGCGCTGGATCGCGACGGCGTCCGCGCAGCCGCGGTCGTCGATGCACTGCAGCTCACGCTGGACATGCTGGCCGATTCAGCGTCCGCTTGACGGCGCCTGCGCAAGTGCAGGCACGCCGTGGACAGCGTCGGCGCGTGCTTCGAATGCTTCCGAAAAGATGCGGAATATGCGGTCGAACACGGCGCCCGCCACAAGCTGCAGCATGCGGCTGCGGAACTCGTAGGTGATGTAGAACTCGACCGCCGCACCTTCGGGCCCGCGCTTTGTGTCGGGGGTGAAGGTCCAGCGGTTGTCGAGATAGGAGAACGGACCGTCGATGTACTCGGCGGCGATGCGCATGCGCTTCCGGTCCAGCCTGACGCGGCTCGTGAAATTCTCGTTGATGGCCTTGTAGCCCACGCTCATGGCCGCGACGATGGTTTCAATTCCATCCTCATCCACGCTGCGGCGCTTGACCACGAGGCTTTTGCAGAACGGCAGGAATTCTGGATAGCGCTCGACATCGGCCACCAGATCGAACATCCGGCCGGGCGTATGGGCGACATGGCGCGTGGTGCTGAAAGTAGGCATCGGATCAGGCAGCTTTCAGGAACGGGAGCTTGGCGGGATCCGCGAGAACCGCCCTCACCTTGCGCCGCGTGCGCAGATGGACCAGTTTCGCATGTTTGGCAAATCTCGCCAGGCCGTCGATGATCCGGGGGCGCTGCTTTTCACGGAACTGCCAGACATACTTGAAGAACGGCCAGTCATAACGTTCGATGCACCCTGGCGCCATGTCCGGCCGCTGCCGGCCCCAGTGCCGCAGCGGCCGCCACAGGATGCCCCGGAGGCTGACATGAAGCGGCAGGTCGAGGAACACGATGATGTCGGCCCGTGGCATGCTGATGTCGAATGCGGAGGCATAGTTCCCGTCGAGAACCCAGGCCTTGCGGGCCACGATCGCAGCCAGCTTGGCACGCCACGCATCGCGCGTCGGCTGAGCCCAGCCAGGCAGCCAGTATTCAGCGTCGAGATGCACAAGCGGCAGGTCGAGCTCGCGGGCGAGCGCCCTGGCGAAGGTCGACTTGCCGGCGCCGGAGCAGCCGATCACCATGATGCGGCGCGGTCTCATCGCGTCTCATCCGGCCGTCGCGAGGGATGCTCGCGCAGCCTTCAACTTCGCGAAATCCTCGCCCGCGTGGTGCGACGACCGCGTCAACGGGGTCGACGAAACCATCAGGAAGCCCTTCACATAGGCGATCGTCTCGAACGCCTTGAACTCTTCGGGCGTGACGAAACGGATTACCGCGTGGTGCTTCCGGGTTGGGGCTAGATATTGACCGATGGTGATGAAATCGACGTGGGCCGAACGCAGGTCATCCATCAATTGCAGGACCTCGTTCCGTTCCTCGCCGAGGCCCACCATGATGCCGGACTTGGTGAAGATGCTGGGGTCGAGTTCCTTGACGCGCTGCAAGAGGCGCATCGAGTGGAAATAGCGCGCGCCGGGCCGCACTGTCAGGTAATTCGAGGCCACCGTCTCGAGATTGTGGTTGAACACATCTGGACGGGCCTTCACGACGATCTCGAGCGCGCCTTCCTTGCGCAGGAAATCCGGCGTCAGCACCTCGATTGTGGTCTTTGGCGAGAGCCGGCGGATCGCATTGATCACGTCGGCGAAATGCTGCGCTCCGCCGTCGGCGAGATCATCGCGGTCGACGGAGGTGATCACCACATGCTCCAGGCCGAGCTTCGCGACGGCTTCTGCGATGTGCTGCGGCTCGAACACGTCGACCGCGCCCGGCACGCCCGTCTTGACGTTGCAGAAGGCGCAGGCGCGCGTGCACGTATCGCCAAGGATCATGAACGTCGCGTGCTTCTTCTCCCAGCATTCGCCGATGTTCGGGCATCCGGCCTCCTCGCAGACCGTGACGAGGCCATTCTCCTTGACGATGCGGTTCGTCTCCGCCCATTTCGGCGAACCCGGGGCCTTGACGCGGATCCAGTCCGGCTTTTTGAGCACGGGGTTTTCAACGCGCTTCTGCTTCTCCGGATGGCGGAACGGTTCGGACTTGCGCGGATCGGCTCTCAGAAGGTCAAGAACAACGGCCATGTCAGGTTCGCCTTGGGTTGGGGCGGATATAGGGATCTTCGGGGCCTGTTGCAAAGCGGCGTGGTGATGCGGGTGTCATTCCGCCGTGCCATTCCCGGCCGAAGCGCAGCGGAGGGGAAGGGAATCCATCGGCGCACAGCGGCTGGTGGATCCCCTTCCCTCGCCTTAGGCTCGCCGGGGATGACACCGATGCGCCATTCTTCGCCTCACCCCTGCTTGGCATAACCGATCACCAGCACGCCGAAGATCACGAGCCCAAGGCCGAACAGCTTGAGGGGCGAGATGCTGCTTTGCGGGAAGCCGAGCGCGCCGAAATGGTCGAGCGCCAGCGACACGGTGAGTTGCCCGGCGATCACCAGCGAAACGGCCAGCAACGCGCCAAGCTTCGGGCCGGTGACGATCGTCGTCCAGACATAGAACACGCCGAAGAAGCCGCCCAGCCACATCCAGGGAGCGGCCTGCCCGAGCTTCTCGATCGTCGGCGCGCCGTCCCGCATCAGGATGCTGGCCACAAGGCCGGCAAGCGCGCCCACGGAAAAGGAGATCGTCGCCGCCTGCATGGCCGAGCCGATGATCTGGCGCAGCGAGCCATTGATGCCGATCTGCAAGGGCAACGCCGCGCCGCCGAGCAGGGCGAGGATGGCGAAGGGGAGCTTTGGGTCCATGTCAAGTCATCCTGTCGGCCGCTATCACGAGGCACGCGAAGCCATCTGGCTTTTGCCGAACCCCACGATCCTCATCCTGAGCCCGTCGAAGGAGGATTTTCAGAAGGTGATGACTGGTATTCATCCTTCGACGGGCTCAGGATGAGGATCTTGGGCGCGCTTCAAGCATTCAGCGCCCGACCATAGGCATCCAGCACGCTCTCCTTCATCATCTCGCTCAGCGTCGGGTGCGGGAAGATGGTGTGCATCAGCTCTTCCTCGGTGGTCTCCATGCCCATGGCGACGACGTAGCCCTGGATGAGTTCGGTCACCTCGGCCCCGATCATGTGGGCGCCGAGCAGCTTGCCCGTCCTGGCGTCGAAGATGGTCTTGACCAAGCCGTTGTCCTCGCCCAACGCGATCGCCTTGCCGTTGGCGGCGAACGAGAACCGGCCGACCTTCAGTTCGTGGCCCGCCTCCTTGGCCTTGGCTTCGGTCAGGCCGACGCTGGCGATCTGGGGGTGGCAATAGGTGCAGCCGGGGATCAGGTTCTTGTCCATCGGGTGGACGTGCAGCCCCGCGATGTGCTCGATGCAGACCACGCCCTCATGCTCGGCCTTGTGCGCGAGCATAGGCGGGCCGGCGACGTCGCCGATGGCGTAGATGCCGGGCACGTTGCTACGGCTGAACCCATCGGTGACGACGCAGCCACGCTCTGTCTTGACGCCGAGCGCCTCCAATCCGAGGTTTTCGATGTTGCCGACGACGCCGACAGCGGAAATCATGCGGTCCGCCGTGATTTGCGTGGATTTGCCGTCCGCCTCGATCGTCGCCGTGACGGCATCGGAGCCCTTCACAACCTTGGTGACCTTGGCCCCGGTCATGATCTTGAGGCCCTGCTTGTCGAACGTTTTGCGGGCGAAGGCGGAGATTTCCGCGTCCTCCACCGGCAGGATCTGCGGCATCACCTCGACCACGGTGACGTCGCTGCCCATGCCCTTGAAGAATGACGCGAACTCCATGCCGATAGCGCCGGACCCCATGACCAGCAGCGTTTTGGGGATTTCGGCTGGCACCATGGCCTCGAAATAGGTCCAGATCAGCTTGCCGTCCGGCTCGATGCCAGGCAGCACGCGCGGCCGTGCGCCCGTCGCGACGATGATGTGCTTGGCGGTGTAAGTGCCTTCGCCCAGCGTGCCCTTGGGGACCGGAGGCTGCGGCTGGACGGCCGGCTTGGTGACCTTGCCGACGATGACCTCGCCCGGCTTGGAGACCTTCGCTTCTCCCCAGATCACGTCGATCTTGTTCTTCTTCATCAGGAAGCCGACGCCAGCGTTGAGCCGGACGGAGATTCCGCGCGAACGTGCAACGACCGCCTTCACGTCGGGCTTCATCGTGCCTTCGAGCACCAGCCCGTATTTCTTCGCGTGCTGGGCGAAATGCAGGATCTCGGACGAGCGCAGCAGGGCCTTGGTCGGGATGCAGCCCCAGTTCAGGCAAATGCCGCCAAGATGCTCACGCTCGATGATCGCTGTCTTGAGGCCAAGCTGAGCGGCGCGGATGGCCGCGACATAGCCGCCGGGTCCGGAGCCGATGATGAGGACGTCGTAAGCGGACATGAGGCGTTCCTTCTGAAGTCGTCAAAGCAATTGGCGTTGCGCCGCCTTGGCGCAGTCATCGTTCAGGGCCGTGAAGGCGGCGTCGAGCCGAGCGAAATGCGCCTGGTATTGCGCCGGCCCGTCCAAAGCGGCCTTGTCCGCCACGGCAAGCATCTCCCAGTTCAGCTGGGTGTAGCGTTCCCTCACCGCTTCCTCCCGGAAATTGGCCAAGTGGGTGGCGAGCGCGCCGAACTTGTAGACCAGCGGCTTGAGCTCCATCGAAGGCGTGCTGCTGGCGTTCACCTCGTCCGCCTTCAGCCGGAACTGGAAAAACACATCGATGATGTCGCGGCAGGTGCGCAGGCTTTCAGCGCGCAGCACGTTGCGCTGCACGGCCTCGATGTTGCGGGCATAGTTCCAGCTCTGAAAGAACGAGGACACGAGCGACAGCACCGCAATGCCGAGCGAAACGATCGAAAGCACCGACAGGGTGGCGCGCATCCCGGCTGCTGGGTCATCGCCCGCCATCACGCCAGCCTCAGGACCAGCAGCCAGCCCAGAGCCGCCAGCGCCGCGACGCCGAAGGCGATGTGCGCGCCGTAGCGACGGTTGAATTCGGCGATGCTCCTGTCGCCGTCGCCTCCCAGATGCCCGAGCATGAATGTGGAGCCGATGGCAGGCAGGACCAGCGCGGAGAACGCCACTCCGCCTATGATGCCGAGAACGGCGATGGCGAGCCCGCTCAGGTAGCCGTGGACTGCGAACGACAGCACGACGAGCAGCACCGCCCCTGTGAGGCTGGCCCATCCGCTTGCGGCGCCCAGCGCCGGCGATGCGTGCAGCTGCTGCACTTTGACCTCGCCGCCCATCTGCCGGATGGCAATGCGCAACAGCTGCGACCTGAGAATGAAGATGCACAGCCCGAACAGGATGAGGAAGGTGATCATGTCGTTCGCTCTCGCGTCAGGGGCTGACCCGACCATCCACGTTTCGTCACAGCCCAGGAAGGCACTCGACGCCCGACCCCGAGCATGACGTCGCAGGCCGGAATGACATCACACCAGCATTCCCATCGGGTTCTCGATGTATTTCCTGAACGCGGCGAGCGCCTCTGCGCCAAGCGCTCCATCGACAGCCCGGTGGTCGGTCGAAAGTGTCACGCTCATGACGGTGGCGATTCCCAGCGTGCCGTCCGCCTTCACGACCGGGCGCTTCTCCCCCGCGCCGACAGCGAGGATCGTCGCGTGCGGAGGGTTGATGACCGCGCAGAAATCCTTGACGCCGAACATGCCGAGATTGCTCACGGCGGTCGTGCCGCCCTGATATTCCTCCGGCTTGAGCTTTCGGTTCTTGGCGCGGCCGGCGAGATCCTTCATCTCGTTGGAGATCGTCGACAGGGTCTTTTGGCAAGCGCCGCGGATGATCGGCGTTATCAGCCCGCCCGGAATGGAGACGGCGACGCCGACATCCGCATGCTTGTGCTTGAGCATTGCGTTGTCGGTCCAGCTGGCGTTCGCATCCGGCACCGCGCGTAAGGCCATCGCCCATGCCTTGATCACCAGGTCGTTGACCGAGAGCTTGTAGGCCGGCTTGCCGTCGACAGAG
>JANOCI010000105.1:0-2613 GCA_031412095.1 Allobosea sp.
GTCAGCAAGGTGCGCGCTTTCGAGGACGGGCTGCTGTCGCTGCTGCGCGGCAAGCATGTCGATCTGCTGAACACCATCCGCGATTCGAAGGATCTGTCCGACGCCAGCGCGGCGACGCTCAAGGGCGTCATCGAGAATTTCTCCAAGACGCTCGCCTGACCGTTTTGCCTTGGACGTTGTGGGACGGAATGATCAGCGGTCAACCTAAGGATACGCAATGCCCTCTTTGAAGGAACTGCGCACCCGCATCGCCTCCGTCAAGGCGACGCAGAAGATCACGAAGGCCATGCAGATGGTTGCCGCCGCCAAGCTGCGCAAGGCGCAGATGGCGGCTGAAGCTGCGCGTCCCTATGCGGTCAAGATGGAGAGCGTGCTGGCCAATCTCGGCGCAGGCGTCGACCTGTCGTCTGCGCCGCGCTTGCTGGCGGGCACCGGTTCGGACAAGGTCCATCTCCTTGTCGTGTGCACGGCCGAGCGCGGCCTCTGCGGCGCGTTCAATTCGTCGATCGCCCGGCTTGCGCGCGATCATGCCAACAGGCTTCTGGCCGACGGCAAGACGGTCAAGATCCTCTGCGTCGGCAAGAAGGGCAATGATGCGCTCCGCCGCACGCTCGAGCGCCACATCATCGACCTCATCGAGTTCCGCTCGGTGAAGCAGATGAGCTTTGTCCAGGCCGAAGAGGTCGGCCAGCGCGTGCTGGCGATGTTCGAGGCGGGCGAGTTCGATGTCGCGACCCTGTTCTTCTCGAAGTTCAAATCCGTCATCTCGCAGATCCCGACCGCCCAACAGCTGATCCCGACGGAAATTCCGGGCAAGGCGGCCGCCAAGGGAGCGGAGGCGGTCTACGATTACGAGCCGGAGGAAGGCGAGATCCTCGCTTCGCTGCTTCCGCGCAACGTCACGGTCCAGGTCTTCAAGGCGCTGCTTGAGAACGCGGCGTCCGAGCAGGGCTCGCGCATGTCGGCCATGGACAACGCGACGCGCAACGCCGGCGACATGATCAAGAAGCAGACCCAGAAATATAACCGCACGCGCCAGGCGATGATCACGAAGGAACTGATCGAGATCATCTCGGGCGCCGAAGCGCTTTAAGGAGAACGGTCGATGACCTTGTCACCCATCATGACGACGCATGCCACCACCAGCGGAGGCCGCAATGGCCGCACCTCGCTGGAGGGCGGCAAGATGGTCCTCGGCATGGCCCTGCCGAAGGAGCTTGCCGGCGCCGGCGCCATTGAGGGCATGAATCCCGAGCAGCTTTTCGCGATGGGCTGGTCGTCGTGCTACGGGCAGGCGATCATCGCCCTGTCGAAGAAGCACGACGTGGACGCCACGCGCGCGTCGGTGACGTGCCTCGTCACGCTCAACAAGGACGAGACCAGCTTCGCCTTGACCGCGGAGCTGAAGATCTCGATCCCGGGCGAAGACCCGGCCAAGGTGAAGGCGCTCGCTGAGGACGCCCACGCCATCTGCCCCTATTCCAAGGCGACGCGCGGCAATGTCCCCGTGACGCTGACCGTCGTTTGAATTCGCGTTTGATGTCGCAAGGATCGGAGAGAACCATGGCCAAGGCCACCACCAAGGCTCCCGCGCTAGCCGCCGCAGGTGCGGATGCACCGACGCTCAAGGCCAACATCGCCACCGGCAAGGTGACGCAGGTCATCGGCGCCGTCGTCGACGTCCAGTTCGAAGGCAACCTTCCTGAAATCCTGAACGGCCTCGAGACCCAGAACCTGGGCAGCCGGCTCGTGCTCGAAGTGGCGCAGCATCTCGGCGAAAGCTCGGTGCGCTGCATCGCGATGGACTCGACCGAAGGCCTGGTCCGCGGCCAGCCGGTCACCGACACCGGCGGCCCCATCGTCGTGCCGGTCGGCGAGGCCTGCCTCGGCCGCATCATGAACGTCATCGGGGAGCCGGTCGACGAGGCTGGCCCCGTCGTCGGCGAAGCGATGCGCGGCATCCACCAGCCCGCCCCGTCCTATTCGGAGCAGGCCACGGATTCGCAGATCCTGGAGACCGGCATCAAGGTCGTGGACCTGCTGGCTCCTTACGCGCGCGGCGGCAAGATCGGCCTGTTCGGCGGTGCGGGCGTCGGCAAGACCGTGCTCATCATGGAGCTGATCAACAACATCGCAAAGGCCCATGGCGGCTACTCGGTGTTCGCCGGCGTCGGCGAACGCACCCGCGAGGGCAACGACCTTTATCACGAGATGATCGAGTCGGGCGTCAACAAGGATCCCAAGAAGAACAATGGTTCGACCGCGGGCTCCAAGTGCGCGCTGGTCTACGGCCAGATGAACGAGCCTCCGGGCGCCCGCGCCCGCGTGGCGCTCACCGGGCTGACCGTCGCGGAGCATTTCCGCGACCAGGGCCAGGACGTGCTGTTCTTCGTCGACAACATCTTCCGCTTCACCCAGGCCGGCTCCGAAGTGTCGGCGCTGCTCGGCCGCATCCCGTCCGCCGTGGGCTACCAGCCGACGCTGGCGACCGACATGGGCAACCTGCAGGAGCGCATCACCACCACGACCAAGGGTTCGATCACCTCGGTGCAGGCGATCTATGTTCCAGCCGACGATCTGACCGACCCGGCGCCAGCCGCCTCGTTCGCGCAC
>JANOCI010000106.1:0-4406 GCA_031412095.1 Allobosea sp.
GCGCGCGCAGGCCTGCTTCGACCTATGCGCTGGCTTTGTCTATTCGCAGGTCCTGTTCGCCTGCGTGAAGCTCGACCTGTTCGAACTGCTGGCCCGATCGCCGCTGACCATCGCGGAAGTGGCCGAGCGCACCGGTCTGCCAACTGATTCCGCCCGTCGGCTCGTGCTGGCTGCGGCGGCGCTCAATCTGCTCCAGCCGCGCACAGGCGGGCGGTACGGCCTGGGCCAACTCGGCGCCGCCATGCGCGCCAACCCGGGCGTCAAGGCCATGATCGAGCATCACGCCATGTTCTACGCGGACATGGCCGACCCGCTGGCGCTCCTGCGCGGCGAGGTCAAGCAGACCGAGCTTTCGCGCTACTGGCCCTATGCCGGCGGCGGCGGAGATCCTGCGGCGCTCGCGGCGCATGACGTGGAGGCGTACACCCAACTGATGGCGGCCTCGCAGCAGTTTGTCGCCGATGACGTGCTGAACGCCTATGACGTCTCGAGGCATCGACGCATCCTTGATGTCGGCGGAGGGGACGGCTCGTTCCTGCGGTCCGCCGCTCGCCGGGCTCCTCATCTGGCCTTGACCTTGTTCGATCTGCCTGCCGTGGTCGAAACCGCCGGGCCCCGGTTCGAGGCTGCAGGCCTGGCTGGCCGCGCCACGCTGGTGGGCGGCAGCTTCATCCGTGACGCGCTTCCCTCCGGCGCGGACCTGATCACGTTGGTGCGGGTGGCGCATGACCACGACGACGGAACGGTCGCGCCGCTGCTTGCGCGCATCCATGCAGCTCTGGAGCCTGGCGGGCGGCTGCTGATCGCCGAACCGATGGCGGGGCATGCAGCATCCGCTGCGATGGCCGACGCCTATTTCGGCTTCTACCTCCTCGCGATGGGCGCAGGCCGGGCGCGGCGGCCCGCTGAGCTGACCCGGATGCTGGCCGAGGCGGGGTTCGTGAATGTCCGGCAAATCGCCACGCCGCGCCCGCTTTTGACAGGCCTCATCGCGGCAGAAAAACCGGCCTTGTAAGTGTCTATACAAATTGACAGAGAAAAACGTCTTCTTATCATGACAGATCAGTCTGTGTTCTCAGGCTGCAGTGAAGGGAAACAGGTGTCGTGAAGAGCACCATGGCCATCGTCCTCAAGGAGCCAGGGAGCCTCGTCCTCGACGAGGTGGGCCTGATTCCGGCGACTGATGCCGACGTGCTGGTCGAGGTCCTCTGGTCCGGCATCAGCACCGGCACCGAGCGCCTGCTCTGGTCAGGCCGCATGCCCCATTTCCCCGGCCTGCAGTATCCGCTCGTCCCCGGCTACGAGACCGCCGGCATCATCCGCGAGGCCGGGCCAACCTCCGGCCGATGTGTCGGTACGCATGTGTTCGTGCCCGGCGCGAGGTGCTTTTCCGGAATCAGCGGGCTGTTCGGCGGAGCCGCGCACCACCTGGTCGTGCCCGGCGCAAAGGTCGTCCCGCTGCCGGAGAGCCTGGGCGAGGACGGCGTGCTGCTCGCGCTTGCCGCCACCGCAAGCCATGCCATCGCCGGCGGCTCCCTGCCGGACCTCATCGTCGGCCACGGCGTGCTCGGCCGGCTGCTCGCCCGCCTGGCGGTCGCCATGGGCGGCGCGCCGACCGTCTGGGAGAAGAACCCTCTGAGGATGTCGGGCGCCGCCGGATACGCCGTTGTCGATCCGGCCGCCGACCCGCGCTGCGACTATCGCTCCATCTACGACGTCAGCGGCGACGCGAGCCTGCTCGACACGCTCGTGATGCGCCTGGCCCGCGGCGGCGAGATCGTGCTGGCGGGCTTCTACGACGTCGCGCTGTCCTTCACGTTCCCGCCCGCCTTCATGCGCGAGGCCCGGTTCCGCATCGCCGCCGAATTCCGCGAACCTGACCTGGCGTCCGTGCTGGCGATGATCACTTCCGGCGACCTTCGCCTCGATGGCCTCGTCAGCCATCGCAGCCCCGTATCCGCCGCGCCTGAAGCTTATGAGACGGCGTTCGCCGATCCGGCCTGCGTAAAAATGACACTCGATTGGAGAACCTGTCCATGAACGCACCTGTTCCGAGCGCCGCCACGGCCCACGCTCCGCCGACGCCGAACCATGCCCTCAACGCCGCGCTCGCCGCACATGGCGTCGGCGCCGTCGACGCGCCCGGCCCTGACCTGACCGAAGACGCGGTCCACGAGACCAAGACGCAGATCATCGCGATCTACGGCAAGGGCGGCATCGGCAAGTCCTTCACGCTCGCCAACCTCAGCTACATGATGGCGCAGCAGGGCAAGCGCGTGCTGCTCATCGGCTGCGACCCGAAGTCGGACACCACGTCCCTGCTGTTCGGCGGCAAGGCCTGCCCCACCATCATCGAGACCTCGGCCCGCAAGAAGGCAGCTGGCGAAGAGGTGAAGATCGAGGATGTCTGCTTCAAGCGCGACGGTGTGTTCGCGATGGAGCTCGGCGGGCCCGAGGTAGGGCGCGGTTGCGGCGGGCGCGGCATCATCCACGGCTTCGAACTGCTGGAGAAGCTCGGCTTCCACGATTGGGGCTTCGACTATGTGCTGCTCGACTTCCTGGGCGATGTGGTCTGCGGCGGCTTCGGCCTGCCGATCGCCCGCGACATGTGCCAGAAGGTCATCGTCGTCGGCTCGAACGACCTGCAGTCGCTTTACGTGGCCAACAACGTCTGCTCTGCGGTCGAATATTTCCGCAAGCTTGGCGGCAATGTCGGCGTGGCCGGCATGGTCATCAACAAGGATGACGGCACGGGCGAGGCTGCGGCCTTCGCTGCCGCCGTGGGCATTCCCGTGCTGGCCTCCATCCCTGCCGATGAGGACATCCGCCGCAAGAGCGCGAACTACCACATCATCGGCCGGCCCGGCGACCGCTGGGGCCCGATGTTCGAGGAACTGGTCGAGAATGTCGGATCATCGAAGCCGATGCGCCCTGCGCCGATGACATCGGACGGCCTGCTCGGGCTGTTTTCCTCCGACATAACGGGCCGCGATTATGTGCTTCAGCCCGCCTCTCTCGCCGACATGTGCGGCGGTGTCGTGACGGAGAAAGCCACGCTCGAAGTCGTCTACGACGAAGCCTGATCGGTTCGAACCAACAGGGCAGCCCACGATGGTCACGCTGATCGACACCCTCAACAAGACCCCGAAGCCTGGCGCACCAAAACCGCCGGAGCCAGTGGTCGCCGCGCCGCAACCTGTGCTGGCGGCGCCTGCTCCCGCCGTGATCGCCGCTGCCACGCAGGCGGTCGCGAAGGCGGAGGCGCTGGGCAATGGCTGCCATGCCGGCCGCGATGAAATGCGCAAGGCAGCGATTGCCGCCGGCGCCAGCGACACGCTTGAGCGCTATGCCGCCGACTATCCGCTCGGCCCGCACGACCAGCCCCAGAGCATGTGCCCCGCCTTCGGCTCGTTGCGTGTCGGCCTGCGCATGCGCCGCACGGCGACCGTGCTGTCTGGCTCTGCCTGCTGCGTCTATGGCCTGACGTTCACGTCGCATTTCTATGGCGCGCGCCGCACGGTGGGCTATGTGCCGTTCAATTCCGAAACGCTCGTGACCGGCAAGCTGTTCGAGGACATCCGGGACGCGGTCCATCTGCTGGCCGACCCTGACAAATACGACACAATTGTCGTCATCAACCTGTGCGTGCCGTCCGCTTCTGGCGTGCCTCTCCGCCTCCTGCCCGACACCATCGACGGCGTGCGCATCATCGGCATCGACGTGCCCGGCTTCGGGGTGCCCACCCATGCCGAGGCCAAGGACGTGCTGGCCGGTGCGATGCTGAACTTCGCCCGCAAGGAGGCTGAGGCCGGACCCGTGATGGCCCCGCGCGGCGGCCGCAACGACAAGCGGACCGTGGCGCTGCTGGGCGAGATGTTCCCGGCCGATCCAGTCGGCATCGGCATGATGCTCGGCGCGCTCGGGCTTGCAGCTGGGCCGGTGGTCCCCACCCGTGAGTGGCGCGAGCTTTACGCTGCGCTCGACTGCGCCGCGGTCGCCGCCATCCATCCGTTCTACACGGCTTCGGTGCGCGAGTTCGAATATGCCGGCCGTCCCATCGTCGGCTCGGCGCCGGTCGGCCATGACGGCACGTCGGCGTGGCTCGATGCCATCGGCGAAGCCTGCCAGGTGTCGAAAGCCACCGTGCAGGCTGCCAAGGACCAGTTCCTGCCGATGATCAAGGCCGCACTCGCGGCCAAGCCCGTCAAGGGCAAGATCACCGTGTCCGGTTATGAGGGGTCCGAATTGCTGGTGGCCCGCCTGCTGATCGAAAGCGGGGCCGACGTGCCCTATGTCGGCACGGCCTGCCCGCGCACCCGTTGGTCTGACCCGGACCGCGAATGGCTCGAAGCCCGCGGCGTGCATATCCAGTTCCGCGCATCGCTGGAGAACGATCTCGCGGCCGT
>JANOCI010000107.1:0-35941 GCA_031412095.1 Allobosea sp.
CCGCCAGCGCCGGGGCCGACGAGCGTAAGTTGCTTCACGGCGTCGCCATCGATCGCCACGGCGTTGGTCACGCCCATGACCTGCGCGATGGCCGAGGTCTTCGGCACCATGGTGGGGCAGACGCGCTGCTCGATGCCCGCTGCCGTGCGCTCCGCCACGCCCAGCAGCTTGATGCGGTAGCCGAGCTCGTCCGCCATCCTGAGGTCCAGCGGCGTGATCTTGGAGATGCCTTCGACATGGATGGCGTCGGCATCGATCTCGGTGCCGAAAGCCAGCGCGGTGAGCAAGGACAGCTTGTGCGCCGTGTCGAAGCCCTCGACGTCGAAGGTCGGGTCCGCCTCGGCATAGCCCAGCGCCTGCGCGTCCTTGAGGCAATCGGCGAAGGTCAGGCCCTCCAGCTCCATGCGCGTCAGGATGTAGTTGCAGGTGCCGTTGAGGATGCCCGCGATCTGGGTCACCGTGTTGCCGGTCAGCGCCTCGCGCAGCGTCTTGACCACCGGGATGCCGCCTGCGGACGACGCCTCGAAGGCCAGCGCCACGCCGGCGTCCTCCGCGGCCCTGGCCTGCGCCATGCCGTGGCGGGACAGCATCGCCTTGTTGGCCGTGACGACCGACTTGCCCGCGGCGATGGCGGCGTCGACGGCGTCCTTTGCCGGTCCCTCCGCTCCGCCGATCAGCTCCACGAGGCAATCGACGCCGGGATCGCGCGCCATGGCGACGGGATCGTCGAACCAGCGATATCCGGACAGGTCGACGCCGCGGTCGCGGCCCCGGTCGCGCGCGCTGACGGCCACGACGCGGATGGCGCGGCCCGTGCGGGCCGAAAGGGCATTCTCCTGGCGCTTGAGGATCTCGATGACGGCAGCGCCGACGGTGCCGAGGCCCGCGACGCCCAGGCGAAGGGGCGTTTTCATGACGTGCCGGTCGCATGCCGCGTCGCCTCCGTCAACTCCTTCGCGGCGGTGGGCAGCCTCGCGGTCAGCCGAAGGCGCAGGCGATGCGCGCCTTCACCTCCGCCACCGCGCCATCCTGCAGCAGCACGCTTCCGGACACCCTGTGGTTGCCGAAGGCGGTGTAGCGCATGACGCGGACGAAATCGATGCGGCCGGGCTGTTCGGTGAGGCTGTCCTCGCTGCGCGGCGTCCAGAACCAGGGCGAGGGCGCGGAGACGGTCGCCTGCCGGAGCGTGGCGAGCGCCTCCTCGCGCGGCATGCCGGGCTTCAGATGGGCGGCGACGGCGGCGGAGCCGTCGCGCGTGCAGGTGCGGGCCTCTGGCGCAGTCAGCAGGGCCACGATCAGCGGCGACGAGGTGTCGGGCGCCCTGCCCCGCGCGACGTCCCACGAGGCTATCGCAAGCGCTGCGATGCTGCCCACGAAGCCGACGGCCACCAGTCTGGGAATGAGTTTCATCAGCGCCGGCTCGCATGGTGCGCCCTGCGCGTCAAGCGCGTTCGCAAGCGGCTTTACCCGAAGTGTGCATGTAGAAAGCGAGCACGAAAAAACCCGGACCTTTCGGTCCGGGCTTGATCAGGTCTCGGGAGAGGAAGTTCAGCGGGTGTAGCGCTCGGTGCCGCGCTGACGCGCGCTTTCGTTGGTGAGGCGCTGTTCGTACTGCGTGGTCCGTGGGTTCGGTCCACGGTTCATCATGCGATTGTCGAACTTGTCGATGTTGGTTTCGGTCGATGCCGGCGGAGCGATCTCCGCGTTGCGGCCCTCGTACATGGTGTCGTACCCGGACTGCATAGGATAACGCTGCATGTTGCCTTCCTGCGCAAAGGCCGCGGTTGTCGATGCTGCAAGAATGCCTGCTGCGATGACTGCCTTGAACGAAATCATGATTATCTCCTTTTAATGGCTTGTGCGTTCGAATTGTTCGATCCGGTCGCTTCTATACATACAACCGGCAATGTGGCGGTTTGTTCCATTGTCAAGCATCTCTGGAGACGCGAGATCGCCAAGATCACGATGACACTTGCGGTGAACGATCATGGGCGCGTTTCGTTTCAGAAAATGACATGCGACAAAAAAGCGCCCGGCCAATCGCCGGGCGCCATCATTCACTGCCTAGGCTGGATGAAGCCCGCGGGCCGCCTCAGCGGGCGACGCCGACCTCGGAGCCGGTGTCCGCTGCGGTGACGGCATTGACACCGCCGCCAAGCACCTGAGCCTGCATCCGCTGGTCATAGAGGCTCACGCCGACTTCAGTCGAAGCGGCGGGCGCCAACGCCGCATTGCGGCCTTCGATCATTGCGGAAGGACCGACCTGCGCCGGATAGAGGCTGACGTTGCCTTCGCCGGCGAATGCCGCAGTTGCGGACGTGGCGATGAGGGCTGCGGCGAAAAGGGTCTTGAGCGAAGTCATGAATGTCTCCTGTGAAATAGGGGGCGGATTGGGATGGGTGGACAAAACTCAGTTTGGGGTCTCGCTCAGGGGGCGGGTTCCAGTCGCCTTCCTGATGCATCCCTTATGGGCCGCGCCGAGCAGGCCGCGTGTGCGACTTCGCACGCGCCATCGATGCCAGCGGCGTGGCCGGCGCGACCCGGCAGCTTGACGGAACCGCGGCAATCGCTTTTGGGTGAAAGCCGACCAAATTTTTCCCCGCAACCCCAGGAACCCCTATGCCACTCTCACTGCACACCGCCTCGATCCCCGTCCTGAGCCACGCCCTCAAGGCGCTCGCTGCCTTTCTCAGCAAAGCCGAAGCCCATGCGACGGCGCTCCGGATCGACCCCAACGCCCTGCTTCAGGCACGGCTTTTCCCGGACATGTTCCCGCTGACCCGGCAAGTGCAGATCGCCTGCGACATGAGCAAAGGCGCGGCCTGCCGGCTGGCCCAGATGGAGATCCCGGTCCACGAGGACACGGAGGCCAGCTTCCAGGAGCTGCTGGGCCGCATTGCGAAGGTTCGGGAGCTTCTGGCGAGCATCCCGGCTTCGGCGATCGAGGGCGGCGAGGACCGGATGATCACGATCAAGGTTGCCGGACAGGAAACGCATTTCATGGCCGCGGACTATCTCGTGTCGTGGGTGAACCCGAACGTGTTCTTCCACATCACGACCGCCTACAACATCCTGCGCCATAATGGCGTGCCTCTCGGCAAGGGCGACTATCTCGGAAGGATGTGAGCGCTCGGGTGAGTTTGTTCGCGCTCGTCATGCATGCGAGCATTTGAATCTCAAATTCCATTGACCGAGATCACGACGTTACGTAATGTCGATTTCACGTAGCGTAATCGCGGCATGACCAACGTGGTATTGACTCGTGGTTACCCCGCATCGATGGAGCGCGACATGCCGCCGGTCATTCCCAGCAACAACCAGTTGCCGATCATGCCCGCGTCGTCAGAAGATGTCGACATTGATGACGTCTCAAAAACTGTCCTGTTTCGAAATTTTCGCGTCGGGGATTCAAATCCTAAAAAGGCGCACATGGATTTCATTGCGAACTTTTGGGTTCCACTGACGATCCAGGGCATCAACAAAGACCGCTTCCCCGTCCAGGTGATGACCCTGACGCTTTTCGGGCGTGCCAGCGCTACCGGAAACAAGGACAAGAACCAGGCACTTTCCTCGCTCCGGGCCGAGGCCATCGGGGATGTCTTCGAGTTCGAGTTCTTCAAGCAGGCCAATGGACTGGCTTCACAAGTCAAGACCATCAAAAAGAACATCAAGCCGCTAGGCGACACAGAAGCTCGCGCTTTGCTGCGCGGCAATCCAAATGTTCCACCACCCAAGACCATCGAAAAAAATCAAAACGATTTTCGATCTGTTCTCACTTCATTCAAGATGAATCACTCGATAACTCCGGCAGAGCAAGTCATTCTATGCCGCCAAATCATCGATCAGCAGTTTAAGGTCGAAAAGCCTTCGACTACGTTGCTTGGGCAAACGATCGACAGACTCGCAGACCGGACACCGCTTTTATTGAAGCTAGGCATGCAGGTCGCCGTTGCGGTCGTTAAGGACGTCCTGCTTGACGGCTTGAAGAAGATGCTCGAGTCAGCAGAGAACGCAGCGGTCACCGCGCCCGAGCTAGGCATCATCATCAAGGGTATGGAGTTCATCGTTCCGGGTGATTTCGCCTGCTTCTTCGAATTCAAGGACGTGCGCGGGGTTCTTCGGAAATATCTGTACACGTCGACCGAAAACAAGATCGACTTCAGCCTTCTCGATCTCGCTTCAATGGTTGGCAGCTTCGCGAAGTTCGCGCGCGGCAGCCCCGGCGCAGTCGAAAAATTCGTCGATGCGCTCAAGACGGGCGCTGGCAAGCGCATGGGGATGAGCAAGGACGACGTCGACAAACTCATCACAGTCCTGAAGGCCTTTGGCGCTGCCTGCAAGTCGATCAACGACGACTTCAAGAGACTGACAGGACCCGGCGGCGGCCTCCGTCAAGCGCTGGGGGATGAATGGACCGATGCTCTGGTTCGGGTGGTCGAAAGTTCAGGCCTAAAGCTGGTAGTGGCTTCCCCGTTCGAACCTTGCACATTCGAAGATCTTGGGTTTCCGGATATCGGAACACTGAGCGGGGTTGCCAGAACATTCCGAACATCGAGAATCTTCGGCACAACTGAAACGGAATTTGACTTCGCAGCGCGAGAAAACATCAGCCTGCTAGGCTTCCGAGGTCATTGCACCTTCCGAGAAAAGCGCGCGCTGTCGCTCAATATCGGTTCTGTCGACCTCACGCGTGGCACGCTGATGCTCTCCAGCTGATCGCGCCCCTCAACCGACCTTCTTCAGATCAATGACGTTATGCAGGGTCGTGTCGGCGGTCTTGAGGAACTTACCGATGTTGCGGGCGGCCTGGCGGATGCGCTGCTCGTTCTCGACCATGGCGATGCGGATGTAGTCATCCCCATGCTCGCCGAAACCGATGCCCGGCGCAACGGCGACTTCGGCCTTCTCGATCAGTAGCTTGGAGAATTCGAGGCTGCCAAGGTGACGGAACTTCTGCGGGATCGGCACCCACGCGAACATCGAGGCCTGCGGCGGCGGGATCTCGAAGCCGGCCTTGCCGAAGCTCTCCACCAGCGCGTCTCGGCGCGTCCTGTAGACCGAGCGCATCTCACGGATGCAGTCGTCCGGACCGTTGAGCGCAGCCGCTGCAGCGACCTGGATGGGCGTGTAGGCCCCGTAATCCAGATAGGATTTCACGCGCGTCAGCGCCGCAAGCAGTTTCTCGTTGCCGACGGCGAAGCCGATGCGCCAGCCAGCCATCGAGAAAGTCTTGGACATCGAGGTGAATTCGACGGTGACGTCGACCGCGCCGGGGACCTGGAGCATCGAGGGCGGCGGGTTCGCGTCATCGAAGTAGACCTCGGCATAGGCAAGGTCGGAGAGCAGGATGATGTCGTGCTTCTTGGCGAAGGCCACCAGGTCGCGATAGAAATCGAGGCTGGCGACGTAGGCGGTCGGGTTCGATGGATAGCACACCACGAGCGCGATGGGCTTCGGCACCGAATGCATGATCGCGCGTTCGGCGGCGGGAAAGAAAGCGGGCGTCGGCTCGGCCGGCACGGAGCGGATCACGCCGCCCGCCATGAGGAAGCCGAATGCGTGGATCGGATAGCTCGGGTTCGGCACCAGCACGACGTCTCCCGGCCCAGTGATGGCCTGCGCCATGTTGGCGAAGCCTTCCTTCGAGCCGAGCGTCGCGACCACCTGCGTGTCGGGATTGAGCTTCACGCCAAAGCGGCGCTCGTAGTAGTTGGCCTGCGCGCGGCGCAGCCCGGCGATGCCCTTCGACGACGAGTAGCGGTCTGTCCGCGGCTTGCCGACCGTCTCCACAAGCTTCTCCAGGACATGCTTCGGAGCAGGCAGGTCAGGATTGCCCATGCCCAGGTCGATGATGTCCACGCCTTTGGCGCGCTCGGCCGCCTTGATCTTGTTGACCTGCTCGAAAACGTATGGCGGAAGGCGCTTGATCCGGTGAAAATCGGCCATTTAGTCTTGCTCCTGGAATCAGGCAAGCATTCCAGCGCTGCCCAGCATCAATCTGAATTAAATTGCTTTAGCATTGGCAAACAGATCGTTAAACGCAATATTCTGCGAAACTTGACCGGCCGTTGCCATCTCAAGGCGCGATGACGGGCGGTTTTGGCGGCGGCGTTGCGCCGGCGGCCTTCGCGGCTGCGCCTTCGGCCTCGAGCCTGGTCTTCTCAGCCTCAAGCGCGGCCTCCATCGACTTGAAATCGGCCGCGGTCTTGCGCTGCATCGCGCGTGGGGGCGCGCTGACCCCGACAGGCATGTAGCCCGAAGGCGCATCGGCGCGGGACCGGCGCACGAAATCGGCAGGCTCGCTCGGACGCCCGGCCAGACCGACGCCTTGCGCCGCATCGCGAACGATGTTCGCATCGCCGCAGCCAGGAAGGCCAACTGACGCAGCGACAAGAAGAAAGGTCACAACAAGCGGACGGCTCGATTTCATGGGACTGCTCATTTCACTGCTGCGCACATGGTTCCATAAATGTTAATAGAACAAAAATTGCGGTGCTACGGTGGCGACGCCGGAAGTCGCCGCACGAGGAGACGACATCTATGCCCACCGATAAGCGCGATGCAGGCGCGAAAGCGCCCTCGATAGCCGCGCAGCCGGCTGCAGCGCAATCGCCCGCCGAACACGTCTACACGATGCCCGACTTCGACGCGCTGTCGCGCAACGTCGCGCGTTTCGTCGAGGAGGCCGGCAAGGCGACCGCCGCCATGATGAAGCCGATCGAGCGCGGCGAAGCCAAAGGGGGCATCGCCGACGAAGCCGGCGACATCGTCAAGACATTGGGCCAGGTGGCGGAGAACGTGCTGTCGGATCCGCAAAAAGCGATCGAAGTCCAAGCGGCCATCACCAGCAACTTCATGACGCTGTGGTCCGAGACCCTGAAGAAGATGCATGGCGAGCCTGCCGCCGACGTGGCCCAACCGGACCCGAAGGACGCCCGCTTCAAGGATGAGGAATGGCGGGCGAATCCAATGTTCGACTTCATCAAGCAGGCTTACCTCATCACGTCGCGCTGGGCCGAAGGCGTGGTGGACCGTGCCGACGGGATGGATGACCACACTCGCGACAAGGCGCGTTTTTACGTGAAGCAACTGTCCAGCGCGCTGTCTCCGTCCAATTTCCTGGCCACCAACCCCGAACTGATCCGCGAAACCTTCCGGCAGAACGGCGACAATCTCGTGCGCGGCATGAAGATGCTGGCCGAGGACGTGGACGCCGGCCGGGGCGAACTGAAGGTCCGCATGACGGACACCGAGCGGTTCGAGGTCGGCGTCAACATGGCCGTCACGCCCGGCAAAGTCGTCTTCCGCAATGAGCTGTTCGAGCTCATCCAGTATGCGCCCGCCACCGATGCCGTGCTGGCGCGCCCGCTGCTGATCATTCCGCCGTGGATCAACAAGTACTACATTCTCGATCTCAATCCGGAAAAGTCGTTCATCAAGTGGTGCACCGAGCAGGGTCTGACGGTGTTCTGCATATCGTGGGTCAATCCGGACGAGCGCCACCGCGCGATGGGCTTCGACGAGTACATGAAGGACGGCATTCTGGCTGCAGTCGGCGCGGCCTGCGACATCACAGGCCAGCCCGACGTCGCGGCCATCGGCTACTGCGTCGGCGGCACGATGCTCGCGGTCACGCTGGCCCACATGGCTGCCAAGGGCGACACGCGCATCTCCAGCGCAACCCTGTTCACGACGCAGGTTGATTTCACCGACCCGGGCGAACTGAAGGTCTTTGTGGACGAAGAGCAGATCCGCTCCATCGAAGAGCAAATGAAGCTGCGCGGCTACCTGGACGGCGCGCGCATGGCCGGCGCCTTCAACATGCTCCGGCCAAATGACCTGATCTGGGCGAATGTCGTGAATGTCTATCTCAAGGGCCAGTCGCCCTATCCGTTCGACCTGCTCTACTGGAATTCGGACTCGACCCGGATGCCGGAAGCCAACCATTCGTTCTATTTGCGCAACTGCTACCTCGACAACAAGCTCGCCAAGGGAGAGATGCGCGTGGCCGGGGAGTTGCTGGATCTCCGCAAGGTCAAGATCCCTATCTACAACCTCGCCGCCAGGGAGGACCATATCGCTCCGGCGAAATCGGTGTTCAACGGCTGCGCCTTGTTCGGCGGGCCTGTGCAATATGTGATGGCCGGGTCAGGCCATATCGCAGGGGTGGTCAACCCGCCGGCCAAGCCCAAGTACCAGTACTGGACAGGAGACAAGCCCGTCGGCCGGTTCGAGGACTGGGCGGCCCGCGCGACGGAGACTGCTGGCTCTTGGTGGCCTCACTGGATCGACTGGATCAAGTCCCAGGCGCCTGCCACGGTCAAGGCCCGCAAACCGGGAAGCAAAGCTTACAAACCGATAGGCGATGCGCCGGGAACTTACGTGAAGATTAAGGCTTAGGCCTGCGTCACCTCGCACGGTTTGGACGCCGCAGGGCGGAACGTACCGCCACGGGCGGGCCAATGGGGTTCGCGGCCATGCCGGCTGGCTGCGTTGGGACCGACCGTCACGTTGGCCACGAGGCGATGCGGCAATCAGCTGGTGCGGTTCAGAAGAATGTGCCTGCCCCACTGCGGCCGACGCCCGGAGCAAGGTCTGAAAGGGCATCGAGCAGGAGCTTCGTGTCCTCCGCGATCACGCGCCAGCCATTGATGACCGGCGCTTGAGGCGGCCCCAAGGTTTCGTCAAGCAGCAGGCAAGGGCAATCCTGGCGCTCGGCGCCGATCGCATCGATGATGGGCAGCCGCGGACGGGGAAAGTCGACACGTACGATGTCGATGGCGTCGGCGAGCTGCGGATAGTAGGCCAGCACGCCCTCGACAATTGCGCAGTCCGGACAATACCAGCCCTCCGGCCGGTCGGGGCGCGAGTTGGGCGCGATCAGGAACAGGACTGGTCTTCTCATGACGGTGCGTCCCGAATGGTTCGTCATCCTTCGCGCGTCTGCTCGCAAGCGCGCAGCGCTTCAAACACGCAGCCTTTAAACGTGAAAGCCGACCCGAGGGCCGGCTTTTGCACTTCGAGCCTGAGCCGGAGCAGCTCAGTTACGAACCGAAATCGGGCCAGACTTGGTGACGATCGGCTGCGCGACGGCAGGGTCATCCCAACGATAGGTGAGGCCAGCAGACACGATGTGGATCTTGGGATCCGAGCTTGCCGCGATCTGAACGCCGGTGAAGCGGATGTCGCCAGGAGCGTAACGGAAGCGGGCCTTGTTCACGTTGATGAAGGTGTACCCGAGATCAAAGTTCAGCTTCTCGCTGACCTTATAGCTGAAGCCAGCTGACAGATACAGACGATCGTTATCCGAGATCAGCGGCGAGCGGCTGGTGTCGTCGATCGCCGACAGCTCATAGCCGACACCGGCTCGCAGGGTCAGGGCCTGATTGTACTTGTACTCAAGGCCACCGGAGAAATACCAGCTGTCCTTGTAGTTGAACCGCAGATTGACCGGCGTCGGAGGAGCACCCGGCAGAGCGTACTGCACATTGGTCACCGAGTTGATGACAGGCAGCGTGCCGAAACGCTTCCAGTTCGTCCACTCGACACCGAGATGGGCCTGCCATTGCTCGTTGATCACCTGGGACAGGCCGACCACGACCGACCCAGGAAGCGGGACGTTGAGCTTGACTGGGGTCACGATGGTGCCGCCGGGCGTCTGCAGGCGGCCTTGGCCCCGCAGGCCATGATCGAATCCCGAGCGATAGGCGATGCCGATATCGGTGCCACGGAACGGGGTGAGGGTCACGCCGACGCGGTAGCCCAGATCGTACGAATCGCCGCGAAGCTGAAGCTGGTTCGCATTGGCGGTGACGTCAAGAGCCTGCTTGAGATCGACGTGGATGTACTGGATCTGCAGGGCCGCGCCGACCGAGATGAAGTCGTTGATCTTGTAGGCGACGCTCGGAGCGACGTTGACCGTGCGGATCGTGGCTGAACGGCCATAGGTCTGGCCGGCCCAGTAGCCGGTGCTGCCACCTGGCTTCGAGCGCAGGCCGAACGGGGCGGTGCTGCTGAGGCCGACGAACAGGCGGTCGGTCAACTGCCAGACATTGTAGGACGCCGGGATCAGCGCGCCGTTGAGGCCGAGCTGTGCGGAGCCGGCCTGTGTGCCGCCAGCTGCGGTGATCGGTGCGCCGCCGAAGCCTGGCAAGGTTGCCGGGCCGTTGAGACCATAGGTCGCCTGCGGCAGGAGGTAAGTCGCGTTCCACTGGCTGGTGCGGCCGGGAAACATGGTGATCGTGGCCGGGTTCCAGGCCTGCGAGCCCATGCCGATGCCACCGGATGCCGCGCCGGCATAAGCCATTCCGAGACCTTCTGCGGACTGCCCGGTGCGGATGGCGAAGGAGCTTGCCTGCGCCGCCGACAAGGCCAACATCAGGACACCAGCCGATGCGGAGAAGCGGAGCGCGTTGCGGAAACCAGAGGTCATCAAATCCACCCTGTCTTAAAGCTTTTGAAGGCGCATCATTCCGCGCCACTCTCATGCCATGTTTTGACAAGTCCGCTTACCGGGCACAAGGGCGCGCGGGCCGGCCATGCGAACCTTCCTCAGATTGATTTTTCAGCAGAAATGACGACGAAACAGCCTTTATCCACATTCCGTCAAGCCATCTTGATCGATTCAAGCATGTAATTCGCCAAAACGAGATCTTCCCGAACGGCATCTCCTGCTCGAGATGCGCCCAATTTATCGGCATGCAAACGGCGTTTCGCCGTCATCGTTGCAAATGCGCAACATGCGATGCGCCGAATCCGCATGGTCGATGGCCGATTTCATCAGCGCACTTGCCCAGCGCGCACATTTTTGCCCACATGCAGCATAAATTGTCTTGGGAGGACATGCGATGAAGTTGGTCAGGTATGGCGCGGCGGGCAGCGAAAAGCCTGGAATGCTCGACTCGAGCGGCATGATTCGTGATCTCTCAAGCGTCATTCCCGACATCAACGCCGCCACCATCACCGCCAGCGGGCTCGCCAAGCTGCGGGCGATCGATCCCTCGATCCTGCCGAAAGTGTCAGCGGATGTGCGCCTCGGACCCTGCGTCCCGCAGCCCGGCAACTTCATCGCCATTGGCCTGAACTATGCCGACCATGCCGCCGAGACCGGAGCAGCCATTCCCGCCGAGCCGATCATCTTCAACAAGGCGCCTTCGTGCCTGTCCGGCCCGAACGACGACGTGATCATCCCGCGGGATTCCAAGAAGACGGACTGGGAGGTCGAGCTTGCCATCGTCATCGGCGATGGCGGGTCATACATCGACGAGAACGACGCCCTCGCCGCCGTGGCCGGGTTCGCCGTCTGCAACGACGTCTCGGAGCGCGAATTTCAAACCGAGCGCGGAGGCACCTGGACGAAGGGCAAAGGCTGCCCGACCTTTGGGCCGCTCGGACCCTGGCTGGTGACTGTCGACGAGATCGACGACGTGCAGAACCTCAACATGTGGCTGGAGATCGATGGCCAGCGCGTTCAGACCGGCTCGACGAAGACCATGATCTTCGATGTGAAGACAATCGTGTCCTATACGAGCCGCTTCATGAAGCTGATGCCCGGCGACGTCATCACGACCGGAACGCCGCCTGGCGTGGGCATGGGCATGAAGCCGCCGCGCTACCTGCATGGCGGCGAGACCGTTCGCCTCGGCATCCAGGGATTGGGCGAACAGCAGCAGAGGTTCGTCGCCTATCCGGGGTAGTCCCGCCAGAGCGAGACGGCATTCCGCCAGAATCCCCGCATGGTCGGAGCGATGTCCGCATAGCCATCCACCGGCCAGGATCCTTCCCGGCTCGGCCGGCGTTGCGGGGATGACACTGGATTCAGGTCACGCCCGCACATCGGTCGTGAAGACTTTCTGCGCGATCCTCCATTCGCCGCCGATCTTCACGAACGAGAGAATGTCCGTGAAAAAGCGCGGAGGGATGGCGCATGTCAGCTTCACATGGGCAAGATCGCCGCTGATGCGGTCAATGGTCAGGATCCGGTCGTGGCGCGGCAGCCCGGAGGACTTGGGCGCCGCCCTGCCCCGCACGGCCTCGAGCCATGCGTCGCGCGGGGTCACCTTCACTTCTCCCTCGAAGCTCTGTGTCAGCGCCGATGTCGGCAGGAATACGCTGGCCAGCTTGTCGGCATCGCCTTCGTAGAGTCCATCCAGGTAGGTCTGGGCGGCGGCGGCGATCGCCGTGACGTCGTTGTCTGCGTCAGTCATCATGTCCTCACAGTCCCAGCATCAATTTGATGTTCTGCACGGCTGCGCCTGAAGCGCCCTTGCCGAGATTGTCCAGCCTCGCAACCAGTACGGCCTGCCTGCGCGCATCGTTTCCGAAGACGAAGAGCTCCAGCTTGTTGGTGCCGTTGAGAGCCTCGGGCTCTATCTTGCCGCCCATCGCCGTGGTCTCATCGGCGCTGGCGACCGTCACCCATTCGCTGTCGGCGTAAGCCTTCGCAAGCACCGCTTGAAGGTCGGCGACCGCTGGCGTCGCAGCAAGCGAGTCGAGATGCAGCGGCACGCTGACAAGCATGCCTTTCTCGAAATGACCAACTGACGGCACGAAGATCGGACGGCGTGTCAGTCCGGCGTAAAGCTGCAGTTCTGGCAGGTGCTTGTGTTCGAGGCCAAGGCCGTAAAGCTCGAAAGGGGGCGCGGAGCCGGCATCGTGGGCTCCGATCATCGCCTTGCCGCCACCCGAATAGCCGGAGACGGCATTGACCGTGACGGGATGGTCGGCCGACATCAGGCCGGACTCGACGAGCGGGCGGAGCAGCGCGATGCCGCCGGTCGGATAGCAACCCGGGTTCGAAACCCGCCGCGATTGCGCCACGGCGGCTCCCTGCCCTGCCGAAAGCTCTGGAAAGCCATAAGTCCAACCTGGAGCGACCCTGTGCGCCGTGGAGGCGTCGACGATGCGCGGGCCGCCGCCGGGCAGCGTGTCAGCCAGCGCCACCGTCTCCACCGCCGCGTCATCGGGCAGGCAGAGCACCACCAGGTCGACCTGCGCCAGCAGATCGCGCTTTGCGCCCGCATCCTTGCGCTTGTCGGAAGCGATCGACACCAAATCGATGCCGGGTTCGACCGACAGCCGTTCACGGATGCCGAGGCCCGTGGTTCCGCTTTCGCCGTCGATGAAGATCCGCGCGGACTTTGTCATGTGATCGATGCCTGATGAGGTCTGATGAAGGACGGATCGAAGAGATGAAAGTCTTCAACCGTGTAAATGGCGCCCCATGCGCGCTGCCGGCAAGGGCGGAGCAGCCCTGACAGAGCCGAGCGTCATCGGACCCGGGCGGGCGATTTTTCGAAACGACGTCGGGAGGCGGCGGTCATCATCAGCGGGATATGCGGAAAGCTCCGCTGGATGTCAAGATTCGCCAACGCGGCGCGCCTGCCGTCGCGCGCATGGATCGAGCGCTGAAACCCAATTGCGGCAGATGCTTACGCATGATGCCGGAAGATCAGAGTCATCCGGCTGAGATTTTGACTCAGCATGCGCGGGAGCGGTTCAAGATCGGTCAGGGCTAGCCGCGGTCCCGGACCGCGGTGTAGAGCAGCCATGGCACGATCAATGTCGAGGCCGAGAGCAGGATCCCGACGCCGCGCCAGAACGAGGCATATTCCGGCGCCTGCCCGTTGAACGCCGGCACCAGATGGATCGACCAGATCACGATCAGCGGAGTGACGAAGGCCGCTGCACCAAGCGCAAGGCGAACCGGCAGAGGCGCGCGCGACATGGTGCAGATCATGATGGATGGCAGCGCGATCAGGACGACCGCCACGACGGCGAGCACGATTCGAAGCATGATGTCTTCCGATCCATTGCATGGGTGCAGCCGGAGGATGTCGCCCATAGGGCGCAAACGTCAATGCCCGCTGCTCCGCTGCGGCAGGCAACGCTGCGCACCCAACGCTTCGGCCAACGAATGAAGCGGCGACGCAAGAAAAAAGGGCGGCCTGTAAGCCGCCCTTGATCCGACCCGAAAGCCTGATGAAGTCAGCGCTTCGAGAACTGGAAGCTGCGGCGAGCCTTGGCCCGGCCATACTTCTTGCGCTCGACCACGCGACTGTCGCGCGTCAGGAATCCGGCCTTCTTGAGCGCCCCGCGAAGTTCGGGCTCATAATAGGTCAGCGCCTTCGACAGGCCGTGGCGCACCGCGCCGGCCTGGCCGGACAGACCGCCGCCCTTGACGGTGACGTTCACGTCATACTGCTCTTCGCGATTGGCGACCTGCAGGGCCTGATTGAGGATCAGGCGTAGCACTGGACGCGCGAAATAGACCGGAAGATCGCGGCCGTTGATGACGATCTTGCCTTTGCCGGGCTTGATCCAGACGCGGGCGACCGCGTTCTTGCGCTTGCCGGTGGCATAGGCGCGGCCCTGCTTGTCAAGCTTCTGGACGTGCTTGGGCGCTTCGGCAGGAGCAGCGGAGCCGCCCTTGAGCTGATCGAGGGACTGAAGGATTTCGGCCATGCTCAAGCCCTCGCATTCTTGCGGTTGAGTGCTGCGACATCCACAGCTTCGGGCTGCTGGGCCGCGTGCGGGTGCTCAATACCCTTGTAGACGCGCAGGTTGCCAAACTGAGTGCGTCCAAGCGGGCCGCGCGGCAGCATGCGCTGGACGGCCTTTTCGACGATGCGCTCCGGGAAGCGGCCTTCGAGGATGAACTTGGCCGACCGTTCCTTGATACCGCCAATGTAGCCAGTGTGGTGATAGTACACCTTCTGGTCCTTCTTACGGCCGGTCAGCAACACCTTTTCGGCGTTGATGACGATGACATTGTCGCCACAGTCGACATGGGGGGTGAACGCGGCCTTGTTCTTGCCGCGCAGACGGATGGCGACAAGAGCCGCCAAGCGACCGACCACAAGGCCGGAACCGTCGATCACAACCCACTTCTTTTCGACTTCGGCGGGCTTCAGCGAGCGCGTCGCCGTGGTGAGCGCTGTCATGACAGACCCCTACCCGTTGGAGGACGTTGGAAATGAATGCCGCCATGGCTTGGGGCCACGGCGGCGGTGTGAGCGGTGTATGCGGCAAGCGTCGCAGCTTGTCAACGGCACTAAAATGATGGCTGGACAGCTAATCTTATGATTTTCATCACGTTTTTGACAACGGTATTATTTTACCGCATTGTTCGCCACCATGGCCCGGCGGCGCGGCCGCAGAGCTTGTCCTTCGACGGGCTCAAGTTGATGCGCCCAAACGTTAACCATGGATCATTGACCGGCACGCCTGCTCGGCTTCGGACAGACGGCGTCACCGGTCGGGAATAGAATATGTGCCGGTCGCGTGGCAGACCATGTCGGCGTGGCCTTGCGAATAGATCGCGACCTCCCCGACCGCGAGCCGCTTGCCGAGCTTGAGCAGGCGGCATTCCCCGATCAGGCCAGACTGACCAGGCTTCCGCAGAAAGTTGAACGACAGGTTCGTGGTGACCGCCAGACCCACGGGCCCGATCTGGGCCAGAACGGCGACATAGAGCGCCAGATCGGCGAGCGCCATCATTGTCGGGCCGGAGATCGTTCCGCCGGGCCGGATAAGCTTCTCGTGGTAGCTGCACAGCATGCGGGAGCTCAGCGGCCCGACCTCTTCGACATGGTATGTCTTGCCGCCATAATGGATCTGGGGGAACTCGCGCTCCAGGAAGTCATTGATTTGGGCGGCGCTCATCTTTGTCATGGCATTTCCGGAAGCGTCCAGGCAGGGTCGGCCCACACTTCGCGGCCTGACGCTGCCGGGTCAAGGCCGGTCATGACGCGCGGGCTGAATGCCGCTATGTCCGCAAAGCCATCCGGAGCTTGCACATGAACATCCAGAGCGCACCGCAATGCAGCACCTCCCATCTGCTGCGCCACGATGCCGGCGGCGTCGCGACGCTGACGCTCAACAGGCCGGCGCAGCGCAATCCGCTGTCCGAAGCCATGCTGGCGGCGATGACGGCCGAATTGGCGGCGATCGCCACGGACAGAAGCGTCAAGGCAGTGATCATCGCCGCCGAAGGTCCCGTGTTCTGTGCCGGACATGACCTGAAGGAGATGAGCGCACGGCGTCGCGACGATGACCGCGGGCGCGCTTACTTCGCCGAGATCCTCGGACGTTGCGCCGCGATGATGCAGGCCATCGTCAGCCTGCCCCAGCCGGTGATCGCCGCCGTCGAGGGCGTCGCAACCGCAGCAGGCTGCCAGCTTGTGGCAAGCTGCGATCTCGCTGTGGCGGGCGGAAAGGCGCAGTTCTGCACGCCCGGCGTCCATATCGGGCTGTTCTGCTCGACGCCAATGGTGGCGCTCTCGCGCAATCTCTCCAGCAAGCACGCAATGGAGATGCTGCTGCTGGGAGAGATGACGAGCGCTGCCGACGCGTTCCGCATGGGCCTCGTCAACAAGGTCGTCGAGCCTGGATCGGCATTGGCCGAAGCCGGCCGCATGGCCGGCGTCATCGCCTCGAAGTCCTCGGCCACCGTCAACATCGGCAAGCGGACCTTCCATGAGCAACGCGAAATGAGCCTCGGCGCAGCTTATCGCCACGCGACGACCGTGATGGTGGACAACATGCTCGCGCGCGATGCGGAGGAGGGCATCAGCGCTTTGATGGAGAAGCGCGAGCCTCATTGGGAGCGTTGACGCCGTGCGCGCGCTTGACCTGAGCGGCGATGCGCCTAGTCTGGAGCTGCGGCACGGCTGGGCGTCATGCTGCGATCTCCGCTCCGATGGGAGCCATCGTGGTCTTGGTGCGCCGGATCGGCGCTTCAGACGGGTCATGCCATGCGCTCTCTCATCAACCGGCTCGCGCCGCTTCTGGCGGCGATCGCGTCATGCCTTGCGATGCCTGGAGGCGCGGGCGCGCAGGAGCCCTTGCGGGTGTTTGCGGCGGCCAGCCTGAAGAATGCGCTCGATGCCGTCGCTGCCGGCTTCACCCAAGCCTCCGGCACCCAGGTCGCCCTCTCCTATGGCGCGACTTCGACCCTTGCCCGCCAGATCGAAAATGGCGCGCCGGCCGACGTCTTCGTCTCCGCCGACGAGGACTGGATGGACTATCTGGAGCAGCGCCAGGCGTTGAAGGCGGCATCGCGGCGCGGCATCGTCGGCAACGCGCTCGTGCTGATAGCCCCGACAGGCGCGGCGGCCAGATTGACGGTGACGCCCGGCCTCGACTGGCTGGCCCTGCTCGGTCCGGGCGGACGCCTCGCCATCGCCGACCCCAGGGCCGTGCCAGCCGGCAAGTATGCGCGCGCCGCGCTCGAGAAGCTTGGCGCATGGGCAGCGCTGGAGCCGCGGCTCGTGCGGACCGAGAATGTCCGCGTCGCGCTGCAGTTCGTCGCGCGCGCGGAAGTGCCGTTCGGCATCGTCTACGCCAGCGACCAGCATGCCGAACAGCGCACGCTGACCGTAGCGACTTTCGACGCAGGGCTGCACCCACGGATCGTATATCCCGCTGCCGTCATCGCCACGTCGCGCCACGCCAAGAGCGGCGATTTCGTGGAGACGCTGCAGTCCGGCAAAGCGCGTGACATTTTTCTGTCGCTGGGCTTCCAGCCGCTGCCGTCCTGGAACAAGGCCGCGCCTGAATGACTGGACTTCTGCAGCCGCTGAGCGAAGGGGAATGGACCATCATCCTGCTGAGCCTGAAAGTTGCGCTGGTGGCCACGCTGGCGAGCCTTCCCTTCGGCATCGCCGTCGCTTACGTCCTGTCGCGCAAGAGGTTCGCCGGCCTTTGGCTCATTGATGCGCTGGTCCACCTGCCGCTGGTGCTGCCGCCGGTGGTCACGGGATATGCGCTGCTGATGCTGTTTGGACGGAAGGGTGCGCTCGGTCAGGCCCTTGAAAGCTGCTGCGGCGTCGTCTTCGCCTTCCGTTGGAGCGGGGCGGCGCTGGCGGCGGCGGTCATGGCGTTCCCGCTGCTCGTGCGCGCGATCCGGCTATCGTTCGACGCCATCGACGTCAGGCTGGAGGAAGCGAGCGCCACCCTGGGAGCTGGCCCGTTCTGGCGGTTCTTGACCGTGACGCTGCCTCTGGCCTGGCCCGGAATACTGGGCGGGATCATCATTGGCTTCGCCAAGTCGCTGGGCGAGTTCGGCGCGACGATTACCTTCGTCGCCAGCATACCGGGGGAAACCGAGACGCTGCCGCTCGCGATCTACGCGCAGACGCAGATTCCCGGTGGCGAGGCCGTCGCCTTCCGCCTGACGATGGTCGCAGTTGTGATTGCCTTCGCGGCCATCGCGGCTTCGCAGCTGCTCCGCGACTACACCAAGCGCGGCCATTCACTGCCATGAAGCTCGACGTCGACATTGCCATCAGGCGGGGTACGCGCCCGATCCATGCCAAGTTCGCGCTCGATGAACGGGTCGCTGGTCTCTATGGTCCATCAGGCGTCGGCAAGACGACGACGCTGCAAGTGATCGCCGGGCTTCTGAAGCCGCATGCCGGCCATGTCAGGCTCGGCGAGCGAACCCTGAATGACGTCGAAGCCGGCATCTTTGTTCCGGCGCATCGCAGGCGCATCGGCTATGTCTTCCAGGAGGGGCGGCTCTTTCCGCATTTCTCGGTGGCCGGAAATCTGACCTACGGCCGGCGCTTCTCACCCACGCCGCTCTCCGCGCCCCAGTGCGACGCCGTCATCGCCCTGCTCGGCATCGGCAGCCTGCTGCGGCGCTGGCCCTTGACGCTGTCTGGAGGCGAAAAGCAGCGCGTCGCCATCGGGCGGGCGCTCATGGCGGGGCCGCAATTACTGCTGCTTGATGAGCCGCTCGCTTCGCTGGACCAAGCGCGGAAGGACGAGATGCTTCCTTTCCTCAAGCGGCTTTGCCAGGACAGCGGCGTGCCGATCGTCTATGTCACGCACGACCGGCGCGAACTCGAAGCCATCGGGGCGGCGGTTGTGCCTTTGGCTGACGCGCCGCATATATGATGCACCACCACTGGACGCCGCCATGAACCATGACGCCTACGACGACGCCTATATCCGTGAAATCCTGACATCAATGAAGCGCATTGCGCTCGTCGGCGCATCCGCCAACGAGGCGCGGCCGAGCTTCATCGTGACCAAGTACCTGCTGGACCGCGGCTACGACGTCGTGCCGGTCAATCCGGGGCTGGCCGGGCAGACGCTGCTCGGCCGCACGGTGCATGGCACTCTGCGGGACGTTCCCGGCCCCATCGACATGGTCGAGATCTTCCGCAATTCGGACGCGGCCGGGCCCATCACGGACCAGGCGCTGGCACTGGATCCGTTGCCGAAAGTGATCTGGATGCAGCTTTCGGTGCGCAACGGCGAAGCCGCCGCGCGGGCCGAGGCGCGCGGCGTCAAGGTGGTGATGAACCGCTGCCCGAAGATCGAGTACGGCCGCATGTCCGGCGAGATCGGCTGGCAAGGCATCAACTCACGCATCCTGTCATCGAAGAAGCCGACTTTGGCGGGCAAAGGCTTCCAGAAGTTTTCGATCTCGCGGTAAGCCTTTCAAGTCCCGTCGTCATTCCGGGGCCGCATCGCGGAGCCCGGAAACCATGGGCGCCATTGGTGGTCAATGTCGGCATGGCATCACGCCGGACAATGGGTTCCGGGCTCGGCTGCGCCGCCCCGGAAACCTTGGGCTTCTCCTGATCGGCGCCCGCACGATTGACAACAATCTACCGTTCTATAAAAAGAACGAACTGTTCTTTTGTCCTTGCAAGGAGCGCTGTTCATGTCGGCTAAGCACCCAGGTTTCGCGACCCTCGCCATCCATGCCGGCGCTTCGCCGGATGCAGCGACGGGCGCGCGCGCCACGCCGATCTATCAGACTTCGTCCTTCGTCTTCGACGACGTGGACCATGCCGCGTCGCTGTTCGGCCTGCAGGCGTTCGGGAACATCTACACACGCATCGGCAACCCGACGAATGCGGTGCTCGAGGAGCGCGTTGCGGCGCTCGAGGGTGGCACTGCCGCGCTCGCGGTCGCGTCCGGCCATGCAGCCGAATTCCTCACGTTCCATTGCCTGCTGCAGCCCGGCGACGAATTCATCGCAGCGCGGAAGCTCTATGGCGGCTCGATCAACCAGTTCAACAACGCGTACAAGAACTTCGGCTGGAACGTCGTCTGGGCCGATTCCGATGAGCCGGCCACGTTCGAGGCGGCGCTGACGGAGCGCACGAAGGCCATCTTCATCGAATCGATCGCCAACCCCGGCGGCGTGATCGTCGACATCGAGGCCATCGCCAAGATCGCGAGGAAGGCGAACATCCCCCTGATCGTCGACAACACGATGGCGAGCCCTTACCTGATCAAGCCGTTCGAGTTCGGCGCGGACATCGTCGTCCATTCCGCCACCAAGTTCCTGGGCGGACACGGAAACTCGATCGGCGGGCTGCTCGTCGATGGCGGCTCGTTCAACTGGGTCGGCGACAAGCGTTATCCGATGCTGTCGGCGCCGAGGCCCGAGTACAATGGCATGGTGCTCAGCGAGACGTTCGGCAACTTCGCCTTCGCCATCGCCGCCCGGGTGCTGAGCCTGCGCGACCTTGGCCCGGCGCTGTCGCCGTTCAACGCATTCCTGTTGCTCACCGGCATCGAGACGCTGCCGCTGCGCATGCAGCGCCATTGCGACAACGCCCTGGCGGTGGCCACGCACCTGAGCACGCATGGCGCCATCGACTGGGTCAATTATCCCGGATTGCCGGGCGACCGCTACCATAACCTCGCGAAGCGCTATTCGCCCAAGGGCTCGGGCGCCGTGTTCACCATCGGCCTCAAGGGCGGCTATGCAGCGGGCGTCAAGCTCGTCACGAACCTCAAGCTGTTCAGCCACCTCGCAAACATCGGCGACACGCGCTCGCTTGTGATCCACCCTGCTTCGACGACGCACAAGCAACTCACCGACGCCCAGAAGTCGGCGGCTGGCGCCGGGCCCGAAGTGGTGCGGCTGTCGATCGGCATCGAGGATGCAGCGGACATCATCGCGGATCTCGATCAGGCGCTCGCGGCGTGAGGTATGCACCCATCGTCATGGCCGGGCTTGACCCGGCCACCCACTTTTGAATGACGCTGAAACGTGGACGCCCGTACCCGGCACGGGCATGACGCAAGTGGGTCACTAGAGAAAAGCATGGCCAACTACAGCTCAGATTGGGGCCTGAACACACTCGCCGTTCACGCGGGCGCAAGCCCTTGCCCCGCGACGGGCGCGCGCGTCACGCCGATCTACCAGACCAACGGATTTGTGTTCGACGACCTCGACCACGGCGCGGACATCTTCAACCTCAAGCGCGCGGGCTTCTCATACTCTAGGGGCGCAAACCCGACGACCGCCGCACTTGAACGGCGGATCGCAGCGCTCGAAGGCGGCACGGGCGCGATCGCCGTCGCTTCGGGGCAATCGGCTCTCCTGCTGATCATCGCCACGCTCTGCGCCAGCGGCGACCGCTATGTCAGCGCCAACCGGATCTTCGGAGGCTCGCTGTCGTTGTCCAAGCGGCTCGATAGCCGCTTCGGCATTGGCGTGGACTGGGCGGAGCCGACGCCGGAAGGCATCGAGGCGGCCATCGGCGCCGGCACGCGCGGCATCTTCATCGAAAGCGTGATCAATCCGACCGGCGAGGTGGTCGACCTACCGGGCATCGCAGCGGTCGCCAAGCGCCACAGGATCCCGCTTGTCGTCGACAACACGCTGGCGACGCCCGCGCTGCTTCGCCCCATCGAGCACGGCGCCGACATCGTCTGGCATTCAGCCTCGAAGTTCCTAGCCGGCTCGGGGCAGGCGATCGGCGGCCTGATCGTCGACGGCGGCAGCTTCGACTTCAAGGGCGACCCGCGCTTCGGCCTGATCAGCGGGCCTTGGACGGAATATGACGATCTGGTCATCCCGGACGCCTACCCGACGACCACGTTCATGACGGCCTGCCGCCTGATCGGCCTGCGGGAGTTCGGCCCCGGCATGGCGGCCACGACGGCGTTTCTCATCCTGATGGGCTGCGAGACCTTGCCGCTGAGGATGCGAAAGCATTGCGAAAATGCGGCGGCGCTGGCCGCGCATCTGGCAGCGCACCCGGCCGTTGCGGCGGTGTCCCTGCCGTCCTTGCCCACGAGCCCGAACCATAACCTTGCTCGCGCTGTATGCCCCGACGGGATCGGCTCCGTCTTCATGATCACGCTGAAGGGCGGCGAGGCGGCGGCGCGCGGTGCGCTGAAGCACCTCAAGCTGTTCTCGCATCTGGTGAACATCGGCGAGACGAAGTCGCTCGTGTCGCACCCGGCCTCGACGACGCATCGCACGCTGACCGCCGATGAGCGGGTCGCGTTCGGAATTTCAGGCGGCACGCTGAGGATTTCGGTGGGGCTTGAAGATATCGCCGACCTGACCGCTGACTGGGATCAGGCGCTGGCGGCCTGAGCGTGGCCCGCGCTTTGACTGGGCGCGGCTGGTGTCAGCTTGACTTCCTCGGCGACCGCGCGGGACATCTGCTCCGCATGCCTAGCGGCGACGCCCAGCAGGATGATGGCGAGGCCCTGATGCGCCAGCCCGGCCCAGAGCGGCACCTGCAGCAACAGGGTCACAACGCCCAGCGCCGCCTGGCACAGAACGAGCCCGGCCAGCATGTGCGCCCGGAAGGCGGCATCGGAGCCAGGCGCAAGGCGGCGCGTCGACAGCGCATGCCAAAGAGCAAACACCAGCAGCAGGTATGCGCCCGTGCGGTGATTGAACTGCACCAGCGCGATGTTGGCCGCGAAATTCTGCAGCCATGGCGTCTGGACGAACAGCGTTGAAAGCGCAGGCGCCAGACTCCCGTCCATCAGCGGCCAGGTGTTGAAGGCGAGCCCGGCGTCCAGTCCCGCGACGAGCCCGCCGAGCGCGATCTGGGCGAAGACGCCCCACAGCATCAGCCGCGCGCCCAGGGCCACCGGGCTCGGCGCCAGGCCAGACAGGCGGGCCGGCGCCTCACCCAGCCGGGACCACATCCAGACGATGCTGGCGAAGATGATGCAGGCCAGGGTTAGATGCAGGGTGAGCTTGACGGGAGCCACCGAGACCATGCCGGCCTGAAGCCCTGAATTCACCATCACCCAGCCAATGCCTGCCTGCAGGCCGCCAAGCGCACCGATGAACGCCAATGTCCAGAACAGCCTGCCGCGCACCAGGCCTTTGAAGGCAAACCAGAGCAGCGGGACGAACCAGGCCACGCCGATGAAGCGGCCAAACTGCCGGTGGCCCCATTCCCACCAGAAGATGAATTTGAACTCCGCAAGCGACATGCCCTGATTGAGCAGCTTGTATTGCGAAATCTGGCGATACTTCTCGAACTCCGCCAACCATGCCGCCTCGCTGAACGGCGGGACCGCGCCCATCAGCGGCTTCCATTCGGTGATCGCGAGGCCTGAATCCGTCAGCCGGGTCGCGCCGCCGACCAACACCATGCAGAACACGAGCACCGCCATGACCGCGAGCCAGGCGCGCACAGGCGCCATGTCCTCGTTGCGGACGCCCTGGGCCGAAGCATCGTGATAGGTTGCAGTCGCCATGGCGCGCGGTTTAGCGCTGTCAGCCGCCAAGCTCAATGCGCGTTTGAGCGCAGGACAGGCCCCATGCGGCAAACAGAGCATTTGTCGCGATGGCGCCGAAGCTCTAAAGGTTGGCGCTGGCATAGAGCGAGGCAGGCATGCGCAAACGAAACAGAAAGCTGGTCGGCGCGGTCGTGATGATCGTCTTCGTCGGCTTCTACGCATTGTTGGCCATGACGCTGGCGCAGGGCCGCATCACCGAAGCCGGTACGTTCTGGCAGACGGTCTGGTACTGCTTCCTCGGCCTGTTCTGGATCGTGCCTCTGTTGCCGCTCATCAGGTGGATGGAGCGCCCGGACCCGGGCGAAGAGCCGCCGCAAGCACTGCCTCGCTCATTCAATCGACGTTGACGCGCCTGCCCCGGTTCAGCAGGTGAAACGGCAAGCCTGACAAAAGCGCCTTCAGCGCCGTCCGGTTCTGGTGGAACCCGTTCAGCGAGACACGCGGCAGGGCATGAAGGTTCGCCGCATGCTCCTGAAAGACATGGCCCGGCCTCGTGGTCACGGCGGTGCGGAACCCGGACGAGCGGGCCAGATCAAACTCCCGCGTGCCCGCCGAACCCCGATCGCCCACCGGATAGGCGAGATGCAGAACCTCGCGGCCAAGCTCGAAGGCGATGCGGTCGCGTCCCTCGACGATCTCCGGCTGCGCGACGTGCACCGGATGCTTCGCCAGCATCGGATGCGTCATCGTATGCGCCCCTATGGTCAGCGACGGCTCAAGCACCAGGTCACGCAGTTCGTCCCAGTCCATGCACAGCGTCCGGGTGACCTCAGCCTCGTCGACCCCGGCCTCGGCAGCAAGCCGCGACACTGCCGCGCGCAGCTCTCCTTCCGGCCGGGCCCGCAAGGCCCAGTAGACGTCGTCGAACGCGGCCTGCTTGCCTCGTGCAGTCCGGGCGTCATGGTCATGGATCTTGCCGCCCACGATGATCGTCACACGCCGCAAGGTCCGGATGGCCCGCTCCAGCACAACCCACCACAGGGAGGCGATGCCATCGGCGAAGCCGGTCGTGACATACATGGTCCACGGGGCATCGTGGCGTCGCAGCACAGGCAACGCGTGCTCCCGGTTGTCGCGGTAGCCATCGTCGAACGTCAGCGCGACGGCGAACCGGCCTCGCTTCTCGCCGCTGATGCGGGCGGCCATCTCGTCCATTCCCACCAGGTCGAAGCCCTCGGCCCTGACCAGCGTCAGAACTTGATCGAGAAACTCCGGAGTGACTTCGAGCAAGCGGTTGGGCGCAAACTCCTGGCCCGCCCAGGGCCGGACATGGTGCAGCATCAGCACCGCGCCGACGCCTTGCGCAAGAGCCCTGCCCCAGCGATCCGCGCCGGTGAGGGTGATGGCCCCGAAGGCCGCCGCGAAGGCGGAATGGCGCAGATTCATCGGCCGGCCCGTATTGTCAAAGCGTTCAGTCTGATGGGGAGAATCGATTGACCTTGGACCATGTTCGCCTGTTCCATCAAAGATGAAGTTAAAGCCCGAGGGCGGACGACGAAGCCCATGAAAGATCGCAGACGACCTCGATGAGCGCGCTTGCCGAACGCAACCCTATCGCCCGGCCTCACACCCTGCGCCAGGAGACTGGCACGTCCCCCGCTTGGACCGTAGAGGCCGTCAGCCTGAGCGAGATCGTGTCCGACTGGCGCGCGCTCGAAGCGCATGGCGTCGTCACGCCATATCAGCGGTTCGACTGGGTCAGCGCCTATGCCGCCCACGCGATGAAGGAGGATCATGCCGAAGCGCGGATCCTGATGGTGCGCTCCCGCGATGGCCGGGCCGCCGCGATCCTTCCGTTCGCGCTCAGGCACATGGCCGGGCTCAAGACGGTGTCGTTCATCGGCGGCAAGCATGCCAATTTCCACATGGGCGTGTTTGATCCGGCCTTCGCGGCTTCGCTCGACAGCGCCGGCGCGAGGCGCCTGCTGGCCGACGCCGCAGCCGCTATGGGCGGAGTGGACGCCTTCATCCTGCAGAATCAACCATTTGTGTGGGACGGACACCGCAATCCGTTGGCGCTGCTGGATGCCCAGCCCAGCCCGAGCCATGCCTACAAGCTGCCCTTGTCGGGCGATTGCGAGGCATCGCTGCAGAGTTCGATGAGTTCGCACGCCCGCAAGAAGCACAAGAACAAGCGCGCCAGGTTTGCCGAGCTTGGCCCGTCACGGCTCATCGTCGCTGAAACGGCGGACGAAAGGATGCGCATCCTCGATGCCTTCCGCCGCCAGAAAGCCGCCCGCTTCGCGCTGATGGGCCTGCCAGACCCGTTCGCCAGCGACGGCGTGCGCACCTTCCTGGCGCAGGCCGCTGAGCCCCCGCAGGGAGGCCCGGAGGTGAAGCCGGCCCTGATTCTCGCCGCGCTCGAACTGAATGATGCGATCATCGCGACTTATGTGGGCGCGGTCCATCGACGCCGCTTCAGCGGCATGGCGACCTCTTTCGAAGCCGATCCCGCCGTGATGAAGATCAGCCCCGGTGAGATCCTGTTGGTCGACCTGATCAGGTCCGAATGCCGCCGCGGCACGACGGTCTTCGATCTTGGCGTCGGCGAAGCGCGCTACAAGACGACGATCTGCAACCAGACCGAAGAGCTGGCGGATGGCTTCATCGCCATCAGCGGTCGGGGGCGGCTCGCGGCGTCGGTGCTGCGGCTGGCGCAAAAGGCGAAAGGTGCGATCAAGCATTCGCCGCTCGCCCTTTCGCTGGCGCGGCGGCTCCGCGCCTTGATCGACGTCAGGCCTCGACCGGCTGGCGCGGCGACGGAGTGACCAATTCAATGCTTTCCTGGAACACGCTGATGGTGACGGGCAGGTCGTTGCCCTCGCTCAGGCGATAAGCGGTCTCGACGGCATGGCCGTTAGAGAGCTGGTCGGCAAGCACGAGCGCGCCGTCGACAACCGGCATCAGGGAGCCTTGGAAGCGGTGGATGTCACGTGTCGAGACTTCGATAAGGACATGGCGATAGGCATCCGTGAGCGCGTCCAGCGCCAGATCCAGCAGGTCGGCGGCGCTGATCACGGCCTCACGTCCCGCTCGCCCGGCACTGATGACATGTAGCCGGCTCTGTGGGTCGCGGTCGATGATGTCAGCGAAGGTCGCATCGCCAGCCAGCAATTCGGACATGCCCGCCATCCGTGAACGCTCGCCGAGGGTCAGGTCGATGAGCAGCGTCGGCGAGTCCTCCGCCAACTCTCCGCCGAGGATCCGGGCGGCATCCGCGCGCGTCCCCGCGTCCAGCACCATCAACCTTGCGCCTCTTTCGTCGCCTCGTGGGCGGACGCAGTTGGCAAGCTGCTCCTCCCAGCTTCCGGCGTCGTCCATCATCAGGCGAAGATGGGCCAACCGCCCGGCATGCGTTATCAATCCGGCCACGCGCGCACGGCGCACATCGCGGGCGGCCTCATCGGAGATTGCCGGCTGCGTGGGCGAGCCTTCATCATCTCCGATGCCGGCGTCCCCCTCTTCGCCGCCCTCCCCCTCGGCCATGCGCATGACGCGCCCGCCGTTCGAGAAACGCGCCTTTCCTGGCATGACAGGCTGCGGCTGCGGCATCTGATCCGCCGTCGCCACAGGGTGGACGACACGGCCCGACAGCAGTTCGCGTGAAACCACGGTGGCCAAAGCGACGAAGAACGTCGCCAGGGTGGCTACGGCGACCGTCGGCGCCTTCTTGGGGAAGCTCGGGCTCATCGGCGTGATGGCGCGGGATACGACGCGCGCGTCTGCCGGGGCTCCGTTCTCGGCGTCGCGGGCGAGCGCCTCGCGCTGCCTGGCCAGGAACTGCTCGAGCTGGTCGCGCTGTATCTTGGCGTCGCGCTCGAGCGAGCGGAGCTGCACTTCGGATTCGTTGGCTTCCGTCACTGTACGCTTCTGCGCCTCGATGGTGGCCGAAACGGTCTCGACGCGCGATCCTGCGATGCGCGCCTCGTTCTCCAGCGTCCTGACCGTGCGCTCGGCCGCAGACCTGATCTGGCCTTCGAGGTCATTGATCTGCGCGGTCAGCTCCTTGATCCTGGGATGCTCGGGCAGGAGCGTGCGCGTCTCCAGCGCGATCTGGGCTCGGAGCGTCACGCGCTGCTCGATCAGGCGGCGGACCAGTTCATTGTTGGCGACGTCCGGCACGTCGAAGATGCGGCCGGCGCGCAGCGCCTCGCGGAGGATGCGCGCCCTCGCCTGCGAGTCGGACTGCACCGCGCGGGCGCTGGAGAGCTGCTGCGAGAGGTCTGCAAGCTGCTGCTGCGAAATCGTGGTGTTGTTGGCGCCGACCAGCAGCCCCGAGCTCGCCCTGAAAGCCTCGACCTTCGCCTCGGCTTCCTGAACGCGCTGGCGCAGCGGCGTGATCGCCCCGCCAAGCCACTGGGAAGCTCCGCGCGCCGTGTCCTTCTTTGCCGCTTCCTGCGATTCCAGATAGACTGCTGCGATCGTGTTTGCGGCGCGGGCCGCAAGCTCGGCGTTCCTCGACTGGAACTCGATGGCGACGATGCGCGAACGCGCCACCGGAAACACCAGCAGGTTGTCGTAATACTTCTCCAGCACACGGTCCTCCGGCGTCCTGTCGGCGGGATTGCGCGACAGGCCGATGCGGACCATCAATTGGTCGATGCTGCCGAACAGGCCCGCGCCCGAGTCGAACTCCGGGTTTCCGACGAGCTTCAAGCGGCGGACCGCCTCGCGCGCCAGGTCGCGTGACATCACGACCTGCACCTGGCTGAGCACGGCTTCGGAATCGATGCGGTCTCCGCCCACGTCGCGGTCGGCGGCGGGCCGGGTGTAGAAGCCGTCGCGGCTTTCGAGGAGCAGGCGAGCCTCCCCGGTATAGCGCGGCGTGACCAGGTGGACAGCGACGAATGAGGCGACGAGCACCACGAGCGTGGGCACGATGATCCAGAGCTTGCGGGCGGCGACCGCGCCCCACAGCGAATTGAGGTCAAGCATGCCATCGCTGGGCGGACGCCTGCCCGAAAGGGTTGCCGAAGCATCAACGGATGTCATGGCGCTTCCACTCAATTCTCTACTACACTGGCCTGATCACGCATCATTAAGGTTGATGTTGCGTTAAGACGCGGCCTTGCAACGTCCGCTTTCTCGCGCTGCCGACGCGCAAGGCGGACGCCGCTGGAGAGACTTTTTTAACCTTAACGGATCATTGTCGCGCTCAAGTTGTGTTGTGCTTGCGGTGTCCGGCCATGTCCTTGCGACTGATTTCTGCCCTCATGTTGTCCGGCGCCCTTCTGGGCGGATGCGCCGCCCAGCACCATGGCTATGCCGAGTTCTCCAGCGAGGCTGTGGAGCGCGCGCCCTATCTGCTCGCCACAGGCGACAGGCTGCGCGTCATCGTGTTCGGGCAGGACAACCTCTCGAACGTCTACGCCGTCGACAGCCAGGGCCGCATCTCGATGCCGCTCATCGGTGCGGTCGAGGTGGTCGGCAGGACCTCCGGGCAACTGGAGCGCTCGATCGAGGGGCGTCTGCGCGGCGGATTCCTGCGTGAGCCGAAGGTTTCGGTCGAGGTCGATGCCTACCGGCCGTTCTTCATCCTGGGAGAAGTCGCGAGCTCGGGGCAGTTTCCCTATGTCAACGGCATGACGGTGCAGACCGCAGTCGCCATCGCGGGCGGCTTCACGCCGCGCGGGGACCGGCACGTGGCAGTCATCTCCCGCCAGGTGAATGGCGAAATCGTAACAGGCAAGGTTTCGCTGACCCAGCCCGTCTTGCCCGGCGACACGATCACGATCCGCGAACGCTGGTTCTGATCCAGCCCGAGAGCACCGCTCATGACCTCGACAGAGCAGCCGCTCCGGATTCTGCATGTCTTCCGGGCCCCTCTCGGCGGCCTGTTCCGCAACGTGCTCGACCTGACGCGAGGCCAGATCGAGCGCGGACATGATGTCGGCATCTTCTGCGACGCAACGACCGGCGGCGCGCGCGCCGAAGAGGCGCTGGCCGAACTCGAGCCTCGCCTTTCGCTCGGCGTGATGCGCGTGCCGATGTCGCGCTATCCCAACATGACCGACCTCAAGGCGCAGCTGGCCTTCGCCAGACGCCGGCGGGAGCTCCGTCCGGATGTCGTCCATGCGCATGGCTCCAAAGGCGGACTGTATGGGCGCATGCCGGCGCGTCTTGACGCTGCTCGCCGCTACGTGACGGCATACACGCCGCATGGCGGCAGCTTCAACTACAAGCCCGGCACGCTGGAGCACCGGATCTATATGGCCGTGGAGGCCTGCCTCGAGCAGGCCACGGACATGTTCACGTTCGAGAGCGAGTTCATCAAGGGCCGATTCGAGGCCGCGATCGGCCACCTTCCCCGGACCGCCCACCGCGTTGTGCTCAACGGCGTCGGCATCGAGGAATTCATACCTATCGACCACAGCGCCGCCAGCTTCGACTTCGTCTATCTGGGCGAGCTGCGATCCGCCAAGGGCATCGACACGCTGATCGAGGCGATGCGCCTCATCAAGGAGCAGGACGGGCTCAAGCCGACCCTGCTGATGGTCGGATCGGGGCCGGACGAGCAGCAGCTGCGTGCGATGGCGGAAGCGCATGGCGTCTCATCGCAGATCACATGGTCGCCGCCCGGCCCGATCAGGAAGGCGCTGGCCCGCGGCAGGATCATGGTCGTGCCGTCACGCGCTGAATCCCTGCCTTACGTGATTCTGGAGGCGGCCGCAGCGGCGCAGCCGCTCGTCTCGACCAATGTGGGCGGCATCCCGGAGATCTATGGCCCCGACCACTGCGACCGCCTCATCCCTGCCGACGACCCGCGCGCGCTGCAACGGGCGATGGTGCTGGCGCTCGTGAAATCATCGGATGAACTGGGCTTCGAGGCCGTCAATCTGGCGAAGTTCGTCAAGCAGCACTTCACGCTCGATCAAATGATCGACGGCGCGGTCGCCGGCTACCAGGCCGCGCTCACGCACCGCCGCTTGGCGAAATGATGGCGTACGGAGCGGCGACGCCAGGCTCCTTAAGCCTTCGGCGACGACTTAGCTCTAGGTTCGCGACCGGTTGATGTCGCGTTCCGCGAACGGCAGCCTAGGTGGACACCATGTCAACATTCGACATCCGCGACATCATGAAGTCGACCGGCGACGCCAGCCCCGAGCCCGGCGGCATCTCGACCGTCGGCCTTGGCCAGGGCACGCTGTCGCCGTTGGCCGAGCGCATCGCCGCGATGCCGTTCCACAAGAGCATGTCCCCGGTCATGGTCGAAGGCGGCATGCGCATCTTCGACATGGCCGTGGTGGCGCTCAGCGGACTGGTCGTGTTCGCGATCTATGTCTTTCCGGTCGTCGAGTTCACGCAGCCTTACTTCGTCGCCATCCCGATCATGTCGGCGTCGGCCGTCGTGGCGTTCCAGGCGCTGCATATGTACCATATCGGGGCGATGCGCTCGTTCGCGCCGCAGAGCATCCGGCTCCTGGCCGGCTGGACGATGCTGTTCCTGGCCGCGCTTGCAACTTTCTTCCTGCTGAAGGTCAGCGAATCGATCTCACGCGTCTGGCTGGTGACCTGGTATGTGGCCGGGCTAGGCATCATCCTGATGTCCCGCATCGCCCTGTCGCTCGTCCTGCGCTCGCTGACGCGCAGCGGCCGGCTCGAGCGACGGACGGCGATCGTCGGCGGCGGCGAGGCCGGCATCGGCCTGATCCAGGCGCTCGAGGCGCAGCGCGAGTCGGGCATCCGGATCGTCGGCGTGTTCGATGACCGCAACGACGACCGTTCGCCCGATACGGTCGGCGGCTATCCCAAGCTCGGCACGGTCGAAGATCTCGTCGAGTTCGCGCGGCGCACGCATCTGGACCTCGTGATCTTCACTTTGCCGATCTCCGCCGAGCAGCGGCTGCTGCACATGCTGCGCAAGCTGTGGGTGCTGCCCATCGACATCCGGCTGTCTGCGCACATGTCCAAGCTGCGCTTCCGGCCCCATTCCTATTCCTACATCGGCGCGGTGCCGGTCCTCGACGTGTTCGACAAGCCCATCGCCGATTGGGACATGGTCATCAAGCTGGCCTTCGACCGCGTCGTGGGAGCGCTCGCCCTCACCGCGCTGTCGCCGCTGATGCTGCTGACCGCCCTTGCCGTCAAACTCGATTCCAGAGGCCCTGTGCTGTTCCGGCAGAAGCGTTACGGCTTCAACAACGAGATGATCGAGGTCTTCAAGTTCCGCTCGATGTTTGTCGACCAGTCCGACGCAACGGCGGCCAAGCTCGTGACCAGGAGCGACGCGCGCGTCACGAGAGTCGGGCGGATCATCCGGCGGACATCGATCGACGAATTGCCACAGCTCTTCAACGTCGTGTTCCAGGGCAATCTCAGCCTTGTCGGCCCCCGTCCACATGCCGCGCACGCCAAGGCGGAGGAACGCCTCTACGATCAGGTCGTGGACGGCTACTTCGCGCGCCACAAGGTCAAGCCCGGGATCACCGGCTGGGCGCAGATCAATGGCTGGCGCGGCGAGACGGACACCGAGGAGAAGATCCAGCGCCGCGTCGAGCATGACCTGTACTACATCGAGAACTGGTCCGTGCTGTTCGATCTCTACATCCTCGCCATGACGCCCGTGTCGCTGGTCAAGACGGAGAATGCGTATTGAGCGCGGCGGCCGGCCACCCAGGCGCCGGGGCGACGCGCCGCCAGTACGGCCTGTCGATCGGCCGCCTGCAGCGCAGCGTGCTGTGGCTGTTCGTGTTCTCAGGATGCTTCGCGCTCATCGAGCCATCGCCTTATGAGGTGATGTTCCTCGTCACGGCGTTCGTCTTCCTCATCACGGGCCTGCGCATCAACGCCCGGGTCATCCCGCTGATCTTCATCCTGCTGATCTTCAACATCGGCGGCGTCTTTTCGCTCATTCCGTTCATGGACGAAGCGCCTTCGGTCCGCTTCATCGCCGTGGGCGTGTACCTGATGTTCACGGCGTTCCTGTTCGCGGCGCTGATGTCGGACGATGCGGTGAACCGCCTGGACACAATCACGAAAGCATTGACCGCATCGGCTTGGCTCGCCGCGACGGCGGGCATCGTCGGCTATTTCGACATCGCCGGACTGGGCGAATATCTGACGCTCTACGGCCGCGCGGCCGGCACCTTCAAGGATCCCAACGTCTTCGGCCCGTATCTGGTCCTGCCCGTCATCTTCATCGTTCAGGCTGTGCTGCTGGGACGGATCGGGCTCGTGCGCGGCGTGCTGCTGATGAGCGTGCCCGTGCTCGGCATCCTGCTGTCGTTCTCGCGCGGCGCATGGGGCAATCTGGTCGGCGCAACGCTGGTGCTGTTCGCGCTCACCTTCATCACGGCGCCGAACGCGGCGGGCCGCGCCCGCGTCACCGGCTTCTCGCTTCTCATCCTCGCCGTGGCGGCTGCGGGGCTGATGGCGGCGCTGTCGATCGAGAGCATCCGCGAGGTGTTCAACGAGCGCGCGAGCCTGAACCAATCCTACGATCTTGGCGTCCAGGGCAGGTTCGGCAACCAGCTGCGGTCGATCGGCATGCTGCTGGAGATGCCGAACGGCATGGGCCCGCTGCGCTTCCGCTGGCACTTTCCCGAAGACCCGCACAACACCTACATCAACGCCTTCGCGTCATACGGCTGGATGGGCGGCTTCGCCTACATCGCGCTGGTCGCCGTCACCATGATCGTCGGATGGACGGCGGTCTTCAGGCGGTGCGCGACCCAGCCCTACGCGATCGCCATCTGGTCTGTGCTGTTCATCACGCTGCTCCAGGGCCTCCAGATCGACATCGACCACTGGCGCCATGTCTATCTCATGCTCGGGCTGATCTGGGGCCTGCGGGCGATCGCACCAGAGGACGGCTATGCCGCCCTGCGGACGACGACAAAGGCGTAGGTGGTCATCAGGCGCCAGTCGAGCCGTGCAGCCGCGACGTTGAAGGCATGGTCGAGTTGCTTGATGCCGGGCATCCGGTTGAAATATCCGTGTCCCCAGAAGGGCTGGATGTGCGTCTCGGAAAAGCCGGCCTGCGTGAGGATTGGCTTCAACGCCTGCTCGGACGAGCGGCAGCAGTCGTAGAGCGCAGGAAATTTCGGATCGCCGCCACCGTCGCGGCGGTTCGGGAACATCGCGTGCACGATGCGGCGCGACAGGCTTTCCGGGATCACGCGGTTGAGCGTGAACACCGGCGCATACAATGTCGGGAAGAAGGCCAGCGCGACGCCGCCGGGCTTCAGCAGCGTGTGGATGTTGCGCCAGGCCCGCTCGACGCCGTCGACATGCTCGAACACCATCCGTGAAAACATCAGGTCATAGCTGCCGGGGCGGGCGTCCGGCTCGGACATGTCGCCCGCGATGTCGAAGCGCGCCTTGCCCAGGCCGGACGGCGCGAAATCCAGCTCAAGCTGGTCGATGTCGTTCACCGTGAGGGACAGACCTTCCAGAGCCGGATTTCCTGGCTGGAAGGCAGGATCGCGCCCGCCCCCGATCTCGCACAGGCGCGTCAGGCCAAACCGGTCCGACAGCGCAAGGATGGTGCTTTCATAGTTGGCCCAGGCCCAGTCCGAGTGCCAGTGCGGCGAAAGCTCCTCGAAGAACGCGTGGAGCGTCCCGTGCTGGGTCGCGTGGGGGACACCAGGTTGGAGGGTTCGGAGCTTGCGTTCGGCAATGGCGGACATGGTGCCTCCTGAAGCGACGTCGGCCCAAGAAGCATGGTGAACAAATCGTTCGCAAGAAGACCTTGGAGAGGTGGTTAGGCAGGCTGGTTAGCAGCGCTGGTTAACGCTGCTGATCCGACGCGGGGCGCCTTCAAAATCGGCGCGCTTTAGCGTCGGGTTTCGGCTCCGCCACTTCCCAGGCGCTGCGGTCTTCCTCGAGGCCGATGAGCGCAAGTCCGTGCGCGATGGATTCGAACTGCCCGCCTGAATCGAGCTTCTCAGATCCGAAGCGGCTTTCAAACAAGCGGCGGACGGCCGGGATGTAGGATGTGCCGCCCGTAAGGAACACGCGGTCGATCGCTGCGGGCTTCAGGCCCTCCTTGACGAACAGCGCATCGACGGCGCTGCCGATGCGCGCGAGGTCATCCGTGATCCAGTTCTCGAATTCGCCGACCTTTACTGTCTGCTCGATGTCGATGTCGCCCTTGCGGAACGAAAAGACGGTCTCGGGCTGCGTGGACAAAGCCACCTTGGCTGCGGAAACCGCCCGGTAGATCGCGAAGCCCCAATCGTTCTCGATGACCTCGATCAACCTGTCGATCAGGTCCGGCGCAAGCGCGATCTTCTTCAGCTTCTCGAGCTCGCGCCGGTTTTCAGGCGATTTGAGCATCGCGAGTTGATGCCAGCGCGCGAAGTTGGCGTAGTAGTGCGCCGGCACCTCCATGACCTTGCCCATCGAACGGTACTGGCTGCCCTTGCCGAGACGCGGCGAAACGACGGCATTGATGATGCGATAATCGAAGCTGTCGCCGGCGATGCCGACGCCGGCGTGCCCCATCGGGACCGCGCGCATCGCGCCGTTCCGGCGCTCGAAGCGGATGATGGAGAAGTCGCTGGTGCCCCCGCCGAAGTCGCCCACCAGGATCGTGGCGTCGCTCTCGAGCCGCTGCGCGTAATAATAGGCCGCTCCGACCGGTTCATACACGTAGCTCGGCTTGGCGAGCCCGGCGATCCGGTAGGCAGCGTCATAGCGCTGGTGGGCCAGCGCTTCGTCGGGGTTGCCGCCTGCGAACGCCACCGGCCGGCCTGCGACAATGCGCGGCGCGCCCTCGGGAATCTGCCCTTTCGCATCGTCGAGGACGAGGCCGAAGAACTTGGCCAGCAGATCCTCGAACAGGAAGCGCGTCGAGAAGATCCGGGTGTCGCGGAAGACGGCGCTCGCGACATGGCTCTTGAACGACTGGATGAAGCGGGTCTCGCCTACCGCCGCGAGATAGCGCTCGATGGCGAACAGGCCGCCGGTGGTCTCCACCTTCAGCAGCCGGTCGTCATCGGCCCGCTCGAAGCACAGCACGGAGCGATAGACATCCTCGACGCCGCCGGCATGCGGATAGGTCACGCTCCGCACGCCCTGCCCGCGCCGGGCTATCGCGACCACAGTGTTCGTGGTGCCGAAATCGACGCCGATGGACAGATCAGACATGCTTGGCGCTCCGGCAACAGGTGCCGCGGATAAAGGGGCCGCAGTTCGAGGAACCTGCGTGCTTCTGGTGGGGCGACCGGCCTCGTGGCGGCGACAGCTGCTGAACCGCGTCGCCGACCGGCTGGCCAGAGGGCGCGGGAAGTATCGCGTAACGCTTCCGTTGGAAAGGCCAAACTGCCTTTGAAAGGCAAAATGCCTGCCGCCGAAAATCACGCGCACCCCGCGCCTCAGCCGTTGCGCGGCGCTAACCCTGCCTCTATAAGCACGCTTGTCGGGGCGTAGCGCAGCCCGGTTAGCGCACTAGTCTGGGAGACTAGGGGTCGTG
>JANOCI010000108.1:0-1848 GCA_031412095.1 Allobosea sp.
GCCATCGCCGAGCCGCGAGCCTCGGGCGCCAGTTCGGTGGCCTGGGCCTGGAACGTGCCGTGCATCAGGAAGAACCCGAACCCCTGGACCACGAAGCAGCCGATCGCGGTCCACCAGGGCAGGAACGGCAGCGAAAACATCGCGATGGCGGCCGCCATCAGGAAGCCTCCGATGGGGACCATCCTGACAGGGCCAAGCCTGGCCACCAGCGAACGTACGCCGAAGCCATAGACGATGCCGCCAAGCCCGGCGCCCCCGACCGCAAGCCCGGCCTCGGTCGCGCCGACGCCGGTCCGCTCGGCGAGGATCGCCGCGACATAGGGCATAATGCCGAAGATCAGCGCGCCTTCGGTGATCACGAGCGCGTACAGAACCAGCGTCTTCGGATTGGCGAAGACGATGCGATAGCGCGCCAGCGCGTTGCCGATCGAAAGTCTTTCGCGCTCAGCGTCGGGCCTGGGCTTCAGCACGACCGCGACGAGCGTCGCGGCGATGGCCGCCAGCGCCGCCGAGACGACCATGACGGCCCTCCAGCCGAAGGCATCGGCGATGATGCCTGAACATGCGGCGCCCGCCGTCTGGCCGATGATCATGATGGTGAGGAACCGGCCAAGCGCGACCTGCCGCTCGTGCATCGGCGCGCGGTCCCCGATGGCCGCCATCGCGACCGGAATGATCCCGCCCGCGAAGACGCCCATGGCCATGCGGATGAGGAAAAGCACGTCAAACCGTGTCACGAGCGCGGAGATGACGAGCATCACGCTCAAGGCGGCGAGGCTCACCAGAATGGTCCGCGCCTTGCCGACCGCGTCGGCGACCGGTCCCAAAAATGGCTGCCCGATCGCGTAGCTGATCGAGAAGCCGGTCGCGATCATCGCAACCTGGGGAATGGTCTTGCCGAATTCTCCAGCGAGCGTCGGCACCAGCGGGTCCAGGAGCCTCATCGTGAAGGTCGATGCGAAGCCGCAGGCTCCGAGAACCAGGATCAGGCGTTTGAGAGCAGCTGCGTCTTTCGCCTCGGTCATCCTGTCAGCGCGCCTTCGTGATCCGGTCGTAGGCCTGCAGTTGCTTCAGCAGGCGGGGCATGTCCTTCAAATGAACCATGTTCGGACCATCGGAGGGCGCGTTGTCGGGGTCCTCGTGCGTTTCGATGAAGAGGCCGGCGATGCCGACAGCGACCGCCGCGCGGGCGAGAACCGACACGAACTCGCGCTGGCCCCCGCTCGACGTGCCCTTGCCGCCTGGCTGCTGCACGGAGTGCGTTGCATCGAAGATGACAGGCGCGCCGGTCAGCTCCGCCATGATCGGCAGGCCGCGCATGTCGGATATGAGCGTGTTGTAGCCAAAGGATGTGCCGCGCTCGGTCAGCATGACGCGGGGATTTCCCGCTGAGGTGATCTTCGCCGCGACGTTCTTCATGTCCCATGGGGCCAGGAACTGGCCTTTCTTGACGTTGACGACCCGGCCGGTCTTTGCGGCGGCCTTCAGCAGGTCCGTCTGCCGGCACAGGAAAGCCGGGATCTGCAGGATGTCGACAGCTTCGGCCACGATCGGGCAATGCTCGCGCTCATGCACATCCGTCAGGACCGGCAGGCCAAGCGTCTCGCGAATTTCGGCGAAGATCGGCATCGCTGCCGCCATGCCGACGCCGCGGGCCGCGCTTCCGCTCGTGCGGTTGGCCTTGTCGTAGGACGTCTTGAAGACCAGCCCGATCCCGAGCCCGACACAGAGCTCCTTGAGGGCCGCCGCCATCTCGAGGGCGTGAGCGCGGCTCTCCATCTGGCAAGGTCCGGCGATCAGCGCGAACGGAAGATGATTTGCGAAGCTGACGTTTCCGGCGGTCACGAC
>JANOCI010000109.1:0-5575 GCA_031412095.1 Allobosea sp.
CCAGTCGAACGGCTTGCCATGCCCGCCCGGATATGCGGCGTCTTTCGGCGGCCTGGCGTCGAGCAGCACCATGTCCGCGTGGTGCTGGAACGCCAAAGCCTCCTCGAGTTCGGCATAATCGCCCATTGGGGAAATCTCTCCAGACCACCCGATCGCCTTCATCACGGGCCTGCCGAAGCGCTGGCGCACCTGCCGGAGCCGGGCGCCTTCCTCTTGGCCGTGCATCTGCCACCAATCCGGCCGGACGGCGTCATTGACCGCAGCAAGCGCCGCATCGTCGGCGTCGACCGCCAGCGCGACGACCGCCGCCCGGCCGCGCGCCGCGCTGGCCAGCTCCGCTGCGCGCGCGGGCGTGACGGCGCGCGGGCTCCTGGGATGGAAGACGAAGCCCACCATGTCCGCGCCCGCGTCGATCGCGGCGGACAGGGCAGCTTCGGTCGTCAATCCGCAAATCTTGATCGTGATCGGTTTCATGTGGCCATGGCTGCAAAACTGTCTCGCGCGGGGCGCCATAGATGTGACATGGTCTCCGCACTCGGAAGCGCTAGAGCATGCTGGGGAAAAGTGGAACCGGTTTTCCGGCCGCAGCGTGCCTGGCGTCACGATCGGTCATGCCTGCCTTTCGGCGATGCCGCCAAATGCAGCATGATCCAACCGCTCTGGAGGGATTGAGACGACATGGGACGAAGCGGCTTCCTGGCAATGGCTGGCTTTTTCGCGCTGTCCGCCATGGCTGCGCTGTCTTTCCATCTCGCGACGGCGCCGACAGTCCTGAAGCTTGCGGTCGGCCCCATCGGCTCGGAGGATGTCCGGATGGCGGCGGCCTTCGTGCAGAACATGAACCGCGAGAAGAATGGCGTGCGCCTCAAGCTCGTGCTGACCGAGGGGCTCGTGGACAGCGCCGCGGCCCTCGATGCGGGCAAGGCCGACCTCGCCATCGTCAGGCCGGACCTGGCGCTGCCGGCGAAGGCGGAGACAGTGCTGATCACGCGGCGGTTCCTACCGTTCATCGTGACATCCCGCGACAAGGCGATCGAGCGGGTGGCGGACCTTCGCGGCCGCAAGATCGGCGTCGTCAACACTCCGCCGGGCAACATCGACCTGGTGAAGACGGTGCTGAGCTATTACGAAGTGGCGCATAACGACGTCGACATCATCGGCCTCGCTGCGCCCGACATCGCACGGGCGGTCGCGACCGGGCAGATCGACGCCCTGTTCGCGGTCGGCGCGCTAAGCGCACGCACGGCCTCGCAGGCCATCTCCACGATCAGGCAGGCATGGGGCGCCGACCCTGTGTTCATCCCCATCCGGGAAGCCGACGCTCTGGCCTCGCGGAACCGCGCCATCGAGACGGGCGAAATCGTGCGCGGGGCGTTCGGCGGAGATCCTCCCAAACCGCCCGAGCCGCTCGCCACCATTTCGGTGACCCATCGCCTCGTCTCGGATTCTGCCGTGCCGGAGAATGTGATCTCCGAACTGACCCGCGTGATCCTGACCCAACGCGCCACTCTTGCGGCCGAAGTGCCGGCCATGCAGGGCATCGAGGCGCCATCCACCGCAAAGGACGCGGCGCTGCCGGTGCATAACGGCGCCTCGGCCTATCTCGACGGCAACGAACAGACCTTCTTCGACCGGTACGGCGACTGGTTCTACCTGGGCGTGATGACCTTCTCGCTTTTGGGGTCCGGCGCGGCGGCGATGCTGAGCCAGGCCTCGTCCGTGCGCCGCCGCACGGCCATGGAGGGTTTGACCCGCATCGTCGCCATGATCGCCAAGGCCCGGGAGGCGAGCGAGCTTTCGGATCTGTCCTCGCTCGAAATCGAAGCCGACGCGATCCTGGCCGCCACGCTCGAGAACATGGCCCGCCAGAACATCGACGATTCAGGGCTGTCCGCGTATCGCCTCGCCATGGACCAGCTCTCGCGGGCTGTCGTGGAGCGCAGACGGGTGCTCAGCGAAGAGCCGGAGCATGCCCACGCGAGCTGAACCCTGCGTCCTTGCGCCACTGTCCGGACGCCCTGTCGCGCGGGCTGGTCCTGCGCCATACTCGCCGGCACGGCCCGGCGAGCGGGCCGCAACAGACGGAGAGACTCTCATGACGACGCTTCGCCTAACGTTGATCGCGGCCGCCGCCGCCCTCGGCATCTCAGCCGCCGCAGCGCAGACATCCTCCCCGCCGCAGGTCGAGCAGAGCAGCACGGAAGGCTGCGGCTTCAAGGCCAAGCCAGCCGCGACCTCCTGAGACCCCACGCCATCGCAACGGACATCGCGGGAGCCAGGCCGGCTCCCGTTCTTCTGCCGGCTTGCGTCGGCGCCGCCCGCTGTTGCCTGAACGCACCGTTCGGGGCAATCACGTCCCATGCCCGCCGAACCGACTTCCAGACAGCCGCTGTTCGTTCCGCGCGCCCATCAGGCCGCCGCAGGGGACATGATCCTGGCCGCCAGGGCTGCCGGACGGCCCGGCTTCCTGCTGGGAGACCTCACCGGGCTCGGCAAGACCCTGTCGGCCTGGCTGGCGATCGCCGCCATGCCGGAGGACGACATCCTGATCGTCTGCCCCAAGGGGGGCATGCCGCAATGGCGGCGCACGATCGCCCTTTCCGGCACCCGCGCCAAGAACGTCACGCTGATCAATTACGAGCGCACCAAGTCGCTGCTGGCTCCGCCGCCCGCCAGCGCCAAGCGCTCGGCGCGGGCGAAGAACAACGAACTGGCAAGGCACGGCCGGCCGAAGCGGACCTGGCCCATCGTCGTGTTCGACGAGAGCCATCGCATCAGGAACCCCAATTCGCAGCAGGGCCTTGCCTGCCGCCAGATGGCGGAGGCTGCGGCCTTCACCATCTACATGAGCGCCACGGCGGGCCAGTCGCCGCACGAGCTGTCCTATCTTGGGCGGCTCCTGGGCCATGCCGCGGGCTTCGAGACCTCGACCCTCGATGGATTCCGCGCGCTGATGAAGCGCCTCGGCATCGGCCAGGCCCGTGGGCGCTGGAAGAACTGGTCGTGGACGCCGAACGAGCGCGATCGCGCGCTGATGGCGGACCTGCTCTACAAGGGCGACGGCGCCATCGGCCTCCGCCGCAGGCCCGGCGACATCGCAGGCTGGCCCGAGGTCCAGCGGGAGCTGGCCCCGGTGGCGCTGGATGCCCCGGCGAGGCGGCTCTACGAGACCTCATGGCGCGCCTTCCGCACTGAGCTTGGACTGGCGGGCGGCTCCACCCGAACGCCGGCGGGACGGGTGGCCGAATTGCGCTTCCGCCAGAAGGCCAGCCTGCTGCGCGTGCCTGGCACGGCCGACTTCGCCGATACGTTGCTGGATGCCGGCGACCAGGTGGCGATCTCCGTGGCCTTTCTCGAGACCAGCGCGGCGCTGGCCGCCGCCATCGGCGCCCGCGGCTGGCGCTGCGCCATCATCAACGGCACGCAGGGCGGGGAGGCGAACGAGGCGGCGAGGCTCGCCTTCCAGCATGGGGAGCTCGACGTGGTGATCTTCACGGTCACGGAATCCATTTCGCTGCACCAGCATGAGATGCAGGGCGGCTCGCGTCCGCGCGAGCTCATCATCCACGACATGCGCCACAGCGCCATCCAGCTCCAGCAGATCGAAGGGCGCTGCCACCGCGACGGCCAGCGCGCGCTGATCCACTACGCGTTCGCCGAGCACACCGTGGAGGAAGCCGTCACCACGCGCGTGGTGAGCCGGATGGCCGCGATGGACGGCATGGCGGGCGACGACATCGCCATGTTCGAGGGGATCGCCGAGGCGATGGGATCGAAAACAAAGCCGCCTCCACCTCAACGCTCCGCATCCTGAGCCCGTCGAAGGATGAGCTTCAGCCTGCCGCGTCTCTGGAGCTTCTCCTTCGACGGGCTCAGGATGAGGATGCGTGGGTGGATGGTTGGGAGGACGGTTGGAATGAAGGCTCAATCAGGCGCTGCGCCTGCTTACCCGCGCAGCCCCGGCGCTTCCTGCCCGGTGCGCGCGACATATTCGGTGTAGCCGCCGCCATAGGTCTGGATTCCGTCGGCAGTCAGCTCCAGAACACGGTTCGAGAGCGCGGCGAGGAAATGCCGGTCATGGCTGACGAAGAGCATGGCGCCTTCGTATTGCGACAGCGCGGCGACCAGCATGTCCTTCGTGGCCATGTCGAGATGGTTGGTCGGCTCGTCGAGCACCAATAGGTTCGGCGGGTCGTACAGCATCTTGGCCATCACCAGCCGGGCCTTCTCGCCGCCCGAGAGCACGCGGCAGCGCTTCTCGACATCGTCGCCCGAAAAGCCGAAGCAACCGGCGAGGGCGCGGAGCGAGCCCTGTCCGGCCTGAGGGAACGAATCCTCCAGCGACTGGAACACGGTCCGGTCGCCTTCGAGGACCTCCATGGCATGCTGGGCGAAATAGCCCATCTTGACCGCCCCGCCGATCGCGACGGTGCCGTCGTCGGGCCTGGCCGCGCCGGCGACCAGCTTCAGCAGGGTCGACTTGCCCGCACCGTTGACGCCCATCACGCACCAGCGCTCCTTGCGGCGGACCTGAAAATCAAGGCCTTCGTAGATCGTCCTGGCGCCATAGCGCTTGTGCACGTTCCTCAGGCTGATCACGTCCTCGCCGGAGCGCGGGGCGGGCAGGAACTCGAACTGCACCGTCTGGCGCCGGCGCGGCGGCTCGACGCGGTCGATCTTGTCGAGCTTCTTGACGCGGCTCTGCACCTGCGCCGCATGGCTGGCGCGCGCCTTGAACCGCTCGATGAAGTTGATCTCCTTGGCGAGCATGGCCTGCTGGCGCTCGAACTGCGCCTGCTGCTGCTTCTCGCTCAGGGCGCGCTGGTGCTCGTAGAAATCATAGTCGCCGGAATAGGTGGTGAGCGAACCTGCGTCGATCTCGACGATCTTGGTGACGATGCGGTTCATGAAGGCGCGGTCATGCGAGGTCATCATCAGCGCGCCGTCGTAGCCGCGCAGGAAGGCCTCCAGCCAGATCAGGCTCTCGAGGTCGAGGTGGTTGCTCGGCTCGTCGAGCAGCATGGCGTCAGGGCGCATGAGCAGGATGCGCGCCAGCGCCACGCGCATCTTCCAGCCGCCGGACAGAGCGCCGACGTCGCCGTCCATCATCTCCGGGCTGAAGCCGAGGCCCGAGAGAACCTCGCGCGCCCGGCCGTCGAGCGCGTAGCCGTCGAGCTCCTCATACCGGCCCTGAACGTCGCCATATCGTGCGATGACCGCATCCATCTCGTCCATGCGGGCAGGATCGGCCATGGCGGCCTCGAGCTCCTTCAGCTCCGCGGCGACGGCGCTCACGGGTCCGGCGCCGTCCATGACTTCCGACACCGCGCTGCGGCCGGCCATGTCGCCGACATCCTGGCTGAAGTAGCCGATGGTCACGCCCCGGTCGATGCCGACCTGCCCCTCGTCCGGCTGCTCCTCGCCGGTGATCATCCGGAACAATGTGGTCTTGCCCGAGCCGTTCGGCCCGACGAGGCCGACCTTCTCGCCTCGCTGCAAAGCCGCCGACGCCTCGATGAAGAGCAGCTGGCTGCTGTTCTGCTTGCTGATGTTCTCAAAGCGAATCATGAGGGCG
>JANOCI010000110.1:0-4708 GCA_031412095.1 Allobosea sp.
GCGCATGGTCGACGACGGGCAGATCGAAGCGTTTGGCCACGAGATCAGCCGCGCGCTCGCCCAACCCTTCGACCTTGGCGATGTCGAAGCGATGATCGGCGGGTCGGTCGGCCTGGCGATCGCGCCGACCGACGCCAACGAAACCACCGAACTGGTGCGCCGCGCCGACATCGCCATGTACCGTGTCAAGGAATCGGGACGCGGAAGCTGCCTGCGTTTCAACGAATCGATGGAGGACGACGCCCGCAAGCGGAAGTCGCTGGAGGTCGACCTGCGAAAGGCGCTCGACCGCAACGACCTGCATGTCGCCTATCAGCCCTATTTCGCCTCGGACGGCGAAACCATGGTTGGCGTCGAGGCGCTCGTCCGCTGGCTTCATCCCGAGCAGGGCCTCATCTCGCCGAGCGTCTTCATCCCGGTGGCGGAGGATTCCGGCCTGATCCATCAGCTCAGCGACTTCGTCATGCGGGCAGCGATGACCCAGGCGCTGGAATGGCCGGACCTGACTCTTGCCCTCAATCTTTCGCCTGTCCAGTTCCGCCGCAAGGAGACAGTGGGCACCATCCTCAGCCTCGTCGACGAGATCGGCATCGATCCCAAGCGGATCGAGATCGAGGTGACGGAAGGCGTCCTGGTCGAGGATGCGGACACCGCGATCCGGATCCTGAAGCAGTTCCGCGATGCAGGCATGCACATCGCGCTCGACGATTTCGGCACCGGCTATTCCTCGCTCAGCTATCTCAGGCGCTTTCCGTTCGACAAGCTCAAGGTGGACCAGAGCTTCGTGCGCAACCTCGGCGGCGGGCCCGGCTCGGCGGCGATCATCCACGCAGTCGTCTCGCTGGGCCGCGCGCTCGGGCTCATCGTGCATGCGGAAGGCATCGAGAGCCTGGAGCACCACATCTTCCTGCGCGCCTCCGGCTGCCACCATCTGCAGGGCTTTTATTTCGCCAGGCCATTGCCGCCCGAGGAGATCACCGCCCTGGCGCAAAAGCAGGTCGGGATGGTCCGCCCATATCCGCGCATGTGGGCCTGAAAGGTTGAGGCGGCATTTCTGCGCGCGAGCCATGAAGGGCCATGGCTCAGCGTCGTGCGCCTGTACGTTGGTTGAAGGCGGACGGCGGGCCCTCAGCCGGCACGCTTGCGCATCTCATGCGCCGGGCTGTCCGGCATTGGGAAAGAACAGCTGCTCGCCATTGATCCTGTAGCCGGCGATCGCCATTTGGCCTTCAGCCGAGACAAGCCACTCGATGAAGAGCTGGCCATCCGCTTTCTTCACGGAGGCGTGCCTCTCGGGATTCACGAGAATGACGCCGTACTGGTTGAACAGGCGCAGGTCGCCCTCGACGACGATCGTGAGGTCGCCGCGGTTCTTGAAGCTGATCCATGTCGCGCGGTCGGAGAGCACATAAGCGCCCATGGAGCCTGACATGTTCAGCGCGGCGCCCATGCCCTGGCCGATCTCGCGGTACCAGGCCCCCTTGGCGGCGGCGACGTCGACGCCGGCGACCTTCCATAGGTCGAGTTCGGCGGCGTGCGTCCCGCTGCGGTCGCCACGGGAGACGAACGGCGCGTTCTTCGCCTGGATCGCCTTGAGCGCAGCCGCGATGTCCCTTGTTCCCTTGATGCCGGCTGGATCGGCGTTGGGACCGATCAGAACGAAGTCGTTGTACATGACCGGCCTGCGCTCGACGCCGAAGCCGTCGGCGACGAACCTATCCTCCTGCGCCCTGGCATGGACGAAGACCACGTCCGCATCCCCGCGCCTGCCCGTGTCGAGCGCCTGTCCGGTGCCTTGGCTGACGACGCGCACCTCGATGCCCGTCTTCTCCTTGAAGGCTGGGAGCAGGTGGGTGAACAAGCCTGAATCCGTCGTCGACGTCGTCGAGGATACGGTGATGAACCGGGCCGGCGCGGCAGCGGCGGCTGGCGGCGCTGGTGGCGCCGTCTGGGCCATGGCCGCCGTCGCCAGGGCGGCGAGGCCGGCGGCGAGCGCTATGCGTCTCGTGATCATGATGGGTTTCTCCTTGTTGTTTCGGGCAGGCTCACCAGAGCAGGTCCCCAGCGATGAAGCGGCGGCCTTCGTTAGAGGCAGGCCCCGCGAAAAAGCTCCGGGACGGCCCATCCTCGACGAGCCGGCCCTCGCAGAGGAACAGGACACGTTGGCCCAGCCGCCGCGCCTGGCCCAGATCATGGGTGGACATCACGATCGTCATCCCTTCGACGGCGAGCGCCGCGATGATCTCCTCGATCTTCCTTGTGGCGCTGGGATCGAGCTGCGAAGACGGCTCGTCCAGGAACAGAACCTCCGGCTCCAGCGCCCAGGCGCGCGCCAGCGCCAGGCGCTGCTGCTCGCCGCCGGACAGCAGGCGCGCAGGCCGGTCCGCCAGCGCCGCCAGGCCGAACCTGGTCAGCGCCGCATCGGCGCGCGGCGCGGGGTGCTGAATGCCGACGGCCGCCAGCGCGTGCGCGATGTTGGCCCGCACGGAACGCCGCAGCATCACCGGACGCTGGAACACCATGGCGTGGCGGCGGCGGCCCGGGTCGGCATGCCAGCGCACGGTTCCGGCGCTTGGGGCCAACAGCCCGTGGCAGAGCCGCAAGGTCAGCGACTTGCCTGCCCCGTTCGGGCCGATGATGGTCGTGACGCCGCCTTTCGCCACGGTGAAGCTGATCCCGTCGAGCAGCAGCTTGCCACCGGCCCTGAATGTCAGGCCGTCGACGCTGAGCGGCAGCACGGAGACAGCGTCGCGCATGGCCGTCAACCTGCGAAGCGGACGCCGACGCGGCTGGCGCCATATGCCGCCGCGTTGATGGCGAGGGTCAGCGCGATCAGCACGAGGCAGCCCCAGCGCCAGCGGCAGATCGCCTTTGGACGTCTCCAGCGCGATGGACGTCGTCATGGTGCGGGTTTGGCCGGCGATGTTTCCGCCCACGATCAGCACGGCTCCCACTTCCGCGCTGGCCCGCCCAAACCCCGCGAGCAGGCCCGTCGCCAGTGCGAAGCGCCCGTCCCAGAGCAGCGTCGGGATCGCACGCCAGCCCACCAGGCCAAGCGAGGTCAGATGCTCGCGATACTCCGCCCAGAGCTCCTCGACGGCCCCCCGGGTCAGCGCGACGATGATCGGCAGCACAAGCAGCGTCTGCGCGATGACCATGGCCGTTGGCGAGAACAGCCAGCCCAGCGCGCCGAGCGGACCCGAGCGCGACAGCATGAGGAACACGATGAGGCCCGCCACGACGGGAGGCAGGCCCATCAGCCCGTTCACCAGCACGATCAGCACTGAGCGTCCCGGAAAGCGCGTGACGGCCAGGAGGGCCCCGAGCGGCAGCCCGATGAGCGCGGCCAGCAGAACCGCGGACAGCGTGACTCGCAGGGACAGCCCGACGATCTGCAGGAACTGCGGATCAAGGTGCACGATCAGCGACAACGCTGCCGCGAAGGCGGATGAAACGTCCATGGATCCTGCAATGCGTCTGTGCTGTTGACGACAGCTACGCTTTCTCTGTACTCGAATTCAAGGATGGATTTCATGCAGCTGGAAACATGCAGGAACATGCCGATTTACATGAATACCGAGCAAGCCGCCGCCTATCTGGATATCAAGGAGCGCAAGCTTTACGAATTGGTGGCGAACGGCGCTGTGCCCTGCTCGAAAGTGACGGGCAAGTGGCTCTTTCCGCGTGCGGCCCTGGACCGCTGGATTGAAGCCGGAATGGCGAAGCCTCACGGGTTCGTGGCGCAGGATGCCCCGCCCATCATCGGCGGGAGTCATGATCCGCTGCTGGAATGGGCGGTCCGGCACTCTGCCTCCGGGCTGGCGCTATTGAGCATCGGGTCGGAAGCTGGCCTCGGCAAGCTCTCGCGCAACGAGATCGCAGTCGCGGCGATCCACCTGCATGCGCTTGATGACGCCGACGCCAATCTCGCAGCGGTGGCGGCCGCCGAGAACCTGCACGATGCGGTGGTGATCGGATTCGCAAGACGTCAGGCCGGCCTTCTGGTCGCCCCCGGCAACCCCCTCGGCTTGTCGTCGCTGGCGGACGCTGCCACGGCCAAGGCTCGCATCGCGGCGCGGCAGTCAGGGGCCGGCGCGCAATTGCTCCTGGCCAAGCTTCTGGCCAGCGCGGGCCTGCAGCCGGCGGAGGTCAACGTGCTGCGGACCGCTTTCGCGACCGGCGATGACGTGGCCTTCGCCATTCGCGCGGGCGAAGCCGATTGCGGCGTCGCTTCGAGCGCCGTCGCCAGTGCGCATGGCCTTGGCTTCGCACCTCTGGTCTGGGAGCATTTCGATCTCGCCATGCGCCGACGGACCTATTTCGAGCCTGGCGTGCAAGCGTTGCTGGCGCTCATGCGTGAGCCGGAATTCCACCGCCATGCCAGGATGCTGGGAGGGCTCGACGCCAGCGCCGCCGGGGCGGTCCGCCTGACCCGGTGAGCGGAGCGCATACTGGCGACCACGATGCATCGATATCTGCGCGCGCACGGCTGGAGGCCCATCACGCTAGAGCCGCCGAGCTATGGCGCGGATCATGACGAGGGCTTCGGGCGAGCCTTCCGTCACCTTCCGGATGCGCCGTCGCTGCAAACACTCGCTTTGCTTGGCCAAGTTGGCCGCCGAAGCCGATCAGGAAGGTGGTGCGGGTGGCCGGGGTCGAACCGGCACTCCTCTCGGAACTGGATTTTGAGTCCAGCGCGTCTACCAAT